>NZ_JBYCZP010000001.1:0-941133 GCF_057586295.1 Rhizobium sp. SRI_017 | reverse complement strand
TGCCAGGGCTGTGCGCTGATCTTCGGTCAACAGTGACGGCTTGCCCGGAGCCTTGCCGTTGATCAGCCCGTCGGGACCGCGTGCGTTGAAACGCACCACCCAGTCGCGCACGATCTGAACCGTGACGCTACCGAGGCGAGCCGCATCGGCGCGCGAGCCGCCATCATAGATCGATGCGAGCGCGAGACGACGTCGAGCCTGGTCGGCATCTCGTGTCTGCCGAGCCAGACGCCGCAACCCATCCCCATCGAAATCCGACTGCAAAGAAATCGCTGAACCCATCACAAACCTCCTGTTTGCGCCACAGATTCAGATTCGTCGGCTTGTGGGAATCCCTCGACAGAGTCACGCTCAATGACGGTTGGTAGAAGTTGCAGGGGGAGGGAACGAATCCATGCGACGAAGGATAACCCTTGCGCGCAGTTTAGGTCATCTTTTAGGTAGTAAACCGCACGCTCTGTCTACAAAACATAACGCCCGATAAGATTGCATTATCAACAATTTAAGTCTGTGCGTTGCCGCGCCGGGCTCATACGGCAATGGTAATTACGCCGGCGATTCAGCGCAAGGAACGGGCGCCAGGTTGCTATTATTAAAACGAAAGGGCAGAGAGCCCGTGCGGAGGCGAACTTGCCTCTTCGGAGAGCGAAGTCACGCCTGTTCATCTTCGGCGACCGTTGATTTCAGTCGGCTAGGCGATCTTCCATTCTATCGATTCTTGGGAGCTACCACTTTGACGATCATATCGCCGGAGGGTATTTGATTAGTCAACGTCCATTATCCGCCTTCAGGGCTGATGACGCTATCGCCATTCAATGGGACACAATAAGTTTTCTAGCTTCGCTGAAAGCACCAGAACGCACTCAGTGGCGTTGCCCAAGACACGTTGACGTGCTACAGAGAAAGTCTAGATGCACCATTTTTATCTTTAGTTTTCAATGGCAAAGGAGTATCGGGTTCGATCCCGCTTAGCTCCACCAAACTTTTCCTCCGTCAATCATCCGGATCGGCGAATTTCACCAGCCGGGGGATGTTGCAGTCGATGATGTTGCCGCGCCGTTTGATGGCGCCGCCTTCCTCGAGTTCGAGGATCGCCCGGTTGATGCGCGGCCGCGATGCGCCCAGGATGGCGCCGACTTCCACCTGGCTGAGCGCGAGATCGAGGCTCGCAGTATCCGGCAATTCCTCGCCATGGATCTGGCGGAGCGTCGCCAGCAGGAAGCGGGCGACACGGGCGTCGAGATTGTAGAGCGCGATGGTCTCCAGCGTCTGGTTGGTCTCGCGCAGTCGCTTGCAAAGGAAGTTGACGACGGCGTCCGCTGCCGCCGAATGCCGCGCCATGAAGGCGCGGAATTCCTTCTTGCCGATCACATAGCCTTCGCTGGCAATCGCGGCGGCGGCATCGGCCGAGCGCGGCTCGCCGTCTAGCACCGACATTTCGCCGATCAGCGATCCGGCCTCGAAATGCCTGAGCGACAGTTCCTTGCCATGGGTGGTGAACAGCGACACCTTGATCCGGCCCCCGGTGACCATGATCATGTAATTGCCCTCGTCGCCACGCTGGAAGATCACGGTGCCTGCCGCCCAGCGCCGCCATTGCGCAAGGCCGGTGACCTCGTCGATCAGTTCCTTGGGAAATTCCTCGAAAATCGGGAAGGATTTCCAGAATGCCAAGCTTTTGTTGATCTCTGCCATGCGCGCCCCCGAGCGTCAGGTTCCCTATCAGGCAGATACGGCATTCTGCCTGCTGCGGACAAGCTGATAATATGATTCAAGTTCCGGCACCGGCTGTTCATCGGTCTCCGGCAGCGCTGCGCCGGCGTAACTCGCCGCCAGAAACGCCTCATGCATCCTGCGTTGGTTATCGCTCAGCGCCTTCACCACGGTAAAGACGGGCGAGAGTTCGCTTCGCCCCTTGACCCGGATACGGTCGAGTTCGACGACATTGAGGCTGCCGGCGACGGCCATTGCCGTCTGCTCGCCGATCAGGAGCGGCGCGCCGTAATTCTTCGACTGGCCCTCGAGGCGCGAGGCGAGATTGACGCTGTCGCCGAGTGCCGAATAGTCGAAGCGCCGCGCCGAGCCCATATTGCCGACGACGCATTCGCCGGTATTGACGCCGATGCCGATCTGCAGCACGCGTGGCGGACGGCCGAAAATGCGGGCCTCCTCGGCGAGTTCGAGATTGAGCCGCTTGGTGGCGTCCAGCATCTCGACGGCGGCGGAGACAGCATGCAGGGCATGGTCCGGGTCGTCGAGCGGCGCATTCCAGAAGGCCATGACGCAGTCGCCGATATATTTGTCGATCGTGCCATTGTGCTTGAGCACGGTGTCGCTGAGCGGGGTGAGCAGGCGGTTGATCAGCGAGGTCAGCTGTTCGGGGTCGTTGCGCAGCTCCTCGGAAATCGTGGTGAAGCCGCGCACGTCGCAGAACAGGATCGAGAGCGTCCGCCGCTCGCCGCCGAGGCGCAGTTGCGACGGATCCTGCGCCAGCCGCTGCACCAGAGCCGGCGAGAGATATTGCGAGAAGGCGCGGATGATCTGCTTTCGATTGTGCCGCTCCTCGATATAGTCGAGCGCGGTCTGCCCCGCTGCCGTGATGAAATAGGCCGCAGCCGGCGCAAGCGGCGAGATGAAGATCCGGCCGAAGGTCAGTGCGAAATAACTCATTCCCACCAGCGCGACCACCGCCGAAACCGCAGCCATCGCATTCATCCAGCTGAGCGGCTGCCAGGAGACGATGGCCGCCGCCAGCACCACAAGCAGCAGCAGCGGCAGTTGCGCCGCCTGCCCGGGATGGCCGATCGAGAGATTGCGCGTGAGATTGTCGAGGATCGCCGCCTGGATCTCGACGCCTGACACCAGCTGGCCGGTATGGACGGTGTAGGAGGTGGCGAAGGCGTCGCTGACCTTGTCGTTGAGATCGGCGGCATTCTGCAGGCTCAGGCCGACGAGCACGATGCGGTCCTTGAAGAAGCCAGGCGGCAGCATGTTTTCGGGATCCAGCGCCTGGTAGTAGGACACGGTCGGATAGGTCCGGGCCGGGCCGGGCCACTGGATCAGGCGATCGTCGGCGGGCGGGTATGTCAGTCCAGCCGCCTGCGCCAGACGGGCGGCAAAGCCGTCGGCATAGAAGGGCATCGACCGAAAGATCCCGTCCCGCTCGAGCGTGATCGAGGCAATGCCGCTCAGCGCGCCCGCATCGGTGAATCGCTTGAGCGGCTCGGTGCGGACAAGCTGATCGGATTGCGGCGATTGGATCAAGGTTTCGTCGGCCGCCAGTACCACATCCGGTCCCAGCACCTTGGCCAGCGCGGCATCATTTTCTTCCGTGGAAGGCTCGGCGAAGATGATATCAACCCCGATCGCCTTGGCGCCTGCTGCGCGCAATCGGCTCACCAGCCTGGAATGCAGGCTGCGTGGCCAGGGCCACTGGATGTTGATGTCGGAGAGCGACGGCTCGTCGATCGCCACGATGATAGGCGCGGTGTCGGGCAGAGGCTGGTGGCGGAAGGTCGAGATATAATCGAAGAGCCGGAGGTCGAACAATTTCCAGGCGGGCAGCTGCGACAGCAATCCGATGGCGAGAAGTGTCGCAAGCGAAACAACAAAGAGCTGCAGTGCGCGCCGCTTTCGATGCTTCGCGGCTTGTGCCCCGGTCTCGAATGCCGCCCCGTTCTTTTCTTTCATCCGACCCGAATTCGATAAGGTGTCCGCTTCCAAGACGCGCCGCGCATGGGAAGAATTCTGTAGTGAGATAACAACAGTCCCCATTTTGCGCAAAGCCAAAGCACCGGGAAACCATGGCGGCACTTGAAATTCCGCGGCCCGCAAGAGATGAAACATGATCAGGAACACGTCGTCGCTGCTATGATGGCACGCGGACGCAGAGTGCTTTCGGGGGCGGGTTTGCGGCATCGGGGTCGATTGACGGGTGAAAGCGCGGGCTGCCTGCGGTGGCCGGCGCCGTTGCACAGGCCGTTGTTCACGCTCCTGCGCACCGCCATCCTTGCCACCACATTCCTGACATCAGGCTTTGCTGGCGCACGCGCCGATGTCTTTCCGCGTGTCTCCGAAGCCGAGGGTACGGTCGTGGCGCGCAAGACCGGCGAAGAGGCGCAGTTCGTTGATGTGCCCGCCTGGCAACCCGTCGACGTGAACCAAGGCCTGCTGGCCGGCGATACGCTCAGGACCAATGCGACCGGCAACCTGACCATCCGCTTCGCCGACAAGTCGCTGGTCCGCATGGGCCGCAACACCACCATGCTGGTCAAGAAGATCTCCAACGTGACCGACAGCGTTCTCGGCCTGACCGAAGGCGCGATCTGGGCGCGTGCGGCGCGCGGCGGCAGCAAGGTCCAGGTCGACACGCCGGCGGCGACCGCGGCGATCCGCGGTACCGACTGGACACTCAGGGTGAGCGGCAAGCAGACGACGCTGACGGTGCTCGAAGGCAGCGTCGAGCTTTCCAACGCGCAAGGCTCGGTCGTCGTCAACCAGGGCGAGGGCGCAACGGTGACGATCGGCCAGGCGCCGCGGAAATACACGCTCGTCAATCTCAAAGAGCGCGAGCAGATGCTGCTCTACAACGAGCTCCGGGACGTGTTCGGCGCGATGTCGCCGAGCGGCATGGACGGCACCCGATCCCGCGCCGAGCGCCGCCGCATTCTGGCCGCAGATGCCGGTTCTCGCAGTGCCGAGGACTGGCTGTCGCTCGCCGAAACCTCGCTCTCCATTTCCGGCCGCAAGGATGCACGCGAAGCGCTGTCCCACCTGAAGCGGCCCCTCAAGGGTTCGCTGGAGGCGCGCGCCAAGCTGGTCGAGGCGATGCTGGCCGGCCAGGAAATGCACTATGCCAAGGCCGCCGGGCTTTTCGCCGAAGCACTGCCGGGTGTACCGCGCGACCGCAAGGCGACCGCCGCCTATGGCCTGTGGTTTGCCCGCTCGCTGGCCGAGCCGACCCGTGCCTTTCCGCCGCCGAATGCGGCTGCCTATGCGGATGACCCGACCGCGGCCCTCGCCCAGGCGGATGCCACGGCCTATCTGAAGGGGCAGGCGGAAGCGATCGAGGTGATCAGGGCGGCGGAGAATCGTTTTCCCGATGACGCACGCCTTCCGGCTGCCCGTGCGTCGCTGGCGCTTTCGCTCGACCGGCGCGATGAGGTGAGGGAAGCACTTGCCCGGGCAAAGGCGATCGATCCCGACGATCCCACGCAGCTTCTGACGAGCGCTCAGTTCCGGAACGTCGTGTCGAGCGACGTCGATGGCGCGCTCGCCGAACTGCAGCATGCTATTGCGATTGCGCCGGGTGATAGTGCGATCTGGAACGAGATCGCCCTGGTACAGAGTGAACGTAACGCCATTGTCGAAGCCGACAAGGCGCATCGCAAGGCCGTCGAAATCAATCCGGAAAACCCGGCGATCTACGCCAACTACGCCCGCTTCCTGATGGACAACGACCAGATCATTGCCGCAAAGCGCCAGATCGACATTGCCGCCTCCCTTGACCCGAATGCTTATCCCGTCCTCGCCGCCAAGGGCCGCTATCTGCTGCGGATCGGCAAGACCGCCGAGGGCGAGAAGGCACTGCTCGATGCCGCCGCGGTCAGCCCGACCTATGGCGATGCGCTGATCGGCCTTGCGATCGCGACCTATCAGCAGAACGCGCCCGAAGAAACCATGCAGGCGCTCGATAATGCCGACCGTTTCGACCCCAACAATCCGTCGACGTCGCTGATCCGCGCCGGCGTCGCCATCGACCAGTATCAGGCGGATGAAGCCATTATCCAGGCCCGCGAGGCGCTCCGGCGGCGCCAGCTGCGCGGGGGCTATTACACGGGCTATGACGTAAACCGTCATGCGTCGTCTTATCTCGGGGTGTCGCTCGACAATCTCGGTATGACCGAATGGGGACAGTATTATGCGGACCGCTCCGCTGATCCGTTCAAGGCGACGACCTATGTCGACGAGGCCGTACAGGGGCGGCAGACGCCCTTTGTCAGCCCTATCATCGACGGCCTCGAGCGTTTCCACCGAGGGACCAGCACATCGTCTTCAGAGCTGCAGGGCATGTTGATGGACCCGCTGGCTCTGGCGGGAGAGACGCGGCGCAATTCACTGGAGCGTCGCACCTTCTTTGAAGGTGCGCTCGGCGGGTCGCTGCTCGATGACGGCGCGCGGCGGCCCGGTTGGGGGGTCGATCTGACGCTACAGGGAACCAGCTATGCGGGTCTTCCCGTGAGCTATTTCATTCAGGGCGCGATAACGCGGCCCGAAAGTACCAGAGATAACGATGCCAACGACCTCGAGGGTGGGCTATTTCAGCTCGGCATCCGACCGACGTTGAGCGACAGCGTCGTGCTCTTCGGCGACAAGACCCGGATCTACGAGGAGTTCCCCGGGCCAACAAAGACGCCGACCTTGTTCGATCACTCGAGGTTCAATTCCGAAACGCTCGGCGGCGCCTGGAGTCACACGATCGAGGAACGCAATGTGCTGCAAGCCTTTGCCGTCTGGAAGGAGGTGGACAGCCGCGATTGGGCGAGGGTGGCAAATGAGAACGCGGTTCTTCTGGATCACGATGTCGTGTCGAACCAAAGATCCCTCTCCGGCGGTTTCAGCCATCTCTACGGCATCGGGCCTTTCACACTGCGCTACGGCCTGGAGGCCTCACAATTCGACGGCCGATCCCACGAAAGGGTACTGGAACTCGTCGGAGGTTATATGATCGAAGAAAATTGGTCGTCGACCGATCAGCTTGGAACCCGGACCTATTTCGATACGACTTGGGATGTCACCCGCGACCTGCAATTCCAGGGCGGCGTCCACTGGGTTCAGGTCAACGGCAGTTCGGCCAAATGGGGTCCGCTCGATTTCAGGCTCGGCGGCGCATGGTCACCATCAGATGGACAGTGGCTGCGCGCCTACTACCGGCAGGACACGAGCTTTTTGTCGATCTACACGCTGTCACCGATTTCCACTGTCGGCCTGTCGCCGATGGAACTGCCGCTGTTCACTGGAGGCCAGACCCGCACGGCGGCGGCGCGATGGGATGCCGAATGGAGCGACCGCTTCTTCACCACGGCGGAATACCAGCACCAGGAGTTCCGCCGATTGGCGGCGTCCTATGACGATATGGTCCTCGGCGTGCAGACGAAAGCCGGAACGATCGACCGTCTGAATTTTGGCGCTAACTATTGGCTTGGCAACGGCTTCGGCACGTTCGCCTCATTGGCATTGAACGAAAGCGACGACACGAGAGGCTTCTGGGCCGGAAACGACGTGCCGCTCGTCCCGGACTACGTCGCGCAGGTCGGTTTGAAATATGTCCATTCCTCGCGTGTCACCACTACCATCGCTCAGAACTTCGTCGGCCACCGTGTCGGGGGGCAGGACTACAGGTTCGTGAACGGCGATCCGCAACCCGTCATTCGTAGACTTGACGACTATACGACGACGGACGCAGCCATCACCTGGTCCTCTCCGAACGGCAATCTCGATGTCACTGTCGCGGTGACGAACATGTTCGACAAGCGCGTTCAATCCGCCTTCGACGTTCCGGCCCCCGGGCGGACCATCAGTGCGAGCCTGACGACGAAATTCTGATCCGCCAATCACCAGGTCAATCCGGCAAGATCGATCTTGATGACTGCCTCAAACTTGAAGACGACGGGCGCAGCCTCCGGCTTCCGAACCTGTAGCGAAGCCATGTCGGCAATGACGACCTGACGCGTGCGGCGCTTGGGCGACTTGTCCGACAGGCATGAAGCATGCTCGGCGGACCTTGCCATAGCGCTGCGGCCTCCATCCGAGGCATTGCGCTGCTGGTCAGCGAAAGTGTCGCGCTCGCAATCGGTGGGTTTCGTGGTCGATTTATCCGCGATCCTGGCCGACTTGGTCGCGGCGACAAACTCGCTCTCGATCCATCCGTCGCCACGGTCGAAATTTGCGACTGTCGGCGCAGAGGACAGATGGACTATGGCCGTCGCTACGCTCACGACTTTTGTGGCCAGGACATAGTCAATACGGCCAAGCTGCGCTGGCGGCCGGGCGCGCTGCTGCGCGGTCAGAGCATTGATCCCGTTGACCCCGATCCTGCTCCGGTCGGCATGGGCGCTTGGGGTCGCGAAGACGCCGATCACCATGGCCGTTCCCGTCAGCACCAGCGCTATGCGCGTCGCGGTCCGCATGGCTTCATCCTCTTGCAAATCCCGTTCTTGAAACCATGCCTAGCATCGCCGGATTCAGTGCGTTGTCGCATTTGTAACGCGCGTCGATCTCGGCGGCGCGCCCTGGCGGCCTCTCGGCGCGAGGCCGGAATTCATGCGGCAGCTTGGGCCGTAGCGGTTCATTAACCACGTTGCCCTTACGGTCCGGCGAGATGAGTAGCTTCGGAGCCCAGCAGTGTCGAGTGAAGTTATCGCGTTTCCATCCGCCCGGCGCCGTGCGGAAGTGTTGCATGCCGTCAATATGCTGAACCAGACGCATGGCGAAGCCGCCAACGAGGCATGGCGATCCCTGATGCGCTCGATGGCGGCCCAACTGACTGCCATGGGCGTCTCCGCCGGAGAGATGCGGCAGCAGGTTCTCGAGTTCCAGGCTGCGGTTCAGTTGGAACTCCAGGCTCAATCCGAGATGGCCTGATTTCCGGTCCGTTGCGACCCGAACGTCTTGCATGGCGCCCGGCCGATCACCACAATGCGGTTATTTCGCGCTTATAGCGACTGGGGATTGAACGGGAGCCAATTTCGATGCCGGGCTCGTTGAGGACCTTCATAGCTGCCGTTGCGATCGCGTTGTGCGGCGCGGCATCGTCGGCCGAGTCCGAGAGTCCCCTCTCCTGCGCAGAGCAGACCTTCGAGGCGGTGGACTATGTCGTCTGTGCCATCGACATGAAAACCGCGCGCCCACGCCTGTTCTGGAAGAACGCTGACGGTCAGCCCTACCGCACATTCGCGAGCGTAGCCAAAGCCGTTGCCGACGAAGGAAAATCGCTGACATTCGCGATGAACGCCGGAATGTACACCGATGATTTCTCGCCGATGGGACTCTATGTCGAGGACGGCGAGCAATTGCATCCCGCCAATACCTTTGAGCCGAAGCCCTCGACCAACCCCGTCCCGAACTTCTACAAGAAGCCGAACGGCGTGTTCTTCCTGGATGAGTCAGGTGCCGGGATACTGCCGACGGAGATCTATCTGAAACGCAAGGAAAAACTGCGCTTCGCGACCCAGTCCGGCCCGATGCTGGTCATTGCCGGCAAGACGAACCCGATCTTCATCCCCGGATCAACTGACCGAAAACTCAGAAGCGGCGTCGGCATCTGCGAAGCCGACACGCTCCGATTCGCAATCAGCGACGCCCCCGTGAACTTCCACGATTTCGCCCGACTCTTCCGCGACGAACTGAAATGCCGGGATGCGCTGTTTCTCGACGGGGGCCGAGGGGCGGGGATCTACGTGCCGTCCATGAGCCGGGAGGACTGGTCCGGACACGGCGGGTTTGGGCCGATGGTCGGGTTCGTGGAGTGAGGGCGACTGAGCCGAAATCCTGGCTCACTGCAAACCAGAAAATGTCGCGACTAATTCAGTTGAGAAAAAGATATGGCGGACAGAGCGGGATTCGAACCCGCGGTACGCTTTCACGTACACACACTTTCCAGGCGTGCGCCTTCAACCACTCGGCCACCTGTCCTAATGAAGCGGGCGATATCGGTGGTCCTCGATTTGACCACCCGTCCGGGCTTCCGGGCGCGGATATACACCGAGGTTTTCCCCTATAGCAACCCTCCGCGGCGCTTTTTTCGGCACTTCGTCACACTGTCGTCATCGGGAAACATTGAAACCGTTATTTCACTTAATTATGTGATCCCTGAGCGCACTTGAGCCGGAGGCCGGTGTCGGGAGTTGGTGATGCGTTTCCTGTTGCGTTTTCTGAGCTTGTTGTTCCTTGTCGCTGCCGTGATGGCCGGCATCATCGACTCGATCCAGTCCGTTGCGAGCGAAGCCGTGGTCATCATGCCCTTCGGCGCGGCGATCTTCAGCGTCAATCCCGATATCCTTGCGGCCGCTGAAAGCTACGTGCTCACCCACCTGCCGCCCTTCGTGTGGAACGGGATCGCCGAATGGCTGTTGTTGCAGCCCGCTTTCGCCGTCTTCCTCTTCCTCTCCTTCCTGTTCTGGGTACTGGCTTTCAAGCGCGAACCCCTGGCCGGGCGCTTCGCCGCTTGAGCCTCGCAAATCATTGATTTCACGTCATTTCCTGTTCGTGATCTGCTATTTTTACCATTTGAAAAATTTTTGGTGAATTTTTTCTTCCGCCATGCAAGGATGCCGCCCAGCCGGGTCTCGGGAGGTTATGAGGCCGGTCGGCAGCCGCGTGGCGCGCTTACGCTTTTGGCGACGCGTGCCCGGGCTGAACCAAAGAACGTGTTGGCAAAAAACAGGGCTGAACAATGAAAAAGATTCTTCTGACACTCATGGCGACCGCATCCATGGCGGCCTCGGCGCTCGCCGCCGATGTGAAGCCCGCACTCATCTATGACCTGGGCGGCAAGTTCGACAAGTCGTTCAACGAGGCGGCCTTCAACGGCGCCGAGAAGTTCAAGGCCGAGACCGGCATCGAATATCGCGAATTCGAAATCGCCAACGACGCCCAGCGCGAGCAGGCGCTCCGCAAGTTCGCCGGCGACGGCAACAACCCGATCGTCGTGGCGGGTTTCTCCTGGGCGGCAGCCCTCGAAAAGGTGGCTGCTGAATATCCCGACACCAAGTTCTCGATCATCGACATGGTCGTGGCCGGCAAGCCCAATGTGAAGTCGATCGTCTTCAAGGAACAGGAAGGCTCCTATCTCGCCGGCATCATGGCTGCGATGGCTGCCAAGTCCAACAAGGTCGGCTTCGTCGGCGGCATGGACATCCCGCTGATCCACAAGTTCGCCTGTGGCTTTGTCGGTGGCGTCAAGTCGGTCAAGGCCGATGCGGAGGTCTTCCAGGCTTATACCGGCACCGACTACACTGCATGGAACGATCCGGTTAAGGGTGGCGAGATCACCAAGTCGCAGATCGCTCAGGGCGCTGACGTCGTCTATCACGCTGCCGGCGGCACCGGTGTCGGCGTGCTTCAGGCCGCGGCCGAAGCCAACAAGCTCGGTATCGGCGTCGACTCCAACCAGAACGGCCTGCAGCCGGGCAAGGTGCTGACCTCGATGCTCAAGCGCGTCGATGTCGCCGTCTATTCGTCCTTCATGGATGCCAAGAACGACAAGTTCGTCGCCGACATCCAGAATCTCGGCGTCAAGGAAGACGGCGTCGGCGTTGCGCTCGATGACAACAACAAGGCGCTTGTCAATCCGGAAATGCTGGCGGCCGTCGACAAGGCCAAGGCCGACATCATCTCGGGGACCTTGCAGGTCCACGACTACATGTCCGACGAGAAGTGCCCCTACTGAGACTGACGGAAACGAAAGCCCGCGTTGCCCTTCCGGGTTGCGCGGGCGTTCTGTATCCGGGGATGGGGTAGGGCAGTGCTCGTCTGCCGTCAGTAATGCGGCGGTCGGGTAATGGCCGGGGCTTCCAGGCTTGCCTCTTCAAGCGTCGAGAATCGCTCGGCCAGACGATCGAGCTTCTTCTGCAGCTGATTGACAAGAGTCCACTGGTTTGCCAGTTCGGCCGACAGTTCATCGATCGTCCGCGCCTGATGGGCGGCGAGCTCCTCCAGCTTCATGATGCGCTGTTCCTGGTCGTCGCGGTTCTTGTCCGGCGCGGCATTCATCGGTGCAATCCTCGGTCTTTCTCGTCAAAGGTGCTGGACAAGTGGTCCGGAACCTTCAAATCTGTTGCATGCGCGCAGCCATGGGGGGCAGCGCAGCCAGCGATTGGATCGTCATGAGCGAACTCGCCATCGAACTCAAGGGCATCGACAAGAGCTTCGGGCCTGTCCATGCCAACAAGGCCATCGACCTCAAGGTCAAGAAGGGCACCATCCACGGCATTATCGGCGAGAACGGCGCTGGCAAATCGACGCTGATGTCGATCCTCTACGGCTTCTACCAGGCCGACAAGGGCGAGATCCATATTGGTGGCAAGCACGCCAGCATCAAGGATCCGAGCGCCGCCATCGCGTCAGGCATCGGCATGGTCCACCAGCATTTCATGCTGGTCGAGAATTTCACCGTGCTGGAAAATGTCATGCTCGGCGCCGAGGACAGCCCGATCCTCAACAAGGGCATCGCCAAGGCGCGCAAGGAGTTGAAGCGCCTCGAAGAAGAATATGAGATGGAGGTCGATCCGGACGCGGTCATCGAGGAGCTCCCCGTCGGCATCCAGCAGCGCGTGGAAATCCTTAAAGCGCTGTTTCGCGGCGCCGAGATCCTGATCCTCGACGAGCCGACCGGCGTGCTGACCCCGGCCGAGGCCGATCACCTGTTCCGCATCCTTCGCCAGCTCAAGGAACAGGGCAAGACCGTCATCCTTATCACCCACAAGCTGCGCGAGATCATGGCGATCACCGACGAAGTCTCCGTCATGCGCCGCGGCGAGATGGTCGCCACCCGCGAGACCGCCAAGACCTCGGTTGAGGAACTGGCGGAACTGATGGTCGGCCGCCGCGTACTGCTGCGCGTCGAAAAGGGCGAGGCCAAGCCCGAGGGCGTCAAGCTTTCCGTGCGCGGTCTCACCGTCAAGGATAGCCGTGGCGTGACGATGGTCGACAATGTTTCCTTCGACGTCCGGGCCGGCGAGATCGTCGGCATCGCCGGCGTCGCCGGCAACGGCCAGTCGGAATTGCTAGAGGCGATCTCGGGCATGCGCCGCGCAGTGTCCGGCAGCGTCGAACTCAATGGCCAGGACACGGACGCCACCGGCCATCGCGATCCCGCCGGCCTGCGCAAGCGCGGCCTCGCTCATGTCCCCGAGGACCGCCACCATATGGGTCTGGTGCTGAAATTCGAGGAGAGCGAGAATTCCATCCTCGGCTATCACGACGATCCCAAATATGGCCGCGCCGGCCTGCTCAGCGTCGATGCCATCCGCGCCGATGCCCAGGCCAAGATCGAGCAATATGATATCAGGCCGCCCAATCCGCGATTGAAGACGGCGAACTTCTCGGGCGGCAACCAGCAGAAGATCGTGCTCGCACGCGAGATGGAACGCGACCCCATCGTGCTGATCATCGGCCAGCCGACACGCGGCGTCGATGTCGGTGCCATCGAGTTCATCCACCGCCGCATCATCGAAATGCGCGACGCCGGCAAGGCGATCCTGCTGGTCTCGGTCGAACTCGACGAAATCCGCTCACTCGCCGACCGCATCCTCGTCATGTTCGCGGGCCGCATCGTCGGTGAACGCTCGCCGGAAACACCCGAGGGCGAGATCGGCCTGCTGATGGCCGGCGTCGAACAGAAACTGGAGGCAGCCGAATGAGCGCGCCCTTTGCGAAACTGCCGAACTGGGCGGAATACGGTCTCATCCCGCTGATCAATCTGATCGTGGCCTTCCTGATCTCGGGATTGGTCGTGGTCTTTGCCGGCGAGAATCCGTTCAAGGCGGCCTATCTCATGGTGTCGGGGGCCTTCGGTTCCGGCGAGGGCATCGGCTACACGCTCTATTACGCCACCAACTTCATCTTCGCCGGCCTCGCGGTCGCGGTCGCGTTTCACGCCGGCCTGTTCAATATCGGGGTCGAGGGCCAGGCCTATGTCGGCGGCATCGGCGTCGCGGCCGCGGCACTCACCTTCGATGCCACGTTGCCCTGGTACCTGGTCTTCGTGCTCGCCATCATCGGCGGCGCGCTCTTCGGCGCGCTCTGGGCGCTGATCCCGGCCTGGCTGCAGGCCTATCGCGGCAGCCACATCGTGATCACGACGATCATGTTCAACTACATCTCCTATGCGCTGATGCTGTGGATGTTGAACAATGTCTATAAGCCGCTCGGTTCGATGGCGCCGCAATCGCGCACCTTCGGCCCGGGTGGCGAGGTGCCCAAGCTCGACTGGCTGTTGGCGATGTTCGGCCTCGACAACCGCAACTCGCCCTTCAATCTCACCTTCCTGCTGGCGCTGGTTGCCGCCTTTCTGGTCTGGGTGCTGATCTGGCGCTCGCGGCTGGGCTACGAGATCCGCACCATGGGCTTTTCGCCGGGTGCCGCCCGCTATGCCGGAATCTTCGAGAAGCGCATCGTCATCATCACAATGCTGATATCGGGCGGACTTGCCGGTCTTCTCGCGATCAATTCGATCATGGGCGACCAGCATCGCATCCAGCAGGAATTCGTCTCCGGCGCCGGCTTTGTCGGCATCGCGGTGGCGCTGATGGGCCGCTCGCATCCCATCGGCATCGTCATCGCTTCCGTTCTTTTCGGCATGCTCTACCAGGGTGGCGCCGAGATCGCCTTTGAGATGCCGAACATATCGCGCGACATGATCGTCGTCATCCAGGGTCTCGTCATCCTGTTTGCCGGCGCGCTCGAGCATCTGTTCCGGCCATGGGTAGTCGCCGCCTTCGCTCGAGCGCGAAGCGGGCCATCAACCAGCGCGACGGGAGCCTGAGCCATGGGCAACATCGATCTTTACGTCTCGATCATCCAGGGCACGATCCGCACGTCCGTGCCGCTCATCCTCACCGCACTGGCCGGGCTCTATGCCGAACGTTCCGGCGTCGTCGATATCGGGCTCGAGGGCAAGTTGCTGGCAGGCGCCTTCGCGGGAGCCTCCGCCGCGGCCTTCACCGGCTCGGCCACGCTCGGTCTCGTGGCCGCCATCCTCTGCGCCGTCGCATTCTCCGCGGTCCATGGCTATGCCTCGATCTCGCAGCGTGGCGACCAGATCGTGTCGGGCACGGCGATCAATTTCATCGCCTTCGGCGCCACCGTCATCATCGGCCAGGCCTGGTTCAACATGGCCGGCCGCACGCCGTCGCTCGGACCGGGCGCCAAGCTCGAAACCATCACGCTGCCCTTTGCCGAAGCGCTGGCCAGTGTGCCGGTGCTCGGCGTGATCTATTCGCGCATCCTGTCGGGTCACCATTTGCTGACCTATGTAGCCTATGCGCTGATCCCGATCACCTGGTGGGTGCTCTATCGCACACGCTTCGGCTTGCGCCTGCGCGCGGTCGGCGAGAACCCGGGTGCGGTCGATACAGCCGGCATCTCGGTCATCAGGTTGCGCTACATGGCAGTGCTGCTGGGCGGTGTCTTTGTCGGCCTCGCCGGCGCCTTCATGTCGATGGCGGTCAGCGCCGGCTTCACCAAGGGCATGTCGGCGGGCAAGGGTTACATCGCGCTCGCAGCGCTGGTTTTCGCCAACTGGAAGCCGAAGAACATTCTCTTCACCTGCCTGCTGTTTGGCTTCCTCGACTCGCTGTCGATCGCCTTCCAGGGCAAGGCGATTCCGCTGATCGGCGCGATCCCGGTGCAGGTCTGGACCGCGCTGCCCTATGTGCTGACGGTGGTTCTGCTTGCCGGCTTCATCGGCAAGGCGATCCCGCCCAAGGCGTCGGGCACGCCTTACGTGAAGGAGCGATGACATGGCCGTTACCGACATGCTGTTTGACGCCGCGCGCGACGCAATGGCCCGCTGCTATGCGCCCTACTCGAAGTTCCCGGTGGGGGCCGCGATCCTCGCCGAGGACGGCAAGGTCTACAAGGGCGCCAATATCGAGAACCTCGCCTTCCCGCAGGGCTGGTGCGCCGAATGCACGGCGATCGGCGCCATGGTCATGGGCGGCGCGAAAAAGATCGTCGAGATCGGCGTCATCGCCGAGAAGATGGCCTACTGCCCGCCCTGCGGCGGCTGCCGGCAGAAGATCGCCGAGTTTGCCGATGCCAAGACACTGATCCACCTCTATGACGCGGCGGGTGCTGTGAAGACCATGACCATGGACGAGCTGCTGCCCTTGTCGTTCCAGACCGATACGATCGACAAGGGCTGAGCGATGCTCCCGCAGGAGATCATAAAGGCCAAGCGCGACGGCAAGGCGCTGGCGGCCAGCGACATCGCATCCTTCATTGCGGCACTCGCCAACGACCAACTGTCGGAGGGCCAGATCGCCGCCTTCGCCATGGCCGTCTGGTTCAACGGCATGACCAGCGACGAGACGGTGGCGCTGACGCTGGCGATGCGCGATTCCGGCGACGTCATGGCCTGGCCGGACCTTGATCGGCCGGTGGCCGACAAGCATTCGACCGGCGGTGTCGGCGACAATGTCTCGCTGATGCTGGCGCCGATCGTGGCCGCCTGCGGTGCCGCCGTGCCGATGATCTCGGGCAGGGGGCTCGGTCATACCGGCGGCACGCTCGACAAGCTTGAATCCATTCCCGGCTACGACATCCTGCCGAGCGTGGACCGCTTCCGCAACATCGTGCGGGAGGTCGGCTGCGCCATCATTGGCCAGACCGGTGAGATCGCACCGGCCGATAAGAGACTTTATGCTATCCGCGATGTCACTGCGACCGTGGACTCGGTCCCTCTGATTACCGCCTCGATCCTGTCCAAGAAGCTCTCCGCCGGCCTTGGCTCGCTGATCATGGATGTGAAGGTCGGCAACGGCGCCTTCATGCAAACGATCGAGGAAGCCCGTACACTCGCCCGCTCGATCGTCGATGTTGCCAATGGCGCCGGCGTCCGAACCTCCGCCCTCATCACCGACATGAACCAGCCGCTTGCGGATTGTGCCGGCAATGCGGTCGAGATCGTGAATGCCATGGAATTCCTGGAGGGCCGCAAGTCCGGCACGCGGCTTCACGAGATCGTCATGGCCTTCGCCGCGCATATGCTGGTCAATGCGGGCATTGCCGAATCGCTTGAGAATGCCGCTGAAAAAGCGAGGTATGCTTTGGAAAGCGGCGACGCTCTCGATTGCTTCGGCCGCATGGTCCACGCGCTAGGCGGCCCGGCGGACTTCGCGACAGAGTGGAAGAGCCATCTCCCTGCCGCCCCCGTTATCCGCCACGTGCCGGCACCGGCGGATGGCTGGGTGTCAGCCTATGCGACACGTGAGATCGGCCTTGCCGTGATCGGTCTTGGCGGCGGCCGCATACGGCCGGACGACACGATCGATCATCGCACCGGCTTCAGCGGCATCCAGCCGATCGGAACGAAGGTAGGGAGGGGCGATCCTGTCGCCATGGTTCATGCCGCGGACGAGGCCGCCGCCGAACGCGCGATCACGGAATTCCTCGCAAGCGTCAAGCTTGCAGAGGAGCCGCCGCAATCTGCGCCGGCTATACTGGAAACGGTCAGTTGAGCAGCTTGAGCTCGTCATTCTCCGCGCGGTAACCGGAGAGTTTCTTGAGGAAGCTCATGCCGATCAGCGGAAAAGCGAGAGCCTTGCCGCGGATCACCATCGCATCAACATTGCGGACGGAGACCGTTCCAATCTCGATGGTCTTCAGGTTGATGCGTGCCGCCTTCACCTTGCCGTTGGCGGTCGAAACCTCGTAGCGGAAGCTGAGTTCGTTGCCGCCATAGCCGAGGCTGCGCGCCGTCGTCTCGCTCATGGTGACGAAAGTCGCGCCGGTATCGATCATTGAGTCCACCGGCTTGCCGTTGATGCGGAACCGTCCGGCGAAATGCCCGCCTTCGTTTGCCTTGAGCACGTAGTACCGGCCGTCTTCCATCGAAGCCGTGACCACGCTTGCTGCAACGTCCGACTGGGCCGCGGGTTTGCCGCCCTTGTCCATGAAGCCGACCATGCTCGGCACGTTGACGGCGACGAAGATAGTCGATGACCAGATGATGAGCGCGCGACCGACCATGGGCGATATTCCGGGTTGAGACTACCCGAAAACGCTAGGCCCAATTCCTAAGCAAATGGTAAACCCTGTAATTTTCAGGGGTTTTCCGAAGTCGAACACTGACCGGAAGGTTAACGCTGTCTCGTCGCGAGCCGATGCTCTGGCCTATTTCGTGCCATACATGCGGTCGCCGGCATCGCCGAGGCCGGGGACGATATAGCCCTTCTCGTTGAGATGGCTGTCGATCGAGGCCGTATAAACAGGCACGTCGGGATGGACACTGTGGAAATTCTTAATGCCTTCGGGTGCGGCGAGGAGGCAAAGGAAACGGATGTTCTTGGCGTTCCGCTCCTTGAGTTTGTCGATCGCCGCGATCGAGGAGTTGCCGGTCGCCAGCATCGGATCGACGACGATGACGAGGCGCTCGTCGATGTCGTCGGGCGCTTTGAAATAGTATTCGACCGGCATCAGCGTCTCGTGGTCGCGATAGACGCCGATATGCGACACACGGGCCGACGGCACCAGGTCGAGCATGCCTTCGAGCAGGCCGTTGCCGGCGCGCAGGATCGAGGCGAAGACCAGCTTCTTGCCTTCGAGGATCGGCGCCTTCATCGTCTGCAGCGGCGTCTCGATCTCCTCATAGGTCAGTTCGAGGTCGCGCGTGACTTCGTAACAGAGCAGCGTCGAGATCTCGCGAAGGAGCCGCCGGAACCCGGCAGTTGAAGTTTCCTTCTTGCGCATGATGGTGAGCTTGTGCTGCACCAGCGGATGATCGATGACCGTGACGCCGTTCATGGGGATGCCTTCCAGGATAAGTGTATTGTCAGAACTCTTTTCACGCCCGGCCGCTATTCGCAAGCATTGAGCCATCGATTGCACGGCTCATCCCCAGCCGGGGAGCACACTGCAGCGAGCTCGCGGTCAGAGAAAGCTCCGCCCGTGCGGACCTGCCGGAATGCCGAGATGCCTGGCGACCGTCTCGCCGATATCGGCGAAGCTGCCGAGCACGCCATGTGGGCCGGGCCGGACATTCGGGCCGAAGGCGAGCACCGGCACGCGCTCGCGCGTGTGGTCGGTGCCGCGCCAGGTCGGATCGCAACCATGGTCCGCGGTCAGGACCACCAGGTCGTCAGGCCTCATCTTCCGTGCGATGGCGGGAAGCCGTGCGTCGAAGGCCTCGAGCGCCGCAGCGTAGCCGGGCACGTCGCGCCGGTGGCCATAGAGCTGGTCGAAATCGACGAAATTGGTGAAGACAAGGTCGCCATCCTGGGCGCGATCCATCGCCGTCAGTGTGGTGTCGAACAAGGCTGAATTGCCGCTCGCCTTGCTCTCGATCGTGACGCCCTTGTGGGCAAAGATGTCGCCGATCTTGCCCACGGCATGCACCTGGCTGCCAGACGCCTCGACACGGTCGAGCAGGGTGGGTTCCGGCGGCGGCACCGAAAAGTCGCGGCGGTTGCCGGTGCGATGGAAGGTGTCGCGGTTCTTGCCGAGGAAGGGTCGTGCGATGACGCGGCCGATATTGAGCGGATCGAGGATGATCCGCACTTTCTGGCAGAGATCCAGCAGCCGAGTCAGCCCGAAGGTCACTTCATGCGCGGCGATCTGGAAAACCGAGTCTGAGGACGTGTAGCAGATCGGCATACCGGTCCGCATGTGTTCCTCGCCGAGTTCGGCGATCACATCCGTGCCGGAGGCGTGCTTGTTGCCGAGAATGCCCGGCAGGTGGCCGGCGGCGCAGATATCGGCGACCAGTTGCTCGCTGAAGGCGTCGCCCTCGGTTGGGAAATAGCCCCAATCGAACCTGACGGGCGTGCCCGCGATCTCCCAGTGGCCCGACGGCGTATCCTTGCCGCGCGAGATCTCATTGGCGGCGGCATAGGCGCCGATCACCTTGTTCGGCCGCTCCATGCCCGCGGGCCAGTATTTCGAAGCGGTGTGATGGGCATGCAGCAGGCCGAGCATCGCCAGATTGGGAAGCTGGAGCGGCCCTTCGCGCAGGCCCACGCGGTCGCCCGCGCCCGCCGCGCAGAATTCCGCGATATGGCCAAGCGTGTTGGCGCCGAGGTCGCCATATTCGGCCGCATCGGACGCGCTGCCGATGCCGAAAGAATCCAGCACGAAGAGAAATGCCCGCGCCATACCATGCTCCGCTACCCGGCTTGAGGCCAGTCGTTCGCATGGGGGTAACGCGGCAATGGGGATTTGGCAATATCAGCCGCAATCCGAGCAGGGCACGTCTGAGCCAAGACGCTGACGGTAGAAGAATTCCCGGCGGATCGTGATGCTGCGGCTCGAAGGTTCGAGGCTCGTCGGCCCGCCGAAGAAAAGCAGCATCGTGTGCTGCACGGAAAGTTCCGACCGGACGAGGAAGGAACTCGGTTGCTTCATGTCGGCGGGCACGGTGACCACCGATCCCTTGGTATAAGGCGTTCCGCCGCTTTCGTTCCACGACCACAGGACCTTGGCATTGCCGGTACTGTCGATCGTCACGCCGGTGATCTTGAGCGTGAGACCGAGCGCCGGGCTCGGTGCGATCGTCGACTCCGCGGCATCGATCATCTCGCTGAGGAAGGCCTTGGTGACGGCGTCCTGCCGGGTCACGATGTCGGCGATGGAGCCGGCGGCCTTGAGGGTCTTCTGCGACACTGAATAACCAGCCGTGATCTCGAAGGAGCTTATATAGATCGCGATCAGGATGGGTGCGAGGAAGGCGAATTCGATGGCGCTGGCGCCGGAACGCTCTTGGGCAAAGCGCTGGATACGCGCACGGAGCCTCGTGAAAAGTCCGAGCTGCTGCGTCGTCGGTTCGTCGACAGCCTCAGTCATTCGTAGTCCTCGTTCTCGAAGGCTGCCGTCTGTACGATCAGGAAGTCGGTGGGCACCGGCTTATTGGCGGGGCGAATATTGGTGATGTAGGGCCGCATCAGGTCGGTCAAGATCTGCCAGCGATAATAGGCCCGAAAACTGTTCTTGCTGTTGGCGCCTCCGGGAGAGAAGGCGAAGTCGGTCGTATCGAGGTCGGCATAGTCCGCGGTGGAGACCTTTGGCACCTCACGCGGCATATCGGCGAAGCTCGAGAAGGTCCGGACGTCGAGATAGAGCTTGCTCGGATTGTTGGCTTCCGTTTCCGAGCACATCCGCATGATGGAAATCTCGTCGCAGAACAGCTGGCGGAACTCGGCTTCCGTCACATCGGTGGATTTGCCCTGGCCGAAAGTAATCTCGCCGGTGCGGATCTTGCGGGCCATGGTCTCGACGGCATTTGCCATCAGTTGTTCGCCGGCGAAGGCAAAGAACGTCTCGAAGGTCGCGAACATCAAGAGCATGAAGGGTACGGCGAGAATCGCAAATTCAAGCGCCGCCGCACCCTCGCGCTCACGGCCAAAACGGAGAAGCGATCGAAATCGCCGCTGCTTCTTCGTTCTGTCCGTCAAATCCATAGGGTTGCCCGCTCACCAGATGTGAAAGGCCACACTATCGACAAAGCTTTAAATGCCAGTTTGCCGGGGTCAGAGCTTTTTAAGCATTATTTCAACGCGGCTTTAAGAAATAGCCGGTGTTAGGGCATCAGTTGGTCTTGTTGCCGTTCAGTGCCTGATGCTCTTCGCAGCTCGGGGTGCAGGAGAGCACGCTGCGCTCGACCTGACGGTACATTCTCACCGTATTGGCCTCATCGATGGAAACCAGGATGCGTTCGTCGAGCAGCGCATTGCCGTCGGCGTCGAGCAGAACGATATTCGTCGTGCCGAATGCCTTGCCCGTGAGAACGATGGTGCGCGAATCCGCCACCGTTGCATCGGCGACATCGGCATTGCCGACGATCACCTTGGAGACCGGCTGGTCGAGCTTCAGCACCTTCGCGTGATTGAGGAATACCCGCATCATACCCTCATCGTCTGCGCGGACATTGGCCGCACATGTGAAGAGGAGCGCGAGAGCTATGGCACCCGCGCGCGTAAGGGAGATGGGAGTCCGGATGGGCATGGTGCTGGTTCCAGATGGTCTTGCTGAATGAAGTGTGGAGGAGAATGATGAATGAAGGCTTAAGGTCGCGGGCGCGTTTACCTTTGTGACAGATCGATTACGGCCATCGGCTCCTGCTCTTGCAAAGGAAATGTTTACCGGGCGACGCGGATTATCCTATAGTAATACCAGACGGGCATTGGATTGCGCCCATCTGTTCTCATGCGCATCACGCATTGGCGGAGAGATGTGCAGAAAAGAATAGTCTATTCCACCGGTTTGCCGGATTGTCGCTAAAATATTATCAATCGGATTTGGAAATCCTTCACCAAGTCTAGTTTTGCCCCGGATTTACACTCTGTTTACCGACTTTCTTAAGCGGCGCGAAATACCCCCTCTGTAAATTGTGCTCATCCGATCCAACGGCGAACAGTTGGCGGAAGTGCTGATGTCAAGTTACCAAGGAGACGATCATGTCTGCGATTTTCGCACGCTTTATGAAAGATGAGTCCGGCGCGACCGCAATCGAATACGGCCTCATCGCCGCGCTGATTTCCGTTGCTCTCATCACCGGTGCCACCGCGCTCGGCAACTCGCTGAACAAGCAGTTCAACGCGCTGTCCACCAAGCTGAACTACACCGGCTGATATCGGACGGTTTCATACCCGAAAGGCCCGCCGAGAGGCGGGCCTTTTCTTTTGCGCCGACAATATCGTTTTCAGTTTCCCGAAATTGTATCGGAATGATCTCCCGATTGCCGGAAATTCTCGTGCCGTTAACTTATCGCTTTAAAGCTTAATCAAGAAAATATTGCTACTTTCGCGCTGTCTGAGTTCCGCCCTCGCACCAAGGAGTTAACGATGGCTACCCTGATCTCTCGTATGCTGAAGGACGAATCCGGCGCGACTGCAATCGAGTACGGCCTCATCGCGGCTCTGATCGCCGTGGCCCTGATCACCGGAGCGTCGACTCTCGGCAACTCGATCAACACCCAATTCAATGGTCTCTCCACCAACCTCAACGTCACTTGATTTCGTCGGTCGCCTCCAGCCGATGCAATTGTTGCTGGTCGCAATTCGTTAAGCCCGACATGCGATGATCGAAGCGGCCAAGAGGCTGTTTCAGGACACTCGTGACAGTTGGACCTGGATAGCCGTCAATTCAGAAAGGGAGCAGTTTGGACCGGATTGCCCCCGCACGGAGATGGTGATGATTCCGGCTGCTATTATGGTGATCTTTCCGCTCTGCCTGGCCATGGCGGCTTGCAGTGACCTGCTCACTATGACAATTCCGAACCGCCTCTCCGTGGTGCTGATCGCTTCCTTCGCCCTGATCGCGCCCTTCTCCGGCCTTTCCCTGCATGACATTCTCATGCATTTCGGTGCCGGAGGGGCCGTTTTTGCCGCCTGCTTCGTCCTCTTCGCCTTCAACATCATGGGCGGCGGTGATGCAAAGATCCTGACGGCGAGCTCGATCTGGTTCGGCTTTAACGACAGCCTGATCAACTATCTAGCCTATGTTTCCATCCTGGGTGGATTCCTCAGCATCATCATCCTGATGATGCGCACGCAGCATAATCTCATCCTTGCTTATGGCATCCCGATCCCCGAGACGATGCTGCACAAGAAGAAGGTGCCCTACGGCATCGCGATCGGCGCCGCGGCCCTCATGGCCTATCCAATGTCGCCGATCGTGAAATTGGCGCTGGCCTTCTGATAGTTCTGATCAGCGTTCAGGACTGATTAACTATAATCGTAAGCATCCCGTTAACTATAATTACACCAATTGCTGAGCATTCTGCGCGTTGAAATCAGTCAATCCGCAGGGATCGCTCATGAAGCCCGCCCGAGTCATCATCCTTTCCGTCGCTCTGCTTGCAGCCGGCGCCGCAGCGTATCTGGCCATGAATCTGACCGGACGCGAGACGGTCGTGCAGATGGAGGCCGAAACGGTCGTGAAGAAGGAGCCGGTGATCAACGTGCTCGTCGCGGGCGCCAACCTGCCCGTCGGCTCCCGCCTTACCGAGGAATCCATGCGCTGGCAGGGCTTTCCCGAGAACGGTATCGTGGAAGGTTTCATCACGGATCAAACCCGTCCGAACGCTCTGACCGAACTCAAGGATGCGATCATTCGCATGCCGATCTTCGAAGGCGAGCCGATCCGTGCCGAGAAGATCGCCGACGCCAATGGTGCGATCATGTCGTCGCTGCTGCCGTCGGGCAAGCGCGCCGTTGCCACCGAAATCTCCGTTTCGACCTCGGCCGGCGGCTTCATCCTGCCCAATGACCGGGTCGACGTCATCATGGTCAAGAAGGGCGAAGAGGGCGGCTATCAGACCGAGACGATCCTCAGCAACATCCGCGTCCTCGCCATCGACCAGGAAGTTCAGGAAAAAGACGAGAGCAAGACTGTCGTTGGCACTACCGCGACGCTGGAGCTGACGCCCGAACAGGCCAAGGTCATCGCCGTCGCCCAGCAGATGGCCGACCGGCTGACCCTGGCGCTGCGCTCGGTTGCCGACGCGCAGGAGCCTGATGCGCTGGTCGCCAAGCACCTGCTCTCGGGCGAAGGCAATCAGGCCACGATTCAGATTATCAAGTCCGGCGTCATCCAGAAGATGAACGACGCAGCCAGCCAGCAGCCGGCGCAGTAGGCGGGAGCAAGAGAGACATGACCATGCGTTCGAAGTTCCTCATGGCGCCGTTGAAGGTAACCCTCGGCCTCGCCCTCGCCATCGCCGGCGTGCCCGGCCTCGACGGCCGTCTCACCCTCGGTGTCGGTACTGTGCCGGACGCGCTGGCCGGCCAATCGATGATCAAGATTTCGCAGGTCGGACCCGGCATCACCCGCAAGGTCAAGCTTGGTCTCAACAAGGCGATCGTCATCGACCTGCCGACCGATGCACACGATATCCTGGTCGCTGACCCAAATATCGCCGACGCCGTGACGCGCACCTCGCGCCGCCTCTATGTCTTCGGTAAGCAAGTCGGCCAGACCAATGTCTTCATCTTTGGACCCGGCGGCGAAGAGCTTGTTTCCGTCGATCTCGAAATCGAACGTGACATCTCTGGCCTCGAGGCAAATCTGAAGCGGTTCATTCCGGAATCGGACATCAAGGTCGAGATCATTTCGGACAATATCGTTCTGTCCGGCACGGTGCGCACGCCGCAGGATTCTTCGCAGGCCGAGAAGCTCGCCGAGATCTTCGTCAAGGGCGGTGAAGCGACCACGCGCAACTCCACCGCATCCTCGAATTCGACGACGGGCGATACCGAAGTCGCAATGTTCAACGAAGAGCGCCAGTCCTCGCAAATCGTCAACATGCTGACCATCGAAGCCGAGGACCAGGTGACACTGAAGGTCACCATTGCTGAAGTCAGCCGCAGCGTCGTCAAGCAACTCGGCTTCAACAGCTCCGTGTCGGGTGCCAACGGCAACATCTCCTTCCAGTATCCGACGAATCTCGGCGGCTCGACAAAGTGGATCAATTCGACGAACGCCACCGGCACGATCGGCGGCCTCGATATCACCTCCTTCGTCAATGCGATGGAACAGGCAGGCGTCATGCGCACGCTCGCCGAACCCAGCCTGACCGCCATCTCCGGCGAACAGGCCAAATTCTATGTTGGCGGCGAATTCCGTGTGCTCGACCGGCAGGATGTCGAGGACGGCGGCGTGACTCGCGAGTTCTCGACTGTAGAATATGGCATCCGCCTGAACTTCAAACCGGTCGTCCTTTCTCCCGGCCGCATTTCGCTGGCGGTCGAAACGCATGTCTCCGAGCCCACTTTCGAAGGGTCTCAGACGTCCGCCGGTGCGATGTGGCCGATCCTCGGCAAGAAGAAGGATGTGGATTTCCCGGCCTCGACCATGCTCGGCCTCCGCAAACGCGAAGCGTCGACCACCGTGGAGCTTCCCTCGGGTGGTTCGATCGTCATCGCCGGCCTCGTACGCGACGATATCCGGCAGGCAACGACGGGTACGCCCGGCCTGATGAACGTGCCGATCCTCGGAGCGCTGTTCCGCTCGCGCGATTTCCAGCGCAACGAGACGGAATTGGTGATCATTGCCACCCCCTATCTCGTCAGGCCCGTCGAGCGTTCGAAGCTCGCCCGGCCGGATGACAATTTCCATCCCGAGAACGACGTGACCGGCTTCTTCCTCGGCCGCGTCAACAAGATCTACGGCCGCAAGGAAAAGCAGCCAGGCGCCTATAACGGCACCATCGGCTTCATCTATAAGTGAGAAGGCACGCGACCATGACCAGCCACAACAGCACGTTCCGCGTCCTAGGGATTGCGACTGCCATTTCAGTCGCCGCCCTGCTCACCTCCTGCGCGGCCCGCCCCGACCGGGTGACGACGAACTCCGTGCCGGGTTCGAATGATTACCGCACTGCCCACCCGATCACGCTCGCCGAAGTGCAGCATAGTCTGGACGTCCCGATCGGCACCGGCGAACGCAAGCTGACCACGCCGCTACGCGATCTCGTGCGCGGCTTTGCGCAGGATTATCTCGCCCTCTCCAAGAGCACGGTCTCGATCGCCGTACCCGTTTCGTCGGCGAATGCGGGTGCCGCAAACAACGTGAAGGGTGAGATCCGCAAGGTCCTCATCGAAGCAGGCGTCAAGAGCAACCACATCGTGCTCACGAGCTACGATCCATCGGATGCGTCCGCCTCCGCCCCGGTTCGCCTGAACTTCGTCGCCGTCACCGCCATCACCGGCGATTGCGGGCTGTGGCCGACCGATCTCTTCGGTCCGACGATCCGCGACAATACGAACTGGGAGAACTTCGGCTGCGCCTCGCAGCAGAACCTCGCTGCCCAGATCGCCAACCCAGCCGATCTTGTTGGCCCGCGCGGCATGACGCCGATCGACGCGCAGCGGCGCGCCGAAGTCATCAAGATCTACCGTACGGACGGCAATCCGGCCGGTTGATCGCGAGAGCCAAGGCGAGGCCCGGCAGGAACAGGAACGAAAGCAACATGACCATGAGCGCAGTCGAATACGGCATCAACAAAGGCGAAGACGGGCCAGCGGCTGAGGTCCAGATCCGGCCAGGCGATCTCGACCATCTTCGCCCGCTGCCCCGCATTTCGGTGCATGCCTTCTGCGAGTCGGAAGGCATGTTCACTGTCATGGAAAAGCTGGCGCAGGACCGGCGCATGGCCAAGGTCAGCTTCCGCATCACGCAAGGGTCTACCCAGGCCGCCGCCAACATGTTTTCCTCGGCACCGACGCCGAACCTCATCCTCCTCGAAACCGGCGCGCTTGCCGCTGCGATGATGGAAGAACTCGCGCCGCTCGCCGAGGTCTGCGATCCCTCGACCAAGGTCGTCATCATCGGCCGCTACAACGACATCCCGCTCTATCGCGACCTCATTCGCAACGGCATTTCCGAATATATGGTCGCGCCGGTCTCGCTGGCCGACATCATCGCCGCGATCTCCTCGATCTTCGTCGACCCGGAGGCGGAACCGCTCGGTCGCACGATCGCCTTCATCGGCGCCAAGGGCGGCGTCGGCGCGTCGACCATCGCGCACAATGTCGCCTGGGGCATCTCAACGCTGTTCTCGTCAGAGACCATCCTCGCCGACCTCGACCTGCCTTTCGGCACCGCCAATATCGACTTCGACCAGGATCCTGCCCAGGGCATCGCAGAAGCCGTCTTCGCGCCTGAACGGCTCGACGACGTCTTCCTCGACCGGCTGCTAACGAAATGTTCCGAGCATTTGTCCCTGCTCGCAGCGCCTTCGCTGCTCGACCGTGCCTATGATTTCGACCGCATGGCCTTCCAACCGATCGTCGAGATCCTGCAGCGCACAGCGCCGGTCGCGATCCTCGACGTCCCGCATGCCTGGAACGAATGGACGCGGTCGCTGATGGCTGATGTCGACGACATTGTCCTCGTCGCGGCGCCCGACCTTGCCAATCTCCGCAATGCCAAGAACCTGTTCGACCAGCTGCGCAAGATGCGGCCCAACGACAAGGGCGCGCATCTCCTGCTCAACCAGGTCGGCATGCCGAAGCGGCCCGAAATCCCGCCCGCGGACTTCTGCCAGACGCTCGAGACGGAGCCGATGGCCATCATCCCTTTCGACATCCAGCTCTTCGGCCAGGCCGGCAATTCCGGTCGCATGATCGGTGAGATGGATTCGAAGTCGCCGATATCAGAGATCCTGACTCAGGTCGCCCATGTGGTGACGGGTCGGGCCACGGTGAAGAAGCCGAAGAAGAGTGGTCTCGGCGGCATTCTTGGCCGCCTCGGCAAGAAGTAAGTGAATTTCAGTTTGGATTGGTAGCGACCGATGTTTGGAAAGCGTGGAAATGAAGGTCCTGTGAGGCCAGCCGGGGGGACGATAACCGCCCCGCCGCCGCCTCAGCAGCAACCCACGATGATCCAGCCGCCGCCGCTCGCGCCCGTGCCCGTGCTGCAGGAGCCAGCGCGCGACAGCCAGACGTCGCGCCCCGCCGCGCCTCCTCCCCAGCCGCGCCGCCGGACGGCTCGCTCGGAGGACTATTACGCGACCAAGAGCCAGGTCTTCTCGGCGCTCATCGACACGATCGACCTGTCCCAACTCGCCAAGCTCGATGTCGAAAGCGCGCGCGAGGAAATCCGCGACATCGTCAACGACATCATCACCATCAAGAACTATGCGATGTCGATCTCCGAGCAGGAGGAACTGCTCGAGGACATCTGCAACGACGTTCTGGGTTACGGCCCGCTCGAGCCGCTGCTTGCTCGCGACGACATTTCCGACATCATGGTCAATGGCGCCGGCCAGACCTTCATCGAAGTGGGCGGCAAGATCGAGGAAAGCGACGTCCGCTTCCGCGACAACAGCCAGCTGCTCTCGATCTGCCAGCGCATCGTCAGCCAGGTCGGCCGCCGGGTCGATGAGTCCTCGCCGATCTGCGACGCGCGCCTGCCCGACGGTTCGCGCGTCAACGTCATCGCACCCCCGCTCGCCATCGATGGCGCGGCGCTGACCATCCGCAAGTTCAAGAAGGACAAGCTGACCCTCGACCAGCTCGTCCGCTTCGGTGCGATCACGCCCGAGGGCGCGACGCTGCTGCAGATCATCGGCCGTGTCCGCTGCAACGTCGTCATCTCGGGCGGTACCGGCTCGGGCAAGACCACGCTGCTCAACTGCCTGACGCGTTACATCGACCTGACCGAGCGCATCATCACCTGCGAGGACTCGGCGGAACTGCAATTGCAGCAGCCGCATGTCGTGCGCCTCGAAACCCGCCCGCCGAATATCGAAGGCGAAGGCGAGATCACCATGCGCGAACTGGTCAAGAACTGCCTGCGCATGCGTCCCGAACGCATCATCGTCGGCGAAGTCCGCGGCCCCGAGGTTTTCGACCTGCTCCAGGCGATGAACACCGGCCACGACGGTTCGATGGGCACGATCCACTCCAACAGCCCGCGCGAGTGTCTGAGCCGTATCGAGTCGATGATCGCCATGGGTGGCTTCACGCTACCCGCAAAAACCGTGCGCGAAATCGTTTCCGGCTCGATCGACGTGATCGTCCAGGCCGCGCGCCTGCGCGACGGCTCCCGCCGCATCACCCACATCACCGAGGTGATCGGCATGGAAGGCGACGTCATCGTGACGCAGGACCTGATGCGCTACGAGATCGAGGGCGAGGACGCCCATGGCAAGATCATTGGCCGGCACAAGTCGACGGGCATCGGCAAGCCCCATTTCTGGGACCGTGCCCGCTACTTCGGCGAAGACAAGCGTCTCGCCGAAGCCCTGGACACGATGGAAGCACAGTCGAAGTAAGGCGGAGAGACGATGTTTGGCATCGACCCGATAGTTCTGGCGATCATCGCTCTGGCGGCCGTCTCGGCCGGCGCGGTCAGCTATGGCGTGCTCTTCTCTCGTCTCGAAAACGACAAGAAAGCGCAGAGCCGCTTCGACCGTGTCAAGTCGGCCGAAACCGACCGCGTCAAGATCAAGGCTTCCCGCGATCGGCTGGCCGAAATGAGCAAGCGCCGCAAGTCGGTGCAGGATTCGCTCAAGGACCTTGAAAAGAAGCAGGCTGAGGTCAACAAGAAGAAGGCGGCGACGCTCAAGGCCAAGATCACCCAGGCCGGCCTCGGCTTCACCGAAATGCAGTTCCACATCGCCAGCATTGTGCTCGGGCTTGCGGCCGGAGCCTTCGCCTTCCTCGCCGGCATGCAGATCTTCGTCGTGCTTGGTATCGCCTTCGTCGTGGGTGCCGGCGTTCCGCGCTTCTTCGTCAACTTCGTCCTCAAGCGTCGCCTGAAGAAATTCCTCGATGAGTTGCCGAATGCACTTGATGTCATGGTGCGCTCGATCAAATCGGGCTTGCCGCTCAATGATGCGTTGCGCCTCATCGCCAACGAAGCCAAGGATCCGGTAAAGACCGAATTCCGCCGCGTCGTCGAATCCCAGCAGATGGGCCTCTCGGTGCCCGACGCGATCGCCCGCATGTATCTGACGGTGCCGCTCTCCGAAGTGAACTTCTTCGCCATCGTCATCCAGATCCAGGCGCAGGCGGGCGGCAACCTGTCGGAAGCGCTCAGCAATCTTTCCCGCGTCATCCGCGACCGCAAGAAGATGAAGGCCAAGGTGACGGCGCTTTCCATGGAAGCCAAGGCCTCGGCCTACATCATCGGTGCGCTGCCCTTCATCGTCGCGACGCTCGTCTACCTGACATCGCCCGAATACATGATGATCCTGTTTACCGATCCGCGCGGCCATCTCATCATGGGGTGCTCTGCCGTGTGGATGTCGATCGGAATCTTCGTCATGCGCAACATGATCAATTTCGACATCTGAGGAGCGCGCGACCATGGATCTCATAAGGACGCTCACCGATCCACAGGTCATCCTGGCGGGCCTCGTCGCGATCGCCGTCTTTGCCACGCTCTATGTGCTGGTGCTTCCCTACTTCGACTCCGGCGGCCTCGACAAACGGATGAAGGCTGTCACCTCGGAGCGGGAGCAGATGCGCAGTCGCGAACGCGCGCGCATCGGTGCCGAATCCGCATCGCAGCGCGCTTCGCTCCGTCATCAGAACAATTCGTCGATTCGCAACATTGTCGACCGGCTCAACCTGCGTGAGGCCCTGGTCGATCAGGGAACCATGGACAAGCTGAAAACGGCCGGCTTTCGTTCGCAGAACGCACTCAACACCTTCCTCGTCGCGCGCTTCACGCTGCCTTTCATCTTCATGGCGTTTGCCGGTTTCTACGTCTTCGTCCTCGGCTTCCTCGCCGAGCAGACCTTCATGGTGCGCATCCTCACCGTCATCGGTCTCGGCTATCTCGGCTTCTATGCGCCGAATATCTTCATCTCCAACAAAGTGGGCAAGCGCCAGCACTCGATCCGCCGCGCCTGGCCGGATGCCCTCGACCTGATGCTGATCTGCGTGGAATCGGGTGTTTCCATCGAAGCCGCGATCAAGCGCGTGTCGGAGGAAATGACGGTGAGTTCGCCCGAACTCGCCGAGGAAATGGTGCTCACCAATGCCGAGCTCTCCTTCCTGCAGGAGCGTCGCGTGGCCTATGAGAACCTCGCCAAGCGCACCGGACTCGACATCGTCCAGGCCGTCACCCAGGCTCTTATCCAGGCCGAACGCTACGGCACGCCGATCGCCACGGCGCTCCGCGTTCTCGCACAGGAAAGCCGCGACCAGCGCATGAACGAGGCCGAAAAGAAGGCCGCCGCGCTGCCGCCCAAGCTGACCGTGCCGATGATCCTGTTTTTCCTGCCGGTGCTGATCGCGGTTATTCTCGGGCCGGCGGGTATTCAGGTTTCGGATAAGTTCTGAGGCGTTGCCTAGGGCTTTCACCCCTCACCAACTCCGGCCAACCAATCGCCTACGGCTCTTGGGCCTTCGTATCCTCTCCCACAAGGGGAGAGGTAGGGCGCCACGCTCTCGGCCTTCACTTGTGGCACGGTGAGCGCCGCTGGTTTACCTCTCCCCTTGTGGGAGAGGATAGCAAGTCCGAACGAGACGAAGTCGAGTTCTGGGCGCGCTTGGTGAGGGGTGAATCCCGCCCGCCAAGCATCAGGCCAGGACTACCGTCTCACTCCACCTTCTTCCGTCGCGCGTTCCTCGAGAACATGTTGAGCACCTCCACCAGCGCCGAGAAGGCCATGGCGGCGTAGACGTAGCCCTTCGGCACGTGGAAGCCCATGCCTTCTGCGATCAGCGTCGTGCCGATCATCAGCAGGAAGGCGAGCGCCAGGATGACGATGCTCGGATTGCGCTCGATGAAATTGGCGAGCGGCGTTGCGGCGAGCAGCATGACGGCAACGGCGGCGACGACCGCGATGATCATGATCGGAAGATGCGGCGTCATGCCGACGGCGGTGATGATGGAATCGACCGAGAAGACGAGGTCGAGCAGCAGGATCTGGCCGATGGCCGCGGCAAAGCCCGTCGTCGCCGAACTCGCGATGAAGTCCTCGTTCTTGTCCTCGGGATCGACATTGTGGTGGATTTCCTTGGTCGCCTTCCAGACCAGGAACAGGCCGCCGGCGATCAGGATCATGTCCTTCCACGAATAGCCGTGGCCGAAAGCCTCGAACACCGGCGTCGTCAGCTGGACGATCCAGGCGATGGTGCCGAGCAGGCCGAGCCGCATGACAAGCGCGAGCCCGATGCCGATCTTGCGGGCCCGTTCCCGATGTTCGGGGGGAAGCTTGTTGGTGAGGATCGAGATGAAGATCAGGTTATCGATGCCGAGCACGACCTCCATCACCACCAGCGTCACCAGCGCCACCCAAGCCGCCGGATCCTGAATCAACACCGCCAAACTATCCATAAATGTCCCTTCCTTGCCCCGTTTTGGTGGTCGGAATGTAGGGACGGCTTGACGATCCGCAAGCGTGGCGCGGCATAAAAACCCCGGTTCAAGAGATTGTGCGATCAATTTTCCTTGAGCCGGTAAGGCAGGACCGCGCGCCGGTCGTGATCGATGATCAGCCGGCCCTTGAGCGGCGGCATCGCGCGGGCCGCGCAATTGGTCCGCTCGCAGATCCGGCAGGAAATGCCGATCGGGTCGAAGCTGGCGCGATTGCCGAGATCCATGTCGTCGGCATAGACGAAGCTGTCGGCATAGGAGACCTCGCAGCCGAGCGCCAGCGCATAGTGCTGCCGCGGAAAGCGGAAGCCGCGCCCGCCCTTGGTGATCTGGGTCGAAAGACAGAGATAGCGCGCGCCATCCGGTGTCTCGGCGAGCTGCCGTATGATCTGCCCCGGCGCCTCGAAGGCCCGATGGACATTCCAAAGCGGGCACGCCGCGCCGAAACGGGCGAACTGGAGTTTTGCGGCGCTGTGCCGCTTGGTGATGTTGCCGGCCCGGTCGATGCGGGCGAAGAAGATCGGAATGCCCTTCTGCCCGGGCCGCTGCAGCGTCGAGAGACGATGGCAGACCTGTTCCAGGCTTGCGCCGAAGCGCACCGAGAGCAGTTCGAGATCGTGCCGAACCTCCCGCGCCGTCTCCATGAATTTCCGGTACGGCAGCAAGAGTGCGCCGGCGAAATAATTGTGCAGCCCGATGCGACAGATCTCGTAGGCTTCCGACGTCCGGAACGACGCATTCCCAGCGATCACATCGACCTCCTCGGCGGCACCGAGCTGCGCGATCTGCATCGCGAGCTGGAAATCACGGGTGGCTGGCGGCAGATAGGGATTGAGAGTAAGCACCCGGGTCTTTGGGTCGAAGCTGCGGATCAGGTCGTCGTCGCGGCCGGCGCGAGTCACGCGAACGCCGTGCTGCCGCTCGAGATATCCTGACAGGACCGCATAGCTGTCGATCTCGCCGATACCGAGTTCACCCGCCAGCGCCTCTGCCTTGAGGTCGATCGCGTGGATGTAATTGTCCAGGAAGTGGAAGAAGTCGCGCACTTTCTCATAGGGCGTGTGTTCCGTCAGCCCCGCGCCGCGGCCCAGCGTGTCGTCTATGCTGGCAAGCTGCTCGGAATTGTGCCGATAGGCCTGATGCACCGCGATCAGCGCATGCGCGATAGCAGGCGCGTTCTGTGCCACCAGCTTCACCTCCTGCAGGGTCGGCGTGTGGCTGGCGAAGATCGGATCGGTCATGGCCTCCGAGAGCGCCGACATCAACCGATCGCTCTCCCCGGCCGCCAGTCCCGAGAGGTCGATCTTGAACTTCTCCGCCAGCGACAGCAATACCGAGGCCGAGACCGGTCGCTGGTTGTTCTCGATCTGGTTGAGATAGCTGATCGAAATGCCGATCCGGTCGGCGAACTGCGCCTGCGTCGCCTTGTTCGCCTGCCTGAGTTCACGAACCTTGCGGCCGATATAGAGCTTGCCGACGACCATCTTGGAACCTCTTTGCAAATTTGCAAAATACACTTTTCACTTATGTAAACCGCACAACTTCGCCCGATCAATGGTTTTCTTGGAAATCCTGCGGGCGTAGTGCAAAGTCAGCATCCGCCAGCACCACCGGATGGATTGGGAGAGATATGCGCGAAATCCTCGATCAGCTCGAAACCCGCCGACAGGCTGCCCGCATCGGCGGCGGCGAAGTCCGTATCGCCACCCAGCATTCCAAGGGCAAGCTGACCGCACGCGAGCGCCTCGACGTGCTCCTCGATGAGGGGTCGTTCGAGGAATACGACATGTATGTCACGCACCGGACGACCGATTTCGGCATGGCCGAGAACAAGGTGCCCGGTGATGGCGTGGTGACCGGCTGGGGCACGATCAATGGCCGGCTCGTCTATGTCTTCTCCCAGGATTTCACCGTGCTCGGCGGCTCGCTTTCCGAGACCCATGCGCAGAAAATCTGCAAGATCATGGACATGGCCGTCCGCAATGGCGCGCCGGTGATCGGGCTGAATGATTCCGGCGGTGCCCGCATCCAGGAAGGTGTCGCCTCGCTTGCCGGCTATGCCGAAGTGTTCCGCCGCAATGCCGAAGTCTCGGGCGTCATCCCGCAGATCTCGGTGATCATGGGCCCCTGTGCCGGCGGCGCGGTCTATTCACCCGCCATGACCGACTTCACCTTCATGGTGCGCGGCAGTTCCTACATGTTCGTCACCGGCCCCGATGTGGTGAAGACCGTGACCAACGAGATCGTAACCGCTGAAGACCTCGGCGGCGCCAAGACCCATACGACCAAGTCGTCGGTTGCCGACGGCGCCTTCGACAATGACATCGAGGCGCTGCTGCGAATCCGCGACCTGTTCGACTTCCTGCCGCTCAACAACCGCGACAAGCCACCGGTCCGCCCGTTCTTCGACGATCCGGACCGGCTGGAGGAGCGCCTCGACACGCTGATCCCCGACAGCGCCAGCAAGCCCTATGATATGCGCGAGCTGATCCTCGCCATCGCCGACGAAGGCGAGTTCTACGAGATCTCGGAAGGTTTCGCCCGCAACATCCTGACGGGTTTCATCCGCATCGAGGGCCAGACGGTCGGGGTCGTCGCCAATCAGCCGATGGTGCTCGCCGGCTGCCTCGACATCGATTCCTCGCGCAAGGGCGCGAAATTCGTCCGCTTCTGCGATGCCTTCAACATCCCGATCCTGACCCTGGTCGACGTGCCCGGCTTCCTGCCCGGCACGGCGCAGGAATATAACGGCATCATCAAGCACGGCGCCAAGCTGCTTTTCGCCTATAGCCAGGCCACCGTACCGATGGTCACGCTGATCACGCGCAAGGCCTATGGCGGCGCCTACGACGTCATGGCCTCCAAGCATATCGGCGCCGACGTCAACTATGCCTGGCCGACCGCTGAGATCGCCGTGATGGGTGCCAAGGGCGCGGCCGAGATCCTCTACCGTTCCGAGCTCAAGAACCCCGAAAAGATCGCGGCCCGCACCAAGGAATACGAAGACCGCTTCGCCAACCCCTTCGTCGCCGCCGAGCGCGGCTTCATCGATGAGGTCATCATGCCGCATTCCTCCCGCAAACGCCTCGCTCGCGCGTTTGCGATGCTGCGCACCAAGAAGCTGGAAAGTCACTGGCGCAAGCACGACACGATGCCGTTGTGAGGTGGATGCGTTGATGTTCGCGCTCATGGCCGCACCCCCCTCAGTCCTGCCGGACATCTCCCCCTCAAGGGGGGAGATTTGCAAGACGCGTTCGACCAGCCACAAGCTGGTGACGGGAGCCGAATACACGACATTCAAGAGACGTAAGACAAAGCTCAATCGAATCTCCCCCCTTGAGGGGGAGATGTCCGGCAGGACGGAGGGGGGTCCTCGGGTCGCCATGGCAAACCTGACATTCGTCAATCAACTAGCAGATTTCATTACGATTTCTGTCTTTACATCTGCGGCGATCCGCCCCACTCTTGCTCTCGTTCCGAAGCGGTGCCGGGAGGGCGCTTTCGATGACCAAGCTGAAGATGACGCCGGAAGAGGCGCGGCGGGACCACGAGGCGATGCTGCGCTACATGGCCAAGTGGTTCGTACTCGGCCTGGGCTTCGGGCTGTGTTGCGCGACCTTGGTCTTCGTGCTCGACATCGGCAGCCTCGGCACCCGGCTTTCACGCACGGACAATCCGATCATTCCCGTGATCCTCATCGCCCTGCCGATGGGACTCACCTTTGGCGCCGTGCTCCTCAGCATCGCGATCTGGGTGCTGCCCTATGAGGCGAAATATGAGCGAACGAACGGTCGGGAGCCGTTCTGAAGAGACAATCCTTGCTTTAGACTGGCTTGGCGGAGCGGCGGTACGGCCATCGCCTTCCTATATGACTTTTGCGCCCTCCCAGCGCGCCCAAGCACAGCAAGGACAAGATTTCCATGACTGAAAAACTCCCTGAGAACAATTTCCCCGCCGGCTACGAAGTCCCCAAGGTCTGGACCTGGGACAAGGGCAATGGCGGCACGTTTGCAAACATCAACCGCCCGATCGCCGGCCCGACCCATGACAAGGAACTGCCGGTGGGAAAACATCCGCTGCAGCTTTATTCGCTGGCCACGCCCAACGGCCAGAAGGTCACGATCCTGCTGGAAGAACTGCTCGCCGCCGGCCACACGGGCGCTGACTATGACGCCTGGCTGATCAAGATCGGCGACGGCAACCAGTTCGGCTCCGGCTTTGTCGGCGTCAATCCGAATTCCAAGATCCCGGCTTTGATGGATCATTCGACACCGGAGCCGACCCGCGTCTTCGAATCCGGCTCCATCCTCGTCTATCTCGCGGAAAAGTTCGGCGCCTTCATTCCGAAAGACCACAAGGGCCGCACCGAGACGATGAACTGGTTGTTCTGGCAGATGGGCTCGGCGCCCTTCCTCGGCGGTGGTTTCGGCCATTTCTTCGCCTATGCACCCATGCACATCAAATACGCGATCGACCGCTATGCGATGGAAACGAAGCGCCAGATGGACGTGCTCGACCGCCATCTTGCCGACCACCAGTTCATGGCAGGCAGCGAATACTCGATCGCCGACATGGCGATCTGGCCCTGGTACGGCAAGGTCACCATCGACCAGTCCTATCCCCGTGCCACCGAGTTCCTCGAAGGCCGCAGCTACAAGCATGTCCTTCGCTGGACGGAAGAAGTCGGCGCCCGCCCGGCGGTCAAGCGCGGCGTGATGGTCAACCGCATCTCTGGCGACCTCGCCGGCCAGCTGCCGGAACGCCACGATGCTTCGGATTTCGAGACCAGGACGGCGGACAAGCTCGCGACGAATTGAAACTGAAACACGGACCGGCCCGGGGCGCGATGCTCCGGGCCGGTCCAGACACCAACACCGTTTCGCCCACGGAAAGCAGCCGCAGATGATCTCCAAAATTCTCATTGCCAACAGGGGCGAGATCGCCTGCCGCGTCATCCGCACGGCCCGGGCCATGGGCATCAAGACTGTCGCCGTCTATTCCGATGCAGACCGCGAGGCGATGCATGTCCGCATGGCCGATGAGGCCGTTCATATCGGCGCCGCGCCCTCAGCGCAGTCCTATCTGGTCATCGACCGCATCATCGATGCCGTCAAGCAGACAGGAGCCGATGCCGTGCATCCCGGCTACGGTTTCCTTTCCGAGAACCGTCTCTTTGCCGAGCGCCTGAAGCAGGAAGGCGTGATCTTCATCGGCCCGCCGGTCGGCGCGATCGAGGCGATGGGCGACAAGATCACCTCGAAGAAGATCGCCGCCGAAGCCGGCGTCTCCACCGTGCCGGGCCATATGGGCCTGATCGCGGACGCCGACGAGGCGGTAAGAATCTCCTCCGGCATCGGCTACCCCGTGATGATCAAGGCCTCGGCCGGCGGCGGCGGCAAGGGCATGCGCATCGCCTGGAACGACGCCGAGGCCCGCGAGGGCTTCCAGGCCTCCAAGAACGAGGCCAAGAGCTCTTTCGGCGACGACCGCATCTTCATCGAGAAATTCGTCGACCAGCCGCGCCATATCGAAATCCAGGTCCTGGGCGACCAGCACGGCAACACGCTCTATCTCGGCGAGCGCGAATGCTCGATCCAGCGCCGCAACCAGAAGGTCGTCGAGGAGGCGCCGTCCTCGTTCCTCGACGAGGCGACCCGCAAAGCCATGGGTGAACAGGCCGTGCTGCTGGCGAAAGCCGTCGGCTATTTCTCCGCCGGTACGGTGGAGTTCATCGTCGACGGCAAGAGGAATTTCTATTTCCTCGAAATGAACACCCGCCTCCAGGTCGAGCACCCGGTGACCGAGCTTGTCACCGGCATCGACCTCGTCGAACAGATGATCCGCGTTGCCAACGGCGAAAAGCTCGCCATGACACAGGCCGATATCAGGCTTGACGGCTGGGCGATGGAAAGCCGCCTCTATGCCGAGGATCCCTATCGCGGCTTCCTGCCATCGATCGGCCGGCTGACCCGCTACCGTCCGCCAGTGGAAGGCCAGCAGCCAGATGGCACGGTGATCCGCAACGACACCGGCGTCCAGGAGGGCGGCGAGATCTCGATGTATTACGACCCGATGATCGCAAAACTCTGCACCTGGGCGCCGGACCGTCCGAAGGCGATCGAGGCGATGGCCAAGGCGCTCGACCGTTTCGAGGTCGAAGGCATCGGCCACAACCTGCCTTTCCTCTCGGCGGTGATGGCCCATCAGCGCTTCTATTCCGGCAGCATCACCACCGCCTTCATCGCCGAGGAATGGCCGGAAGGTTTCCACGGCGTTTCGCCTGACAATGACCAGGCGCGCCAGCTCGCATCGGTGGCAACCTATGTCCACCTCGTCGAGGAGGCCCGCCGCACCAAGATCTCCGGCACGCTCGCCAACCACACCCGCAAGCTCGGCAATGACTTCGTAGCCGTCGGCGGGGATCACTTCTGGCCGCAGACCGTGACCTATAAGGTTGGCGTCACCAATATCGCCTATGGCGACGACATCACCCATACGGTCGAGAGCGACTGGTTGCCCGGTGCGACGCTCTCGACCTTCGTCATCAACGGCCAGCCGCTCAGCGTGAAGATTTCGCGCGCCTCGACCGGCTGGCGCCTACGCTTCCGCGGCGTGGATCTGGTCCACCGCGTGATGACGCCCAGGGTCTTCGAACTCTCGCAATATATGCCGGTCAAACAGGCGGCGGACACGTCGAAACAACTCCTGTGCCCCATGCCCGGCGTCATCACCCAGGTGCTGGTCAGCGAAGGCGCCACCGTCGAAGCCGGCCAGCCTCTCGCCACGGTGGAGGCGATGAAGATGGAGAACATGCTGAAGGCTGAAAAGAAGTCGGTGGTGAAGGCGATCAAGGTCGAGCCGGGGCAGAGCCTGGCGGTGGACGAAGTGATCATGGAGTTCGAGTGATGAATTCCTCGGGTTCAGTTCGCTCTGCCAAAACGCTCCAGAATGCGTTTCCCGTGGTCCTGTCCGCCGAAAAAAAACCGTGAAGACCGAGACGACGCTATGCTCTTCATCAACTTCAAAATAGAAAATGGCTCGGCTCTTTGTGACGTGACGCAGCCTCGGCGAAATGTTGGGCGACAGCGTGCCCTGATGCGGCGCTCGCACGAAAGTCTCAAGCTCAGCTTCAATAGCTTCTACTCGCGCTTCTGCGTGAGCGAAGGCATCGGCAAAGGCCTCGCCCAATCCCATGTAAGACTGGACCAGATGATCGTGTATAAGATCGAGGTCGTGTTCGAACGCGGTGGTACGCACAACCTTAAAGGCCATAACGAGCTCTTTTTGCCGCCATCACAGCTTTTGTGCGCTCGCGCCCTTCCTCGAGACTCACGAACTCGCCGGCCCTCCGCTCGGCAATTAGAGCCCTCAGTGCCTCAATCTCAGCTTCCTTCAGCTCGGTTTCCTCGCGAAGAAGCTCCAGCCCGTGCTGAATCACAGCACTCACGCTCGAAAAGCGCCCGTCCTCTACCAACTTCCGGGCAAAGGCGTCCTGCTGTTCGGAAATCGAAACGGATGTTTTCACGACCATCAGATATCACTCCTCATTCGATCTATCATTACCACTCAGTAGCACCGTCGTCAATCAACGGTGGCGCCCCATGAAAAAGCCCACCTCCTGGGCCGCCCTCGAAAAGCTCGGCCGCGTCCGCCTCTCCAAATCCTTCTTCATGCGCGAATTCCTCTATTCGGAAATCGCCAATCTCCACGGCATGCCCAATGTCCCCGACGACCCCGACCTTGCCATCGCAGCCGGCACCCGCCTCTGCGAGGACCTGCTTGAACCGCTGCAGGACCGCTTCGGCCGCATCGCGCTCCGCTCGGGCTACCGCACCGGCGAGGTCAACGCCTTCGGCAACCGCCACAATTACAGCTGCGCCCGCAATGAATCGACCTGGGCCGACCATATCTGGGACCGGCGCGACACGATGGGCCGCATGGGCGCCACCGCCACCATCGTCATCCCCTGGTTCGCCGATCGCTACGAGAAGGGCGCCGACTGGCGCGCGCTCGCCTGGTGGATCCACGACCACCTACCTTACTCGCATCTCTATTTCTTCCCCATCCGCGCCGCCCTCAACATCCGTTGGCGCGAGGATCCGGAGCGCCGGATCGACTCCTACATCGCTCCCAAGGGCACGCTGACCAAGCGCGGCATGGCCAATTGGGACGGCAAGCATTCGGAAGACTATGCCTGGTTTTCAGGCGGTACCCCGACGATACCAATGAATTGGGACCACGCCCATGACTGAGAAGAAGACGCTCGCCGACTGGCAGAAACTCGCCGAGCGCGAGCTCAGGGCTTCGCCGGATACGCTGACCTGGCAAACGCCGGAAGGCATCGCCGTCAAGCCGCTCTACACCGAGGAGGACACCGCCAACCTCGCCCATCTCGGCACGCTGCCCGGCATCGCGCCTTTCACCCGCGGCCCGCGCGCCACCATGTATGCCGGCCGCCCCTGGACGATCCGCCAATATGCCGGCTTCTCGACCGCCGAGGAATCCAACGCCTTCTACCGCAAGGCGCTCGCAGCGGGCCAGAAGGGCCTCTCCGTCGCCTTCGATCTTGCCACCCACCGGGGCTATGATTCCGACCACCCCCGCGTCACCGGCGATGTCGGCAAGGCGGGCGTGGCGATCGACTCGGTCGAGGATATGAAGATCCTGTTCGACAGGATACCGCTCCAGGAGATGTCGGTGTCGATGACGATGAACGGCGCGGTCATCCCCATCCTCGCCAATTTCATCGTTGCGGGCGAAGAACAGGGCGTCTCCCGCGCCGATCTCTCGGGCACGATCCAGAACGACATCCTCAAGGAGTTCATGGTCCGCAACACCTATATCTATCCGCCCGAGGCCTCGATGCGGATCGTTGCCGACATCATCGAATATACCTCGAAGGAAATGCCGAAGTTCAACTCGATCTCGATCTCCGGCTACCATATGCAGGAGGCCGGGGCGACGCTGGTGCAGGAGCTCGCCTTCACGCTGGCCGACGGCCGGGAATATGTCCGGGCCGCGATTGCCAAGGGCCTCGACGTCGATGATTTCGCCGGGCGCCTCTCCTTCTTCTTCGCCATCGGCATGAACTTCTTCATGGAAGCGGCAAAACTCCGCGCGGCCCGACTGCTCTGGTCGCGGATCATGGAGGAGTTCCAGCCGAAGAAGGCCGCGTCCTCGATGCTGCGCACCCATTGCCAGACATCCGGCGTGTCGCTCCAGGAGCAGGACCCCTACAACAATATCATACGCACGGCTTACGAGGCTCTATCGGCGGCACTCGGCGGCACACAGTCGCTGCACACCAATAGCTTCGACGAGGCGATCGCGCTGCCAACGGAATTCTCGGCGCGCATCGCCCGCAACACCCAGCTCATCCTCCAGCACGAGACCGGCATCACCAAGGTCGTCGACCCACTGGCCGGCTCCTATTATGTCGAGAGCCTGACCTCGGAGCTCGCCGAAAAGGCCTGGGCGCTGATCGAGGAGGTCGAAGGCCTCGGCGGCATGACCAAGGCCATCCACACCGGCCTGCCCAAGCGCCTGATCGAGGAAGCTGCCACCCGCCGGCAGGCTGCCGTCGATCGCGGCGAGGAAGTCATCGTCGGCGTCAACAAATACCGCCTCAACGAGGAAGCCGATATCGAGACGCTGGAAATCGACAACCGCGCCGTCCGCGACGGCCAGGTCAAACGGCTCGAAAAGACCCGCGCGCTGCGCGACCCCGATATCTGGAAGGACCGCCTCGACCGGCTGAAATATGTCGCCCGCACCGGCAAGGGCAACCTGCTCGAAGCCGCCGTCGAGGCGGCCCGCGCTCGCGCCACGGTCGGCGAGATCTCGGACGCGATGCGTGAATCCTTCGGCGATCACTCCGCCATCCCGGAAGTCGTTAACGAGATCTACGGTCCCGCCAGTTCAGGCGATCCTGAGTACCAGAATCTCGTTAGCCGGCTAAGGACAGAGATCGACCGTACCGGCAAGCGGCCGAAGATCCTCGTCGCCAAGCTCGGCCAGGACGGCCACGACCGCGGCGCCAAGGTCATCGCCTCGGCCTTCAGCGACATCGGCTTCGAGGTCGTCGCCGGCCCCCTGTTTCAGACGCCCGACGAGGCCGCCGATCTTGCGATCGAGAAAAAGGTCGACATCATCGGCGTCTCCTCGCTCGCTGCCGGCCACAAGACATTGATGCCGGAGCTGGTCGAAGAGCTGAAGGCGAGGGGTGGCGGCCATATCATCGTCGTCTGCGGCGGCGTCATCCCGCGCAAGGACTACAAGTTCCTGATGGACCACGGCGTGTCTGCCGTCTTCGGCCCCGGAACCAATGTCGTCGACGCCGCCCGCGCGGTGCTCGATCTCGCCGAAGGCAGACTGAGGAACGAATGATGCTGGGACGGGTCAATCATATCGCGCTTGCCGTACCGAACCTCGAAGCTGCCGTTACCAGATATCGCGACAGCCTGGGCGCGACCGTCTCCGTGCCGCAGCCGCTGCCGGAACACGGCGTCACCGTCGTCTTCGTGGTCTTCGACAACACCAAGGTCGAACTTCTCGAACCGCTCGGCGACAATTCGCCGATCGCGTCCTTCCTGGCCAAGAACCCTGATGGCGGCATGCACCACATCTGCTACGAAGTGGCCGACATCCTCGCCGCCCGCGACCACCTCAAGGCCGCAGGCGCCCGCGTGCTCGGCAATGGCGAGCCCAGGATCGGCGCCCATGGCAATCCGGTGCTCTTCCTCCATCCCAAGGATTTCTTCGGCACGCTGGTCGAGCTCGAGGAAGTGAAATAGGATCTTCGTGTTGAAAGGCCCAGCATGCTGAGCGTGAAGATACTGAGCGGCGACACGATGATCGGCACGGCCGACCTCTTCGCCAGCGATCCGCCGATGGGCGTGGCGAGTGGAAAGCTCGTCGTGAACGACGCCTATGACGCAATCCGCCGGATGATCGATTCGTTAAACAGGGACCCGCATCCGGATTGGAGCATTCTCGATCTCAAAGCCCACACACACGAAGGCGATCGCATTGAAGCGGTCGGAGGAATTCTGATCGGCGATCTGCTGGATGTATATGTCGACGAAGCCCCTGACATCGACATTCTAGGAATCGCGGACTCATACGAGCGCTGGTTTGGAACGGACCCGGCCTACCGCAAGTACTACGCCCTATAGATCGCGCCGTGACATGGCCAAGTCTTCGGCGACAGGCCCCATGCACTGTTGGAAAGCAGAAGACCCCGCTCGATGAGCAGGGTCTCTATTGGGACAATCAATCAGGCGAGGTGCGATCAGTCGCAGACCTGGACCTTCTTGATGACCAGTTCGCCGTAGCGGTTGATCTTCTTGATCTTGCGGACATAGCACTCCGGCTCGTCATAGCCATAGTCGTCGACGACATAGCGGGGGGCGTCGATGACGACGTTGAAATGGCCGAAATGGTTGTTGCGGTGGCGCCAGCCGGCTTCGGACGCGGTGGCGAAAGAGAGCGTTGCGATGACGGCGGCGGTGGAGGCGAGGATGATCTTGGTCATGGTCGTAAATCCTGTGATCTGGGGTTGGGTGGGTTTGGCTTAACGACCGTGTTGTCCCGTTCGTTGAGTGTGTTTTCGCACAGGCCGAGGAACGGCGCTGTTTCCGGGGAAACAGGTCAAATATTCAAGAAATAAAGACCCCGCCCAAACCCTCCCCCTTGTGGGGAGGGACGGGGAGGGTCATTGCCTCAGGCGCAGGCACACCCAACCCACCCCGCAATCCCAAACACGAAGCCAACGCATCCCCCCTTGCCGCTTCCAGCAAAATCTCTACCTTCCGCCACGCTGGCGTGACGTCTCCGAAGAATGTCGCATACAGGCTGCAACGACATCGCGGCACGCCCTAATATCCGCCGAAATTTCAATTGGGATCGCAGGACCATGGCAGAGTTTCCGTCCAAGGCTAAAGTCGTCATCATCGGGCTGGGCGGCATCGTCGGCGCCTCCATCGCCCATCACCTCATCGAGCGCGGCTGGGACGATATCGTCGGCATCGACAAGTCGGGCATCCCGACCGATATCGGCTCGACGGCACATGCCTCGGACTTCTGCTACACGACCAGCCACGACTATCTCTCGGTCTGGACCACCCAGTATTCGATCGATTTCTACGAGAAGATGGGCCACTACGCCCGTATCGGCGGTCTCGAAGTTGCCCGCACCGGCGACGAGGCCTGGATGGAAGAGATAAAGCGCAAGCTATCCTCCGCCAAGGCCTTCGGCACTCGTGCGCATTATGTCGGTCCCGCCGAGATCAAGGCGATGTTCCCGCTGATCGAGCAGGACCAGGTCATGGGCGGCCTGTTCGATCCCGATGCCGGCCTCGTCATCCCGCGCTCGCAGACCGTCGCCGGCAAGCTGGTCGATGCGGCCGAAAAGACCGGCAAGCTCTCGTCCTATTCCAACACCCCGGCCCAGTCGCTGATCGTGGAAAACGGCCATATCAAGGGCGTCGTTACCCATCGCGGCACCATCATGGCCGATCATGTCATCGTCTGCGCCGGCATCTGGGGCCGCCTGATCGCCGAAATGGTCGGCGAAGACCTTCCGATCATGCCGGTCGACCACCCGCTCACCTTTTTCGGCCCCTATAACGAGTTCGAAGGCACGGGCAAGGAAATCGGCTACCCGCTGCTGCGCGACCAGGGCAACTCCGCCTATATGCGCGACACCGGCGACCCGAAGACCACCGAAGGCGGCCAGATCGAGTGGGGTTACTACGAGCAGAAGAATCCGCGCCTCTGCCATCCGCGCGACATTCTCGAGAAGAACCAGGCGCGCCTGTCGCCCTCGCAGCGCGACCTCGACATGGAGCAGATTATCGAGCCGCTCGAAAAGGCGATGGAACTGACGCCGATCCTCGGCGAGCTCGGCTATAACGAAGGCCATTCTTTCAACGGCCTGCTGCAGGTCTCCGCCGCCGGCGGCCCCTCCTGCGGCGAGAGCCAGAAGGTCCGCGGCCTCTGGTACTGCTGCGCCATCTGGGTCAAGGACGGCCCGGGCTACGGCAAGCTGATCGCCGACTGGATGACCGACGGCCGCACCGAGATCGATCACAATTCGATCGACTATTCCCGCTTCTACCCACACCAACTGACCGAGGAATTCATCGAAGGCCGCTGCTTCGAAGCCGCCCAGAAGATCTATTTCCCGGCTGTCCACACCCGCGAGCCCTATGCCTCGGGCCGTGGCGCCAAGCGCTCGCCGTTCCACGAGCGCGAGAAGGAACTCGGCGGTTACTTCATGGAACTCGGCGGCTGGGAGCGTGCCCATGGCTACGCGGCCAACGAGCACCTGCTGGAGAAATATGGCGACCGCGTTCCGGTCCGCGAGAACGAGTGGGACTCCAGACATTTCTGGCGCGTGTCGAATGCCGAACATCTGGCGATGACCGAGGATTGCGGCATCGTCAATCTCTCGCATTTCCACATGGTCGATATCGAAGGCCCCGATCACGTCGAGCTGCTCGAATGGCTCTGTGCCGCCAAGATCGGCGGCGACGGCAATATCGGCAAGGGCATCTATACCCACTTCCTCGACGACGAGGGCATGGTCCGCGCCGACTTCACCGTCATCCGCATGGCCGACCGCTGCCGCCTGATCAACGGCGCCGATGCCGGCCCGCGCGACTTCCACTACATGAAGCGCGTCGCCGAGGATCGTGGCCTCGACGTCACCATCACCGATGTGACCGAAAAGTTCATCACCATCGGCATCTGGGGCCCGAATGCGCGCGAGACGCTGAAGAAGGTCGTCAAGGATCCCGCCGGGCTGGACGCGGAGAATTTCGCCTTCGCCGCCATCAAGCAGATCGAGATCGGCGGAAAGAACGTGACCGCCTTCCGCATTTCCTATGTCGGCGAGCAGGGCTGGGAACTGCATATGAAATACGACGACGGCCTCGCCGTCTGGGATGCACTGCGTTCGACCGGTGTCATGGCCTTCGGCGTCGAGACCTATGCCAATTCGCGCCGCATGGAAAAGAGCCTGCGCCTGCAGAATGCCGACCTGCTGACCCAGTATAACCTCATCGAAGCCGACCTCGCCCGCCCGAAGGTCAAGGAGAACGATTTCCGCGGCAAGGCCAAGCATCTCGAATACAAGGCTCGCGACCACCAGCCGGCCATGCTCTGCACGCTCGTCATGACCGACAATGTCGACAGCAAGGGCGTCGCCCGCTACCCCGTCGGCACCATGCCGGTGATGGATCCCGAGACCAAGGAAGTGCTGATCGACGAGCTCGGCCGCCGCTCCTACACGACCTCGGTCGCCTTCGGCCCGACGATCGGCAAGAACATCGCGCTCGCCTACCTGCCCTGGGCGTATTGCCAGGAGGGCCGCAAGCTCGAAGTGACCTATTTCGACGAAACCTACCCGGTCGAAGTCGCCGGCGTCGGCTACAAGCCGCTCTACGACCCGCAGAACCTCAAGCCGCGCACCTAAGCGCCGGCAGACCGCCAGACACAGGAACGCCGGGCCTCAAGCCCGGCGTTTCCGTTTACGCAGACAGCAATGGGCCTGCTACTTCTCTCACAATTTGCAATTCGGCGGGCCGATCGATTCGTCCGTGGAGGCCATCCAGCGGCGAACGCCGGATTAGCCGTTAAAAGCGGCTTCGATCGCGGCGATATCGATCTTCCGCATCTTCATCATCGCATCCATGGCGCGCTTGGCGGCAGCACGGTCGCTGCTGGTCGTTGCCTCGAGCAGCTTCCTCGGCGTGATCTGCCAGGAAACGCCCCACTTGTCCTTCAGCCAACCGCACATGCTCTCTTCGCCACCGTCCGCTATCAACGCATTCCACAGGCGATCGGTTTCAGCCTGGTCGTCGGTTTGCACCATGATCGAGACCGCTTCGCTTTGCTTGAAATGCGGTCCGGCATTGAGGATCTGATAGGGCACACCGTCGAGGTCGAAATCGATGACCAGCGGTTCACCCTTTGGCTGACCCATATCGTCACCCATGGGCGGTGCGTAGCTGCCGACGATGCGTGAATTCGGAATGAGCGATGTGTAGAACTTCGCGGCGTCCTCACCCCCCTTGGCGAACCACAGGACCGTCGAAATCTTTCTGTTAGCCATCGTATCCTCCATTGGCTTGATCATGCCGCGAACATACCGACTAGTTGGTATGTAGTCAATTGGCGCGGCCCGAATATGCCTTCGCTTTTGCACAAGCCGCTGACCCGAAATGCGAAAACTTATCTCATGTTCCACTGCGGAGCCAATGAATTGGCCCGATCTTGACATCGTGCATATCACGTAACATATAAAGTTACATGAAAGCCGATAGCAGACTCTCTGTCACCCTCCATGTGCTCCTGCACATGGCCGAGCGCGACAAGCCGATGACCTCGGCGGAACTCGCAGCCCATATGGGCACCAACCCCGTCGTCGTCCGCCGCACCATGGCGGGCCTGCGCGAGCGCGGCTTGGTGCGCTCCGAGAAGGGCCATGGCGGTGGCTGGGAGATAGCCTGCGATCTCGCCCAGGTGACGCTCAAGGACATCTACGACGCGCTCGGCGCCCCGACCCTGCTGGCGGTCGGCATCAATCTCGAACACCCGGCCTGCCTCGTCGAGCAGGCGGTCAACCGCTCGCTCACCTCCGCCTTCCGCGACGCCGAGGCGCTGCTGATCTCACGTCTTGCCGACGTGACGCTCGCCGAGCTCGCCGCGGATTTCCGCCACCACGCCGCGCTGCATCGCGCGAACCACCGAAACAAGGATCTCTGACATGTTCGACGCCATCATCGTCGGCGGCAGCTATGCCGGCCAGTCCGCCGCGCTCCAGCTCGCCCGTGCCCGCCGCAACATCCTCGTCATCGACGACGGCAAGCGCCGCAACCGCTTTGCCAGCCATTCGCACGGTTTCCTCGGCCAGGACGGCCGCGACCCCGCTGCGATTGCCGACGATGCGCGCGAGCAGCTGTTGGCCTACCCGAACGTGACCTGGCTCGCAGATCGTGCGGCAACCGCGGAGCGCCTGGACAATGGCTTTGCCGTCACCGGCAACAGCGGCGTCCGCCATCAGGCCCGCACCATGGTGCTGGCGACCGGGATCAAGGATGGCCTGCCTGACATTCCCGGCCTTTCCGAACGCTGGGGCAAGGCGGTGTTCCATTGCCCCTATTGCCACGGATATGAGCTCAACCAGGGCCGGATCGGCGTGCTCGCGGTTTCCGAAATCTCGATGCACCACGCGCTGATGCTGCCCGACTGGGGCGCCACGACCTTCTTCATCAATGGTGCCTTCGAGCCGTCGGAGGAGCAACTGGTTCAGCTCGCCGCACGCGGCGTCGCAGTCGAGCATGAACGGATCCGTGCGCTGGAGGGTGACCCCGTCGACGTCGTGTTCGAGAGCGGCCGCCGCGTCGCCCTCGACGGCCTCTTCACTGCGACCAAGACCGAAGTGTCGAGCCCGATCGCCGGCCAGCTCGGCTGCGATTTCGCCGATGGCCCGACCGGCCGCTACATCAGGACCGACGAGATGAAGGCCACATCCGTCCCCGGTGTCTTCGCCTGCGGCGATGCCGCCCGTGCTGCAGGTAACGTCGCGATGGCTGTGGGTGATGGCGCCATGGCAGGTGCTGCGACGCATCGCAAGCTGATGTTTGGGTGAGGGGCAGCGACGGAGGACAATCGCATATGGAGTTGAGGGCGCTTGGCGGGCGCCCCGCTTCTCCCCTTGGGGGTCCGAAGGACGGGGCGAGACCGGTGTCTCGACCCCGGCGAGTGCCGAGCGAATGCGAGGCGATGAGGGGTTTCCAGAGGCATACTCGACCTTGATGAGAACCCCTCATCCGGCCCTTCGGGCCACCAAGGCGAGAGGGGGAAGCCGCTGGCTCGTCTCAAAGCCCACATGCGACTACTCAGTTCACCGATACCCCGTCGCATCGGCGGGCTTGCCGGCCTCCTGCACCTCGTCGAGATAGCGCCAGCAGTCCGGCCGCGACCCGTCGAGATCGTCGAATTCATAGACCTTGGCCATCTGTCCGCTCGACAGCGACTGGCCGTTCCATCGCGCCCGGTCCGGGTCGGCGGCCAGCGCTGCCACTGCGCGGCCGACAAAATGCGGGCTTTCCGAGATCACGAAATGCGGCTGGAATTTTGTCGCATCGCGCCAGTTGGCTTCGGTCACCTGGAAAGCCTCCAGCATCATCTCGGATCGAAGCCATCCCGGCGTAATGCAGACCGCGGTCGCGCCGTGCTTTTCCAGATCCTTGGCGTGACACCATGCCATCCGCGTCGCCGAGGTCTTGCAGAGATCGTAGAAGGGCGAGATGCGATAATGGGTAGCATTATAGTCAGAGGTGCCGTCCGTCACCTCGACCAGCAGCCCGCCCGGCCTCTCGATCATCAAGGGCAAAGCATGATGAGCGGTGATGAGATGTGTGTCGATCGCGAGCCGCATCATCCTCAGCCCCTTGTCGAGGTCGTGATCCCAGACCGGCTTGTCCCATTCGAACATGGTCTCGCCGCCCCAGATATCATTGACCAGCACGTCGAGCCTGCCCTGATCGGTCCGGATACGCTCGACCAGTACCTTCACCTCCGCGGAGACGAGGTGATCGACCTGCACGGCAATGCCCGTACCGCCTGCCGCGGTCACGAGTTCCGCCGTCTCCTCGATCGTCTCCGACGTCCGTCCATATTCGGAAACCTGGCTGCGGGTGGTGCGGCCGGTGCAATAGACGGTGGCGCCGGCAGCACCGAGCTGCACGGCAATGCCGCGGCCCGCGCCGCGCGTGGCGCCCGCGACCAGTGCGATCTTGCCAGCGAGGGGAAGAGTGGATGACATGAGAACCTCCCGTATCGTAGTTTGAAATCTGAGCAGAAAAGATATATAAACGAACGATCGTTTATAATAAAGAGAAAAAATGCCGAGACCAAAAAGCCTGTCCGACGAAACCGTTTTGGAAAGCGCCCTAACGCTGATGCGCGCACAAGGCCCCGATGCCCTGAGCTTCGGCACGCTGGCGAAGGCCACGGGCCTGTCGGGCGCGACACTCGTGCAGCGCTTCGGCTCGAAGCCGGCGCTGGTCAAGGCCGCGACCAGCCATGCCTGGGACCAGCTCGACCGTGCCACATTGGACGCCATCGCAGCGGCGCCGGATGGCGCGGAAGGCGTCGTTGCCCTGCTCGTCGCCCTGTCAGGTTATGGCGACATCGAGACCTATGCCGACAATCTCCTGATCTTGCGCGAGGATCTGCGCGACCCCGATCTCCGCGCCCGCGGCCGCGCCTGGCATGCGGTGCTGATCGCGGCGATTCGCCACCGTCTGCCCGATCGCGGCGAGGCAATTGCGGCCGCCATTCTCGACCAGTGGCAGGGCTCACTCCTCTGGTGGAGCTTTGACCCGGAGCAGAAAGTGGAGCATCATGTCGAACGGCGGCTGAGATCGTTTCTGGCTCTTGCTGCGGGCGCCTAACTCTCCTCCGGGGAAGACGGAACGCCCTCGCATCCGACCGCGTTTGGTTCCAGCCGCGACTGTCGAATCCGGCGCCCGCCATTCGACCAGACCCATTCGGCCATCACTGCATGAGGAGGATCGCATGGACACCCACACACTCCCCCACGCTATGGATCTCGCCATCCGCAACGGGGTGACGTTCCCGCATGAAAGCGACGAATATCGCAGTGCCCGCACAGCACTGCTCGCCGAGGAGATCGAACTCCGCCGCCACATCGAACGCGTGGCCGAGATGCGGCGCGCGCTACCACCCGGCGGTCGGGTGAAGACCAGCTATCGCTTCGAGGGCGAGAACGGGCCCGCCAGCTTCGAGGATCTCTTCGGCGACAAGGAAACGCTGGTCGTCTATTGCTGGATGTACGGCCCGGCGCGCGAACGGCCATGCCCGATGTGCACTTCGCTTCTCTCCTCCTGGGATGGCGAAGCGCCGGATGTGATGCAGCGCGTCGGCCTCGCCGTCGTCGCGCGCTCGCCGATCGCGAAACTCTCGGCCTTCAAGCGGGAACGCGGCTGGCGCAATCTGCCGGTCTATTCAGACCTCACCGACGAATTCAGCAAGGATTTCCACTCGACCGGCAGCGACGGAAAGGACGACAATCCCGGCTTCCACGTCTTCACCCGTCGCGACGGCACCATCCGCCACTTCTGGAGCGGCGAAATGGGCGATGTCACCGCCGATCCCGGCCAGGACCCGCGCGGCGCGCCGGACCTGATGCCGCTGTGGACCATACTGGACGCGACGCCGGAGGGAAGGGCGCCGCATTGGTATCCGAAGCTGAGCTATTGAGGGTGTGCGGGGAAAAGACCCCGCCCCAAACCCCTCCCCACAAGGGGGAGGGGCTTAATCCGCGGCGCAGCTTCCGCTCATGCAATGTTGCAATTTGTTGAGATGGCACAGGTCCACTAGCCCCAAGTTAGCCCTCCCCGGTGTGGAGGGGTGGGAGGGGTCCTATCGACCAGCGTCCCAGATCGCCAACCCATCCACCGCCTCGGCGCCAACCCAGCACCGATCAGCCCGCGGCCGCGAGCCTGATGGTCACGCGAAGTCCGGGCTCGTCGTTGGCAAGCACGATGGATCCGCCTGCAGCTGCGGCGATGTCGCGTGCGATCGCAAGGCCAAGCCCGGCGCCGCCGCTGGTCTCGTCCAGCCGCCCGCCGCGCTCCAGCACATGGCCGATCATGTCATCGGGAATGCCCGGCCCGTCGTCACGGATCTCGATGCGGATTTCCCCGCCATCCTTGGCCGCCGCGATCTCGATCCGGCTTGCCGCATAGCGCAGCGCATTGTCCAGGACATTGCCGACAAGTTCGGTCAGGTCCTCGGTCTCGATCCGCGCGCCGCCATTGTCGTCCGCCGCGATATCCCAATCGATCGCGCTGCCCTTCGGCGTCCGTTCCAGCACGCCGACGACACGGCTGATCACGGCGCCCACATCGCTGCGGCCGATGGGCCTTCCGGCCATGCGCGCCCGTGCCAGTTGATGGTCGACATGGCGGCGCATCAGCACCGACAGCGACTGGATGTCGTCCGCCAGCGCCGTCTCGCCGCGTTCCCTCAGCCGGTTGATGTCGCCTGCCAGCGCCTGCAGCGGCGTCTTGAGCCCATGGGCAAAGTCCGCGGCATGCTCGCGCGCCCGCTTGATCTGGGTTTCGCGCGAAGCGACCAGCTCATCGAGCTCACGGGTCAGTGGCAGGATCTCGGTCGGAAAATCATCCCCCATGCGCTGCGCCGTGCCCCGGCGGATCTCGGCGATCTTCGATCGCAGCACGGAGAGCGGCCTGAGCCCGATCGTGATCTGCACCACCGTACCGGCCATGAACAACCCGCCCAGCAGCGCGAGATAGGGCAGCATGTCGCGGCGGAACTCTGTCGTCGCCGCTTCTATGTCGGTACGGATGATCGCGACCGCGAGCAGAACCGACCGGTTGCCCAACCGGTTGCCGGCGACGATCTCGCGCTCGACGACGAGCAGCGATGTTCCCGCCGGCCCGTCGATCGTCCGGTTGACCGGCTCCCCGGGTTCGAGCGGCGGCAGGACCAGCGCCGTATCCCACAGCGAGCGGGAGCGCAGCGTCTCGCCACGGCTTTCGATCTGCCAGTAGAGGCCCGAGAGCGGCCGTGCGAAGCGTGGATCGGTCGGTTCGCGGTCGAGCGCCAGTTTGTCGTCCCTCTGGTTCAGGGCGGCGATCAATTGGTCGAGATGCAGCGTCAGCTCGGCGGCGACGCGTCGCTCGACATGGCGCTCGAAGATCAGAGACAGGCCGAAAAAGGCGACAACCAGCGCAATGGCCAGCGAGATGCCGCTGGCGGTGGCGAGCCGCAGCCGAAGCGATTGGCGCCGCGCGGGCCTGTTCGAACTCACGGCTCCTCGCTGCCAATATAGTAGCCGAAACCGCGCCGCGTGCCGATGCAATCAGGGCCGAGCTTCTTCCTCAGCCGGGTGATCAGGACTTCCATCGCATTGGCATCGCGGGAGAAATCATCGCCATAGAGGTGGTTTTGCAGTTCGGCCGCGGGGACCACGCGGCCACGATGATGCCCGAGATAGCTGACGAGCCGGTATTCGAGCGGGGTCAGCGATTGCGGAATCCCGCCGACACTCACGCGCATCGCCCGCGGGTCGATCTTCATGCTGCCGGCGTCGATCACCGCGCTGCCGATGCCGACAGAGCGGCGGATCAGTGCCCGCACGCGTGCGATCAGCTCCTCGAACTGGAAGGGTTTTGGCAGGTAGTCGTCGGCGCCGGCATCGATACCCTCGACCCGTTCGGCCCAGCTGCCGCGCGCGGTCAGCATGATGACGGGCATGTGCCGGTCATTGGCGCGCCAGCGCTTGATGATGCTGAGCCCGTCCATGCCGGGCAGTCCGATATCCAGCACCACGAGATCGTAGTCTTCCGTGTCGCCGAGAAACCAGGCTTCCTCGCCGTTGCCGCAGATCTCGACGCCGTAGCCCGCCGTCGAAAGCGCGGCCGCCATGTCGGCGGCGATGCGCCGGTCGTCTTCAACGATCAGCAGTCTCATTTTCTCTAGTCTTCGTCTTCGGCGCCGATCGAAATCACGGCGAGCGTCTTCGCGTCGATCTTGATCTCCATAAGATGACCGTCCGGGGCGACATATTCAATCTCGTAGATGAAACGGCCGTCATCCTTCTCGAATTCGATCTCGACAATGTCGCCCTTGATGGTCTTGCGGACCTCGGTCAGTATCTCCTCGAGCGGCCGGACCAGACCCTGCCTGACCGCCTCGCGCGCCTCGTCCTGCGGGCTGCTCTCGATCAGCATGAACTCGGTATTGCCCTCGGCCATCAGCGGCGTGAGCAGCACGGCGGCAGCAAGGGCGGTGGAGACGAGCAGGGCGGTTTTCGTGATCATGCCCTTTCCATAGGCCCGGGAAGCTTTCATTTGCCTGACAGCGGCTGACAGGAGGACGACAGGGCAGGGATGCCAGAAGGGATTCGATCGTAACAAAAAGGAGATCCCGAAATGGCGAACATCAACGGCACTGATAAGGCCAACACGCTGCGTGGCACCAACAGCAACGACGACATCGAGGGCCGTGGCGGCAATGACAGGCTCTTTGGTCTTGGTGGCAATGACGATATCGAAGGCGGCGACGGCAACGACGTGCTCGATGGCGGCAGCGGCCGCAACGACCTCGAAGGCGGTCTCGGAAACGACGTCTTCATCTTCAAGACGGGCAAGACCGATATCGACGATTTTGGCCGCGGCGACGATACCGTTCACATCAGCCGTGATCTGGGCGTCGACAATTTCGATGAGCTGATGAAGCTCGCCAAGTCCGCCGACGAAGGCGAGGATGTGCTGATCGATTTCGGCAAGCACGAGCTCCGCTTCGAGGATACCAGGCTCTCCGATCTCAGGGCGTCCGACTTCGACTTCATCTGAGACTTGCCGCTTCTTTGCCCATGGCGGCTATCCGTTCCGCCGTGGGCCAACCGCGCTGAAACCTCTTGCGGTCTCCCCTCCTGGTATGTTTAATCCGGCCAAAGCCGCTCAACAATTTGCGGAAAATGTCCGGGGGGACCATGATAAATCGTTTGAAACGCACTGTTGTCGCAGTGCTGGCCGTCGCAATGTCACTACTCGTCATTGCGCCCGTGCAGGCCAGGGAGATACCGGAAAAGGTGCTCCACACCTGGTATCGCATGGTGCTGGAGCTCGTCCGCCATACGCCGACCTTCTCGCCGCCCGTGGCCAGCCGCGCCTTCGCCTATTTTGGCGTAACCGGCTACGAAGTCACGGCGTCCGCGCCCGACAGCAAGCTCGTGACCCTTGCCGGGCAGCTCAACGAACTGAAACCGCTGCCGGCCCGCGAACAGGGCCAAGCCTATGACGAGGGCGTGATCCTCAACACGGCGATGGCCATCACCGCCGAGAGCTATTTCTCGCATACCGGCCCGACCGGGCAGCGCGCGCTTGCGGCGCTGACCAAGAAGATGGCCGAGACGGTGGTCAAGGATGTACCCTCAGACGTCGTGACCCGCTCCGAGGACTATGGTCGCAAGGTCGCCGAGCATATCCTCGCATGGTCGGAGACCGACGGCGGCGCCGTGGTCGAGAATATGGGCTTCCCCCGCGAATATCCTGTCAGCAAGGACCCCGGCCATTGGGTGCCGACATCGGTGATCCAGCAGCAGCAGATGCCGCTCCTGCCCGCATGGGGCAAGGTGCGCACCTTTGCCATGCCCAATGGTGCTGCCTGCGGCCTGGAGCCCCCGCCCGCATATAGCGAGGACAAGAATTCCGAATTCTACAAGCAGGCCAACGAGGTCTACGAGACGGTCAACAACCTCGACCCCGAGCAGCGTGCCATCGCCCGCTTCTGGTCGGATGATCCCATGCTGTCGCCGACTCCGCCCGGCCACTGGATCTCGATCGTCTGGCAGATTCTTGGCAAGGACAACGCGCCGGTCGACCGCGCCGTCGAGGCCTTCGCCGTTCTCGGCGTGGCCGTCGCCGATGGCTTCATCGGCTGCTGGGATGCGAAATTCCAGTACGATCTGATCCGGCCGCTCACCTATATCCAGAAGCAGATCGACCCGAAGTGGCAGGCACTGCTGATCACGCCGCCCTTCCCGGAATATCCGTCCGGTCATTCCACCCAATCCGGTGCCGCAGCCGTGGCTCTCACCCATCTGTTCGGAGAAAACTATGCTTTCACCGACGCGACCCATGAGGCCGATGGCCTGATCCCGCGCAAGTTCCCCAGCTTCTGGGCGGCGGCCGAGGAGGCCGGCATCTCGCGCCTCTATGGTGGCATCCACTTCCGGGCCGCGATCGATCGCGGCCTCGAACAGGGCCGCTGCATCGGCGCATATGCCGCCAAGCTCAAGACGAGGAAGTGATCATGAAGAAGCTCGCTTTCACCTTCGCCGTGGTTGTGCTGTCCGGCCCGGCCTTCGCCGCCGATCCCAACATCCCGGTGCCGAAATTTGCAGACGAGACCAAGTCCTCGGGCATCAACTCGGTCTATGCCGGCGACTGGCAATATATGGTCGGTGGCGGCGCGGCCGCGTTCGACTGCAATGACGACGGCTTTGCCGATCTCTATCTCGCCGGTGGCGAGAAGCCGGCGAAGTTCTATCTCAACAAGTCGACCAAGGGCGGCGAACTGAAATTCGCCGAGGAGAAATCCGGCCTCGAATTCGACGCGGTCACCGGCGCCTATCCGCTCGACGTGGATTCCGATGGCAAGACCGATCTTGTCGTCCTGCGCGTCGGCGAGAATATCGTGATGCGCGGAAAGGGCGGCTGTCAGTTCGAGCGCGCCAACGAAGCGTGGAACTTCGCCGGTGGCGATGCCTGGAACACGGCCTTCGCCGCGACCTGGGAGAAGGGCAACCGCTGGCCGACGCTCGCCATCGGCTCCTATGTCGACCGCAAGGAGGAACTCTATCCCTGGGGCACCTGCACTGACAATTTGCTGTTCCGTCCGGAAAACGCCGAGGGCGAAAAATTCGCCAAACCCCTGGCGCTGAAACCCAGTTTCTGCCCGCTCTCGATGATGTTTACCGACTGGAACCGTTCCGGCACGCCGTCGCTCCGCGTCTCCAACGACCGCGAATATTACAAGGGCGGCCAGGAGCAGATGTGGAAGGTTGTAACAGGCAAGGCGCCCGAACTCTACACCCAGAAGGAAGGCTGGCGTTACCTGCGCATCTGGGGCATGGGCATTGCCAGCTATGACCTGAACTTCGATACCTATCCCGACTGTTTCCTGACCTCGATGGCCGACAACAAGCTGCAGATGCTGGCCGAGGTGCCCAAGGACGGCAAGCCGAAGCCGTCTTACGCCGACGTCGCCTTCAAGAAGGGCGTGACAGCGCACCGGCCCTATACCGGCGGCGACTGGCACCCTTCGACGGCCTGGCACACCGATTTCCAGGACGTCAACAATGACGGCCTCGTCGATCTCTTCATCGCCAAGGGCAATGTCGCCAAGATGGAGGATTTCGCGGCTCTCGACCCCAACAACCTGCTGGTCCAGCAGCCCGATGGCAAGTTCGTCGAAATGGGCGACAAGGCGGGCATCGCCTCGATGAATGTCGCCCGCGGCGCGGCGCTCGCCGATTTCAATATGGACGGCCTTGTTGATCTCGCGGTCGTCAACCGCTGGGTCAATGCCGAAATCTACCGCAACACCACCCCGGACGCCGGCGCCTTCGTCGCCTTCAAGCCCGTCCAGGACGGCGCCAACCGCGACGCGATCGGCGCCTGGATCGAGGTGAAGTGCGGTGCCGACGTGATGCGTCGCGAGATCACCTCCGGCGGCGGCCATGTCTCCGGCGCTCTCACCTGGCATCATTTCGGCATCGGCACGGAAAAGACTGCGCAAGTGCGGATGATCTGGGCCGATGGCACGGTTGGCGAATGGCAGACGGTCGATGCCGGCAAGTTCTATGTGGTTGAAAAGGGCAAGTCCGTCGCGGAGTGGGCGGCCAAGTAGGCCGCCCGGACAGGCTGGTGAGCTACCCCGCTATCGTCGCGCTTAGGCCATCGTCGGCGCGGCGTTCGGCATGGCTGTCTGTTGCTCGCGCTCGAAATCCATGACGACGAGCAGCATCAGGATGGTGGCGACGATCGACAGGGCGCCGGAGCCCGCGAAGATATTGGTGCTCCTCAGTTGCAGTCCCTCGGACCCGTCCGCCAGCAATGGCGCAAGGGCCTGGAACAATCCTTCGGCGATCGTCGCCCACCACCACAGGGTCAGTATGTGGAGGCCGGCGGGCTCGTCCAGGCGAAGATTGTAGGTCTTGGGAACGACCGTGCCGACATAGATCTCCTTGAGCACATAATAGGGTTTCACCAGATTGGCGAAGGGAACGAAAAACCAGATCACCGACCAGGCCGGAGAATGTGCCATCCGGTCGGAGCCGAGCGCGCGGGCGAGCGCGTCGCTGCGATAGACCCAGACGAGAAACGTAATGGCCGCGGCGACTTCCAGTACCACGCGCACGGCGCCCTCGATCAGCCGGTAATTGTAGTTCTGTGTCGCCCGTTCCGCGAGCTCTGCCGCGGAGGCGTAGTTGCCCGAGATGGCATCGCTGATCAGCTGGTACTGGAAGGCGTTGAGGCACATTTCGACCAGCAGTATGAGCAGCGTCGCCCAGGTCAGGATCAAAAGCAGGTTGCTGGTCCCGGCGACGCGGTCCCTATGCCAATTCACGTCAGTCGTCATGAGATAATCCGAAACTCGGCCTACTGAATCTGTTGCGCCATGCGATCCACGAGGGGCAGCGTCCCATGCAGGGGCCACCAATCGGATCGACATCAAGTGTTGAGCGCTTATCAGTCAGCCGTGTTTCAGCGGGAAGTCGGCGGCGGCGGCCAATGTTTCATCCATTGCTGATATATCCGGCCGGGAAGGTGCAGGCTTCCAGAGGTCAGCCGGCGGGGCCGGGCACCGGGATCACCGCGGAAACCGCCTGATCCTTCCAGTCGGCGCTTTCGCCCAGGCCCAGCTTCACACTCCGGCGATCGGCCTCGGGCCGGTTCTGGCTCATCTTGCGCTTGCCCTCGAGCGTGGCGATCGGCATGCGGATGCCGACAATGCCGCGCAGTTGGGCCTTGATGAAAGCCTCAGGCGCATCCGCAACGTGCCAGGGCACCTTCCGCGACGCCTCGTGAAGATTGGTGAGGCGGCTCACGACGTCGAGCAGCCGGTCGGCATCGTCGAAGAATTCCACACGCCCGCGGGCATGGACAGCCGTGTAGTTCCAGGTCGGGACGACCTTACCGTGCTCGGCCTTGGATGCGTACCACGACGGCGTCACATAGGCGTCGGGGCCCATGAAGACGGCGAGGCCGCCGCCGATGACCTCGGCCTTCCATTGCGGATTCGGCCGCGCGAGATGCGCATAGAGAACACCCGTCTCGCCCTCCGTCTCGTCGAGAAACATCGGCAAGGGCGTGGCCATCGGCCCCTCTGACGTGGCCGTGATGAAATTGGCGAGGCGGCATTGCCGCATCATTGCGTAGAGCTCTGCCGTGTCGTCGACGACGAAGGCGGGTTGATTATACATCTGATGTCTCCTTGACTTGGCGTCACTATTGCCATCGACTGGCCCAAAATAAATGGCCAGTTCCGGAGTATTTCATTGGTCCAGTTGGAGACGGATCCGCGGAAGGACGGTGCGGCGCGCCGCATCTATCTCGCCCTGCGCGAGCAGATTGCGTCGGGCGTCTACGCGGCCGGGGAACGGCTTCCATCGAGCCGCGCGTTGGCGGAAGAACTCGGCGTCTCCCGGACCACGGTGACCTCGGCATTCGACCAGCTGATCTCCGAAGGCTACATACAGGTCCGGCAGGGCAGGCGGGCCACCGTCACACCGAATGTGGCACCTGTTGGCTCCGACCGCGCGCAACGGCACCGCGACTCCACCCGAAAACTCTCTGCCTATGCCGCGCGTGCGATGGACCTGCCGCCGAACATCCCCATCGGGCGGAACCGAGTGAAGTACGATTTCCGCTATGGCGACCTCGCGCCGGCGGACTTTCCGAAACTTGCCTGGCGGAAAGCGACGAGCGCCGCGATCCTCGTGCACCGCGAGCGACTTGGCTATGATGATCCTGCCGGAAGTCAGGCACTCCGGCGGGCCTTGCAGGGCTATCTCTGGCGCGCCCGCGGTATCAGTTGCGCGGTTGACCAGATCGTCATCGTCAACGGCTCCCAGCAGGCTCTCGACATTTGCGCGCGCGTGCTCGTCAATCCGGGTGATCCGGTGGTGCTCGAAGAACCCTGCTATGCCATGGCACGCAATGTCCTTGTGGCGATGGGCGCAGTGCCCATCGCCGTACCCTGCGACGGCGACGGGGTCGATACGTCCCGGCTACCCGAGCCGGCAGGCATCGCGCTTGCCTGCGTCACGCCCAGCCATCAGTTTCCCCTGGGCGGGGTCCTGTCCGCCGAGCGGCGCCGGGCCTTGCTCGAATGGGCCGATGCAGGAGACACCTATATCGTGGAGGACGACTACGACGGGGAGTATCGCTACGATGTCGGCCCGATCCCGCCGCTCCATTTGTCGGGTCCGGACCGTGTCATTTATGTCGGCACGCTGTCCAAGACCCTGTCTCCGACGCTGCGCCTCGGCTACATGGTGTTGCCCACCGAACTCGTCGAACCCTTCGTCCGCTGCAAGCAGATCGCCGACCGGCACAGCGCCACATTCGAACAGGAGGCGCTCGCCTCCCTGATCGAAACCGGCACCTACGAGCGCCATGTCCGCAAGATGCGGCGGTCGAACGCGGAGCGGCGAAGCGCCTTTCTGGTGGCGATGACCAAGGCATTCGGCAACGATGTCGAGATCGTCGGAACCTCCGCCGGCCTCCACGTCGTCGTCTGGTTCAACCGGGTGAAGGCGCGGGACGAAGAAGGGTTCGCTGGATTCGCGCGCGAAAATGATGTCGGAATTTATCCGCTGTCCCGCCTGTTTGCTTCTCCAACGGATCCGCGGGCTGGGTTCATATTCGGATATGCGTCGATGCCGGTGGCGCTGATCGGCAAGGGGGTGGAGAGGTTGGCGGAGCTGGTGAGCGGACACCTGTCTGGGAGATGACGAGAGACTTTGAGATACACCCGTTGGATACAAGCTACTTCAAGCAGTGAATCCCGTCCAAAAAATTTCAAGCATTATCCAATCATAACAATAAGTTATGCCAAGATTTCCACGGCCCTCGGAACCTGTGCGAGAATCACTTCCGTCCCGCATCGGCTACCACGCATGGCGATGCGTCGAGGCGGGGCCGGTGCCTGGCACGGAGAGACGACGCAAAGCTCCATGCCAGGGCCCGTGCAGAAAATGGTCCTCCTCAGGCCTGAAAAAGGGCCTGGCGTGCCTGTGAGGCATAGGAGGCATCGGATGCCAGGCGGGAGGTGATGGTCCCGCGGGCCCGACATGCCAGCGATGGATGGCGGGCTTCACATCGCGGGCGGGTAGGCTGAACAAGCGTACCCGTTCCCAAGGCATTCGGTGACGCAGAGGGACCGGAGTTGCGCGGGAAAAACCACCGAACGGGGCACGGAAACGCGCCTTATCGGCTGCCGCGAGGCAGTCATTACTAACGTGGCACGGTTGCGTGCCCCGGCCGATCCCTCATGCGAAAGCGAGGGGATCGGGAGTGAGTATGCGCCACAACACGGACGGAATTCCGCCGCGTGAACGCGAAACCATGCTGAGTCTCCAGAATAGGAAAGCGGAATGATCCGTCCTTATTCCAAACTTCTCACCCGCCCCGCACTTCTCGCCCGCCCAAGGGCACTTCCCGGAGGACATTATGAAATTCCGCGTCGCCGCCTGCCTCATCCTCGCCGTCCTGGCGCCCGCTGCCGCCGTTGCCCAGGACATCGAGAAATACACCGTCTATTGCGCCGACGACCGGATCGAGATTTCCTTCTGGGACCTCGCCCAGATGAAGGTGCGCCGCGGCTCCGATGTCTGCCAGTTCGCGAGCTATACCAGTTCGTCGAGCGCGTCGGATTTCGCCCGCAAGAATTTCGGTGGCGAGGGGCAGCCCTGCTCCTGCTGACAGGTCACATCTCCGCGAATTCTGTCGTTCGTCTGTCACAATGCCTTGTCGTTCACGTCGGCCTTCCCTATGAAACGGGACGTGAACGATGGCTGCGCGATTCCGCCGGCCTCAAGCGATTCCGGGAAAGCGCGTAAGAGTTTTCCGTCCGGAGTTGCGTAAGGGCAATGAGACCAGGGCCGCGATGACGACGATTGCGATAGACGGACCGGCTGCCGCGGGGAAGGGCACGCTTTCGCGCCTGATCGCGGACGCCTACGGCTTCCATCATCTCGATACGGGCCTGACCTACCGTGCCGTCGCCAAGGTGCTGCTCGACAGTCATCTGCCGCTCGACAACGAGGCAGTTGCGACCAAGGTGGCGGAGGACATCGACCTGTCGGGCCTCGACCGCTCGGTGCTTGCGGCGCATGGGATCGGCGAGGCAGCGTCGAAGATCGCCGTCATGCCCAATGTCCGTCGTGCGCTGGTCGATGCGCAACGCGCGTTTGCCCGCAAGGCACCCGGTACGGTGCTCGACGGCCGTGATATCGGCACCGTCGTCTGCCCGCAGGCCGAAGTGAAGCTCTATGTCACCGCGTCTCCGGAGGTCCGGGCGCGCCGCCGCTTTGACGAGATCGTCGGCGGTGGAGGCGAGGCCGATTTCCCGACCGTGCTCGCCGATATCGAGCGCCGCGACGCCCGCGACATGGGCCGCGCCGACTCCCCGTTGAAGCCCGCCTCCGATGCGCACTTGATTGATACGTCGACAATGGGTATAGAGGCCGCGTTTCAAGCAGCGCGCGAGATCATCGACGCTGCCCTGAAATAGGTTTCGTGCGGTCCTCGCGCCGGAAAAGCTCCCTCGGGAGCGGATCGCATCGAGCCTGTGTTCAACTCAAGCCACCGGCGCCCGCGAGCTGAATGCTCGTATTTTGGAGTTTCAATGTCCGCAGCTACTTCCCTGAAGGAGGACTTCGCGTCCCTCCTCGAAGAATCCTTTTCCAAGGTCGATCTCGCCGAAGGTTATGTCACCAAGGGCATCATCACGGCGATCGAAAAAGACATGGCGATCGTCGACGTCGGCCTGAAGGTCGAAGGCCGCATTGCCATGAAGGAATTCGGCGCCCGTGCCAAGGACGGCTCGCTGAAGGTCGGCGATGAAGTCGAAGTCTATGTCGAGCGTATCGAAAACGCGCTGGGCGAAGCCGTTCTGTCGCGCGAGAAGGCTCGCCGCGAAGAGAGCTGGATCAAGCTCGAAGTCAAGTTCGGCAATGGCGAGCGCGTTGAAGGCATCATCTTCAACCAGGTCAAGGGCGGCTTCACCGTCGATCTCGACGGCGCCATCGCCTTCCTGCCGCGTTCGCAGGTCGACATCCGTCCGATCCGCGACGTCACCCCGCTCATGCATGTTCCGCAGCCCTTCGAAATCCTCAAGATGGACAAGCGCCGTGGCAACATCGTCGTGTCGCGCCGTACCGTTCTCGAGGAATCCCGCGCAGAACAGCGTTCGGAAATCGTCCAGAACCTCGAAGAAGGCCAGGTTGTCGAGGGTGTCGTCAAGAACATCACCGATTACGGTGCGTTCGTCGATCTCGGCGGCATCGACGGCCTGCTCCATGTCACCGACATGGCATGGCGTCGCGTCAACCATCCGTCGGAAATCCTGTCCATTGGCCAGCAGGTCAAGGTTCAGATCATCCGCATCAACCAGGAAACCCACCGTATCTCGCTCGGCATGAAGCAGCTCGAGTCGGATCCCTGGGGCGATATCGGCGCGAAGTACCCGGTCGGCAAGAAGATCCGCGGCACCGTCACGAACATCACCGACTACGGTGCATTCGTCGAGCTGGAGCCGGGCATCGAAGGCCTGATCCACATCTCCGAAATGTCCTGGACAAAGAAGAACGTCCATCCCGGCAAGATCCTCTCGACGACCCAGGAAGTCGACGTGGTCGTGCTCGAAGTGGATCCGTCCAAGCGCCGCATCTCGCTCGGTCTCAAGCAGACCCTCGAGAACCCGTGGCAGGCATTCGCCAACGCCCATCCGGCCGGCTCGGTCGTTGAAGGCGAAGTCAAGAACAAGACCGAATTCGGTCTGTTCATCGGCCTCGACGGCGATGTCGACGGCATGGTTCACCTCTCCGACCTCGACTGGAATCGTCCGGGCGAGCAGGTCATCGAGGAGTTCAACAAGGGTGATGTCGTTCGCGCCCAGGTTCTCGACGTTGACGTCGAGAAGGAGCGCATCTCGCTCGGCATCAAGCAGCTCGGCAAGGATGCCGTTGGCGATGCGGCCGCTTCGGGCGACCTCCGCAAGAATGCGGTCGTCTCGTGCGAAGTCACCGCCATCACCGATGGTGGCATCGAAGTGAAGCTCGTCAACCACGAAGACCTCACCTCGTTCATCCGCCGTGCGGACCTGTCGCGTGACCGTGACGAACAGCGTGCCGAACGCTTCCAGGTTGGCCAGATTGTTGACGCCCGCGTCACCAACTTCTCGAAGAAGGACCGCAAGGTTCAGCTTTCGATCAAGGCGCTGGAAATCGCTGAAGAGAAGGAAGCCGTCGCACAGTTCGGTTCGTCCGACTCGGGCGCGTCGCTCGGCGACATCCTCGGCGCGGCTCTCAAGAACCGCGGCGGCGAATAAGCCTCTTCGCTTCCGCCCGAATTCATATTTGAATTCTGGGCCCTGAAATAAGGAAACCCGCCGGATCGCTCCGGCGGGTTTTTTGCTGCGAAGCGCGGCCCCTAACCTCACGCACCTCGAGCAGCAAGCAGATCGATAGAGTCAGAAGCCGCCCATGCGCTGGTAGAGCGCAAAGGCGCGGTCGGCTTCCGAGGAGTCGCGATTGATGACGACAGCCGGATCTTCCTCGGGAAGCGGATCGTGGATCTCGTCATATTCGTCACGCGGTCGGCGCTTTTCGCCGTCCTCGTCACCGTCGTCCTCGCCGTCCTCGTCGGTCTCGTCTCGGGCGTCTTCTTCCTCGACGGTCAGGATCATCTCCTCGCGCGCCGGCTGGACCTGCGCATAGGTGAAGGGTACTGCATGCAGGGTAAGGTCCTGCCGGGCGACGGGCAGGCCTTCGAAGTCGTTGGTCGCCTGGTGCTCGTCAACCATGACGGCCTCGTGCTCAACCTCGATATGCGCGGCTGCGGGCGTGGCGCTCTCTGTGGGAGCGTCGATCGGCATCTCGTCCGTCGGCGCAAGAGCGATAGCGTCTTCGGCAACGGCCACATCGCCGGTCGAGGCGAATTCCGGAAGCTGCGCCTCGTCGAAAGCCTGCTGCAGCGGTCCGGCAGCACGCTGTTCCGTCGCGTCCGCTGATTCCGGCAGGGGCGCGGCGGCCTGCGCGACCATGGCGGCCAGCAATTCGGCGGCCTTGGCCGGCATTGCGGTCACGACTTCGGCGAGACCTTTGAGTGTCAGCATGGTCTGCAGGCGGCGGTCCTCGACCTTCTCCGATGCCGGACGCTCCTGGTCGGCGCGGACAGTCTCGGCCAGATGGGCAATCGCCTGTGCCACGTCGCGGATCTTCTCGACGGTGAGCGAATCGAGCTTGAGATTGGCGGACGAGAAGGTCACGTTCTGGGCGGCAGTGCCCGAGGCAGGCGGCATCGGCTGCCGGACATTCGGCAGTGCCACCTCCGGCTTCGCCGGCTTGGCAGTCATGCCGCCGATGCCAGCATGGTTCTCGGCAGTCGGCGAGTCCTCAGTGATGACGTCCTCAAGGACGTTCGCCTGAGGCTGTTCCACGGTCTCGGGCTGTTCCTCCGTCCTGGTCTCGCCCGGCTCGAACATCACCTTCAGTTGATTTTGCAGCACCTTGGCATCGGCCGGCTGCGCATCGGCAGGACGCAGCTTGCTCTCCGCCGAAAACACGCTCTGGCCGGCGGCGCTGTGGCGGGCAGCGGCCCGCATTGCAAGCGCTTCCTCGGTGTGGCCGCTGTCGGTGCCCTCTTCGAGGTAGGTGGTCGTCGCTGCATTTGCGGCCGTGCGGCCCGACATGGACGATGGAGCTTCGGCGAGGGCCGTCACGTGGGCGGCTTCCTGGCCGTCGGGCTTGCGGAGCGCCGTGACGAGATCGGCAAGCGTGATCTTCAGCGGCTTGAGGCCGGCCTTGATTTCAAATTGCAGGCGTTCAGCCTGCGGCATCTTCTCGATCGTCGCGATGATGCGGAGGAAGAGCGAGGTGAGGTTCTCGTCCGAGCGGCGGACGAGCTTCAGCATCGCCGCGATATTCAGCGTGAGTTCCTGCAGCACCGTCCGGTTGCCGACCGTTGCGGTCACGGCATTGACATTGGTCAGCGGGGAATTCGACGGCAGTTCCGGCTCGATCATGCTCTCTGCTGGCTGCGCCGGGTGGGGCGGCACGAACGGCGGCTCACGCCGCGTGCCGTGATCGGAGGCTGCGGTATTGGCCTTGAGCGCGACGCCACTGCTGGCGGCTATGGTGACGTTGACAGGCGACGTCAGCATGGGAGGACTTTCGAATGGGTGAAACGTGCACTGATAACACGAAGCCGCTCATGCGGCCCTCGGCGGTCCCGTTGGCGAAGAATTCGCTGGATAGCGCTGATTTGCATTGCGCGCAGGACGGCCTATATTTGGACGATGCTAGATAAAAATGGTTAATGCAAGGCTAATAGTTTTCATGTCGTTGCGTCCGCCTTCTCGCTATCAACAGAATCCGTCGGGAAAATCGTCGTTCAGCGTGCTGGAATATGAGTTGATGGCCGAGCGCGCCGATGCCCTCGGCCGCGCTGGGCTACGTGCCGAGGCAGCGTTGCAGAGACTGCAAGAGGCTGCGCCGGAGGCCGACCGTGAAGCGCTGATCGACGCGGCCGCGGCCGAAGTCTACGCGATGTTCATCCAGCGCGAGATTTGTGGACTGAAGAACGGCCGCGAGGTGATCGCCCGCTATGGCATTCCCGGCGTGGTCTTCGCCCGGCTCGGCGTCAGCAGGAAGAAGCCCGATCCGGCATCATGATTTGCTCGCGAGATCGTGCAGCGCCAGCATGGTGTTCCAGTTCCGCGCCGTCATCGGCACCTTGAGAATCCGCTCGATGATCCCGCCCAGCACCGATTTGCCGAAGCCGTCGGGCGTGTGGAGATAGAGCGTGCCCTCGACGATCTGCCATTCCTCGTGGCCCGCTTGCTTGGCTTTCAGCATTTCGAGCCGTGATGGATCGGGCGTCTCGTCGAGGATGAAGGTGTGGACGGTCTTGGGGAACTCATGGGCCTGCGGATAGGGATTGCCGGCGACGATCTTGCCCCACGCGACCGTGTCGCGCACCATGACCTTCACATCCATGGCCTTGTGGTCGCGGATCGCACCTGAAATGCGCCTGGCGAGCACGTCGTTGCCGGCCTTGGCTGCCTTGAAGACCATGTTGCCGCTTTGCAGATAGGTCTGGACGTCCTCGAAACCGAGGCTCGCCACCGCGTCCTTGAGATCGGTCATCTTCAGCACCTTGCCGCCGACATTGATGCCGCGTAGCAGGGCGATATAAGTCCGGTTGGTCATGATGCCACCCTTGATGAAGGTGACCCGTGATTATTCGAGACCCTCGAAAATGTCACCCCGGGATTGCGCTGTCGCGATAGACGGCTCGCGTCGAATCCGGCGCCCTTGGCTTCAGCACGATCGTGACCAGCACGAAGCTGACATAGAGCAGCAGGTACCAAGAGCCGAGCTTGCCGAAGGAAACCATGTGCCAGACCTTCTGCGACGGATAGATCCAGGTGCCGGTGATGGTGCCGATATTCTCTGCGATCCAGAGGAAGAGCGAGGCGAGGAAGGCCGCGACGGTGAGCGGCATATGCAAGGTCGTGCGGTCGGTGGTGAAATGGATGCTGACCCGCCTGAAGATGATGACGGTCGCCGCAAACATCGCATAGCGGATATCGGGCAGGAAGTGATGCGCGAAGAAGTTCAGGTAGATCGCCAGCGCCAGCAGCCCGGTGAGCCACCCGGGTGGATAGTGTGTGAAGCGCATGTCGAAGATGCGGATGGTGCGGGCGATGAACGAGCCGACCGAGGCATAGAGGAAGCCGGAGAACAGCGGCACGCCCGCAATGTTGAAGATCGACGGCTCCGGATAGGCCCAGGATCCCATATGGACCTTGAAGATTTCCATGGCCGTGCCCGTTACATGGTAGATGAAAATGACGCGCGCCTCCTCCCAGCTCTCCATCTTGAAGCGGAGGAACAGGACCTGTACGGCGAGCGCAATGAGAAAGAGAAAGTCGTAGCGATGAAGCCACCAGTCGGCTTGCCACAGGAACTTTGTGGCGATCATCAGCCCGAGCATGATACCGGCGAACAGGCAGGCCCAGGCCTGTTTCAAGCCGAACAGGACGAACTCGGACAGCCACCATGGCAGCAGCGTGAGCCAGCCACGCAGGAGACGACGGAGTGGTTCGAGATAGGGGCCGGTTTCGTGTTGCGGCGCGGTCTCAGGCGTCATTGCAATACTAGCGTCCCCTATGCGAAACCGTGACATCTTTTTGTCTGAAGGATTGTCTTTGCTACAGAACGTTTTGGGACAATGAAATCAAAGGACTGGCGCATGAAAAAGAACGGGATCACGACGGAAGGCGAGGAAGACCTCACGGTGCGCTTGCATGGCACAAATGGGAACGACTACTTCCTCGGGGATGCTTCGAACGCTCCAAAAGTCGATACCCCCGATATTTATAAGGGCCATGCCGGCAATGACGTCATTTATGGTCTTGGCGACCAGGACCATCTGTTCGGTGGTGCCGGAACCGACAGTGTTTATGGCGGTTATGGCGCCGACCGAATTGTCGGGGGACTGGGAAACGATACGCTTTCAGGTGATGAGCAAGAAGACACCATCATGGGCGGTGGCGGTGCGGATGTCTTCTATTTTGACGCCTGGACTGAGGAATCCGGTGGCTCCGGCTTGGACGTCATCACGGATTTTGACGTGCACGAGCGTGGTGAACATGTCTCGATGGGTATCGCCCGAGGCTTCGAGATTGCGACTTTCGCCGAACTCAAGGCCACCATGGTGCAGGACGGCCACGACGTTGTCATGGGCTTCGGCGGCATTGCCACACTTGTGCTCGAGGATGTTCGGATCGCGCAATTGCGCGCCGATCACTTTCATATCTACGTGGCCTGACAAGCCCACGATCAAAATGCTTCTGCCGCAGTTCAGTTGCATTTTGGGGCCTGTCCATCCCCCATTCGGAGGGGTGACAAACTCCGGGACTGGACTACCTTCTTGGCATGCGGCTGCGGCCGATCTGAAGACATCAGGGTGTTGGCATGAGCAAGGTCAAGCATTCGCATTTCAGGCATGACGAGATTGGCTCCCGGGCCGACGATTTCTTCTTCCGCAAGAACGGCTCCAACGGGGACGACATCTTCGAAGGAAGTGATCTTAACGACACTTACAATGGCCGCGGTGGCAACGACAACATACTCGGCCGTTGGGGCAATGACCGCCTGAGCGGCGGTCCCGGCTTCGACGCGGTGTTCGGCAGCGGAGGCGATGATCGGCTTTCGGGCGGTCCCGGCGACGACAAGTTGTCTGGAGAGGGCGGTCGAGATGTTCTAAGCGGGGGCAGCGGCCTCGACATCTTCTATTATACCGCCAACGGCAATTTACTTCCCGGCGCAGGCCATGGCATCGATATCATCACCGACTTCGATCCCAGAGGGCGCGATGGCGACATCCTCACGATGCTGATCAACTATGGTTTCGGCGTCAGCACTTTTGGACAACTTCGCGCGGGCATGCAGCAGGACCGTGGCAACACGGTCATGGATTTCGGCGGCGGCGATGTTCTGGTTCTGCTGGATGTCAGGATCGGCGAATTGAGTGCCGACAACTTCCTGATCTTCGGCGGCTGATACTTTCAGCTATGCGCGAAAATATCGGTCTCTTCCCAGCCGAGGAGATCGAGCTTGGCGCGGGTCGGCAGGAATTCGAAGCAGGCGGTGGCGATGTCCCAGCGGCCGTCGCGGATCAGCCGGTCGGTCAGCTTCTCGCGCAGTGCATGAAGATGAAGCACGTCGGATGCGGCATATTCCAGCTGCGCCGGGGTCAGGGTCTCCGCGGCCCAGTCGGATGACTGCTGAACCTTGGAAATGTCGATCTCCAGCAACTCCTTGAGATTGTCCTTCAGGCCGTGCCGGTCGGTATAGGTCCGGCAGAGCCGCGAGGCGATCTTGGTGCAGAACACCGGCGTGGTCGTGACTCCGAAGGTGTGGAAGAGCACGGCGATGTCGAAGCGGCCGAAATGGAAGATCTTCTGGCGGATCGGATCCTCGAGCATGGCGACAAGGTTCGGCGCTTGCGTCTGCCCCTTGGCGATCTGGATCACGTCGGCGGTGCCATCGCCCGGCGAGAGCTGCACGACGCAGAGCCGGTCGCGGCGCGGGATCAGGCCCAGCGTCTCGGTATCGATGGCGATGGCGCCGGCATAGCGCGCGGCTGCCTCCGCCGAAATGTCGCCCTTATGCAGCCTGATCGAATCGCTCATTGCCCCAGCCCCGTAAATCCGTTTCGAGCGGCTATAGCGGAAAACGGCGCGGAGACAAAGCGCCGGCGATGACGCGGAGGTGTCTTTACCCGCGGAGCGTCGCTGCCTATCTTTGGACAAACAACGAGGTTTCGGATGAAGCGGCTCGCGCTCGCGCTGATATTGGTTTCGACCCTGCCCTTCGCGGCGGCGGCCAAGGATACGTTCAAGAACCTGCCGGGCGTCAAAGACCCTGCAAAGGAGGAGGCGGTGCAGCTCGATACTGTCTGCACGAGCCAGCTCGAACGAACCTGGCCGTCCCGCTTTCCCGCACGCAATGGCTTGGCCGAACGCACTTATAGCTGCGACGAAGGACAGCTCAGTTCCGGCTCAAACCGGCCGCCCAACCTGATCGAATACCGGAAGCTCAAACAGTATTATCAGTCGAACTGATCTGAGCGCAGCCGGTTGGCTCGCGCCGTGGTCAAAACGCCTTGAAGGTCATCGTCGTCAGCGAACGCACGATGCCGTCGATATCGAGCACCTTGTTGTTGATGAAATGGCCGACATCGGTGCCCTCGGGCATGTAGATCTTGGCCATGAGGTCATATTCGCCGCTGGTCGAATAGAGTTCCGAGCAGATCTCGCGCTCATAGAGCCGATCGGCTACATCGTAAGCCGTGCCGGGCCTGCACTGCAGCTGGACGAAAACGCAGATCATCAGGCTTCTCCTTCGAGCAAAGTGCCGCGCATCGGATGCGCCTTGTAGGTACCCACGATGTGGAGCTGAGTCGAGAAGAACCTCAGTTCCTCGAGTGCCCGCTTGACGTTCTCGTCATCGGGATGGCCTTCGATATCAGCGTAGAATTGGGTGGCCACGAACTTGCCGCCGATCTGGTAGCTTTCGAGCTTCGTCATGTTGATGCCGTTGGTCGCAAAGCCGCCCATGGCCTTGTAGAGCGCGGCCGGAATGTTGCGGACGTTGAAGACGAAGGTGGTGACCAGCTTCTCCTCGGGCGAATTCCGCTTGATGACCTGCGGCTCGCGGGTCAGCACGATGAAGCGGGTAACATTGTTCTCGTCGTCCTCGACATTCTCCTCGATAATGTCGAGGCCGTAAAGGTCGGCGGCGAGCGCTGGGGCAAGCGCCGCCATCGTGCGGTCGCCGGTCTCCGAGACCAGCTTGGCAGCGCCCGCGGTGTCACCGGCCACGATGGCCTTCCAGCCGTTGCGGCGCACGATCTTGCGGCACTGGCCCAGCGCGTGGATATGGCTGTGCACCGTCATGATGTCGGCATGCTTCACGCCGGGCAGGACCATGAGCTGGAAGCGGATCGGCATGAAATATTCGCCGACGATGTGCAATCGCGATTCGGGCAGCAGGCGGTGGATGTCGGCGACGCGGCCTGCCAGAGTGTTCTCGATGGGAATCATCGCCAGATCCGCGTCACCATTTTCGACGGCGGCAAAGGCATCCTCGAAAGTCGGGCAGGGCAGCGGGGAGAGATTGGGGAAAACGTCGCGGCACGCCATATCGGAATTGGCGCCGAACTCGCCCTGGAAGGCGATGCGATTGGTCTTGACGATCATGGGGAATTTCCGCCCTGCTTGTTCTTAATCGTGGCCGAGGATGGCCCGGGCCCGTTCGAGGTCGGCGGGAGTATCGACACCGAGCGGGACCGAGTCAACGATTTCCGCGTCGATGCGCATGCCGGCTTCGAGTGCGCGGAGCTGCTCGAGGGATTCGCGCATTTCCAGCACCGAGGGCTTGAGCGTGACGAAGCGTTCGAGCGCGCGGCGGCGATAGGCATAGAGCCCGATGTGGTGGTAGAGCGGGCCGTTGCCATAGGGCGCGGTGGCACGGGTGAAATAGAGCGCCCGGAGCCGGGAAGCCGAAAGCGGCGAACCCACGATTTTCACCACATTGGGATTGGTTTTCTCGTCCTCATGGGTGATTTCTACGGTGAGTGTTGCAATATCCGTCGCCTCGTTCTCCAGCGGGCGCAGGCTGGCGCGGATCGTCTCGGGCTCGATCGTCGGCAGGTCGCCCTGAACATTGACGATGAATTCGGCGCGACCGGCGGGATCGGCATTGCCAAGCGCCTCGTGGATGCGGTCCGAACCTGACTGATGGGTCACCATCGTCATGACGGCGTCGAAGCCGGCATCCTTGACCGCTTTCAGAATGTCCTCGTGATCGACGGCGACGGTGACGCGACCGATGCCGGCCTCATGCGCACGCTTCGCCACCTGGACGATCATCGGCAGGCCGGCAATGTCTGCAAGCGGCTTGCCGGGCAGTCGCGTAGAGGCCATCCGTGCCGGGATGAGAACAATGGTGTTGTCGAATGTCGCTGACGTCATTGAAGGGCCTTCAAAAGCACTTGAAAAAGTGGCAATTAGTCTCACCAGACCCTATGGTTTGGTGGTTGAACTTTCAGCCCAAAAGACATAGGTTCCGCGCGATTTCAAGATGCGCCGGTCGGGACGACGGCAAGGGAGCTTTGCAAGATGAATGGTTACATGAATATGGCATTGGGCGCACTGCTCGGGACAGTCTTCGTGCTGTTCTCGGTCTCCTTGGCGTCCGAAGGGCTGTATCATTCCGAAAATCCGGAAAAGCCGGGCTTCGTCATCGAAGGTGAAGAAGTGGCGAGCGCCGAAGGCGCCAAGGAAGAAGCTCCCCTCGTGCCGATCGCCGACCTGATGGCCAAGGCCGACCCGGCCAAGGGCGAACAGTTGTTCAAGAAATGCGCGAGCTGTCATAGCACCGACAAGGCCGCGGGCAACAAGGTCGGCCCGAATCTCTACGGTGTCGTTGGCCGCCCGATCGCCCAGCTCGAATTTGGCTATTCGGCTGCGATGAAGTCCTTCGCCGAAGGTGGCAAGCAGGTTTGGGACTTCGAACACCTGAACCAATTCCTGCTGGCGCCGAAGAAATACATCAAGGGCACCGCAATGGGCTTCGCCGGCGACAAGAAGGACGCAGAGCGCGCCGACATCATCGCCTACCTGAACTCCAAGTCCGACGCGCCGCTGCCGCTACCCGCCGCGAAGTAAGCGCCGGACGCAGATGGAATTCGGAGGCCCGGGGTTATGCCCGGGCCTTTTTGTTGTTGAATGTTTGCTGATTTGCCCCTCATCCGCTTGCCGGCACCTTCTCCCCGTCACGGCGGGCAGAAGGGATTCGAGGCATCGGTCAGCGCCACTAGCGTCCCCTCTCCCCGCGAGCGGGGAGAGGGTCAGGGTGAGGGGCAACCTTAGGCGCCGGCGTAGCTAGCGTCGCAGGGCGGGGAAGAATCTGAAGTCCCGAGAATCCACGGGATCAACCAGTCTGCCATCGCAAATGGCGACAACTGTCTCCAGAACAGAATTCCGACTTTGGAGAATATCGTGACTCCAGAACCGCGCAACATTCCAGCCGGACGAGTTCATGAACGCGTTCCGGGCTTCGTCATAAGCGCTCTCAGCGTGCTGGCTGCCGTCCAGCTCGACAACGAGCTTGAGCTCCCGACAAGCAAAGTCCGCGAAATATGGTCCGATCGGAAGCTGACGAACGAACTTGAAGCCATTCAGACGTCGATTTCGGACTTCTACCCAAAATTGCCATTCGGCATCGTTGTCGAATTGACGCAGGCCGCGAGCACGCAATGTCGCTTTCCTGTCGGCTCCTCGCATAGCTTGTCGCTTTGCCCCTCACCCTAACCCTCTCCCCGCAAGCGGGGAGAGGGGACCTGCCCCACTATCTGCCTTCAAAACGGCCTAACATCCCCTGGCTTGCCGTCGCGGATGTGATCGTCTTCATCCTGCTGTTCTTCCTCGAACCGGGCATCGACCTTCGTTTGCGACTTTGCATCCGCGGGCGGCGAAGCCAGTTCCCCCGGCTCGACGAAGCCGTCGTCTTCGCCATCGTCGATATCCGCCGCACGTGTCGGCCGGGCGACGGCGACGTCATCCTCGGTCGGTGTGTCGTCCACCTGCGTCCACGTGGCGGGCGTCGCTGTCCTGTCACCCGCGAGCGGCGCCACGAACGGGTCGGGCCGCTCCGGCTCGGCCTTCTTCGGAAAACGCTTCTCCAGGAAACCGTCCCAGGCGGCACCCAGCCGCGTCTTGCGGGTCGGGAAGGGCGCGAGCAGGGCGAAGAGCAGGCCGAGGACGGCCGGCGAGAAGTCGAGTGCGAGCTGCAGCGCGATATAGCCCATCAGGCTGCCGGCATAGGACACCACGGCCCAGAATGGACGGAGCGGCACGAAGACCGGGACGGTATTGGCTTCCTCGGTCTGGTTCTGCAGAAGTTCGGACGGCGGGGTCACGCGTTCGCCGTGGAAATAGCGGTCGATGAGCGGGATCGTCTCGATGCGGTTCTCGACGGGAATGCGGAATTCGGAGCTTCGCTTGCGGGCGTCGATATCCCGGGTCGCGCTGTTGGCGGCTTCCTCGACGGAATCGACCAGCGTGTTGAGCTGGCTCAGGATCACGTCCTTTTTCGTCAGCGTGCAGGCGGACCAGCCGGAGAAGAAGGCGTCGGAATTGACGGTCGCGCGGGTCTCGGTGACGAAGGTCTTCACGCTCGGCAGGGCGGAGGAATTGTCGGTGTCGACGATCTTCTTGCGGATGCGGTCAGCCTGCGCGGCGAGCTCCGGCTGGATGTCCTCGAGCTTGCCCTCGGGCTTGCGGATGCGGGCGCGGAGCGCCTCGACTTCCTGCTTGATGTCCTGGTTGGCATTCTTGCGGTTGGTCACGACCTCGAGGATCGTCTGGGTGCGGGCGGCGCTGTCGGTGTAGAAGGTGAAAAGCGATCCGCGGCCGGCGCCGCAGCCCTGGCCCGTCGTCTCCTCGTTGGCCGCGGCGGCCTTGAGCTGGTTGGACATGTAGGACAGCGCGCCGTCGAGCCTGCTCGCCTCAATCGCCCGGATACCGTCGACGCGGCGCTCATAGGCGTCGAGCACGTCCGCATACCAGAGGTTATGCGCCCGCAGGCCCTCGGTGCCGCCGACGCCGATAATGCCGAAGACGGTGTGGATGGCGAGTGTGAGCGGCACCAGAACGATCAGGCCGACGATAAAGCCGAAGAGCCGCGAGATCGTGTTGCGGGCGATACGGATGCGGAGGAACACGAAGTTCCAGCCGGCCCAGATAATAAGCGCCGCCAGCGCCGAGAGGCCGATCGGGATGCCATATTGCACCAGTGGCGGATCCAGCGGATCGACGATCTCGTGATAGAAGCCGATTGCGGTCGTGGCGAAGGAGCCGATCATGGCGGCACCCGTGACGAAGCTCGCAAGCTCGTACCAGCCGTTCGAGGGCAGGCTCTTGAGCTCCGCCTTGCGGTGCGCCTCGGCGGATCGGCCGGCGAGATATTCGATCCGCTCTTCTTCCGTCATCGCCTCGAGCCGGCGCGACGGCTTGAACCAGGTCTGCAGCCAGCGGTAAACGAGCACGAAGATGGCGGTAAATATCAGCCAGACCTGCCATTCCGGCACCGGCGCTGCGGGATTGACGATGGCATTGTAGACGGCGAGCGATGCGGCAAAGCCGCCGGCATAGACTGCGGTTGTTGCAATGGCCGCCTGGAGGCGCATCTCGCCGCCGCGCACCCAGAGTCCTGCGGCAAGTCCGGCCAGGCAGACGATGATGAGGATGACCTCGCCGGTCGCCAGCGGAGTCGCCAGCGTCAGCACATGCCAGGCGACGATGATGCCGAGAACGAAGGCCGAGATTGCGAAGACCGGCCCATGCCAGCGTTCGATCAGCCGATTGGCCGAATCGAGAAACCCGCCTTTCCCTTGATCCATGTGATGCCCGCCCCCTGTTCGACTGCCGTCGCAACATGCAGATCACAGCCGATGTCTCTCTATTCGTTGTCTTTATGACCTTTGCAAGGATTTTCGATTGACCCCAGAATAAGTCCGGCCGCGGCGCCGTCCTGCTATTGCCGAAAAAGGTCACGTAGTAATAATGCGGACGGGCGTTGCCGCTTTGCGGCTGGGGAGACGGACATGAGCTATACAGAAACAACACGCACGTCGTGGTTCACGAAATTGAAGAACGGCGTGGTCGGCACGCTGATCGGGATCGTGCTTATTCTCGTGGCGATCTATTTCCTGTTCTGGAATGAAGGCCGCGCGATCCAGACTTATCGGACTCTGGTCGAAGGGGCAGGCCTCGTCGTTTCCATCGACAGCAACAAGGTCGAGGCGGCGCTTGACGGTAAGCTGGTGCACATCACCGGCCCAGTGAAGCCGAATGGCGAGGTCGTCGATCCGCAATTCGACATCCGCGCCGATGGCGCGCTGGCCATTGCCCGCGAAGTCGAGATGTATCAGTGGGTCGAGAAGAGCGAGAGCAAGACCGAGAAGAATGTCGGCGGCAGCGAAGAGACCACCACGACCTATACCTATTCCAAGGAATGGAGCTCTGATCGTAACGATTCCTCTGATTTCAAGGTCCAGAACGGCCATGAGAATCCGGACTTCGCGGTCCCGGCCAATACGGTGACGGTGGAAAGCGCCAATGTCGGCGCCTTCGTGCTCGATGGCTCCTCGGTTGCCAATCTCGGCGACCAGAAGACTATCCCGCTGACCCAGGCCGATGCCGACCGCATGGCCGAGAATGTCGCCACGACACGTCCGGTGCGCCTGAACCAGGGCGGGATCTATATCGGCAACTCGTCGACTTCGCCGCAGGTCGGCGACCTCAAGATCCGCTTCGAGCGCACCGATCTCGCCGAGGCGAGCTTCGTCGGCAAGCAGCAGGGCGACACGATCACCGCCTACACGGCGACCAACGGCCGGGAGATCTTCCTGAGCGCTGCCGGCAAGAAGGATGCGCCGGCGATGTTCGAGCAGGCGCAGACCGAGAACACGATCATCACCTGGGTGATCCGTGCCGCCGGTCTCATCGGCATTTTCATCGGCTTCCAGCTGTTCTTCGGCCTCTTCGGCGTGATCGGCGACGTGATTCCGTTCATCGGTTCAATCGTCCGCGGCGGCACCGCCATCATTGCGCTGATCCTGACGTTGATCATCGGCCCGATCACCATCGCGATCGGCTGGATCGCCTACCGGCCGCTGCTGGCCTTCGCCATCATCGGTGCCGGCTTGGCGATCGCAGCGCTTCTGATCTTCCTACGGCGTAAGCGTGCGCCGGCGGTGCCCGCTGAGACCGTGGTGCTCGGCCGCGGCGCCTAAACAGCAGGGCGGCGATCACGCATGTTCTTCTTCGGTAAGGCATTCTGGATCGTCGCCCAGCCGCTGACGCTGGCGCTCACCGTCAAGGTCTTCGCCTTTCTGGCGCTTCTCACCGGGCGCCGGAAGCTCGCGGGGTTCTTGTCGCTGCTCGCCGGCACAATCCTCTTCGTCGTGCTCTTCACCTCGATTGGCGCCTGGAGCCTGCAGCAGCTCGAGGCGCGCTATCCGAGGCCGACGCTGACCGCGCCGCCGGCCTGCATGATCGTGCTCGGTGGCGCCTTCGATCTCGAAGTGAGCGCCGGTCGCGGCGGCATGGAAATGAACCAGGCGGCCGACCGCTTCATCGAGGCGGCGCGGCTAGCGCGGCTCTATCCGCAAACGAAAATTCTCGTCTCCGGCGGCGACGGCTCCTTCTCGGGCGAATACAAGGGCGACGCCGAGCTCTCGCCCGCCTATTTCGAGGCGATGGGCATCGAGCCTTCTCGCATCATCAGAGAGACGGCATCGCGCAACACCGCCGAAAATGTCGGCGAGACCAAGACACTGCTCGAGACGAACCAACTGACCGATTGCCTGCTGATCACCTCGGCCTATCACATGCCGCGCGCCAAGGCGCTCTTCGACCAGGCGGGTGTTACGACAATGCCCTGGCCGAGCGACTATCGCTCCAGCGGCCGGGTGGAATTGAGGCTCGATTTCACCCAGCCGTCGCTCAATGCCCAGCTTGCTTCGACCGCTGCCAGGGAATGGGGCGCCATCTGGTTCTCGCGGCTGAGTGGGCAATCGGATCCCTTGGCACCCTAGGAGCGGAGCGGTCGCAGGCACGCAAGCGCCGGCGTGGTGGTTGCGCGCTTGTTGTCGCTGGACGGATTCTCAGAACCGACGTCGGACGCATCCGGACGTCCGAGACTGTCATTTTCAAGCAGGGGTTTGCTTCTGCCAAGGAGACGGCACTGATTGACAATGCGGCGTTTGCATCATCCCTTACGATCAACGGGGGACGGCAATGACGATTCTTGAATTTCTCGACTATCTGGCAATCGCGGTTTTTGCGGCAACGGGCGCGCTTGCGGCCAGCCGTAAGCAGATCGATCTCGTCGGCTTCGTCTTCCTGGCCGCGGTGACCGGCATTGGCGGCGGCACGTTCCGCGACCTGATCCTGGGCCAGTTGCCGGTGTTCTGGGTCAAGAACCCCAATTACCTGCTGGTCTGCCTGGCGGCTGGCGTCTTCGTCTATTTCACCGCCCATCTGATCGAATCGCGTTACCGCCTGCTGCTCTGGCTCGATGCGATCGGGCTTTCCGCCTATGCCGCACTCGGCGCGGCCAAGGGCCTTGCCGCTACCGGCTCGCCCGTGGTGGCGATCGTCACCGGTATGCTGACGGCGACCTTTGGCGGCATTCTGCGTGATATCGTGGCGGGCGAACCCTCGGTGCTGCTGCGGCCCGAGATCTACGTTTCGGCGGCGATGGCCGGCGCGGCGGTCTATACCGGCGCCGACATGCTCGGCCTCAGCCAACTCGCCTGCTTCCTCATCGCCATGCTCGCCGTCTTTATCATCCGCGGCGGTGCGCTGAGATGGGGCTGGACCTTCCCGGTCTACAAGGCGCGGCCGGGGCGGCATCCTGACGATGTGATGTGAAAGTGGAGGCGACGCTCGCCATAAGTCGAGCGGAAGAACGTGTAAGGCTTGAAAGTAATGGCGCACCCGGAACGATTCGAACGTCCGACCCTCAGATTCGTAGTCTGATGCTCTATCCAGCTGAGCTACGGGTGCGTGCCGCAGAGCCCGGCGTTGCGGCCGGCTGCGAGGCGATGAACTAATTCGTTGCGTTTGGAAAAGCAAGTGATTTTGCGAAATTTTTTTGACAGGGCAGCTATGCGTTGAAAATGGCATAGTCGGCCCAATGGCTTATGCTGTGGCGGGCCGGTCGGGGATGGTGAAGATGAAGCGGGTGCCGCGACCGTCCTTGTCGGCGAGCCGGATCTCGCCGCCATGTGCTTCGATCAGTTCGCGGGCGATGGCGAGACCGAGGCCTATACCGCCGGCACGGACCGAGCCGCGGAACGCGGCGAAGAGATTTTCGCGCGCCTTGGGCGGCATGCCGGGACCGTTGTCGTCGACAGTGACGTCCACACGGTCGCCATGGCGTTCTGCCGAGACCGTGATTTGCTTGGTGGGATTGTCGTCGGATTCGAGCGCCTGAACCGAGTTGCGGCAGAGATTATAGAGCACGCGGAAGACCTGTTCGGGATCTGCGTCGATCTCCAGCTCTTTCGGCACCTCGATCCGGAACGACGTATCGGTGTCGGCGCCGAGGCCGAGGATTTCGGCCGTGTCCTCGACCAGCGGACGCAGCAGGATGTGGGTGCGACGGGGTTCGGTCTCGTTGGCACGGCCATAGGACAGCACTTCGGATGAGTAGCCGATGGCGCGACCGAGTGTGCGGACAAGCTTGGATGAGAGACCGCGCGCGACGGGATCGCCGGCGTCGGCGAGGCGATCGGACATCAGTTGCGCCGACGACAGGATGTTGCGCATGTCGTGATTGATCTTCGAGACCGCGAGGCCGAGATCGGCGAGGTTCTTCTGCTGGCGGAGCGTCCGCTGCAGGTCGCCCTGCATGGCGGCGAGATGGCGGGCGGCAAGCGCCAGTTCGTCAGTGCCCTTTGGCGGCTGGACGATTGCGGCTGGATTGGCGGGGTCGTCGGCGAAGGCCTGCATGCTGGACGTCATCCGGGCGATCGGCCGGATCAGCGTGCGGTTGATGGCGAAGAAGATCATCGACGCCGTGATGAAGGAGATGATGACGGTGAAGAGGAGGATTTCCTGGGTATAGACGATCATGGCCTTGCGCAGCGCCCGGTCCGACATCACCAGTTCTATCACCATGCCACTGGTGCCGACGGGTCCGCGCACACTGAAGACCTCGTTGCCGCCGAAGAACAGGGTCGAGAAGGCGTCACGAGCATTCTGGAGGAAATCGCGATGCGAGAGGTCATATTGCGCGTTCACGCTCGGCGGCACTTCCGAGACCACGATCATGCGGGTGATATCGGCCTTGTGGAGCGCGATCGCCTTGGTGCCGGTCGCCATCAGCGCGTCGTCCTGCAGGGGCCGCGGCAATTCGACATTGGGCAGCCCGTCGACGATGATCGCCGCGGCTGCGGCGGTGTTCAGCCGGTCGCGCAGCCAGGAGAGACGCATGTCGGTGATCGACGGCACGAAGATCAGGATCTCCGCCAGAACGACGAAGATGACGGTCAGCACCAGGAGCTTGGTGGAAAGCCGCGAGGCAAGCGGAACCGTGCCGATCTCCGTCGGCGACAGTTGCCGCACCGTCTTGACCGCCTTGTCCACGCCCCGCTCCAGAACCACCGCCGGATGGAGTTTGATCCGGTTCATCTCATGAACCACCATAGCAGGCTCCAGGAAAAACTCGCAACTTAACAAGTGTTTAAGTTACGAGGGACGACACGCGTCGGTTCATTCCAAGGTCCGAAATGCTGAATTTCACGGATATTGTTGACTTTGAGGGCCGGTTTCCTTATGAGACCGCCACGTCTGGAAGGCCAGTTCCTAACGGAACAAAAGTCCGGACGAAATCAAAAACGCTAAAATTCAAGAAGGGCCGCACTCCGCGGTAACTAAATAAATGGCTACAAAGCGTACCTATCAACCGTCGAAGCTTGTTCGCAAGCGCCGTCACGGTTTCCGTGCCCGTCTCGGCACCAAGGGCGGCCGCAAGGTCCTCGCTGCTCGCCGCAACCGCGGCCGGAAGCGGCTCTCCGCCTGATCGGCGGGGCCTTGACCGACACAGTACAGAACGGAACGAACCCCGGCCGGCTGAAGAGCCGGCCGGAGTTTTTGCGTATGCGGCAGGGCGAACGCCGCCGCGGTCCCTATTTCATCCTCGAGATACTGGATCGAAAAGCGCCCGAGGAAGCGCCGCGCACCGGATTTACGGTCACCAAGAAGCAGGGCAATTCCGTCGAACGGAACCGCATCCGGCGGCGGCTCAAGGAGGCGGTCCGGCTGCATGGCAGGTTTGCAATGCTGGCGGGCCATGACTATGTGTTCGTCGGTCATCGTGACGCGCTTGAAGCGTCATTTGAAGAATTGACAAAGGCGCTCGTTACGCGCATTGCCAGCCGGCAAAAGGACAAGAGCCGGGCACCGGGAAAGAGTGATGCAGCAAAATCGTAATTACTATATCGCGATCGTTCTCTCGGTCCTGATCGTATTCGTCTGGCAGTTCTTCTATATGGGACCGAAAATCGAGGCCCAGCGGGTCGCCGAGGAAGCCCGGCAGGCGGAAATCGCCAAGCAGCAGAAGGCCAATCCGACCAAGGTGACCACGCCGGCGGTAGATGCGCAAGGTCAGCCGATTCCCGGTACCGAAGTTGCCGTTGATGCGGTCATCACCCGCGAACAGGCACTTGCCCAGTCCAAGCGGGTCAAGATCGAAACGCCGAAGCTCGAAGGTTCGATCAACCTGACGGGCGGCCGCATCGACGACCTCAAGCTCAAGAATTATCGCGAGACGGCCGACAAGAACAGCCCGATCATCACGCTGCTCAGCCCCAACAACACCAAGGACGGCTACTTCGTCGAGCTTGGCTACACCGGTGCACCGAATGCCGGCCTGCCGGGCCCGAACACGGCCTGGACGGTGAGCGGCAACGAGATGCTGACCCCGGAAAAGCCGGTGACGCTGACCTACAAGAGCCCGGGCGGACTGACCTTCGAACGCAAGATCTCGATCGACAGCGAATATATGTTCGATGTCGTCGACGCGGTGAAGAACGAATCCGCCACAGATGTGCCGCTGATCGCCTATGGCCGTCTCGTGCGCAACACCATCCCGGATGTCGCGCCGGCCTATGTGCTGCATGAGGGCTATGTCGGCGTGCTGAATGGTACGCTCAACGAGACGACCTGGGCGCACGACGTCGAGCCGGTCAAGCATACCGATGTAGCCGATGGCTGGTTCGGTCTCACCGACAAATATTGGGCAGCCACGATCATTCCGCCGAAGGACACCAAGTTCGAAACCTCCTTCACCCATGTGGCGACGGGCGTACGTCCGTTCCAGGCCGACTACCGCCAGCTCTCCGGCGACATCAAGGCAGGCCAGAGCAAGACATTCGAGACCCGTGTCTTCGCCGGTGCCAAGGAAGTCGATGTCATCGACGCTTATCAGGAACGGGCCAACATCACGAATTTCTACAAGCTGATCGACTGGGGCTGGTTCGAGATCATCACCCGGCCGATGTTCAAGCTGATGGACTGGCTCTACAAGTATTTCGGCAATTTCGGCCTCGCCATTCTCGGCACGACCGTCATCGTCAAGCTCATCTTCTTCCCGATCGCCAACCGGCAATATGCCTCGATGGCGAAGATGAAGGTGCTCCAGCCGAAGATGGAAGAACTGAAGGCCAAGCACGGCGAAGACCGCATGGCGCTGCAGACGGCGATGATGCAGCTCTACAAGGAAGAGAAGGTCAACCCGCTTGCGGGATGCTGGCCGATCCTGCTGCAGGTTCCGGTGTTCTTCGCGCTCTACAAGGTCATCTACATCACCATCGAAATGCGCCATGCGCCCTTCTATGGCTGGATCCACGACCTCTCGGCGCCGGATCCGACGACGCTGTTCAATCTGTTCGGCCTGATTCCCTGGACGCCGCCGCAAGCGCTGATGCTCGGCGTCTGGCCGCTCATCATGGGCGTGACAATGTTCGTGCAGATGCGCATGAACCCGAAGCCGCCCGATCCGACCCAGGCGATGATCTTCAACTGGATGCCGCTGATCTTCACCTTCATGCTGGCGGCCTTCCCGGCCGGTCTCGTGATCTACTGGGCTTGGAACAACACGCTGTCGGTGCTCCAGCAGGGCATCATCATGAAGCGCAACGGCGCCAAGATCGAGCTGTTCGACAATCTCAGGGACCTGTTCAAGCGCAAACCATCATCGGCGTGAATGCGTCTTGAAAATTCTTCATGGATCACGGATGTCGCAATTGATATCCCTCCGCGACGCAAGAGCGGTCTAACTTGATATTTGTGAAGGGCTCCTTCCGGGGCCCTTTTCATTTGAGGATCGCGCTATGGACAAGGCTGTCACGGCAAGTGCCGCATCCCAGGAAAAGCTCGGGGCGACGCTCGTTTTCCTCTCGGCTCTGTTCTGGAGTTTCGGCGGCGCCATCGCACGCTTCCTTGATATCGAAAGCAGTTGGACCATCGTCTTCTGGCGGGGGCTGTTCGCCGGTCTTTTCCTTCTCGGCTTCCTGCTGACCCGGGACGGTCCGCGCGAGACGCTGCGGCTCTACCGCAATATGGGTTTTCCCGGACTCGCGGTGGGCTTCGGATTTGCCGTTGCGTCGACTTCGTTCATCATTGCCATCCAGTTCACCACGGTCGCCAATGTCATCCTGATCCAGGCTGGCGTGCCGCTGCTGGCAGCGCTGATGGCCTGGATCGTCTATCGCGAGCGGATTGGGCTTTCGACCTGGATCGCTATTGCCGCAGTGATTTTCGGCGTGGCCCTCATGGTGATGGGCGGGCCGGTGCTCGAAACACTCGACGCGATGCTGGGCATCGACATGTTCGCCACCGCCGAGATGCCGGGGGCAGGGATCGACATGAACCATGCCTGGATCGGCAACCTGCTCGCCGTAACGATCGCCACGGTCTTCGCCATGGTCACCGTGGTGACCCGGCGCTTCCAGAATGTCCGCCAGACGCCGGGAGCGAGCCTCGGTTGCTTCACGGCGGCGCTGGTCGCACTCTTCATGGCGCCGACGATCAGCGTCACGGCGGGGGAGTTCGGCATCCTCATCATTTTCGGTGCGCTCAATCTCGGTCTCGGCATGGCGCTTTTCGTCACCGGCGCGCGGATGATCCCCTCGGCATTCGCAGCATTGCTTGGCACGGCGGAGACTGTTCTCGGCCCGGTCTGGGTCGCGGTGGTGCACCATGAGATACCGGGCACCGAGACGATCATCGGCGGTGCGATCGTGCTTCTGGCGCTGCTCGGTTACCTCTATTCCGCGCTCCGCAAGCAGCAGATTGTCGGCCAGACGGCGACGCCAACTTGACAAGCGCGCCCAAAACCCTGAAGCCCGCGGAATCCTTTCAGCGAATTTGCGAGCCCACGCATGGCCAATGAACAATCCGATCTCGATGTGAAGGTGTTCACGCGCCCGTGGATTTTCATCCGCGGCGTTCCGGCGATGAAGTTCCTGCCGCCTGAGGGGCCGCCGGAGATTGCCTTTGCCGGCCGCTCCAATGTCGGCAAGTCGTCGCTGATCAACGCGCTGGTCGGCCAGAACGGCCTTGCCCGCACGTCCAACACGCCGGGCCGCACGCAGGAACTCAACTACTTCGTACCCGACGGCTTCTCCGGCGCCGCTGACGATATGCCGCCCTGTGCGCTGGTCGACATGCCGGGCTATGGCTATGCCGAGGCCCCGAAGGCGCAGGTCGATGCCTGGACCAAGCTGGTCTTCGACTATCTGCGTGGCCGCACGACGCTGAAGCGCGTCTATGTGCTGATCGACAGCCGGCATGGCGTCAAGAAGAATGATGACGAGGTCTTCAAGCTGCTCGATACCGCCGCCGTCTCCTACCAGATCGTGCTGACCAAGGCCGACAAAATCAAGCCGCCTGCGCTTGAGAAGCTGAAGGTGGAGACTCTGGCCAAGATCGCCAAGCACCCGGCTGCCTATCCCTTCATCCTGGCCACCTCGTCGGAGAAGAGCGAGGGCATCGACGAGACGCGGCAGGCGATCATCGAAGTCCTCAAGACCTGAATGGGTCCGGGTCACACCCGGTGTGACACTTGAAGAGCGGGAGGCTCCATGACGTCAGGCAATCCGGGCAAAACGGTCGCCCAGCTTTCGGTAATGCTCCAGTCCGGTGCGCTCGATCCCGTAGCGCTCGCCGAGGAGGTGCTGGACGGCATCTGCGCCTATCGCGACCGATCGATCTTCGTCAGCCTGACGCCGGAGCGAGCGATGGCCGAGGCGGATGCGGCCCGGGATCGCATCCGCGCCGGCCGCTCGCTCGGGCTTCTCGACGGCATTCCCATCGCCTGGAAAGACTTGTTCGACCTTGAGGGCATGGCAACGACTGCGGGCTCCGTGGTGATGGCCGATGTGCCTGCTGCCAGCAAGGATGCAGCGGTGGTCGATGCGCTGAAGGCCGCCGGCATGATCGCGGTCGGCCGGACGAACATGAGTGAATTCGCCTTCTCCGGCCTCGGCATCAACCCGCATTACGGCACGCCGGAAAACCCGCACTCGCCAGATGCGCCGCGCCTGCCTGGCGGTTCGTCCTCGGGTGCGGGTGTGGCGGTGGCGGCCGGGCTCGTGCCGGTGGCCATGGGCACGGATACCGGAGGTTCGATCCGCATCCCGGCCGCCTTCAACGGCGTGGTCGGCTATAAGGCCACGCGTGGACGCTACCCGATGGATGGCGTCTTCCCGCTCGCCAAGAGCCTCGACTCGCTCGGACCGCTGACCCGCACGGTGCAGGACGCGGTCTGGGTCGATGCCGCGATGCGCCGGCAGTCGGCGCCGTCGATCGCGCGCGGATCTGTCGGGGATCTGCAATTGATCGTGCCGGAGACCGTGTTCTTCGACGCAATCGAGCCGGGCGTGCAGGCGGCATTCGAGGCGGCGCTGGATCGGCTCGGCAAGGCGGGCGCGAAGATCAGCCGCCAGCATTTTCCGATCTTCAACGGGCTCTTCGATCTGATGACGAAGTTCGGCCCGCTGGTGACGGCGGAAGCTTTCGCCCTCCACCGCGAGCGCCTGTTCTCTGCTGCGGCGGACCGGATGGACCCGCGCGTCGTCATGCGCTGCAAGCTCGGCGAGAAGACCTCGATGCCTGACTATATCGCGATCCTTGATGCCCGCGAGCGCATGATCGCCGAACTGGCCCGGCAGGTGCCTGATGACGCAATTCTCGTCTCGCCGACGCTGCCGCATGTGGCGCCGCCGACCGCGCCGCTGGCCGAGAACTTCGATGCCTTCCTGGCGATGAATGGCAAGACGCTGCGCAACACCGCCATCGGCAATTTCTTCGACTGGTGCGGCGTCTCGATACCCTGCGGAACGGGTGCTGCCGGCATGCCGGTCGGACTGCTGCTGTCGGGTCTGCCGAACACGGATGAACACCTGCTGAGCGCGGCGCTGGCCGTCGAAGACGTTGTGAGGGGTTGATGGCGAACTATCGGATCACCAGGGACGTCGCGCAGTACAGGGCCGAGTGGAACGTGCTCTATGCGGCCTATGCCGAATATTACCAGGTCGAGCAGACACAGGAGATGCGCGACCGCAGTTGGGGCTGGATCATGGAAGGCCGGATCAACTGCCTGATGGCATTGGACGAGACGGGAAAGCCGGTCGGGATCGCCCATATCCGGGAATTCCTGCGGCCGCTTTCGTCGACCGTCGCCGGTTATCTCGATGATCTCTTCGTCGATCCGGGCCAGCGTGGCGGCGGCGCGGTGAACTTGCTGTTCGATGCAGCCAAGGCGCTCGGCCGGGAGAAGAACTGGTCCGTGATCCGCTGGATCACCCGCGACGACAATTACCGAGCGCGCTCGGTCTACGACAAGGTCGCGACCCGCACCAACTGGGTTACCTACGACCTGACACCCTGACATGAAAACCGCCCCGGCAAGGGTTCTATGCCGGAGCGGTCTGTCTGCTGCTTCGTGACAGGTTCAGCCCTTCGGCAGCAGGACCTTGTCGATGACATGGATGACGCCGTTCGACTGCTTCACGTCGGCGATGGTGACAGTCGCCATGCCGCCGGTCTCATCGGTCAGCATGATCTTGCCGCCCTTCTCCGAGGCCGTGAGCTCGCAGCCGCCGACGGTCTTGACCTTGTGCATGCCGCCATCGTCCTTGATCATCTTGTCGATCATGGCCGACATCGCGTCTGCCGCGACGACATGGCAGGTCAGGACTTTGACCAGCTGGTCTTTGTTCTCGGGCTTGAGCAGCGTGTCGACCGTGCCATCAGGAAGCGCTGCGAAGGCTTCATTGGTCGGCGCGAAGACGGTGAAGGGACCCTTGCCCATCAGCGTATCGACCAGGCCGGCTGCCTTGACTGCGGCCACCAGCGTGGTGTGGTCCTTCGAATTGACGGCGTTCTCGACTATATTCTTGGTGGCATACATCGGCGCGCCGCCGACTTCCGGATTCATGGCGGCATGAGCAAGCATGACGGAGCCGGCGAAGGCCGAAAAGAATGCGATATTGCGAAGCGAATTGCGGAGCATGTGGCGGTTCCTTCCCTGTGAGGTCATCCCTGTTCTGCAGGGGACATGAGGAACTACGGGAGCAGGGGAATTCGAGTTTCAGCCACGGCAAGAATCTTTTCATTTTTTGCGATACCTCTCTGCGGGCCAATTTCCCGGCGTAACACTTGTGAGCGGATTGGCTGCCCTGTACCACCATCAAGCTTCGGCGATGCGAGGGATGGGATTTCGAAAATGGCCGTGTTGCAGACGACGCGCCTGACGCTCAGTCCGTGCTGTCCTGACGACCGCGCTGACTTTATCGCCCTCGAGCGCGATCCGGAGGTCATGCGCTTTCTCAACGGCGGACTGCCCGTTGACCATGAGCATGTCGACCCGAATGCGACGTTTCTCATGCCCCGGGGAACAGAGCCCTATGTCTGGACGGCGCGTCGCACGGCCAATGGTGCATTCGTCGGGTGGTTCTGTTTGTGGCCGGAGAGTGAGACCTTTGCCGAGCTCGGATATCGCCTGCGCCGGCAGGATTGGGGTCAAGGCTTGGCATCGGAGGGGGCTTCGGCTCTCGTCGACTGGGGATTCCGAAATGGCGGCTATGACAAGGTCATGTCCACCACGATGGCGGTGAACAACACATCGCGCCGCGTGATGGAAAGGATCGGCATGAGTTACGTCCGCACGGACTATATCGAATGGCCCGATCCGATTCCCGGCAGCGAGCAGGGTGAAGTCTGGTATGAGTTGACGCGCTTGGAATGGAATAGCCCAAGGCTTTGACGGAAGCATATTCCCATCGCGAATGTGGCGGTGCCGTGGTCTCCTTCTTCTCCCCAGCTGGGAGAAGAAGAAGCAAGCCTCAGCTTGTCGCAAATACTCACAGAAACCGTGTCTTGCCGGCTGCGATGATCGGCCCGGTCGGCTTGCCCTCGGGCGCGCCGCCATAGGGCTCGACCGTGATCGCGATCGTCTTGCCCTCGGCGAAGAGCTGCCGCATGTCGGCACTGACGACGATCTCGCCATTGCCGTTTTCGGGCAGGATGCCGAGCGACTTGGGCGCCTTGCCGTCTTCGATGATCCAGACTTCGAGCGACTTCGGCTCGGGCTGCTTGAGCGCGATCGGCACGACACTCAGCCGGCCGCTTGCCGCATCGAAGGCGGCGACAAGATTGAAGGGCGCGTTCTCCTGGCCTGCAAGCTCGGCTATGAGCGGCCGGTCGGGACCGCCGGTCAATGTTCCCGACAGTTGATAGAGGCCAAGGCTGGCCGCGACGAACAGCGAAGCCGTGGCAAGACCGCGCCAGACTGCGACCGAACCCCAAAGCCGGGAGAACGAGCCGGACGACGACTCCTCGGTCCTGAACAGTCGGCGTTCCAGCCTGTTGTAAAGTTGGGCCGGCGGGCGGACCTCGTCATAGTCGTCGTTGAAGCCAGAGAGGTTGGTCTGCCAGCGGCGCACCTGCTGGGCAAAGCGCTTGTCGACGGCCATGCGCGCTTCGACGCGGCGGCGATCCTCCGCGGAGAGGACGCCGAGCACATATTCGCCAGAGATGATTTCATCCCGGCTGCGATCCCATTCCTCCGGTTTGTCGCTCATTGCTCGAGACACTCTCTCAATTTCAGCAGGCTTCGGCGCAACCAGGTCCGCATCGTATTCAGCGGTATCTTATAGAAATCTGCCAATTCCTGATAGCTCAAACCTTCGACATAAGCCTTTCTGACTGCGTCAGCCTTATCAGATTCGAGGGTCCGCATGCATCCGTCGATGCGCGACCGCTCGCTTGTGTTGATCGCCGTGGCTTCCGGCCCCGGATCGGGCGAGGCGATCTCGAAGGCGTCGTCGAGGTCAGAGGTCTGTGGCTTGCGGGCGCGGATGATGTCGATCGCGTGGTTGCGGGCGATTGCCGCAAGCCATGTCATCGGTCCGCCCTGGTCGGGCTCAAAACGTTCCGCTCTCTGCCACACCTTGATGAAGATCTCCTGCAGCGCCTCTTCGGCTTCCGTTCTATCCCTGACGATACGGATTGCGATGGAGAATAGTTTCGGGGAAGTCAGATCATAAAGCCGCGCGAAGGCCTTGCGGTCGCGCAGTGCCACGCGGCTCAGCAATGTCGCCAATTCGTCCATACGCACGAAGCCCTCCGGGAGAGTCGCCCGCCATATGCATAGCGGATCGGTTCTCGACGCATGCGCATACGTGCATTTCTTCGCCGCGGATCATTCCATGTGACAAAAACATCGGCTAATGAGGCACCACAAAATGCCATCTAGACATCTGCAGAGGCCTCCATGTCCCAGTCTGAAAGCGAAATCCAGGCGCGTCTGCTCGTCCAGGCCCTGCCGTTCATGCAGCGCTACGAGAACAAGACGATCGTGGTGAAATATGGCGGCCATGCCATGGGCAATCCCGAGCTCGGCAAGGCCTTTGCGAGCGACATCGCGCTGCTCAAGCAATCCGGCGTCAACCCGATCGTCGTCCATGGCGGCGGCCCGCAGATCGGCGCGATGCTGAGCAAGCTCGGCATCGAGAGCCGCTTCGAGAACGGCCTCCGCGTCACCGACCAGAAGACGGTCGAGGTGGTCGAGATGGTTCTGGCCGGTTCGATCAACAAGGAGATCGTCGCGCTGATCAACCAGACCGGCGAATGGGCGATCGGCCTGTGCGGCAAGGACGGCAATATGGTCTTCGCCGAGAAGGCCGAGAAGAAGGTGATCGATCCCGATTCCAACATCGAGCGCGTGCTCGACCTCGGCTTCGTGGGCGAAGTCGTGGAAGTCGACCGCACGCTGCTCGATCTGCTCGCCCGCTCCGAGATGATCCCGGTTATTGCGCCGGTGGCACCTGGCCGCGACGGTCACACCTACAATATCAACGCCGACACCTTTGCCGGTGCGATTGCCGGCGCGCTCAACGCGACGCGCCTGCTGTTCCTGACCGACGTGCCCGGCGTGCTCGACAAGAATGGCGAGCTGATCAAGGAACTCTCGGTTTCCCAGGCCCATGCGCTGATCAAGGATGGTACGATCTCCGGCGGGATGATCCCCAAGGTCGAGACCTGCATCGAGGCGATCCAGGGCGGCGTCGAGGGTGTGGTCATCCTGAACGGCAAGACGGCGCATTCGGTGTTGCTCGAGCTCTTCACGGAAGTCGGCGCCGGTACGCTGATCGTTCCGTAACGAGCGCCAGTTTCGTTCATGCCGGCGGGATTAGAAGCAGTCATCCCGCTGGAGTGAACCATGAGACTGCTCGCCGCTCTTTTCCTATCCGCATTGCTTGGGAGCGCAGCCGACGCCAAGCAACTCCGCTTCGCCGGCTATGATTTCAAGATCAAGCAGGGCAACGGGATGGGCCCCGGCCCGAACGACTGGGCGACGTCGCAGGCCTTCGTCGATACCAAGGGCCGGCTGCATCTGCGTTTCTCGGAGAAAAAGGGCAAGTGGCTGGCGGGCGAGGTCCAGTCGGTCAGCCGGCTTGGTTTCGGCACTTATGAGATCGAGTTCGAGGGCGATATCCACGGCCAGGACAAGAATGTCGTCTTCGGCTTCTTCAACTATCCGCCGGCCGATGTCGGGCCGGATGCGACACACGAGATCGACGTGGAATTCGCCCGCTGGGGCAGAAACAGTTACAAGCCGCTGAACTATACCGTCTGGCCGGTCAAGCCGGGTCTGAAGAATGCGCATACGACGTTCAGTGTCCGCCGCGGCTATGGCCGGAGCATCCACCGGTTCACCTGGAAGGCCGACAGCGTTCTCTACGTGTCGCAGCTGCTTCGCGATGATGGTAGCGTTGAGCGCGAGGTCTCCTGGGACTTCTCGCCATCGGACTATGCCGATCGGATCAGCTCGAGCCCCATGCCCATCTATTTCAATCTCTGGGGTTTTCAGGGACAGTCGCCGAGCGACGACAAGCCCGTCGAGGTAATCATTAACCACTTCACCTTCACGCCGGCGGAGTGATCCCCGCCGGCGCTCCGGTGTCCGTCAATCCACGGCCGGCGCGGGCCGGCCGTGTCCATGCTGTGGTGCGTGAATGGGCGGCGAATTGAGGAAGATCGTCGAGGCAGCGACCACCAGGTAGCAGGCGATGTTGTAGATCACGGCTGCCTCGAAGGATGATTTGAAGGCTTCATGCGAGGCGATACCGCCTGCCATGCTGCCAGCCAGCAGCGAGAAGAAGATCTGCGAGATGATCGCCACGCCGAAGGCGCCGCCGACCTGCTGGATCGACTGCAGCGCACCTGAGCCCGAGCCTGCATCGCGCGGCGGAACACCGGCAAGTGCAGCCTGGAACAGCGGCGAGATGGTGATACCGGTACCCAGCCCGCCGAGAAGCAGCGGCAGGATGAAGTCCGTGCTGACGATCTGGTCGCCGACACCGGCGACGACATGCCTGAGCAGCAATGCCGACACGACGAGAATGGCCGAGCCGAACAGGATCCGAAACTTGGGCGCCTTGCCGCCCAGACGGCCCGTGACGACCGATGCGACGAGCACGCCGATCGGGAACGGGATGGTCGTGAGGCCGGAATGCAGCGCGTCGAGCTGGTAGCCGGACTGCAGGAAGAGCGCCAGGATCAGAAAGAAGCCGGGCATGGCCGAAAAGAACACCATCAGCCCAAGCGAACCCACGACGAAATTTCGGTTGCGCATCAGGCTGAGCGGCACGAGTTCGGCTGCACCTCTCGCATTCTGCCGCCGCTCCCACCAGACGAAGATCGCCGCGACCGGAATGGCGGCGGCCATCATGGCGAAGGTCCATGCCGGCCAGCCGAAGCCGCGGCCTTCGATCAGCGGGAAGATCAGGACAAACATGGCGAGCGCTGCCAAACCGATTCCCACCCAATCGTTCCTAAGGTCAGGATTGCCCTTGACGTCGGGGATCAGCGAGCGGCCGGCGATGACGCAGGCAATGCCGATCGGCACGTTGATCAGGAAGATCGGCCGCCAGTCGAGGCCCCAGAGATTGGCGTGGATGAGCAGGCCGCCGGTCACCGGACCTGCCACCGAGGCAAGGCCGGCGGTGAGGCCGAAGAGCGAGAAGGCGACGGCGCGCTCCTTCGGCGGGAACATGATCTGCGCCAATGCCAGCACCTGCGGCATCATCACGGCACCGGCGACGCCCTGGATGATGCGGGCAACAATCAGCATCTCGACATTCGCAGCCATACCGCAGAGCAGCGACGCGATCGAGAAGCAGGTCACGCCGATCAGAAAGATCTTCTTCTTGCCGATAATGTCGCCATAACGGCCGAAGGGCAGCAAGCCAAGCGCGAAGGCGAGAATGAAACCCGCCACCACCCATTCGATGCCGCTTTCGGAGACGCCGAGGCTCTTCTGCATGCTCGGCAGCGCGACATTGACGATGGTGATATCGATCATGTTCATGAAGCTCGCCATGAGCAGCACGAACATGGCGACCCAGCGGCGCTCGAAGGCATGCGCCTCGGCCTGGGCCATGGGTGGTGAAATGGGATTGTCAGACATCGGATTGAGCCTTTGTGCGGTCGGACAGTATGGAATTGATGAGTGTATTCTTGGCAGCATTGACGCTCGCCTCGTCGTCGAGTCGATAGACGGACATCGCGATCATCGTGCCGATCACCATGTAGGAGGCGCCTTCGGGGTCGAGATCCACGCGGAAGCTGCCATCGGTGACGCCGTCTTTGAGGATGTCGATTATCTGCTGTCTCCAGTAGCTGCGCATCGGGTCGATATAGAGGGCGATGGTCGCGTCGTGGCGCGCGCGCCGTCCCATTTCCTCCATGACGAGCAGTAGCTCCGGATTGTGACGGCGGGTGTCGCGATGTTTGTCGATCTCCAGTTCGAGCAGTTGGAGCGGATTGAGACCCTCGCGCGGATAGCGGTAGAATTGCTCCGTGAAGTCTTCCTTCATCGACTGTGCGACCAGCTCGATGAGGGCATCCTTGGTGGGGATATGGTAGTGGAGCGTGGCAATGTTGATGCCGACGCGATCGGCTATCTCGCGTGTCCTCAACCCCTCGAAGCCCTTTTCGACGATCAGCGAGCGCGCTGCCGCTGCAATGGCGCGCTTGCGGTCGTCCGTGGCCTGGTATCTCTGGACTGGCGGGATCATGATGGCTCCATATGTCAATCAATCACTTGATTGATTTCGCTAGAAGAGTCAATCATCTGATGGAGATTCTGCGTAAGAGATTGAATCAGCCGAGCAACTTCTTGAGAGAATAGAGTGCTTCAAGCGCGTCGCGCGGCGTCATTTCATCGGGATTGAAGGTCTTGAGCCGATCTTCGACCGCCGATGCCTTGGATGGCTTGGGCTCCTCTCGGCGGATCGCGGCCTGGAAAAGCGGCAGGTCGTCGATCAGCTTGGCGGCGGGGTTCTTGCGGTCGGCATCCTCGAGCAGGTCGAGAACCTCTCGGGCACGACTGACCACGGCGGCCGGCAGGCCGGCGAGGCGGGCGACCTGGATGCCGTAGGAACGGTCGGCGGCGCCGGGGCCGACCTCGTGCAGGAAGACGACATCGCCATCCCATTCCTTGACCCGCATCGTGACATTGGCGAGTCGGGCGAGCTTCTCGGACAGAACCGTCAATTCGTGGAAATGGGTGGCGAACAGCGAGCGGCAGCGATTGACTTCGTGCAGGTGCTCGACTGCGGCCCAGGCGATCGAGAGGCCGTCGAAGGTTGCAGTGCCGCGTCCGATCTCATCGAGGATGACGAGGGATTTCGGCGTAGCCTGATTGAGGATCGCCGCGGTCTCGACCATCTCGACCATGAAGGTCGAACGGCCGCGGGCGAGATCGTCGGACGCACCGACGCGGGAGAAAAGCCGGTCGACGCAGCCGATCCGGGCGTCGGTCGCGGGCACGTAGGAGCCCATCTGCGCCATGATCGCGATCAGTGCATTCTGGCGCAGGAAGGTTGATTTACCGCCCATATTCGGGCCGGTCAGCAGCCAGATGCTGCCATTCTTTCCATTGGTGCCAGGCGAGAGATCGCAATCATTGGCAACGAATGGATTCTGCGCCGCCTTGCGCAGCGCCTGCTCGACGACGGGATGGCGTCCACCGGAAATCGCGAAATCGACCGAGCCATCGACATGCGGCCGGCAATAGGCCTGCTCGTCGGCCAAAGCCGCAAGCGCAACCGAAACATCGAGAATGGCCAGCGCCGAGGCCGCCTTCTTGATCTCTTCGCCGGCGGCAATGACGGCGGCGCGCAGCTCGTCGAACGCGCCAAGTTCGATCACCTGCGCCTGTTCGGCGGCGTTGGCGATGCGGCTTTCAAGGTCCGACAATTCGACCGTCGTGAAGCGCATGGCGTTCGCATTGGTCTGGCGATGGATGAATCGCGCGCGCATCTCGGGCGTCCCGGTCATCACGCCTGCCGTGCCCGATGTCAGCTCGATGAAGTAACCGAGCACATTGTTGTGCTTGATCTTCAGCGACTTGACGCCGGTCTCCTCGGAATAGCTCGCCTGCAGGCCGGCAATCACCCGGCGCGACTGGTCGCGCAATTCGCGGAGTTCGTCGAGTTCGGGGATGGAGCCGTCGCGGACGAAGCCGCCGTCGCGTTTCAGCAATGGCAGTTCGTCGGCCAGCATGGCGGAGAGCTGGTCTTCGAGACCATAGGGCACCGTACCGAGTGCCAGGAACGCGCCGTTGATTTCCTCGGCCATGCGAAAGCTGACGAGTCGTGCAGCGATCTCGCGCCCGGCGCGCAGGCCATTGAGGATGGCGGCAAGATCGCGCGGACCGCCGCGGTCAAGCGCCAGCCGAGACAAGGCACGCGGCATGTCCGGCGCGTGCCTGAGTGCCTGCCTGACATCGGCGGCGAGCCGCGGCTCGTCGAGGAAGAAGCCGACCGAGTCGAGCCGCTTGTTGATCTCCTCGGGCGTGGTCAGCGGCGACATCAGCCGTTCGGCCATCAGGCGTGCGCCGGCACCGGAAACGGTTCGGTCAATGGCCTTGAGCAGCGAGCCCGACCTCTCGCCGGACAGCGTGCGGACCAATTCGAGATTGGCGCGGGTGGCGGGATCAATGAAGACAGTCGAGGCCGTGCTTTCCCGCTCCGGAGGGCCGAGTGCGGGGCGCTCGGCGATCTGGGTTTTCTCGACATAGGATATGGCCGCGGCCCCAGCGGACATTTCGGCTCGGGTGAAGCCTCCGAAGCCATCCAGCGTCGGCAGTCCGTAGTAGCGGGCGATGCGGTTCTCCGCCGTTGCCGAATCGAACAGCACCGCGGGTTGTGGGCTCACGACGCGGCCGAGGACATCGAAGACCGAACGAAGGTCGGCATCATGAAAGATCGAATCGGCGACGATCAACTCCTTCGGGTCGATCCGCAGGATGTCGGCCAGAAGCCGCGAGAGCTCGGTCTCGGCAAGGCGGAAGACGCCTGTCGAAATATCGATCCAGGCGAGACCATAGATGGTCTTCTCACCGCCGCGGATACGCGACAGCGCCATCATGTAGTTGCTGTCGCCGGGATTGAGCAGCTTCTCCTCTGTGATCGTGCCCGGCGTCACCAGCCGGACGACATCGCGCTTTACCACCGATTTTCCGCCGCGCTTCTTGGCCTCGGCGGGATCCTCGACCTGCTCGCAGACCGCGACGCGATAGCCGAAGCCGATCAGTTTCTGCAGATAGTCGTCGGCGGCATGGACCGGCACGCCGCACATCGGGATATCCAGCCCCAGATGCTGGCCGCGCTTGGTGAGCGTGATGCCGAGCGCCCGCGATGCCTCCAGCGCATCCTCGAAGAACAGCTCGTAGAAATCGCCCATGCGATAGAACAGCAGGCTGTCCGGGTTGGTGGCCTTGATCTCGATATATTGCTCCATCATCGGCGTCGCCGTCTGGCGGCTTTCCTCGGAGGCGAGCTGGGACACTGTAAGGGCTTCGATGGTCATCAAGGACTTTTCAGGCGGGGCCGATCCGACGGAGGATGGCGCAATCGGGATAAAGGCGTTGAACATTAGAGTGGGGCATGCATGAATGACAACAAGCTGGGTGCCGCAAAGCGAGCGTGCCCACAAGAAGCATGAGGGGAGGAACAATGCCAGCGGACAAGCCAGACCGGAATCAGCCCACCGTCACCCGCCAGGAGGCGCTTGACTTTCATTCGCGCGGGCGGCCGGGCAAGCTTGAAATCACCCCGACCAAGCCGATGGCGACCCAACGTGACCTCTCGCTCGCCTATTCCCCTGGCGTTGCAGAGCCGGTGAAGGCAATCGCCGAGGATCCGCAGACGGCCTATGACTATACGACCCGTGGCAACATGGTGGCGGTGATCTCCAACGGCACGGCGATTCTGGGCCTGGGCAATCTCGGCGCATTGGCGTCGAAACCCGTGATGGAAGGCAAGGCCGTCCTTTTCAAACGATTCGCCGATGTCGATTCGATCGATCTCGAGGTCGATACCGAGGATGTCGAGGAATTCATCAATTGCGTGCGCTTTCTCGGCCCCTCGTTCGGCGGCATCAACCTCGAAGACATCAAGGCGCCAGACTGTTTCGTGATCGAGAGCCGGCTGCGCGAGATCATGGATATCCCGGTCTTCCACGACGACCAGCATGGCACGGCGATCATCGCCGCCGCTGGCCTGCTCAATGCGCTCGATCTTACCGGTCGTAGTCTCAAGACGACGAAACTCGTCTGCAACGGGGCGGGTGCCGCGGCGATTGCCTGTATCGAACTGATCAAGGCAATGGGCTTCAATCCTGACAATATCATCCTCTGCGACACCAAGGGCGTGGTCTACCAGGGCCGCACCGAAGGCATGAACCAATGGAAATCGGGCCACGCCGCCAAGACCGACCGGCGCACGCTGGCTGAGGCCATGAACGGGGCTGACGTGGTGCTGGGGCTTTCCGCCAAGGGCGCCTTCAACGCCGACATGATCCGGTCGTTGGCGCCGAACCCTATCATCTTCGCCATGGCCAATCCCGACCCGGAGATTACGCCGGAAGAGGTCGCACGGATCCGCGACGACGCGATCATGGCGACCGGCCGTTCGGACTATCCCAATCAGGTCAACAACGTGCTCGGCTTCCCCTACATCTTCCGCGGCGCGCTCGACGTGCGCGCCTCGACCATCAATGACGAGATGAAGATCGCCGCCGTCCGGGCGCTGGCCAACCTCGCCAAGGAGGACGTCCCCGATGATGTCGCCGCCGCCTACCAGGGCAACAGGCCCCGATTCGGGCCGAGCTATATCATCCCGGTTCCCTTTGATCCGCGCCTGATCTCCTCCATCCCCGTCGCCGTCGCCAAGGCGGCGATGGAGTCCGGCGTGGCCCGCAAGGAGATCGCCGACCTCGATCGTTACGCGCGCGACCTCAAGGCGCGCCGCGACCCGATCGCCTCGACGCTGCAGCGGATCTACGAGCGCGTGCGCCGTTTCCCCAAGCGGGTCGTCTTCGCCGAGGCGGAGGAAGAGCAGGTCATGCGCGCGGCGCTCTCCTACGTCAACCAGCAGCTCGGCACGGCTATCCTGCTCGGCCGCGACGATATCATTCAGGCGAACGCCGAGCGCGCCGGTATCGATCTCAATCGGCCGGGCATCGAGTTCATCAATGCCCGCACTTCGACGCGCCGCGAGGCTTACATCGACTACCTCTACGCCCGGCTGCAGCGGAAGGGCTATCTGTACCGTGACGCGCAACGCTTGATCAACACCGACCGCAATCACTTCGCTGCCAGCATGGTGGCTCTGGGCGATGCGGATGCCATGGTCACAGGCACGACGCGCAACTATTCGACATCGCTCGAAGAGGTGCGCCGCTGCATCGATGCCAAGCCCGGCCACACCGTTATCGGTGTGTCGCTCGCACTCTGCCGCGGCAAGACGGTGCTGGTGGCCGACACGGCCGTGCACGACATGCCGACATCGGAGCAGCTTGCCGACATCGCCGAGGAGGCCGCCCGTGTCGCCCGCCGGTTCGGTTACGATCCACGCGTGGCGATGCTCGCCTATTCGACCTTCGGCCATCCCGAGGGGGAGCGCTCGGAGCGCGTGCGAGAGGCGGTGAAGATTCTCGACAAGCGCCGGGTCGATTTCCAGTATGACGGCGAGATGGCCGCAGACGTGGCGCTCAATCCGGCGCTGATGGAGCAATATCCCTTCATCCGGCTCTCCGGCCCGGCCAACGTGCTGGTCATGCCAGCGTTCCACTCGGCTTCGATTTCGACCAAGATGCTGCAGGAACTGGGGGGCTGCACTGTCATCGGCCCGCTCCTCGTCGGCCTCGACAAATCCGTCCAGATCGCCTCGATCAGCGCCAAGGACAGCGACATCGTCAACATGGCAGCGATTGCTGCCTATAATGCGGGGCTGTGATTATGCAAATGCAGAAAGAGCAGCCTTGCAATGTGTAAAATGATATTTTACATTCATTGCTGAGCTGGAATGATCGAGAGCTTCAAGCACAAGGGGTTGCGGCAACTTTTTGAGGACGACAGCGCACGCGGAGTAAATCCGGATCACGTTACCAAGCTCAAAGTTATCTTGACCGTGATGAACACCGCGCAGAACATTGGTGATCTTGATGTCGCAACATTCAGGCTTCATCCGTTGACCGGCAATTTGAAAGGTTTCTGGTCCGTCACGGTGCGTGCAAATTGGCGGGTGATTTTCAGGTTTGAAGATGGTCGGGTTTGGGACGTGGATCTCGTGGACTATCACTGAATGGAGCATGCGATGGAAATGAAGAATCCTCTGCATCCCGGTCTGGTGATCAGGGAAAATCTTGAAGATCTGGGGATGTCTGTTGTGGAGGCAGCAAAGGGTCTCGGCATTTCTCGACAGCAGCTTCACAATCTCATCGCTGGGCGTAGCGCAATCGGGCCAGAGGTTGCTGTTCGGCTCGAAATGGCCCTGGGCAGCAGCGCCGACAATTGGCTGAGAATGCAAGCAGCCCATGACCTCGCAGAGATCCGGAGATCAACTCCGCCGATCGAGGTCAAGCGCTTCGACGCCACAGGTTAGCGGCGCGCAGCTTAGCCTCCCACTGCAGCAAAGCGCCTATCGAGATCGTCCATGCTCCTGGCCAGTTCACGCCGAAGCCAGGCCTTGAAGATCTGCACCTTGCGGCTCTCCCGTGCGCCCTTGGCGGTTATGAAATAATGGCCATAGCCGGTTTTTGCGCGGATGCCTGATGGCGCGACGAGGCGGCCGTCGGCGATGACGTCTGATGTCAGCGTCTGCCAGGCCAGCATGACGCCCTGGCCTGCGAGTACGGCATCGAGGCAGAGCGAGGCATCGTTGAACACATGGCGTTCGTTGACCTGGCTGCCCTCCAGGCCGGCGGCGCGCAGCCAGACGTTCCATGTGAACATCGCCCGACTGTCGATCACGGCCGGTAGTCTGAGCACATCAGCCGGCTTGGTAAGTCCTCTTGCCAGTTCCGGAGTGCAGACGGGAAAGACCTGCTGCTCCAGCAGCAGTTCCGACTGAACGTCGGTCCAGTGCCCGTCGCCGACGCGAATGCCGAGATCGACATCCGATATGGCGGGGTCAATCAGTTGCATCGTCGCATCGATCCGGAGCACGATTTCCGGATGCTCACGGGCGAAATTGTCGAAACGGCGCACGAGCCAGCGCGACGCGAAAACCGGCGCCACCGAGATCGTCAGGCAATTGTTGTCACGCCGATGGGCGAGCGCCACCGCCTCGGAAAGCTTCTGAACGCCATCGGTCAGGCGCGCGAGAATGGGTCGGCCGATTTCGGTCGCGACCAGGCCTTTGCCGGTCCGCTCGAAAATCGCGTGTCCGAGCTGGCCCTCGGTCTTGATGACCTGCTGGCTAACCGCGCCGATCGAGACGCCGAGCTCGTCCGCAGCCGCCTGCAGCGACCCCAGGCGGCCGACGGCCTCCAGTGCTCGCAGACCATTCAAATGCACGGTGTTGAGGTTTCTCATATAGTTTTTCTATATCGGACTGCCGGTAATCTCAATTGTTTCCGGAGCGCTTTGGGCAGATATTGATTTCATCACAACAACGATAAGCCTTGGAAACGTCGTATTCAACACGCTCGAGACAAGCGAAAACCACAGCCAAATCGACACATCCAACGGCTCCAAAGGATGAAAGGCGTATCGGAATGCTGAAGTTTCTCGCGAGCTTGATCGAGAGGCTCATTGAACCCGCAGACGTCGATCAGACGGAGATCGACCCGCTGCTCCACCCGGCGCTACGGCGCATGACCGAGCGAGAGCTCGCGGACTTGCCCTTCGGCTCGATTAGGACGAGGAGCGCCGGGCAAAGCAACTGCCCGGCGTGAGGGGAGAGAATAAAATGCCGGAGCTCAGGAGCTCCGGACCCGCTGAAGGCTAGGGGTTCGGATGTTCAGCGAGCAAAAACCGCAAACTCAGGACCCGAAACGCTGCGCGTCGGTGCCGTAGTAATTCAGGTAACGCGTCGAGATGCTCTCGACGGGAAGCACGATCAGCACATCGGTCGTGCCAAAAGCATGGTCGACCACTGCCCCCTCGCCGACCATGGCGCCAAGGCGGAGATACCCCTTGATCAGCGGCGGCATCGCCATCAGCGCCCGCTTTGGATTAACCGCCTCGAGCGGCATCAAGTCCATGTTGCGATAGCGGTTCGAGGTGGCGCGCACCGCCCAATCGCCATTCGCCAACGAATTATGATGCAGGAAGGACAGCGCCAGCGCATGGAATTCCGGGAAGGCGCCCGGGAACGACCCGCAGCCGAACATCACGTCGAGATTGTGCTTGAGCGCATAGGCCCAATTGCCCTGCCAGAGCAGTTCCACCGTACGCTTGGTGCGGTAGGGTGCCAGAACACAGGAGCGGCCAAGTTCGAGGAAGCGCTTGCCGGGATGGCGGGCGATCATCGGGGCGATATCGAATTCAGCTGTCGAATAAAACCCGGAATGCCGATCGGCCACTTCCTGGCGTAGCAGGCGATAGGTCGCCACGATCTGGTCCGGCGTATCGCCTTCGAGCGACTTGTCGAGAACGATAAGGTGGTCGCATATGTCGTCGAAGGCGTCGAAATCCAACCCGGCCATCATCGCCTCTGGCGGCAGACGGGCGCCCATCTCCTCGACGAAGACCCGGTAGCGGATCAACTGGGCGGCGCGGATCTCTTCCCCATTCGCGGCAAGACGAGTTTCAAGCGAACCAAGGCGTCCCAGCACAGGCGTCGAGGCCGCGGCGTCCATCGCGCGGGCGGCGGGGCTGCGTGTTGCGATCCTGGTTTCGGCGACCTCAAGCGTCATCCGTCGACTGTCCTCGCTGGATATGGCTGACCTCTAATATGGGTCGTCTATAACCATATCAAGACGACAGCAGAATGACAGTTGCTGGTTGTCGCAGGGGGCAAAATTCAGGCTGCGTGGCGGCCGAGCAGGTCGCGGACCGCTGATATCAGCGCATCCGCCCTTGCAGGCTTGAAGAGAACGAGATTGGCGCCACGCGTAAGAAGGTCGTGGCGAATCTCCTGCCGGCTGTCTGCAGTCAGCACGATAATGGGGGCTGGGGCGACGGAAAGCGCATCCTCGCGGTCGCGCAAGGCAGCAATGAAACTGTCGCAGGTGCCGTCGTCGAGCGTGTTGTCGGTGACGATGAGTGACGCGGGTTCGGTCCTGTGAAGTTCTGACAGTTTCGAGAAACTGGTGGCGAGCCGTACCGCAAAGCCGGCCTTTTCCAACATTGTCCGGACGATGAGCGCATTGACCGGATCGTCCTCGGCGAGAATGACGCTCGCCGAGCGGGGCATAGCAGGGCGCGGCTCGCCATCGTCGGACGCCTCGGCCGCGAGAACCGGGAACTCCTCGCGATCGGTCTGGCGGCGCTCCAGGCCCTTGAGCCTGCCAGTCAGGACGTCGATCAGCGATTGCTCGCGAAGCGGCCGGATGAGCCAGCCGTCATAGACATCGCCAGACATCGTCGCCGGGCGTGATTCGGGGCTGACGAGGAAAACCTTGCGGGCCGCCGCAAGCGCGGGATCATCCGCCATATGTGCCGCGAAATCGGCATCGAGCCGATGATCGACGATCACGCCATTGACCGGTCGTCGGACCAGTTCGTAGCGCGCAGCCTCCACACTGGTGAAGTTGCGGACCCTGGCGCCTAGGTTCGTGAGGGAAGTCGTGATTGCATGGGCCGCCGGGCCATCCGGCGCAAGCAGCATGACGTCAGCGGAGGCAAGTTCGCGGCCATTGCGCATGCCGGCACCTGCGGACGCCGCCGGCAGCCGGATGGTGAAGCGCGTGCCTTTTCCCGATTCGCTCTCGACCGCGATCGCGCCATGCGCTTCGGCCATGATCCGCGCGGAAATCGCCAGTCCCAGGCCAACGCCACCTTCGCGGGCGCGGCTCAGGTCGCCCTGTTCGAACTCGCCGAAGATGCGGGTGAGCTCGGCGGCATTCATGCCGGGCCCCGTATCCTCGACCCTTATGATCAGGCCCTCATCGATACGGTCGACACGGACAAGCACGCCGCCTTTTTCCGTGAACTTCACGGCATTGCCGATGACATTGAAGAGGACCTGGCGGAAACGCGCCGGGTCCAGTTCCACGGCCTCTGGCAACACGGGATCGATGATCGCCGCGATCTCGATGCCTTTGGCATGCGCCCGGCTCGACAGCATTTCGACGACATTCTCGATCAAAGGCCGAATCGCTGTCTGGCGTGGCCGGAGATAGAAGCGGCCGGCGGCGAGCGTCGAGAAATCGAGCAGATCCTCGACCAATTGGGCGAGATCGGTACCGGATTGCCTGATGCCTTCGAGATAGTTGCTCTGTTCAGGTGTGAGCTCTGTTCCGGCGAGCAACTGGCCCATGCCGAGCAGGCCGCTGAGCGGCGTGCGGATTTCGTGGCTGACCATGGCGATGAGGCGGGACTTGCGCTGGCTCTCGTCCTCGGCGGCGCGCCGTGCCCGTTCGCCGGCCTCGATCTGCAGGCGCTCCTCGGACACCTCGCGCGCGATCGACTGGATGATGAGGCCATCGACCAGCGGATCGCGGATGACGACGTCATGCCAGAGAAAGACGCGACGGAAACCGGAGCCGGTGAATTCGACATCGTAGGAATGGGCCACCTTGCCCGGCTTGAATAGAATGCCGAGCTCGACGCAGGTCCGTCCTTCCGGGGCATCGACACCGGTGACTTCGCGGAATGTGCGGTTGGCGGCGAGGATTATGCCATCGAGGTTACGGGAAAGCGCGATGTCGCCAAGCGCATCATGGATGGCTGCAAGGCTGCCGTTGCCGGCATCCGACGTGAAGGATGCCGCACCGCCGAAGGCGATCGATAGGCGGTCCTGCAATTTGCGTGGCTCGGTCATTGGCTCAACCTTAGCAGGACGGGCTTTCCAAAGGCTTTCCCGCGATGCTTAACGAGCCGTCACCGCCTTTCATCCTGCGTCTTGCGGTTGAGGAAAATCTCGCAGAAACCGATAAGCACGGCTCCCACGGTGATCAGACTATCAGCCAGGTTGAAGACCGCGAAGGACCATGTCTCGGTGTGAAACAGCACATAGTCGACGACATGGCCGTAAATCAGCCGGTCGACGATATTGCCGAAGGCGCCGGCAACCACCATGCAAAAGCCGAGATGGGAGAAGGGGCTCGGATGCTCGCTGCTCCGCCACCACCAAAGAATGAACGCGACGATGGCCAGCCGCATGCCGACGATGGCCCAGCCGCTCATCCCCGAGAGGAAGGAAAAGGCGACGCCCTCGTTCCAGGTCCGGTAGAGAGCGAGATGCGGGATGACTTCTACCATCTGCTGGAAAGGCAGGTGCTGTTCGACGAGATATTTGATCAACTGGTCGAGCAGCAGCGCGACAATAATGAAGGCCACGGCCACGGGTGGCCGCGCGAAAAGCGGTCTGCGGTCCATCAACGATCGTCCAGTTTGAGAAGATGACGACGTGCTTCAAACAACATGATGCCCGTTGCGACAGCAAGATTGAGCGAATCGGCGCGGCCTTGCTGGGGAATGCGGACTCGGACGTCGGCCGCTTCGGCGAGATCGTCAGGCAGGCCGGCCTGCTCATTGCCCATGAGAAGCACGACCGGCTTTGACGAGAAATCCGGCTTGCGATAATCGATCGCGCCCTTGAGGTGGGTCGCGACAACAGTCGAACCGGCATGGCGCTGCCATTTCAGGAAATCAGCGGGGGACGTGCGGACAACCGGCAAGGCGAAGATCGAGCCCATCGTTGCGCGCACGGTTTCGAGCGCAAAGGGATCAGTGGTTTCACCAATCAGAATCACGCCGGAGGCACCGGCCGCATCGGCTGTCCGGATGATCGTGCCGAGATTGCCGGGATCGCGGACGCGGTCGAGGGCGACCCATGTCTCGCCCGCCCAGGGTCTCACATCGGCAAGCGGCTTCCAGCGCGACTGGAATATGCCGACGACAGATTGCGGATTGTCGCGGTGGGTGATCGAGGACAGCACCTTCTCGGTCACTTCGAGCACGAGGCCACCGCCGGCAACGACGCGCGCGGCGACCTTGTCGACCAGCGGCTTGCCCTTGGCAGTCTTGGCGTAGATCAGCGTGTCGATATGCCAGCCTGTATCCAGTGCATCGATCACCAGCTTCAACCCTTCGGCCATGAAGTGACCGCTGGCCTCGCGGTTCTTCTTCTGGCTGAGCGCCTTGATGTCCTTGATCACAGGATTGGCGAGCGAGGTGACTTCCTTTACCAGGCCGCGGCGTGGCAGCGTGTCGTCCCGGGTCCCGTCGTCTCTAATCATTGTGTCCACCGACTGAATAGCGAGGTCGAGAGCGCACGGCGGGCTTCCGAACTTTCGCGGATGATGAGTTCGCCCGATTCCACCAACCCGCCACGGCCTCGCATCGTCTCCATCATCAGTTCGTGGATGGAGTAGAAGCTGGCACGGATCGAATAGGCGGTCAGGACAAGGCCGATCGCGTCGTCAGCGAGCAGGTCGCGGCAGATATCCAGCATCTTCGGCAGATGGTCGAAGAGCTGCCAGATTTCGCCCTCGGGACCACGACCGAATCGCGGCGGGTCGGCAAGAATGATGTCGTAGCGGCTGCCGCGGCGCTGCTCGCGCTCGATGAATTTCATCGCATCGTCGCAGATCCAGCGGATCGGTCTGTCGTCGAGGCGGGCGAGTGCCTGGTTCTCCCGGCCCCAGCCTATGGCCTTCTTGGAGGCATCGACATGGGTGACCTCGGCACCGGCGCTTGCGGTGACCAGTGAAGCGACACCGGTATAGCCGAAGAGGTTCAGCACTTTCGGCCGGTTGCCACGCTTGCGGATCTTCTCCGCCGCCCAGGACCAGTGGACGATCTGCTCGGGAAACACGCCGACATGGCGATAGGAGGTGAAGCGCCCGAAGAAATCGACATCGAGCAGCCTAAGCGGCCAGGTCTCGCCGAGATTCTTTTTCGGAAAGCGCCAGCGGCCGGCGCTATCGTCGTCCGCGTCGCCGGAGAAGATCGCGTCCGCCTTTTCCCACTCGCTCTCGGCGAGCGCCTTGGGCCACAGCGCCTGCGCCTCGGGACGGACGACACGGATATCGCCATATTGCTCGAGTTTCAGGCCGTCGCCGGTATCGAGCAGGCGGTAGCCGTCTTCGCCTGAAGTCTCAAGGATGACGGGGGCAACCTCGCTCGGCCGCCTGCCTTGTCGTGCCGGCATGAAGACCTGTATGGAACTGCTGGCCTTCTCCCATTTCTCCTCGCGCTTGCGGGCCGGGCGCTCGGTCAGCTCGGCGGCGGGCGGGGCTCGGCGGACGGGATCTTCGGTCCGCGGCTTGGGCTTTGCGGCGGGGCGGGCGTCGCGGCCCTGCGGTTTGCCCTGCTGCCGCGCTCCCCGCGCCTGATTTTTGCTCTTTACCAACGGTTTGTTTCTCAATAATGCGTCAACGAACGACCAAATAGCAGGCCGACGCCACTTGGCAAAGCGCTTTGGCGGCTGCATGCAGGTCCGTAAGCCATCAGGGAGAACTGATAATGGATATGACTGGCGAGGAGCGGATTTCCGCAAAGCGCGAGATCGTCTGGCAGGCACTGAACAGCCCCAACGTTCTGCGCAAATGCATTACCAATTGCGAATCGCTCGAGAAGAAGTCGCCTACCCAGATGGTGGCGACCGTAAAATTCAAGGTCGGCCCGATTCCGGCGACCTTCAAGGGCGACATCACCCTCGCCAATCTCAATGCGCCGGAAAGCTATACGATCCTCGTCGATGGGCAGGGCGGTCTTGCCGGTTCCGCCAAGGGAACCTGCGACGTTTCGCTGGTGCAGGACGGCGACGAGACGATTTTGACCTACAAGGTCGGCGCACAGATGAGCGGCGCGCTTGCCAAGATCGGCGCGAAGATGATCGAAGCCTCGGCCAAGAAGGTCGCGACCGGCTTCTTCAAGAAGTTTGGCAAGATCGCCGCCAAGCGTGCGGCCAAGGTGGCCAACAAGGCCAACAAGTCGACCGCCGACGATGATGACGGCGACGAATAAGCCTATTTCGATGCGGTGATCAGGTTGCGGGTCGTGATTTCCTCGACCCGCGTCCGCTGCTTGCCTGCCTCGTCCCGCCACTTGCGCGCTTCATGTGCCTCATCGCGCGCCTGCTTGCGGTAGCGCCCCTGGGCGAGCCAGGTGACGACGGATCCGATGATCACGCCCACGATCAGAGCGGCGAAAACCAGCACGAAAAGCGGCAGCGAGAACGACAGAACCTGGTCTTCCGGTCGGAACGGATTGAGCGCGAGCGTGACGAAATGGCGGTTTGCCACCGACAGCACGATCAGCGCGATCGCGACAGGCACGAGAATGATGAGCTTGATAAAGCGCAGGACCATTGGGCGAACTCCCTGTTTGGCTCCCTGATAGAACCGAAGCAGCCGTCAGATCAAGCCATTGCCGATGCGATCAATCGTCGTCGTCTTCGACGTCGGCGAGATCGGGATTGAGCCGCTCTCGGAGTTCCTTGCCAGTCTTAAAGAACGGCACCCACTTCTCCTCGACGAAAACGGCATCACCCGTGCGCGGGTTGCGACCCGAGCGGGACGGGCGATTCTTCACCGAAAAGGCGCCAAACCCACGAAGCTCGACGCGGTTTCCGCCAGCAAGAGCATCGGTGATTTCATCGAGCACGGCATTGACGATATTCTCAACGTCGCGGTGGTAAAGATGCGGGTTTTTAGCCGCGACGATTTGCACCAGCTCTGACTTGATCACAAGTGCCCCCTCAGACGGTTTCTATTTCCCGTTCATTTGCCTTCAAAGTGCCAAACGGAGACTAGACCGTCAAGCAACAACTTGTCTTCACTCATATTTTTGAATGCGACGGCATTTGCGAGCCAGCCGAGGCCGAGCGACTCGGCCAGCGAGCCGAGCAGGAAATTAGAACCCGCGGACTTCGGCTTCCAATCGACCACCGGCAAATCGGCGGCAACATTCTTGGTTGTGAAATAGGCGCGGATTTCCTTGATCCCGCCGACCTTGTCGACAAGTTTCTCCTTCACCGCCTGCCGGCCCGTGAAGACACGACCGTCGGCGAGGCGCAGCGCGTCGGGCCGCGGCAGCTTGCGGCGCTCGGCAACGAGATCGACGAACCAGGCGAAGGAATCATCGACCATCGCCTGCATCGCCACCTTCGCGCCTTCGGGCGGCGTATGGAAGGGCGAGGGCTCGGCCTTGAGCGGCGCGGACTTGATTTCCTCGAGCGAGACGCCGAGCTTGTCGAGCAGGCCCTTGATCTGGGGATACTGGAAGATGACGCCGATCGAGCCGGTGATGGAGGTTTCGCCGGCGACAATATGATCGCTGGCAATCGCGATCATATAGCCGGCCGAGGCTGCGAGCGTGCGGACATCGGAGACGACGGGCTTCTTGGCAGCCACGCGACGGATCGCCTTGTAGGTCATCTCGCCGCCATAGGTCGTTCCGCCCGGCGAGTTGATCGAGACGATGAGACCCTTGACCGAGCTGTTTTCGGCAATCGCGTCGAGGCGTTCGACCAGTTCGGTGTCGTCGACGATCAGCCCTGAAACCGTGACGCGTGCAATATGCGCCCGCATTTTCTCGCTGCCCTCGGTGCCGAAAAGCAGGGATCCGAGCCCGACGATGGCAAGAAGGACGAGTGCGAAGGCCATCACACGCCAGAATGTCAGCTTGCGGCGCAGCTGGCGCCGTTCGGCGATATCGGTGAAGGCCATGCGGTCGTTCTCTCTGTCTGGGGCTTGTGCGCTATCGATAGCGCCTGCCGCGGCGGAAGGAAACAGCGGTCTGCAATTTCCGACATCTTATGACGAGAGGTTTCACGCATTGTTTTTGCGTGATGGTTTGCCTATGTGTGATGCGCAGGGGCCGCGGGCGGCTCTCAGGAATATGAATGGACGTACGCGCACCTCTCTCCCTGTCCCGGATGAGCCCCGCCGAGCTGTATGCTCGCGCGACGAGGCATTCCGGAACCGTGCGCCGGCTTAAGATGCTGTTGCCTATCCTTGCCGTGGTGATTTCCATGGCCTTTGTCGCCGTGTCCTGGATCCGGACGATGTTCCCTGAAAATCTCACCATTGCCGGCGCGCGGATCGAGAACGGCCGCGTGGTGATGGAAAAGCCGGCCATCTCGGGCCGGAACGAAGATGGGATCAGCTATTTCATGAATGCCCGGCGCGCGCTTCAGGCCATCATGAACCCGAGCGATATCGAGCTCGAGGATATCGATGCCGCCGTGCCCGTCCGCGGCGATCTGGTGGCCCGCATCAAGGCGAGCGGCGCAAAGTATGACCGCGACACCGACAAGCTGGACATGACGAAGCCGTTCGAAGTTCAGCTCTCGTCCGGCCTCAAGGCCTCTTTCCAATCCGCCCATCTCGATGTACGCGGCGGACTGATGAGTTCCGACGACCCGGTTTCGATCATCTCCAAGGGCGCGACGCTTGTTGCGAACAGCCTCAAGATAACGGATAAGGGCAGGATCATGAATTTCTCGGGCAAAGTCCGGCTGAAGGTCGACCCGACCGCAGTCCGGCGCACTGCCGAAGACGTCAAGGCAACCAGCGAGCAATAGGACGCAGTCGACCATGCGCGCATTTCGTATTCCGGCCGTGCTGGCCGTCGCCACAGTCTGCCTCGCGGCGTCACACGCCGCGCATGCTCAGTCGAAGAACAGCGGCCTTGCACTCTCCAACGATAAGCCTATCCAAATCGAGGCCGACAATCTCGAGATTCGCGAGCAAGAAAAGCGAGCCTATTTTACCGGCAATGTACGGGTGGCGCAGGGCCAGATGACGCTCCAGGCCGGAAAAATGACTGTCTTCTACAAGACCGGCACCAAATCGATCGCGGCCGGTGGTGCCGATATCGACCGCATCGACGTGTCCGGAAGCGTCAAGCTATCCTCGGCGACCCAGAAGGCGACCGCCGATACCGGCACCATCAACATGGTCAGCGAGGTGCTGGTGCTGAATGGCAATCCGGTCGTATTGTCAGAAGGCGGCAATGTCTTCACCGGCTGCAAGCTGACGGTCCAGATGAAGAGCGGCCTTGCCAATCTCAATAGCTGCGGCACCCGCGTGAAGATCCTGATTGATCCTAAGTCAAACTGAAGCCTTGAAAATTCCGTTCATCAACTCTCGGGGCGGCAACGGTTCGGCCCCTCAGCAACCACGTGATCCGGCGCAGCAGGCGCGATACGAGGGCACGCTGATCGCGCGCGGCATCACGAAAGCCTATCGCTCGCGGCGCGTCGTCAACGGTGTGTCGCTGGTCGTGCGACGCGGCGAGGCCGTTGGTCTGTTGGGCCCGAACGGTGCTGGCAAGACGACCTGCTTCTATATGATCACCGGGCTTGTCCCCGTAGACCAGGGCCGGATCGAGATTGACGGCAACGATGTGACCTGGATGCCGATGTATCAGCGTGCGCGGCTCGGCGTCGGCTACCTGCCGCAGGAAGCCTCGATCTTCCGCGGGTTGACGGTCGAACAGAACCTGCGCGCCGTGCTCGAACTCCGCGAGAAGAACAGGGATGCGCGCGAGCACAAGCTCGAATCCCTGCTCGCCGAATTCGCGATAACCCATCTCAAGAATTCGCCCGCCGTGGCCCTTTCGGGCGGTGAACGGCGGCGACTGGAAATCGCCCGAGCGCTCGCGACCGATCCGGCCTTCATGCTGCTCGACGAGCCCTTTGCGGGCGTCGACCCGATCTCCGTCGCCGATATCCAGAATCTCGTCCGGCACCTGACGCGCCGCGGCATCGGCGTTCTGATCACCGACCACAATGTTCGCGAGACGCTCGGTCTGATCGACCGCGCCTATATCATCCATGCCGGCGAAGTGCTGACCCATGGCCGGGCTGCAGATATCGTCTCCAATCCAGATGTTCGCCGGCTTTACCTGGGCGACAATTTCAGCCTCTGAACGACAAAATTGCGTCGCAATGGACGCAGCATTTAACCTCGCTGGCGATTTGTGCTTGACCCGGTCGGATCAATAAGCAATTTTTGGGCCAGTTCCCTTGGGGGCGTTCTAGTGGTTCCGGAACCGGGGCCATAGAAGTCGAGGAGTTCAGCGTACGTCATGGCCTTGTCCGCAAGCCTGCTTCTGAGACAGACCCAATCGCTGGTGATGACGCCCCAGCTGATGCAGTCGATCCAGTTGCTGCAGATGACGTATCTCGAACTCAGCCAGTTCATCGCCATGGAAGTCGAGAAGAATCCGCTGCTCGAATTCTCGTCTTCCGACAATGCCCCGGACTTCGACGGAGATGGCCGCGGTGAAGACCATGCGGACGATCACGACGGCGACCGCCGCCCAAGCCAGACCGAGCGCCTGAGCGAGGCACTCGATGGCGGCTTCGAGAACGTCTATCAGGACGACGCCGGGCCGCGGAAAGCCGACGCGCCCGAGCTTCTCAATCAGTGGAAGTCGATGCCGGGCAGCCTCGGCGAGAGTGGCGAAGCCTACGACCTCGACGATTTCGTCGCCGGCCAGGTGACGCTGAAGGAGCATGTCGCCCAGCAGGTGCCTTTCCTGTTGCACGATCCGATCGACATTATCGTCGCGCGCCATCTGACCGATATGCTCGACGATTGTGGCTACATCCATCAGGACCTGGGCGAGGTGGCGACGACGCTCGGCAAGGACGTCACCGCGATCGAGGGCATTCTCGCAAAGCTCCAGAGCCTTGATCCGCCGGGCATCTTTGCGCGGTCGCTCGGGGAATGCCTCGCCCTGCAGCTGAAAGCGCGGGACCGCTTCGATCCCGCCATGGAGGCGCTGATTGGCAATCTCGAACTGCTCGCGCGCCGTGATTTCCAGTCGCTCAAGAAGATCTGCGGTGTCGACGAGGAAGACCTGCTCGACATGCTCGCCGAAATCCGCACGCTCGACCCCAAGCCCGGCAACGGCTTCGAGGCGTCGTCGACGGAATCGGTGGTGCCCGACGTGATCATTCAGACCGCGCCCGATGGCGGCTGGATGGTCGAACTCAATCCGGAAACGCTGCCGCGGGTTCTGGTCAATCAGGACTACTACCAACACGTTTCGAACGCGTCGTCGCGCGATCATGCCGATCAGACTTTCCTCACCGAATGCCTGCAGAATGCCAACTGGCTGACGCGCAGCCTCGACCAGCGGGCCAAGACCATCATGAAGGTCGCGACGGAGATCGTGCGCCAGCAGGACGCTTTCCTGATGCGCGGCATCGATCATCTGCGCCCACTCAATCTCAAGACCGTGGCCGATGCGATCAAGATGCATGAGTCGACAGTCAGTCGCGTTACTTCCAATAAATACATGCTGACGCCGCGCGGCCTCTTCGAGCTCAAGTACTTCTTCACGGTTTCCATTGCGGCCGTGGAAGGGGGCGAGGCGCATTCGGCCGAAGCTGTTCGCCATCGCATCCGCGCGATGATCCAGGACGAGGAAACGGAGAAGGTTCTCTCCGATGACGATATCGTCGACTCCCTCAAGGCAGGTGGCATCGAAATCGCCCGCCGGACGGTCGCCAAATATCGCGAGGCTATGAACATCCCGTCCTCGGTGCAACGCAGGCGCGAAAAGCGGGCTGTCGCCAAGGCCGGTGCCGTGTGAACATCCGTCAATTCCATCCGGGACGGACAATCATCGCGCGAATGATTACCCACTGAAATATTCGGGGTCACCCTTGACTCAACCTGCCTGCCGCCTCTAAGGAGCCGCGCTCATCAGGGCAGCACACGGTGGAGAGTGCCTCAATAGACCCCTTTTAACGTGGAACGGCTTGGCATAGACTACGTTCCGATGTGTGTCATCGCACTTGGTGGTATGTATCGGAGGGCGCCGGTTTGTAGACCGGATCTGGTCTTCATAGCCGGTGGGTACGTTCGGTATCGTCAAGTCGAGGGATTCGCCCGGGATTCGGGGTCCGGCCCAGGCGAAAGGGAGATCATGAGGACTTCGAAACTTCGAATGCAGGAAGGATAACACCATGAGCGTGCGTGTAACCGGCAAGCATATGGATATTGGCGACTCGTTTAGAACTCGGATAACCGGGCAGATAAGCGACGCCATCGCCAAGTATTTCGACGGAGGTTTTTCCAGTCAGGTACTCGTAGAAAAGGCTGGTGCGCGGTTCAGTGCCGATTGCAAGATTCATCTCGACTCAGGCGCAAACCTTCACGCCGAGGGCAAGGCGAATGATCCTCAGATTGCGTTCGAAAGCGCCTTCGAGCGTATCGAGAAGCGCCTCCGCCGCTACAAGCGCAAGCTCCGCGATCATCACCATGGCGAAAGCCGTGCCGCCGCGACAGAAATCCCCTACACGGTTATGGAGGGGGGCTCCGACGAGGAGGAGGAAGTTCAGGAGAACTTCGCTCCCGCCATTGTCGCTGAAACAACGAAGAAGCTTGCCAACATGACTGTCGCAACCGCCGTCATGGCGCTCGATATGACCGACGAACCCCTCTTGCTGTTCCGCAAGCCCGGCTCCTCCGAGCTCAATATTGTATATCGCCGCAATGACGGTAATATCGGCTGGATTGATTCCGCCAATATCAAAGGCTGACAAGGCTGGCGAAAGAATATTGAACCCCTGGGCCGGCGTTGGCCGCCGGCCCAGGCATACCGGGCCAAAAAAGGACAATATGAATGGCTTTGGCGGATATTCTGCACCCGGAAGGGATCATTCCGGCGCTACGTGTGCATACGAAGAAACAATTGCTTGTTGAACTCGCAGCCACTGCTTCCAAGATCGCCGGCATTCCAGAGCGCGAAATCTTCGACGTCGTGCTGCAGCGCGAGCGGCTCGGCTCGACCGGGGTCGGTGCTGGAATCGCCATTCCTCACGGCAAGTTGAAGGCGCTCACCAAGATCACCGGCGTCTTCGCTCGCCTGGAGACGCCCGTCGATTTTGAGGCGTTGGACGACCAGCCCGTCGACCTCGTCTTCATGCTGCTGGCGCCCGAAGGCGCGGGCGCTGATCATCTGAAGGCGCTTTCCCGTATTGCACGCGCCCTGCGCGACCAGGATCTCGTCGCGCGGCTGCGCTCATCCGACACCGTTCCGGCGATCGAAGCCTGCCTCAATCAGGAGCAGGCCTCCGCGGCCTGATCCGACCTCTGCCATGCGCCAAGACCGTCGCTCGACCGGAAGGTCGAGCAAAGGACGCCCAAGATTGTTGAAGCCGCGCAGCGTGCTTTTTGAAATCACCCGATTTCGGCCGCTATGCCAGGAGGTTCCGCTTGTCGCTCATCCTCTATTATCATCCGCTTGCCTCCTACTGCCACAAGGTGCTGATTCCGCTTTATGAGAACGGCACCGCGTTCGAGCCGCAGGTCGTCGACCTCTCGGATGCCGAGTCGAGCGCCGAATTGCTGGCTGCCTGGCCGGTCGGCAAATTCCCGGTTATCAAGGATACCGTGCGCGACGTGGTCGTTCCCGAGACGTCCATCATCATCGAATATCTCGACCAGTTCTATCCGGGCGCCATCCGCCTCATTCCCGCCGATCCTGATGCGGCTCGCGCAGTCCGGCTGTGGGACCGGTTCTTCGACCTCTATGTGTCGGCTCCGATGCAGAAAGTTGTGGGCGACCGGCTGCGGGCGCAGGACACGACCGACGACTATGGCGTGATCGAAGCGCGGGTCAATCTCGATGGCGCCTATGACATGCTGGAGAAGCAGCTCGCCGGGAAGGAATGGGCCGCGGGCGAGGCGTTCTCGATGGCCGATTGCTCGGCGGCACCGGCGCTCTTCTATTCCGAATGCATCCACCCCTTCACGCCGACTTATCCAGTCATGGCCGCCTATTTCGACCGGCTGATGTCGCGACCGTCGGTCAAGCGCGTGCTGGAAGAAGCAAAACCCTACTTCCCCTATTTTCCCTTCAACGAGGCGATTCCGGCGCGCTTTCTCTAAGCTAGCCCATCACCCAGGCCCAGAACATCACGCTGACCACCCCAAGGGCTGTGGTCGTCGTGATTGTGGTCGCGGCAAGGCTTTCCGCCGTACGGAATTGAGCAGCAATCAGCCAGGCATTGACGCCGGTGGGCACTGCAGCCGTGAGCACCAGCGCAGCCTGCCAGTCGGTGCTGAGACCAAGAAGGTGCGAGAAGATCATGACGCAGAGCGGCAGAAGGAAGAGCTTCAGGACCGTCGCGACCGACGCCATCTTCATATTGCCGCCTGTCCCATAGCGCCGCATGGCCATGCCGAGCGAGACCAGCGCCGCCGGCCCCGCGATCGCTGACAACTGATCCGCCACCAGTTTCGGCACGCCTGTGAGCGGAATGCCGGACAGGTTGAGCGCAATGCCGCCCAGCACGCCGAAGACGAGCGGATTGCGGCTGAGATTGAGGCCGAGATAGCGCAGCAGCTCGAACCAGCCGACCGGCGCCTTGCCGATATCCCGCCGTTCGGCGCGTTCGATCAACAGGGAACTTGCGATCATCATCACAGGCAGGTGGATGGCGATGAGGATCGAGATCGCCACCAGCCCCTCATTGCCGACAGTGCGTTCCACCAGCGGCAGGCCGACAAAGACCGTATTGGCAAAAGCGGAGGAGACGCCGGTTACGGTCGCCGTGCGCTGGTCGGCGTGGAAAAGCTTCGAGGCGACCAGATGCCCGACGGTCCAGGTCACGGCGACGCCACTGAAATAGGCGATCCAGAGCCGTACCGGGAAGGCGCCATGGAACTCCGCCTGCGCCAGCGTCCTGAAAATCAGCACCGGGACGGCGAGCTTGAAGACGAATTCGGAGAGTGCGATTCCAGCCTCGGGCTTCAGATATTGGGTGGCGACGATGAGCCAACCGATGAAGATCATCAGGAAGACGGGTAGGACATTCTGTGCGACGTCGAGCATGGAACCGTCATAATCCCTTCAGGCGTTACCGCAAGTCGATGTGGTTGATGGCAGTACCATGATGGAAAATATCTCCGGATTGACGCGGCGAAATCTTGTGAAGCGCGGCCGCGAGTGGCAGTTTCGCATCTGCGAAAGGACTCACGCAATCCCATGGCCAGCGAACAGGAACACGATTTCAGGGAGCGTATCCGGGCCTCCTTCGGACGACAGGGCGCGATGACGCTCATCGGCGCCGAACTGACCCGCATCCATCATGGTACGGTGGAGATCGAACTCTCGAACCGGCCGGAACTGACCCAGCAGCATGGCTTCCTGCATGCTGGCGTGATCGCCGCCGCGCTCGACAGCGCCTGTACCTATGCCGCCTATACGATGATCGATCCCGATGTCTCGATCCTCACCATCGAATTCAAGGTCAACCTTATGTCGCCGGGCAAGGGTGATCGCTTCCTGTTTCGGGGCGAGATCACCAAGCCGGGCTCCAATATCATCGTTGCCGACGGCAAAGCCTATGCGATCGGCGATGGTCCGGCCAAGCTGATCGCCTCGATGACCGGCACCAAGATGGCACTGCGTGGCCGGGAGGATATCAGGGGATGACCGACAGGCTGAAAAATGTCGCCGGCAAGTCGGTGCTCTATGTCATGGCGGCCGACGCGGAATACGGCCCGCATCTCAAGGCGCTCTTCACGCCTGTCATGACCGGCGTCGGTCCGGTCGAGGCTGCGGTATCGCTGACCCGGGCGCTCTCGGAATTCACACTCGATGGCCGCAAGCCCGACCTCGTCGTCTGCCTGGGCTCGGCCGGCTCGGCAAAGCTCGAACAGGCCGAGGTCTACCAGATCACCTCGGTCGCCTATCGTGACATGGACGCGTCCGCCTTCGGTTTCCCCAAGGGCACGACCCCCTTCCTCGATCTTCCGGCAGTCGTGTCGTTGCCGATCCGCATTCCCGGCGTGAAGGAGGCGACGCTCTCCACTGGCGCCAATGTGGTCTCAGGCAACGCCTATCAGGCGATCGAGGCCGACTTGGTCGAGATGGAGACCTTCGCCATCCTTCGCGCCTGCATGAGCTTCGGCATTCCGCTGATCGGCCTGCGCGGAGTGTCGGACGGCAAGGCCGAAGTGCATCACATCGACGATTGGACGGAATATCTCCATGTCATCGACGAGAAACTGGCCGAAGCCGTCCGGGCGCTGGAACAGGCGATCGCCGGCGGACAGCTCACGGGGTTCTCAGCCGGGTAGGTTGGCGCTGTTGCCGAAGGCGATCGACTTGACCGCTCCGCGGTCATTGCCCTCGGCATCGACATAGCCGATCCGACCGGGAGTGGCCTTCAGAGTCCAGGTCGCTGCCGGGCCGCCGCGCCATTCTATGGCATAGCCGTCATCGAGCAGCGACCAGTCGCCGGTCATGACAACGCCGTCGGGCCGTCGCATATGGGCGAGGCGATCGGTTTCGTAATAGATCGTTGCCTGCCGGCCTTCGCCCATGTCGATTTCGTGGGTGGCGTTGACCATCAGGGCGGCGAGGACAGGTTTTTCGAGGGTGATCATGATCGTGCCTTTCATCTCAGGACGTCTGCGATATAGTCAAGTACATTGACTAAATGCCCATCTAGCTGAAACCGAGAATTAGTCAAGATGCTTGACGATGAATATCCCGACCATATCGGCTGGCTGCTCTGGCGCGCGAGCCAGGACTGGAACGTGGAATTCGTCGAGCGCATGCAGACCGCAGGGCACAGCTGGTTCACGGCCGCGCGCTCGACCCTGATGGGTCACATCGCCCTTAAGGGCACCAAGCAGGGGCTGCTGGTCGATCGGATCGGCATTTCCAAGCAGGCGGTGCAGCAGCTGATCGACGGGCTGGAGGCCGATGGCATCCTCGAGCGCGTCGCCGACCCCGACGACAAGCGCGGTCGCATCGTTCGACTGACGGACGCGGGCAGGGCGGCGATGAAGGACGCGAACCGCATCAAGCTCGAGATCGAGGCCGGCTACCGCGCCCGCATCGGCGACGACGAATTCGCCCGCCTTTCCGAACTGCTGGGAAAACTGCGGCGAAGCGGTGGAAACCCCGTTGCCTAACCGCCCGTCCTTCTTTATAGGCCCGACATGACCCAGATAGCGCATCCCGACAGCATCCTCATCATCGATTTCGGCAGCCAGGTGACGCAGCTGATCGCGCGCCGCATCCGTGAAGCCGGGGTCTATTGCGAAATCCATCCCTTCCAGAACGCTGGCGACGCCTTCGAAAAGATGCAGCCGAAAGGCGTGATCTTCTCGGGCGGCCCCGCTTCGGTGACGACGGAAGGCAGCCCCCGGGCGCCGCAGGCGGTGTTTGACAGCGGTGTTCCGATCCTCGGCATCTGCTACGGCCAGCAGACGCTCGCCACCCAGCTCGGCGGTACGGTCGAAGGCGGGCATGCCGCGGAGTTCGGTCGTGCCGATGTCGAGATCAAGAAGGCGAGCCCGCTCTTCGCAGGCTTCTGGGATGTCGGCGGCCACTATCCGGTCTGGATGAGCCACGGCGACCGCGTCACCAAGCTGCCTGAAGGCTTCGAAGTCATCGCCACCTCGGAGAACGCGCCCTTCGCCATCGCGGCGGATGAGAAGCGCCGCTACTACACGACCATGTTCCACCCCGAAGTGGTGCATACGCCCGACGGCGCCAAGTTGCTCTCCAATTTCGTGCACGGCATTGTCGGCCTGAAATCCGACTGGACCATGTCGGCCTATCGCGCCGAGATGATCCGCAAGATCCGCGACCAGGTCGGCAACGGGCGCGTCCTCTGCGCCCTCTCCGGCGGCGTCGATTCCTCCGTGGCCGCGATCCTCATCCATGAGGCAATCGGCGACCAGCTGACCTGCGTCTATGTCGACCACGGCCTGATGCGGATGGGTGAGAGCGAGCAGGTCGTCGGCATGTTCCGCGACCACTACAATATCCCGCTCGTCCATGTGGATGCAGCGGACCTGTTCCTGGGCCAGCTCGACGGCGTCTCGGATCCGGAAGTCAAGCGCAAGACGATCGGCCGCCTCTTCATCGAAGTCTTCGAAGCCGAAGCCGCCAAGATCGCCGCGGACGGCAAGGGCGCGCCGAAATTCCTCGCCCAGGGCACGCTTTACCCTGACGTCATCGAAAGCGTCTCCTTCTCCGGCGGCCCGTCGGTGACGATCAAGTCGCACCACAATGTCGGCGGCCTGCCCGAGCGGATGAACATGCAGCTTGTCGAGCCGCTGCGCGAACTCTTCAAGGACGAGGTCCGCGCGCTCGGCCGCGAACTCGGCCTGCCCGACAGCTTCATCGGTCGCCACCCCTTCCCCGGTCCCGGCCTCGCCATCCGTTGCCCTGGCGTGATCACCCGCGAAAAGCTCGACATCCTGCGCAAGGCCGATGCGATCTATCTCGACGAAATCCGCAAGGCCGGCCTCTACGACACGATCTGGCAGGCTTTCGCCGTGCTGCTCCCGGTCCAGACCGTCGGCGTCATGGGCGATTACCGCACCTACGACTTCGTCTGCGCGCTCCGCGCCGTCACCTCGGTCGACGGCATGACCGCGGATTTCTACCCCTACGACATGAACTTCCTCGGCCGCGCCGCCACCCGGATCATCAACGAGGTGCGGGGAATCAACCGCGTCGTCTACGACGTGACCAGCAAGCCGCCGAGCACAATCGAGTGGGAGTAGGCGGGCAGACGGCGGCAATAGCGTAGTTTCAATGGTTTTCGCCGTCATGAAGTTGATTTGCCGTCTATCTCACTTCCGCTGAGCAGACGCCTTCCGTGTCTGACTCGCAAACCCGTTCCGCGCCCGTTTTCGTGCTAGGTTACGTCGCATCAAACTGCCGGCATGCTGGCTTGCTCTAGGGTTGAATAGCACTAGGGCCGTCTGCTTTGCGCCCGCATCATGGTCGTTCACGAGGTTACCGTCAGTTTCCGAAAGCGGACCTTGCGCTGATCACCCCCTCTTCAAGAAGCAGGTTGCCGTCGCAGTCGCCAAAAGCTTGTCGTCGGAGGACTTCAATGTGCGTTCCGAAGTTGCGATGTTTCGGGAGAGGTAAACGGAGTTAGCCTCTGCGACCAATTCCTCATCGGCGGTACCGGTCGCAACATTTTCACCTGCAGGTCGATGGTGCCGCAACCAACGCCGGCCTCCAGGGGCGAATGGACCGCGCAACCCGTCACAGAATCCAGCACGGTTGCGGCGAATCCGCCGTGGACGCCACCAAATGGATTGAGATGCCGTTGGTCGGCACGTGCCGACATTTTCACATGCCAACATCGACCGTTATGAACGACATGGGGGTCGTTTCCGTCATCGACGCCCGTGCCAACTGGCCCGCCGCTGCGGCGCGCAGCAATTCAAGGCCCGTCATTTGCAGGGGATTCATCATTTCCCTCATGCTCCATTCAGACGAGAAGCGATCCGAAGATGACTTCAGTGAATTCTTGCAGCGGCACGTCACTCTTCTCCACCCGCATCCGCAGCATGGCGCCTTCCCAACTGTTCAAGAGGAACTGAGCGAGCAACGCTGCTGGCAGCTGATTGCTGATTGCACCCGTGGCCTGTGCTTCGGAAATGCACTCTGCAAAGAGGCCGCTCCAGGTCCTGAAATGCACAGCGAGCCGGTCGCGAATTGAAGCGCTGTGATCCGCGATTTCGAGGCTTAAGTTCCCAAGCATGCAGCCTCGCACATAACCGGCCGCCTGAAAGTCACGAGTTCTCTCGCTAAAATAACTCTGCAATCGCTCTAGCGGCGGGATATCGCGATTGCCAAGGAGTGCGCGCAGTTCAACAAGGCCTTTGTCGAAATAGAAGTCGACCACTTCTTTTCCGAAAGCTTCCTTGCTTTCGAAGTGGTTGTAGAAGGAGCCCTTGGGCACTTCGGCAGCGTCAACGACGTCCTTGATTCCTGTTGCGGTGTATCCCGACTCGTGGAGTATTCGCACTCCAACGCGGATCAGGTTGTCCCGTAAGTGTGGCCTCGGCTTCGGTCCACGGCGAGCAGGGGTTGTTTGCGGTTCCATCTTCTTAAAACCTCAGCACAAAAAATACGACCGGTCGTCTTAAAATGTGGTGAAGGTAAGGGGGTGTCAAGGTCAGTCGAACCGACTGGCGGGGCAACCTCTTTGCCAATAGCGCTTATCGGCCTTGACAAATATAAGACGACCGGTCATATATTAATTCAGCCAGCCGGGGTGGCCTGTTGAAAACTCTGCTCTGGCCTTGGTTTCGCGTCGTGGGCGCGGTGATTGCTTGCAAAGGATTCGTCGGATGTCCTCACCCCACATTGGCTCCCGTGAATTGGCCCATCGCGTGGTGATGGTGCCGTTGACCCGCATGCGTGCCGGCCCGGGAATGTTCCTAATGCACTTGCCCCTCAAGCCGAGGCGGTTGCGAAAGGTGCGCGTAGCGTGCCTGGCACAGAAGTTGAATTCCATCACGTGTTACGGCGGCAATTCGATAGTGCGGGTGGCCGGAAAGGTAGCAACAACGACATAGCACGATGAGCTGGCGTTCCGCCAAGAATTATTACGTATCTACGTACCTACATATCCTCACACACATGGTTAGGAAACACTATGAAACTCTCCACCATCACTTCGCGAACCATGCTCGCGCTGTCGCTAGTATTCGCCGGCGTCACCGTTGCTGTCGCACCGGCCCAAGCTGACGCGCCGATGCAGCACCAGCAGGTTGCGGGCTTCTATCGCACGATGATTGGCGACTATGAAGTCACCGCTCTCTATGACGGCGGCGGCGGCATTGACTCCAGCCTCCTGCACGGCGACGCAGCGCTCATCCAGTCCCTCCTGGCGCGCTCCTTCCAAGATGATCCCAAGAATGTCACGGCCTCCGTTCAGGGCTACCTCGTCAACACCGGGTCCAAGCTCGTTCTCATCGACACTGGTGCAGGCGGCCACTGGGGCGGCCCCACACTGGGCAAGCTCGTGCAGAATTTGAAGGCCTCCGGCTACGAGCCGGAGCAGGTTGACCTGGTACTGCTGACGCATCTTCACGCTGACCATGTTGGCGGGATCTACAAAAACGGGAAACGCGTCTTCCCGAACGCGACTGTGATGATGAAGAAGGCCGATGCCGACTTCTGGTTGTCGAAGGAAATCGCCGCAAAGGCGCCGGAAGAAGCAAAAGTCTTCTTTACAATGGCACAGGATGGCGCCGTGCCTTACATCGCTGCAGGCAAATGGATGCCATTCGAAGGCATGGACGAAATCGTCCCCGGCATCGCTCCCTATGCCATTCCCGGCCATACGCCCGGTCACACCGGCTACATGATTTCGTCAAAGGGTCAATCGCTGCTGGTCTGGGGCGACGTCACTCACGTCGTCGCCGTTCAGATGCCGCACCCTGAAATTGGCATCGCTTTTGACTCAGACGGCGCGACGGCCATCAAAACGCGTCAAGACCTTCTGGTGAAACTGGCTGCGGACAAGACGATGATTGCTGCCGCCCACATGCCGTTCCCTGGCCTGGGCCGTGTTCGCAAGGTCGACACCGGCGCTGGTTACGACTGGGTGCCAGCGACCTTCCAAGGCCTGGAGTGAGTTGAGCCATGAGCTATGATTCATCTTCCGTCCGCAAGCTCCGCGATGCGATGTTCGCCTTCAACCTTGCGCATCCCGTACGCACCATCGAGACGCTCCGCGCCGACATGGAGGCAATTTCACAAGCAAACCCGCCGGCGGCCGACCTTACCGTCGAGCCGACCGAACTCGGTGGCGTAGCCGCGGTGGCGATTACGGCTCCCGGCGCGTCCAAAGACCGAGTCATCTACCATTTCCACGGTGGTGGCTGGGTGGCTGGCTCTCCTGCCTCGCATTTAGGCATGCTCGGAGAGCTGTCTCGAGCGGCAAAGTCCCAGGTCATCGTCCTGGACCACTCCAAGGCGCCCGAGCACTCATTTCCGGCGTCATACGACGAGTCCATCCGCGGCTACGAAGCAGTGCGTGCGCTTGGCAAGCCTTTCGCCGTGACAGGAGACTCCAGCGGCGGTGGCATGGTTCTCAACCTTCTCGCCTACGCATCCTCGAAGGGCCACAAGGACTCGCGAGCAGCGCTACTCATTAGCCCATGGGCAGACTTAACGCTGACGCTGCCTTCGTTAACGCAACTGGCCGACCGCGACCCAATGGTCAATGCAAGCGCGATGCGGGAGATGGTAGAGGCCTATGCTTGCAACTACGATTTGAAGGACCCGCGCATCTCGCCCCTGTTCGCTGACATGCACGGTTTTCCTCCATTGCTCATCCATGTCGGAAGCGACGAAGTACTTCTCGACGACGCGCTTGAAATTGATCGAAAGGTGCGCGCGGCCGGCGGCGAGTCGCACCTTGAGGTCTGGCCGGAGATGCTGCACCTCTGGCACATTCAGACAGGCTCTTTGCCTCAGGCGCACGACGCGCTGCGGAGAGCCGGCGAGTTTCTCATCGGGCACCTTGAGAAATAGAAGTCGCAGACATGCGATCGGAAGATTGTAACGACTACTGACACCAGCCTAGGAGATTATCATGACTACTGACACCAACCAGCCGGGAACGGCATGGATGCAAATCATCAAGAAGAAAGGAACGAGCGACTTCGCGGCGTCCTTCACCGCTGACGCCAGCCTTCAGACCTCAGCCCTCAGCAAGGCCGTGGTCGGCCCGACATTCATTGGGGCGTTCTTTACCGCTACGAGTACGATGTACGAACACTTCGAATTCACCGCGGAGACGGTTGACGGTGCGAAAACTTACCTCGAATGGGATGCCATCCACGGAGGTAAGCCGATCGCCGGCACCACCATCATCACTCGGAATGAGTCTGGCCTCATCAACAACATCAAGCTTTTCCAAAGCCCGTTTGCCGTCGTTCGTGAGTTCTCGTCTGGCCTCAAGGAGCGACTCGAAGGAACACTCGGCCAGGACTTCTTTAGCTAAGCCGGGACAACAACCAACTTCATCGCCTCATTTAACCTGAACCCTTGTGAGCGCAACAAGAAGTGTCTGCTCAACTTCAGCGGTCATCCAAAACCCACCAGACAACAAACGGCCCCTGCGGAACTTGCCGGCCGACTTGGGCAAACTCGTGACAGCCGCACCGCACTTGCCAACCCGGCCATCCTCCTCCCGCACGGCAGCCTCCAGAATGTCTAATTGTGGACCCCGCCATCGATCGAATAGGCTTGTGCGGTCACATAGGCCGACTCATCCGATAGCAGGAACGTATAGAGCGGCGCGATTTCCTCAGGCGTGGACTGGCGTCCGAGCGGTACCATGGCCTTCACCAGTTTTGCCTGCGCGTCCCGTCCACCCATGAAATCGATGGCCGGATTGTTGAAGGGCGTGTCGATAAAGCCGGGGCAGATCGAGTTGACGCGAATTTTATCCGGTGCAAGCTCGAGAGCCGCAGCCGTGGTGAAGGCCATGACCGCACCCTTGGAGGCGGCATAGGCCGTGATCCCCGGCCCGCCCCGCTTGGCGGCGAGCGAGGCGGTGTTGACGATCGAGCCGCCGCCGGCCGCCTTCAGGTGCGGGATGGCAAGGCGCGTGGCAAGATAGACGCCTCTGGCATTGACCGCCATCAGGGAATCCCAGTCGGCGACCGTCGAGGCTTCGAGCGGCCCGGCTCTTTGCAGGCCGGCATTGTTCACCAGTCCGTCAAGCCCGCCGAGTTGAGCGATGGCGCCGTCGAAGAGCGACGCCATACTCGCCTCGTTCGAGACGTCGCAGGCAAGAAATTGGCAGCCGAGTTCCGCGGCCGTGCGCCGCCCGGCATCTTCGGCCCGGTCGGCGATGACCACGCCCGCACCTTCCGCCAGGGCAGCCACCGCCACCGCTCGTCCGATCCCGGTGGCGGCGCCGATGACGAGGATGCGTTTATCGAGAAGTCGTGTCACCATCTGCGGGGTCTCCAGTTTCAGTTCAAGGTCGCTGCGGCGGCAGGCGCCGTGTGGAGAAGAGGTTAAAACCCAGCCGCGGCTGCACCACGCCCCATAGTCCTCTGGAGGCGAAGAGCATGGTCACCACGGCGGCAGCGCCGAGCAGCATGAGGTAGAGGTTTCCTGTGCCGGAAAACCAGGCGCGAAGCAGGAAATAGATCGCGGTGCCGATGATCGGCCCTTCGATCGTGCCGACGCCGCCGATGATGACGATGAACAACATGATAACCATCCAGTTCGCATCGAAGGCGCCGCCTGGTTCGACGTGGAAGACCGACATGTAGTAAGTCGCCCCGGCGACACCGGCGAAACCGCCGGCGAGGACGAAGCCGAAGAAGCGTGTCCACCAGACATTGATGCCCACGGCTGCCGCCGTGCCTTCATCGTCGCGGACCGCGGCAAGCGCGAGGCCCAGCCTGCTCCGCGAGAGCCAGTAGAGGCCGAAGACGCCGAGAAAGGCGAGGATGGCCGCCGCATAAAAATTGCTGACCGCCACCAATGTACGATCCATTTCGCGCGTCGCCACCAGTGGCAACCCGCTGACCGAGCCGAGCCAATCCTTCTGCGAGATGAACAGGCGCACGATTTCGGCGATCACCCAGATGGAGATCGCGAAATAGGCGTCGCGCAGACGAAAAACGAAGGGCGAGATCAGCGCCGCGGCCGCGCCGCAGAACAAGAAGGCAACGGGCAGGAGCAGGAAGGGATTGATGCCCGTCCTGTCCGAAACAAGGAACACGAAATAGGCACCCAGTCCGATGAACAGCTGCTGTCCGAAGGACATCAGCCCGACATAGCCCGCGAGGAAATTCCAGCTCTGGGCGAAGGCGAAGACCGTGAGGATCTCGATCATCAGCCTGAGATTGCCCTCCGAGACGAGCGTCGGCATGGCTGCAAGGGCGAGGAAGCAGAGGAGAGCGAGTGTGAAGACAAGGAAAGGCCGCGTCTGCATGGGTCTCGTGGCGGTCATTTGCGGAAGAACCCCGTGCGGAAGGCGGATGACAGACCCTGGGGCGACAGGATCAGGATGATGAAGAAGACGATATGGCCGTACATCAACCCGGAAGACGGATCGATCTTCAGGGCCACGAGTTGGGTGACCCCGAGCACGATGCCGCCGATGAACATGCCCCAGAAGGAGCCGAGGCCTCCGATGACGACCACCTCGAAGGCGATCAGCAGGCGGTCGGCGCCGGCATAGGGCGTGAAGGAGCCGCGCATGGCGAGCAGCACACCTGCGACGGCCGACAGAGCCAGTGCCAGGCCCATGGCCACGGCGTAAACGCGGCGATAGTTCACGCCGAGCAGTTGCACGACCTGGAAATCGTCAGCGGTGGCCCGGATAACGCGACCCATGCGCGAAGCATTTAGCCAATATCTCAGCCCGGCAAACAGCACGATGGAGATGGCGAGGACCACGACCGGCAGCACACCGAGACGCAGGCCCAGGAAATTGAAGCCCCAGAAGCGCATGTCGCCGACATTGATCGACTGGCTGTTGGCGCCGAACCACTCGACCATGCCATTGCGCAGGACGATGGCGAGGCCGAATGTCAGCAGGATCTGCGGGATCTGGTCGTGGCCCAGAACCCTGTTGATCAGCAGCCGCTGGGCCACCATGCCGATGCCGAAGGCGATCAGGGCCACCGGAATGATGACGAGGATCGGGTGCAGCGGCGTCCAGGGATAAAGATAGAGGCCGATGAAGGCCGCGGAGACGATGAAATCGCCCTGGGCCACATTGACGACGCGCATCACGCCGAAAGCGAAGCCCAATCCGAGGCCGATCAAGGCATAAAGCCCGCCCAGCAGGATGCCGTTGACGATGGTTTCCACCCAGATCATGGACGATGCTCCGTTCCGAAATAAGCGGCTGTGATGTCCTTCATGGACAGTGCCCGCGGGTCGCCTTCGAGGCTGACGCGTCCTTCGAGCAGGCAGTAGATATACTGGGAGGCATGACAGGCCTGGGCGACGTTCTGCTCGATGATGACAACGGAAACACCGCTTTCGCGGATCGCATCGAAGCATCGGTAGATGTCGCCGATGATCTTGGGCGCAAGCCCGAGCGAGATTTCATCGCACAGCAGAAGGCGCGGATTGGTCATCAGCGCCCGGCCGATCGCCACCATCTGTTGCTGCCCGCCCGAGAGGGTTGCGGCCTGCATGCGGCGGAGTTCGCCGAGACGGGGAAACAGGTCGTAGACCGCCTTCAGAGTCCAGGGGCCGTTTCGCTCCGTGGATCCACCGACGAGAAGATTGTCCTCGACCGAGAGCGAGCCAAATAGGCGCCGGCCCTCCGGGACCATGGTGATGCCCTCACGAGCAATGAGGTCGGCGCGCATGCGGGCGACATCCGTGCCCGCGAAGGAAACGTTGCCGCGCTTGTGGGCATTGAGCCCCGTAATCGCTTGCAGCAGCGTCGACTTGCCGGCCCCGTTGGCGCCGATGATAGCGACGGTCTGGCCTTCCTCGACAGCGAGACTCACACCCCTGACGGCGTGGAAATCGCCATAGAAGACGTCGAGATTTTCAACCGACAGAAGCGGCATCGAGCATGGCTCCCATGTAGATTTCCTGCACGGCGGCGTCCGCCATCACTTCCTGCGGCAGGCCTTCGGCGATCTTGCGTCCGGTGTTGATGGCGACGATCCTGTCAGCCGCCGCCTGCAGCGCATGGGTGACATGTTCGATCCAGACAATGGCGACGTCCTTCTTGATCGAGAGGATCAGTTCGACCAGTTGGGCGACTTCGGCCTCGGTGAGGCCGCCTGCGATCTCGTCGAGAAGCAGAAGCCGCGGTGTCAAAGCCATGGCACGCGCCAGTTCGAGGCGCTTGCGGTCCAGGAGCGGCAGGGAACCCGCGGCCGTGTCGGCGCGGCCGACGAGGCCGGTTCGGTCGAGGATATCAAAGGCAAAATTGTCCGCTTCCCGCCCTTTGCGTCCGCCGCCGAACGTCGCCGCGGTCAGCACATTCTCGAATGCCGTGAGAAGGCCGAAGGGCCGTGGAACCTGATAGGTCCGGCCGATGCCGAGGCGGGTACGCTCGAATTGCGAACACGCCGTGATGTCACGGCCGTCCAAGAAGACCTTGCCGGATTGGGGCTGGATGGCTCCCGCAAGAATGTTGAAGACAGATGTCTTCCCGGCACCGTTCGGCCCGATAATGCCGAGGCATTCTGACATGTCGACCGAAAAGCTGAGGTCGTCGGCGACGACGATCGAGCCGAAGCTGCGGGTCAGACCGTCGGCATGAAGAACCGGTGCCACGGAAACCTCCTTGTTGATGCCTGGGCGGGCGCCGGAGAGCGCCCGCCCGATTCCATCCTATTCCGCTCAGCGGAATTTGGAGAGCGGCAGGAACTCCTTCTGGACCGGAACCTGCGGTGCCGTCACGTTGTTGGTGACGAAGAGTTCGTAGGGGAACTTGCTGCCCTCGGCGCTTCTGTGCCACTGCCCCATCGTCACCCAGGTATTGGCGACGGACTTCATCTTCGAGTTCTTGAAGTCGACCTTGCCGACGATCGTATCGAGATCGAGCCCGGCAATGGCGTCGCGGACCGCAGCACGGTTCTTCGGATCGCCGGATGCCTTGAGCGCGGCAAGACCGACTTCCCAGATCGCGTGATGATAGCCCATGGGCTGGGCCCATTGCCGGCCCGTCGACGCTTCATAGGCCGAGCAGAAGGCTTCGGCGTTCTCTCCGGTCAGGCTCGACTTGAAGGGAAGCTTGTTATTGAACCAGATCTCGGTCGACATGCCCGCACCGCGGTCGCCGAGCACCTCCACGCCGCTCGGGAAGACGAAGGCGGCGGCGATCGTGGCCGCTTCCAGTTCAAGGCCAGCCTGCTGCGCCTGCCCCCAGAAGGTGGCGAAATGCTGCGGGAAGACAAGGCCGGTGACGATCTTGGCGCCACCATCGCGGAAGGCCGCGACCTGGTTGGAAAAGTCGTCGACCTGCTCCTTGAACAGGCCACCCGGCACTTCCTTGAAGCCGGCACCTTGCAGCGACGCGGTCATGCCGCCGGAGAAGCCGCGGCCGAAATCATTGTCTTCGTAGAAAGTGCCGACCACCTTGTCGATGCCGGAGGCGCCCCACATGCCGATATAGTTCTTGATAATGTCGGCACCACTCCAGAAGAACAGGAAGCTCCAGGGATAGCCCTTTTCAGGGCTTGAGCCGCGCGAGGCATAGAACGGCTCCCACTGCAGGATCGTTGAAATGGCCGGCGTGCCGTTCTGGTCGCAGATCTCCAGCGCCGGGGCGGCAAGGCCGTCAGCGACCAGTAGCAAGTCGACATTTTCGCGCAGGACGAGTTCATTGCCCAGGCTGCCCATGCGGTTCGGATCCGACTGGCTGTCGCGCTGGAGGATCTCGACCGCGTAACGCTTGCCGCCGATCTCAATCCCATCCTTGAGATGAGCCTGCATCTGCTCGACCACCCAAGGAGCAGTTTCGGCAAAGTTCGACCGCATTCCGGTAAATTGGTCGATATAGCCAATCCGGATCGTATCGGCGGTCTGTGCCCGAGCGAAATAGGGCATGCCGAGCGCCGCAGTCGCGCCGCCGGCGGCAAGGCCTTTGATCACCTGCCGGCGGTTTGCAAGCAAACCGTCATTCAGAAGCTTGTTCATGTGCATTCCTCCCTCTAGTTGCGGCCATCAGGCCGCGTTGCCCAATCGATGTTCGCCTCCCCGGCGCGGGATCGATCTCGTCTCGCGCTCACTAGCCGTCATTGCCGGCAGAGAACGCGTTCATTTCCGTGAGAACTTCATTCGCGGCCTTGAAGGCATCCAAACCGGCGGGAATCCCGCAGTAGATCGTGGCATGCAGCAGAACTTCGCGAATTTCGTCGGCCGTCACACCGTTGTTGATCGCCCCACGCACATGCAGCTTGATTTCAGCGGCGCGGTTGAGCGCTGTCAGCATGGCGAGATTGAGCATGCTGCGGGTCTTGAGGTCGAGTGTGTCGCGCGACCAGGCATAGCCCCAGCACCACTCGGTGGTGATGCGCTGAAAGGCCATCATGAAATCATTGGCCGACGCCATGGACCGGTCTACATAATCCGGCCCGAGCACTTGCCGGCGCAGCGCCAGGCCGCGCGCGAACAGGTCGTCGATGCTGTCGTCATTGGTTTGGGTCTGCATCACTGCCTCGCTCTTCTGCATTGTTCTCCTCACATCGATTTGACGGAAATTCCGCCATCGACATGCAGCACCTCGCCGGTGATGAAGCCTGCGTCCGGACCAATCAGGAAGGCAATCGCCGCGGCAATCTCGCTTTCCTCGCCGAGCCTGCCGAGCGGAGTTTGAGCCCGCCTCTTTGCATAGCCTGCGTCATCAACGACGCTGCGAGCACCTGGAGTTGGGACCGCGCCGGGCGCCACGGCATTCACGCGAATGCCGCGTGCGCCGAGCTCGACGGCCATCTGCCGCGTAAGTGAAACGATCGCACCCTTGACGGCGGTATAGGCGGCAGTGTTCGCCATGCCGAGACTGGCCACGGGAGAGGCTATATTGACGACGGCACGTTGGCCCTCCGCACCATGGATCAACAGAGCTTGCACACCCCAGAAGGCGGCCTTGACGCCGACGGCCAACATCCGGTCGAGCACCTCCTCATCGACGCCCTCGACAGGTCCATAACGGATCCAGACCGCGTCATTGACAATACTTGTCAGCGGTCCGAATGCGGCCGCAAGCGTTTCGGCAGCCCTCAAGACGGCGGCGCGGTCCGCGACATCCGCGGTCAGGGCCAGCGCACGGCCGCCCTTGCCGGAGATGTGCGCCGCCGTCTCGAGCGCTGTTTCCGCCACGATGTCAACGACCCCGACGGCGGCACCCAGCGCGGCAAGCCTTTCAGCCGCCGCACGTCCGATACCCCGGCCGGCACCCGTTACCAGAACGACCTGATCGGACAATTCTCCAGTCAAAACACCCTCCCATCGAGGCCCTTGCCTCACGCATCCATTTCTTCCGGCCTTGAAGGCCGTGTTCGATTTTTTTTTCAGACCCGCACGTCTGGCACGCCCCCGTAGAGCGACCACAGCTGCGCCGCGACCGTCCCGGAATCCACGGATAATTCGATACCCGTGATCGCCGATGCCTCGTCCGACAGAAGAAACGCGATGGCGTTCGCCACCTCCTCGGGACGCACCAGGCGTCCAAGCGCCGTCTGGCGGATCATGGTTTCAGGATCGCGTTCACCGCGGGCATAGCTCGCCTCGACTGCGGGGGTGCGGGTCGGTCCCGGACAAACTGTATTGACACGGATACCCTGGCGCCCCCATGCCACCGCAAAGTTGCGCGACATGTTGATGATCCCGGCCTTGGTCGGCCCGTAGGCCTGGAGCGGCGAGGAATTGAAGGCGGTGATCGAGCCGACAGTAACGATCGCGCCGCGGCGTCTCTCTCGCATTCCACGCCCGAACGCGTTCATGGTCCGGAACGTGCCCGTCAGATTGACGCGGACGATATCGTCCCACTCCGAATAATCCTGGTCCTGGGGCGGATGCGGATTTTCAAGATGCGCCGCCACGCAGGCGAGTGCTACACACGGACCGACTTCCGTCTCGACGAATTCGGCGGCCGCCTCGATACTGGCCGCATCGCCGATATCGATCGGATGGGCGACGCAATCATATTGGCGGGCGACCGCCTCGGCCTGAACAGCGTCCCGATCGAGGACGACGACCTGCCAACCGGATTGAACCAGCCTTGCGACCAGCGCCGCGCCGATACCACCAGCCCCGCCCGTCACCGCTGCAACCTTGATCTGGCTATCGGCGCCCATCGTGACCCCTCAAATCTGCCGGTAAGCGGCTTCGATGATGCGTCGCGCACGCGGCCCGTTGTCGGGCCGGGCATGCATCTTGTTGCAGGCATAGGAAAAACCGAGCTTGGCGTCCGGATCGCCCATGCCGATCGAGCCGCCGAAACCATGATGGCCGAAGGACCGCGGATTGGGTCCCATCCAGACGGACTGTTCGGTGTTCAGCAGAATGCCGAGACCCTGGTGGTAGGCGCGCTGCTGCATCTGTTCGGTCTGGTTGTGCTGTTCCGTGATCATCCGGGCCACGGTCTCGGGTCGCATGATCGTGATATCGCCGAGCGAGCCACCCCTTGCGATGGTCCCATAAATTGTCGCCACGGATTGGGCCGTTCCATGGCCGTTGGCGCTGGCGATCTCGGACTGCCTCCAGCCCGTGGAATTCAACGTTGTGCCGATCGGCTCGTCGGGATGCTGCCGGAAGCCCTTGGCGAGCAGCGAATCCGGTTCGGCATCTTTGCGGGCAAAGAGCGTCCCCTCGACGGTCGGCATCAGTTCGGCGCAGTGATCGATATCCCGATCGGTCAAGCCACCGATGCGATAGTCGAGGCCGAGCGGCGCCACGAGCTCATCGGCGATGAATTGCGGATAGCGCTTACCGGTGATGCGGCGAACGATCTCGCCGAGGATATTGCCCTGCGTATGGATGTGATAGGCCGCCGTCGTGCCCGGCTCCCAGAGCGGTGCCTGTCGCTCCAGCGCGCCAACGATCGCGTCGCAGTCGAAAATCGCACCCCGCCAGAGCGGTTCGAGCACGACCGGCAAACCGGCCGTATGGTCGAGCACATGGCGCAAAAGCACGCCTTCCTTGCCGTTCTGTGCAAACTCCGGCCAGTAGCGCGCCACTGGCTGCTCGGGGTCCACAAGGCCGCGGTCGATGAGAATGTTGAAGGCGATGCCGGAGATACCCTTGGCGACCGACATCATGCAGACGATCGTGTCGGCCTGCCAGGATTGCTGAAAGCCAGCGTCGCGGAATCCGCCCCAGACATCGACCACTTTGCGACCGTCGATCATGAGTGCCGTGGCCGAGCCGATCTCTTCTTCGATGGCATAGTTCTCGATGAAGGCATCGACGACACCGCGGAACGCGGGATCGTAATCTCCACCGAAATGGAAGCTTCGCTCTTTGGCCGCCAAGCTCTCATTCAATTGCATGCCCAGTTGCCTCCCCCGACGCATATGGCTTTTCTAAAGATTGTATGACAGAATGTCAATACGACATAATACAGTATGGTGTCGTGTTGGCGGGCAGAGCGGAACCCGTGCGCGATCCGAACGATCGCTTTCGCGTCCGCTTGTTTTTTGACAGACAAAAATACGGTATGACAAAATGAGAATCGCTAGCGGCCCGATAGCAAACCATGATCGCCTTGCGGCCGCAGCGAGCAAACCAATAGGAACGGATTCACTCATGCAAAAGGCTTCCCAGGATCTGTCGATGCGCGTGCAAACCCTTCCTGGGCGGCGCGAACAGGTTGCGGACATGTTGCGCATGGCCATTGCATCCGGTCGCTTCCCAGCCGGGACGAGGCTTATCGAGCGCGAGCTTTGCGAGATGATGGGTGTATCGCGCACGTCGCTCCGGGAAGCCTTGCGCGAACTGCAGACCGATGGCCTCATAACGCTCCAGCCGAACAAGGGTCTAAGCGTCAGCGTCATTTCGGAGCAGACGGCCCGCTCGATCTATGAGGTGCGCGCTATGCTCGAGGGTCTCGCGGCGCGGCTTTTTGCCCGCAACGCCACACCTGATCAGATGAAAGCACTGCGCGAGAGCGTTGACGCCCTCGAGAAGGTCTATGACGACTTCTCTGCGGAAGCTTTCATCGCGAACAAGACGCGCTTCTACGACATTCTCCTCGAAGGCGCAGGCAACGAGGTCGCCGCCGACATGCTGCGCCGGATACATACCCGTGTTTCCCAGCTTCGCGCCGTGCCACTGCCCAATTCGGATCTTGCCCGCCAATCGATCCAGGAACTGCGCGAATTTCTCGACGCACTTGAGAGCCGCGATGAAGAGCGCGCCTGGCGGACCTGCATTGTCCATGTGGAAGCCGCCGCTGCCGCGGTCCTGAACTCGATTTCCGGCATCAAGGAGTGATCGGTTCAAATTTTGCGCGGTGGAAGGTCAAGACGCACCACATCGGGGAACTCCGGAGATAGCGCGGGCCACCGCAGGCGAACCTCGGGATCGTGGCCAGGTATCAGGAGTTCATCGTTTCCGCCGGCCAATTCCTCGCAGCGGGCAAATCCTTCGAGCATTTCTCCCACGTGAAAGACGAGAGGAAAAGGCGCGCGGCGAAGGCGGTTCTCGGAAAAATGGAATGCGTCCGAGGCCAGCACCAACGGACCACGTGCCGTCGAAACGCGCACGACCTGAAGCCCGCCCGTATGGCCGCCGATCCGATGCAGGGTGATGCCGGGAAAGAGCTCCGATGTGCCGTCGTGGAATCGCACGCGGCCGCCATGGACGAGCCCGACTGCCTTCAGCACGTCCCGGACATTGAACGGCGCCTGGAAGCAGGCATGGCACATCGGCCGGCCGGTGGCATAGCGCATCTCCTCGTCCTGCAGGTGGAAAATGGCATTGGGGAAAGCGTCGAGTGAGCCCGCGTGATCATAGTGAAGGTGGGTCAGCACGACATGCTCGACTTGATCGGCCGCAATCCCGATCGCGTGTAGCAGGCCGGCGGGCTCATGCAGCAGAATGCGTCCCCGCCCGGCAGCCGCTTCAGCGCCGAATCCCGTGTCGACCACGACGAGTCGACCTTCTCCCCTGATGACCCATACATAATAGTCGAGCGGCATGGCCCCAGCGTGGATATCCATGCCGGGCATGAAGTTCTCGTGCCTTGGCCGGTCGAGCGCAGTGGTGGCGTAACGAAGAGCCAAAACCTCATAATGGGGCAACTTGTATTCCTCCTCCCTCAGGCAAACGCGATCACGGCTTGAAATACCATATTGTCATGCTGTATGACAAACAGTCGTTATGACAATTCTGGCTGTGATCAGGATTTGGCTGAAGATGCCTTGACGAGGATGATGTTATGGATGGTATGCCCGCAATCGGATTTGTCGGCCTCGGTGCTATGGGACAGCCAATGGCCGCGCGAATTGCCACCAGTGGCTATTGCGTGGCGGTGAACGACGCTGACTCGACGCGAAGCACTCAAGTCGCTCAGGAAACGGGCGCCTGTGCCTGTATTTCGCCGGCCGAGGTGGCCAAGCGTTCTGACATCTTGATTACGATGTTGCCGAGCAGTGCCATCGTTCACTCGGTGCTGTTCGGAAGCGACGGCGCCATCGCAAGCCTCAAAGAAGGCGCCGTCGTTCTGGAAATGTCGAGCGGCGCGCCGGATATGACCCGCGAATTTGCCCGGCTCGCCGCCCAGCGGAAAATTCTCATGATGGACGCGCCGGTTTCGGGCGGCGTGGCGCGAGCCGCGACCGGTGAACTTGCGATCATGGTCGGTGGACCAGACGAGGGCTTCGCCGAAGCCGAACCAGTCTTGCGGGCAATGGGATCGTCGATCATCCGAACCGGCTCGGTCGGCACCGCGCATGCCATGAAAGCGCTCAACAACCTCGTCAGCGCTGGCGGCTTTCTCATCGGGATTGAAGCGCTGCTGATCGGCCAGAAGTTTGGCCTCGATCCCTCTCTCATGGTCGATGTCCTCAACGTTTCGACCGGCGTCAACAATTCGACCCAGAAGAAATTCAAGCAATTCGTCCTGTCCCGGAAATTCGATGCAGGATTCGGACTTGACCTGATGGTGAAGGATCTCGGCATTGCGCTCGGGGTCGCACGAACCACCGAAACGCCGGCTCCTTTCGCCGGACTTTGCCTGGATCTCTGGTCCGGCGCCCAGAAAGTGCTCGGCCGAGGCCAGGATCATACAGCTTTGGCCCGTTTTGCCGAGTTGCTCGCCGGAACGGAACTGGTGGTCGGCGAGGCGACGCAGAACAAAGCATAGGGATATGTATGAACGATCTGCGTGGCCCGCAGGTCGCGTTGGCGACCCTCTGGGTGTCGGGCACTCCGCCAAGCAAATGGTGTCTGCGAGCGGCGCACAGGTTCTCCATGAAAGGGGCATGGCAAAACGACGATATTCTCGTTCCTTCTCCGATAAGCACGGGCAGCCGCAGCTTCCTGGGCAGTCTTGTCGCCCCGGGACTGGTCGGCCGGTTCGCCCTGATCGTAGCTCCCGTAATGCTGGGCACAGGCCTGCCGCTGTTCTGCGAACTCACCACGCCAACGTCCCTCACGCTGGTGAGCTCGATGGCCTTTCCCGGAGCGGTGGTGGCGCAGATCTATCGGCCGGCGTGAGCCCTTCACTGAGGGTCCCGCGGCCCCACCCGCCGCCCACCGCCTTGCTGCAGCGCAATATCCCAAGATCTTAGAATTACCTCGTCCGCGCAAAGCAGGCATCATCAGTTGAGGCAAGGAGCCGATGATGCTGGACGAACCCAAATTATTCTTCAATCTGGTCACGCGTGATGCGCTTCTGATAGCCGATGGACAAGCGCATCTGCTTGAGGGGCCATTCTCGTCGCGAGAAGATGCAGAACGTGCCAGCGAGCAGTTCATCGAACACCTGGCGCAGAATTCTGCCGGTGATGCCGGTCGTGAGGACAATCCACGAGCCGAGGATCGCGAACGCGCCTTGCATCACTGAATCGTTTGCGTTGACCGGAGCCCGACCGAGACTGATCGTCCCCATTTCTTCCCAATAAGGCCCGGCGGCCAGCGCGATCGGCTCACCCCAAGTCCATCGATGCCGACACCACGAAATCCGGCAACCAGGCCTTCACCTTCATCGGCACGAGCGTTACCTGCTTCTATGAGGTGCGGGGGCGGTGGCTGGGTCGCCGCGCCGGGTCCAGCCACAGCTATGAGAATGAGTCGCTCGGCGCGAGCCTGGCAAAGAGCACGGCCAGCAGCATCAACGCCGCAGCAAGCAGCGGCAGGATGGCAAAGCCGGCCAGCGCATAGGTCTGGCCGAAGCTGACGGTGCCGGCAAAAAGCGCGAGATAGGTAACGCCGCTGTTCAAGCCCATGATCGCGCCGCGGCGGCTGGGATCCAGTGCGGTCAGCCGCATGATCAGCACATTCAGGCCGAAATGATTGGCAAGGCCCCAGAAGAAGACCACGACGAGCATTCCCACATAGGAACCGCTCCCCGCCGCCATGGCGAGATAGACGCCGCCCACGATCAGGAAGATGAGCGGCAACAGCCTCTTCGCACCGAAGCGATCGATCAGGCGATCGAGGAAAGCCGCACCACCAAAGCCGAGACCATAGGAGGCCGCGACGAGGCCATTGGCGCTGAGCGGCAGTCCGAGTGCGCTGTGCAAATGGTCGCCGACATAGGCATAGACGCCGTAGAAGGATGCCATGAAGGCCGCGCAGGCGGCGAGGAGTGGCACGACACCGCTTATGCCGAGCGCGGCCAGCGGCGAAGTCGCCGGGCCTCTAACCTCTTCCCGCACCGACTTGAAGCGAATGGCAATGAAGGCAAGGATCGCCGTGGCCGCGACCACGATGTAGACGGTGCGCCAGCCAGCAAAATCGGCGATGGTCGCCGACAGCGGAACACCGGCCACCATGCTCAGCGTCCAGCCGGTCAGCACGACGCCGATCGTCTCGCTCTCGCGTCCGGGCGGCGCAACCACCGCGGCCAGCGTGTAGATCGCGGGCAGCGCAATGCCGGCCGCAATGCCGACAAGAAGCTGGGCCGTGACCAGTATCGAAAGTGCCGGTGCCAGAGCACTGGCGCCAAGCCCTGCGGTGAAGATGAGCAGCGCGGCTGCCAGCATGCGGCGCGCGCCGTGGCGGTCGATCAGACGCCCGAGAAAGATCGCACTCGCCGCCGTGCCGAGGCCGAAGGCTGCCGATGCCGTCATCACGGCGGGCACGTCTGTGCCGAGGCTCTGGGCCACTTCCGGCGCGATCGGACCGAGCGCCAGCGAGTTCGAACCGATCACGCCTATGCACGCCGTCAGCACGAAGGCGAAGGGCGGGATGCGTGTCCGGCCTACGGTCTGGTGGGAAATGGATTGATCAGAGTTCGTCATTAGCGCATAATTGCAGAATGAAATTCGGCAACAAGAGGAAATGTCGATATGGATCAAAATACAGATGACATTCGGCGGCGGCGGGTGCCGGAGCGCGAAATCGACGCGATGGACCGAAAGATATTAGGTGTTCTCGTCGAGGATGCCTTGATCAGCTACGCCGACCTCGGTGATCGTGTCGGCCTTTCGCCGCCAGCGGCGCATGAGCGGGTCAAGCGGCTGAAGCGTTCCGGCGTGATCCGGAGCGTGTCGGCGATGATCGATCCCGTAGCGGTAGGCAAGACCCTGCTCGCCTTCGTCCATGTCGACACGACCGGCTGGGGCAAGACGCAGGCGCTGCTGGCGATCGAGGAGCATCCCGAGGTCGAGGAGATCCATTCGGTGGCCGGCGACACCTGCATGCTGCTCAAGGTGCGTACCGACAGCACGCATTCGCTTGAAGGCCTGTTGGCGCGCCTCTACGACACGCCCGGCGTCAAGGCGACGCGGAGCTATGTTGTGCTCTCCACCTATATCGAACGGCCGGTGCAGCCGGGCATCACCAGCGACTGGCCGCCGATCGTGAAGCCTGATGACGACGACAGCATATTCGCCGGCAATCGACGTTGATGATACTTGGCGGCCCGGCGCAGCCTTTACGGCAAAGAGCAACCCGGTCGGTCGAGATCGTCGATCTAAGCGGCGCGTCAGACGTTCGTCCACCGCCGCTCGTGCGAGAGCAGCCAGCGCTTACGCTCGATCCCGCCGCCATAGCCGGTCAGGGCGCCATTGCTGCCGACGAGGCGATGACACGGCACGACAAGGCTGATCGGGTTCAGCGCATTGGCCGCTCCCACGGCACGGGCCGCATTCGGCCGTCCAAGTAGGGCTGCCATCTGCCCGTAGGTCCTGACCTCGCCAGGCGGGATTCTGCGAAGCGCGCCCCACGCCTGCCGCTGGAAATCCGTGCCGCCGCCATCGACGGCAAGTGCATCGATGGCATGGATATCACCATCGAAATAGGTGCGGATGGTAGCCACGATCTCATGCAGGTCGTCCACTGCTTCGAGCCTGATATCGGCGCCGTATCGCGCCCGCAGCATCGGCATCAGCCGATGCTCGACGTCGCCGAATTCCATGGCAAGCAGCCTGGCGCCATCGGCCACGATGTGGATCGGACCGATGGCATGATCTTGCTCGATCGTTTGGAAATGCAGCAGCACCAGCGCAGCCTAAAACGCCAGCGACTGCTGTACCGGCTTTGGCGGCGTGACGTCCACGCCTTCCATTTCCAGCATGCGGCGCTTGGTGTCCGAGCCGCCGGGGGCCGAGAAGCCGCCGATCTTCTTGCCTGCGGCTAGCACGCGGTGGCACGGCACGATCAGGGGGATCGGGTTGTTGGCCATGGCCTGGCCGACGTCGCGTGCAGCCTCCGGCCCGGCACCGAGCTGCTTGGCCACCGCCCCATAGGTCGTCGCTTCGCCCCAACCCAGCCGGCGAACCGCATCATAGACCTTGGCGAAGAACGCATCCTGCGGCCCGAGATCGAGGCGGACATGCGAGAAGTCGATCTCTTCCCCTGCAAAATAGCGCCGGGCGTCGGCAATCGTATTCTGCACGTCGGCCGGCGGCTCCGCGCGCGTGATCTCGGGCATGCGGCGCAGCATCGAGCGCTCCGCGCTGGCCTCGCTCGATGTCGGCAGGGTGAAACGGACGATGCCCGCCTCGTTCCATGCGATGCCGCACCAGCCGGCGGCGGTCTCGAAAATCTGGTAATTTCGGTTCGACCGGCTCATGGCTCGAATCCTTCCGTTCGTTCCCCCTCAAGATCGTGCTTGGCGCGCTGACCTTCAACCCGATTCTTGGGAAAGGCATCTCGTCAGAATAATGTTCCTGTTTTGTTCTTGACGCAATCGAAAATCTGGATAGCTTGACGGAACACCGTCCAGAAGAGGGAGCGCTCGCATGTCCAATGATCAAATAGGTTTCGATCTCGGCAGCCCGGCAAAACCGCAGGCGTCACGCAAATGGGCTGACCGTTCCGGTGGCGAAGATCTCTTCATCGCCGCCCGGCCGGACCGTACCACTGCGGCGGCTGCCCAAGCCATTGCGCGCGACTACCGTGACCTCTATCGCATCGACCGCCAGCCCCTGTCCGACCGGCGCCTCTACATCAGCCTGATTGGCCTGGACCATGCTCCGGTCCTCGAGCAGAGCCTGATCTACGATGCCAGGGCGGCGATTTATGGCGTGTGTTTCGAGCCGTTCGAAATCAAGTTCGATAGTGTCGTGAGTCTGCGGAGCCGCTCAAGTCGTCCCATCGCGCTTGCCGCGACCGAACCCAATCCAGCGCTTCGTTCCGTGGTTTTGGGTTTGGCCGACAGGCTCGACGGGCTGGGCGCCTTGCCGCACGGGTTTCAGGAGGACTTCCTCGTCCACATGACGCTGATCCATTACGACAAGCCGGTCATGCCCGAGCATCTGTCGAGGCCGATCAACTGGACGGTCGATCGACTTTGGCTCGTCCGAAGCCTGGTGGGGCAGGGGAGCCATGAATTCCTGTGGCCGCAGGAAAAGCTGCCTGACGCTTAGAGCTCTCGATGCGCGTGGCGGATACCGCGAAGGGAGACGTTCACGTTCCGTCGCCCGCCCGCCGTGCCTCATCCTTCAGGACCTGCTGAATATCGACGATGGCGCTGCCGGGCTCGTAGTTGCCGCCGTCCCAGACCACCTTGTTCCGGCCTGCGGCCTTGGCGTCATAGAGTGCCCGGTCGGCGCGCTTGATGGCCGGCTTCGCCGACTCTTCGTCGTCGGCGACGGCGGCGACACCGAAGCTCGCGGTGATCTGCCGGTCGATATTGATGTGGCGCCAGTCCCGCGCGGCGAAGCGGCCCCGCAGCGTTTGGGCCAGGATGCCGGCTTCGGCGAGGCTGGCATGCGGCAGAAACGCTACGAATTCCTCGCCGCCGAAACGGGCCGAAATCGTTTGGATCGGCAAGCCGTGCCGCAGGGCCTGGGCAAGCGCCTGGATGACGCGGTCGCCGGTTGCGTGACCGAACTGGTCGTTGACCTGCTTGAAATGGTCGATGTCGCAGGTCACCACAGCGCCGGCGACCTTTCCGCCCTGGCTGAGATCGGCGACCGCCCGGTCGAAACCGCGGCGATTGAGCAGGCCTGTCAGCGGATCGCGCTCGGCCGCATCGCGCAACTGCCGGATCACGCGATCGGCAAGTGCTGCGGCAATCGAGAGCACATAGACGAGGCCGATCAGCGTCGTGGTGATCTGCATCGCCTGGGCGTAGGAGGACTGGGTGAATTCTTCCAGCCGATCCGTCGAATTGGCAAAATAGACGAAGGCGAGGACGCGGACCAGCGTATCGATCACCACCACGCTGCCGGTCATGACGACCGCGCGGTCGGCGGGCGTGCGGGCATGGTGCATCACCCGCACCAGCGCAAAGCCAAGCAGGCATGAGGTGGCGATGTCGTTGAGAAGCAGTTCGAGATGCAGGCTCTCGAGCTTCAGCACGACATAGAAATTCATGATCAGATAGATGGCTGCAAAGGCCACCCGCTCGCGCCGATAGAGCGGGAACGAAAAATGCGTGAGGAACGCTTCGGCATGGAAAAGGAAGCCGGCGACGAAGAAGAAGTCGCTCATGAGCGCGGCGAGATGCACCGGCAAAGGCGTGGCCGGAGTCGCGAAGCCCGCCGCACAAAATGCGAAGCCCACGCCCCAGGCGAAGGCAGCCGGCACGTTGAAGCGCGAAATCATCAGGAGGGCGGCGGCGCAAATGGCCATGGTGGCCGGCAGCAGCAGCGCAAGGGCAGTCGAAGCCATAATAGGTCCTATGGCCGCGCAGATGGAGGCGGCGCCGGGCAAGGTAGGCGGGGATGCTTAACAATCACTAAATCCAGGCCCTGACACGGCAATGCGATAGTGCCGGATCAGCGCTTTTCCAGCCGCCCGATTGTGCTATGGACGGGCAGGCGCATGAGGCATGGCAATGACGGCGAAGATCTACGGTATCAGGAACTGCGACACGATGAAAAAGGCCTTCGACTGGCTGAAGGCGAACGATGTCACCTACGATTTCCACGACTATCGCGCCGAAGGGATCGATGCCGCCGTCGTCCGGGATTGGTGCAACCGCGTGGGCTGGGAAAAGGTGCTCAACAAGGCGAGTACCACCTTCAAGGAACTGCCCGATGCCGACAAGGCGGACCTCGACGAAGAACGGGCGATCACCCTGATGACCCGCGAGCCGACCATGATCAAGCGCCCGGTCCTGGTCCTGGGCGACACAGTAATGAACGGCTTCAAGCCGGCGGTATATGCAGAGATCTTCCAGAAGAGCTGACCATGTCCAAATCCACGCGCGCCACCCTGGCGCTCGCCGCCGCTGGTGCGAAATTCGATGTCATCGCCTATGACTATGATCCCGATGCCGACCGCATCGGCATGCAGGCGGCCGAGTCGCTCGGCGTATCGCCGTCGATCGTGCTGAAGACCCTGATGGCCGAGGTCGATGGCAAGCCGGTTTGCGTCGTGCTTCCGTCCGACAGGGAGGTGAGCATGAAAAAGCTCGCCGCTGCCTTCAAGGGCAAGTCGGCCAACATGATGAAGCCGCCGATGGCGGAAAAAGTGACTGGATATGTCGTGGGCGGCATTTCGCCCTTCGGCCAGAAGAAGTCGGTGCCCACCGTGTTCGAGATCGAAGCCATGGCGCACGATCTCGTTTACATGAATGGTGGGCAGCGTGGGCTGCAGGTCAGGCTCGCGCCCGCCGATGCGGTTGCCGCGGCGAAGGCTATCACCGCGGCGATCGTCGCTTGACGGTCTAGCTGGCGCTCTCGGCGGTGCTCGGAGCGTCGGTCTTGGGACCACCCTTGGACACGCCGACCATGGCGGGCCGGAGCACGCGGTCGCCGATCACATAGCCGTCCTGCACCACCTGGATGACGGTGTTGTTCGGCAGGTCGGTATTGGGCACTTCGAACATCGCCTGGTGGAAGTGAGGATCAAACTTCTGGCCGGCTGGCTCGATCTTCTTGACGCCGTGGCGCTCCAGCGCCGAAAGCATGGAACGTTCCGTCATTTCCACCCCCTCGACCAGTGCCATCAGGCCGATCTCGGCGGCAGCGCGCGCTTCGGCCGGCACCGCATCCAGTGCGCGACGAAGATTGTCGGATACCGAAAGCATGTCACGGGCAAAGCCTGCTGCCGCATAGGTCTTGGCGTCCTTGATCTCGCGCTCGGTGCGGCGGCGGAGATTGTCCATCTCGGCGGCGAGCCTGAGATACTTGTCCTTGAGGTCGGCATGTTCGACCTTGAGTATCTCAAAGGGATCAAACGCGGCCTCCGCCTCGGGCGCGGCAACAGGCGTTTCGACAGCGGCCTGCTCGGCTGCCATGGCGTCCTTCACTTCCGTCTCGTAGGCGTTCTTGTTGTCGTCCGTCATCACGGTCTCCGCAACTCATAATCTTCCAGGGATTTGGTGCGGATATCGAGGTTTGGAGCGAAAAAATCAAGGCTTGTCGCGAAGAAACACGCTTCCGCAGGGCAGGGCGCGCATTTCAGGTGCCGTGAAGGTCACCCGGAAAACTTCGACATCAGCTGCGCGGTGTAATCCACCATCGGCACGACGCGCGAATAATTCAGCCGGGTCGGACCGATCACGCCGACGGCGCCGATGATCCGGTTTTCGGCATTGCGGTAGGGTGCCACGATCAGCGACGAGCCGGACATGGAAAAAAGCGTATTCTCCGAGCCGATGAAGATCCTGACGCCCTGGCCGCCTTCCGCAAGGCTGAGGATGTCGGAGAGCGACTCCTTCTTTTCGAGATCGTCGAACAGCAGGCGCAGCCGCTCGATATCTTCGGTGCCCTCGACGCCCTCGAGCAGATTGGCGCGACCGCGAACGATGAGTTGGGCCGAGCGGCCGTCGCCGGCGTCACCCGACCACATGGCGAGGCCGCGCTCGACGAGGTCGCTGGAGAGCTGATCGAGTTCAGCACGGATCGTATCGGTGAGCTTGTCGATCCGGGTGCGGGCCTCGGCAAGCGACAGACCTGACAGATGGGCATTGAGGAAGTTCGCGGCCGCCGTGAGTTGCGATGATGTGATGCCGACCGGCAGCGAGATGATGCGGTTCTCGACTTCATCCAGGCCGCCGACCAGCACGGCAAGCGCCTTTTCCGGCGAGAGCCTGATGAACTCGACATGCTTGACCAGCGTGTCGCTCTTGGCAGTGATGACGAGGCCCGCGCCGCGCGAGACGGAGGACAGCATCTGGCTCGCCTCGTTCCACGCACTTTCGACCGGCATATTGCGGTTGCTGGGCCTCAGCTGCCGTTCGATGTCCAGCCGTTCCTTCTCCGAGAGATCGCCGACCTGCATGAAGGCGTCGACGAAGAACCTGAGGCCGAGCTGTGTCGGCAGCCGCCCGGCGGATGTATGCGGCGAATAGATGAGCCCGAGCTCCTCGAGGTCGCTCATTACATTGCGAATGGAGGCAGGTGACAGCGACATGGGCAGCAGCCGCGACAGCGAGCGTGATCCGAGCGGCTCGCCGCTTGCGAGATAGCTGTCGACGATCCGCCGGAAAATCTCACCAGACCGTTCGTCGAGACCCTTCATACGCGTTACCCACTGATGCATATCTTGGAATATAGGGGTTTGCGGCGCCTTCGCAAAGGAAAATGCTAGCTCCGGCACACGGGAACGCTTGCGGCAACAGAACCGGTTCCATTTCGGTGAGAAAGTCTCTAAGACGCTCGCATATTCATGAAGGAGTTCGAGCATGCGGCCATCGGGGCGGAAGACAGATCAAATGCGCAAGGTGAGCTTCGAGCGGGGCTTCTCCAAGCATGCCGAGGGCTCCTGTCTCGTCCGTTTCGGCGATACCCACGTGCTTTGCACCGCAAGCGTCGAGGAAAAGCCGCCAGCATGGCTGCGCAACTCCGGCAAGGGTTGGGTGACGGCCGAATATGGCATGCTGCCGCGCTCGACCGGCGACCGCATGCGCCGTGAGGCCACGCAGGGCAAGCAGGGCGGACGCACCCAGGAGATCCAGCGCCTGATCGGTCGCTCGCTGCGCGCCGTCGTCAGCCTCGAATCGCTCTCCGAACGCCAGATCACCGTCGATTGCGACGTCATCCAGGCCGATGGCGGTACGCGCACGGCCTCGATCACCGGCGGCTGGATCGCGCTCTATGATTGCCTGAAATGGATGGAAGGCCGCAACATGGTCAAGCTCGACAAGGTTCTGAAGGACCATGTCGCCGCCATTTCCTGCGGCATCTTTGCCAACCAGCCGGTGCTCGACCTCGATTATCTCGAGGATTCCTCTGCCGAAACCGACGCCAATTTCGTGATGACCGGCAAGGGCGGCATCGTCGAAATCCAGGGCACGGCAGAAGGTGCGCCCTTCAGCGAAGAAGAACTGCTGACGCTCATGGGCCTCGCCAAGAAGGGCGTGTCCGAGCTGGTCGAACTGCAGAAGCAGGCGATCGCCTGACGCAACGATGACGAAGCCGCCATCCCAGGTCCTGGAAACCGCGCTCTACGCCGGTGATCTCGACGCCGCCGAGGCCTTCTATGGCGGCGTGTTGGGACTGGAAAAGATCACGCGCGCCGGTATCAGGCATGTCTTCTATCGGTGCGGGCCGGGCGTGCTCTTGATCTTCAACCCTGACGAAACAGAGGCCCACTATAAGGTCGGTCAGCTGCCGGTACCGCCGCATGGCGCGCGAGGGCCGGGCCATCTCTGCTTCCGGGCAGAGGCCACTGAGCTGGACGAGTGGCGGGCAAGGCTGGAGAGAGCTGGCGTCGCTATCGAATCCGACATGGAATGGCCGCAGGGTGGACGCTCGATCTATTTCCGCGATCCCTCGGGCAATTCGCTCGAATTCACTGAAGCCCGCATCTGGGGTATCGAATAGGAAAGACGAATGCGCAAGCTCGATACCAAGACGATCGTCGTCGCCAGCCACAATGCCGGCAAGATCCGCGAAATCCGCGACTTGATCGGCCCGCTCGGCTTCGAAGCCAAGTCGGCTGCCGATCTCAAGTTCGACGAGCCCGACGAGACCGGCACGACCTATGAGGAGAATGCCAAGATCAAGGCGCTCGCCTCGGCCATGGCCTCGGGCCTGCCGGCTCTGTCGGACGATTCCGGCCTCGCCATCGATGCGCTGGACGGCGCGCCGGGCGTCTACACTGCCAACTGGGCCGAGCGCGAGGACGGCAGCCGCGATTTCGGCATGGCCATGGAAAAGGTGGAGAAGGCGCTTCACGAGAAGGGTGCCAAGACCCCCGAAAGCCGCACCGGCCGCTTCGTCAGCGTGCTCTGCCTCGCCTGGCCGGATGGTCATACGGAGCTGTTCCGCGGCGAGGTCGAGGGCCATATCGTCTGGCCGCCGCGCGGCAATCTTGGCTTTGGCTATGACCCGGTTTTCCAGCCGACAGGTTTTGCCGAGACCTTTGGCGAAATGCCGGCCGAAGATAAGCATGGCTGGAAGCCTGGCGATGCAGACGCGCTCTCCCATCGCGCAAGGGCCTTCAAGCTCTTCGTCGAAACCTGCCTGGAAGGCTGATGATCACGGACGGCCCATTGCTTGCCGATACGGGCGAACCCGGCTTCGGCGTCTATGTCCACTGGCCGTTCTGCGCGGCCAAGTGCCCTTATTGTGACTTCAACAGCCATGTTCGCCACCAGCCTGTGGATCAGGATGCATTCGTCGCGGCCTTCCTGCGCGAGATGACGGCGATGCGCGCCATTACAGGCGTTCGCACGGTGACCTCGATCTTCATGGGCGGCGGCACGCCATCGCTGATGAAGCCGGAGACGGTGGAGGCGATCCTCAACGGGATCGCCCGCCACTGGCACGTGCCCTCGGGAATCGAGATCACGATGGAGGCCAATCCATCGAGCGTCGAGGCCGAACGGTTCAGGGGCTATCGTGCGGCGGGCGTCAATCGCGTCTCGCTTGGCGTCCAGGCGCTCAACGATCGCGACCTGAAATTCCTCGGCCGGCTGCATGATGTCGCCGATGCGCTCAGGGCGGTGAAGCTCGCGCGCGAAATCTTCCCGCGGATGAGTTTCGACCTGATCTATGCCCGCCCCGGCCAGACCGGCGAGGAATGGACGCGCGAGCTCCAGGAGGCGATCTCCTACGCCGTTGACCACCTCTCGCTCTACCAGCTGACGATCGAGGAGGGCACGCCCTTCTTCGGCCTGCACAAGGCCGGCAAGATCGTCATTCCCGATCAGGATCACGCCGCAGAACTCTATGAGATCACGCAAAGCTTCACCGCCGACGCCGGCATGCCGGCTTACGAGGTTTCCAACCACGCCCAGCCTGGCGCCGAAAGCCGTCACAATCTCACCTATTGGCGCTATGGCGACTATGTCGGCCTCGGCCCGGGTGCGCATGGACGCTTGACCGCGAATGGCCGGAAATATGCGACGGCAACGCACCGCACGCCGGAGGAATGGCTGAAGCTGGTCGGCGAACACGGTCACGGCATGGTCGTTCGGGATGCGCTGGAGACCGACGAACAGGCCGACGAGATGCTGCTGATGGGCCTGCGCCTTCGCGAAGGCCTCGACCTCGCCCGCTGGTCCGCGCTTTCAGGCCGCGAGCTCGACATCGACCGCGAGAACTTTCTCATTGGCCATGGCTTCATCGAGCGGCTCGGCAATTCGCGGCTTCGCTGCACGCCGCAGGGCATGCTCATCCTCGACGCGGTGGTGGCAGACCTCGCGGCATGATCCGGAAATAACGCAGCTGGAACAGCGTTCTGAGGAAAGTCTACCAATTCAGTCGATTTCTTCGCTCGGCGCGGGGACGCCACTTGACCTCCGCGCAAGCTTGATCAATAAATCTATACATTAGGTAGCGCCAGGACGATCCGCTCTCCGCGTTCAGAACCTGATTCTTGACTCTCGGAATATCATGGCGACGATTCATTTCGATGAACCGAGCCCGTCCGTGAAGCGGAGCAAACGATCCCGCTTTACGGTCGAGTGGCCCACCCTCCTGCTTGCTCTTTTCATCTATGCCGGCTGGCTCCTTCTTACCTACTTCTGGCAGTCGGTCCCCTTAGTCCTGCTTCTCCTTGTCGGCGGCTGGCTTGTCGCCTGGCATGGATCCCTGCAGCACGAGGTCTTGCATGGCCATCCGACCCGCTTCCGGCGGGTCAATGATGCGATCGGCTCGCTGCCGATCGGTCTTTGGCTTCCATACCCGCTCTACAAACGGGCGCATCTCAAGCACCACAACGACGAATGGCTGACGGACCCGATCGAGGATCCCGAATCCTATTATCTCACGGGGCCGACCTGGCAGAGGCTCGGCGGCTTCGGCCGGCTCATCACCCAGCTTAACAATACGCTGGTCGGCCGGCTGCTCTTCGGCCCGATCATCGCTTTCGTCGCACTGTGGAGCCATGAGGCCATGGCGATCGCCCGTGGCGATCTCAGGCATGTCCCGACCTGGCTCCTGCATTTTGCCGGCGTTGCTGTCGTGCTCTACTGGGTGCTGGCGGTGGCAGGGATGCCGTTCTGGATCTACCTGGTGGCCTTCGTCTATGCTGGCCTGTCCTTCTCGCGGCTGCGCTCCTTCGCCGAGCACAATTATGCCGAGACCAAGGAGGAGCGGACGGCGATCGTGGAGAATTCGCCGGCCTTCGGCCTGCTGTTCCTCTACAACAACCTGCACATCGTCCACCACAACAGGCCGGCGATTCCCTGGTACAAGATCCCAGCGCTCTATCGCGAGAACCGTGAGGCCTATATCCGGCTGAATGGCGGATTGGTCTATAACGGCTATTGGGAGGTGGCGAAGCGCTACCTTTTCCGGCAGCATCACAGCCCGATCCATCCCTGGCATCCGGAAACCGAGGACGGACGCGAGCCCGCGACCACGGTCAGGGCAGATCAGGCGACTTTCGGGTAACCAAGCTTCCGCGCTTCGTCGCGGAAGCCTTCGAGCTCGGCATATTCGGCATCGGAGAACACTTCGATGCCGGTTAGGCCGAGTGTATCCAGCGCTTCGGCATTGGCCGGATCGGCGATCACTTCGGCCAGTGCTTGCTGCAGGGCGGCGACGTCGGCATCGCTGGAAGCAAGCCTTGTGATGTAGGGCAAACCCGGCCCCATCGGCGTTTCCCCGATGATCTTGATGCCGGCGACCATCTCCGGCGCATGCCGCTCATGCAGGCCCCAGGTGATGCTGTCGATCGCTGCCGTATCGGCGCGGCCCTCGCGGATCGCGGCAATCGACATCATATGGCCGCCCGTTACGATGACATCGGCGAAGAAGCGTCCGTCCCTGGCATGGGGCGCTACGGCGATCCTGAGCAGGTTCATGCCGGAATTCGAAAGCCAGTCATTGATCGCCGCCCGCTTGCCGACGAGATCGGCGATTGAGCGGGCCGTGTCATCCTCCCGCACGACAATGAAGCTGGCGCGCCGCGCACCCCTGCCGCCGGAATAGCGAAAGACGGGGGTGGCGACGAGTCGCACCCGGCCCTTGAGTTCCTGGACGTAAGGATAACCGCAGGTCTGGCCGAAGACGAGATCGGGCCGCAGCCAATAGCTGTCGTGGCCGCCGCTGCGATCGAGCGCATCGGGAACGTCGAGGCCGCGCACTCTGAGACGATCGCGGAGTGCCGCCCAGAGCGCATTGTTGGCGTTCTGGACCACATCCGGTCGGTCATACATTAGAAGGCTTGCGACCAACATTTTCCCTACTCGATGATAAGCCGCCTCAGAAGCTCGATCTCGTGGCCGAGCTTCTGGTCGTTGGAGATCAGTTCTTCGATCTTGCGGACCGCATGCAGCACCGTCGTGTGATCGCGCCCGCCGAAGCGCCGGCCGATCTCCGGAAAGGAGCGCGGCGTCATGGTCTTGGCAAGATACATTGCAATCTGGCGCGGCTTGACGATGACACGCGTGCGCCGGTTCGAGACAAGTTCCTGCCGCGAGACATTGTAGTGCCGGGCGACGATGCGCTGGATGTCCTCGATCCTGACGCGCTTGGGTTCGCCGGCGCCCACGAGATGGGCGAGCAGTTCATCCACGCGCTCGAGCGTCAGCGTCGGCTCGAAGGAGAGCCTGAAGATCAGCTGGTTGAAGGCACCTTCGAGTTCGCGGCCGGAGGCCGTGATCGAGTTCGCCACATGCTCGAGGATCTCTTCCGGAATTTGGATATTGGGATCCTCTTCCCGTGCCTGGGCGAGGCGAAGCTTGAGCATTTCGAGGCGCATCGCGTAGTCGGGCGCTTCCATCTCGATATTGACGCCGCCCTGCAGACGCGAGCGAACGCGGGTGTCGAGCGATTCCAGCTCCCACGGCGCGCGGTCCGCCGCCACCACGACCTGCTTGGCGCTGTCGAGCAGCATGTTGAGCAGATGGCAAAACTCGTTCTGGATCATCTTACCCTGCAGGAACTGCATGTCGTCGATAACAAGGATGTCGATGTTGCGCAGCGATTCCTTGAGCGTCAGCGCGTCATTGTCGCGGATCGCGGTTGCGAAGCGCCACATGAAATATTCGGCGGTCAGATAGACCACGCGCGGATTGCGCGGATTGGCGAGTGCCGCCGCGGCAACGGCCTGCAGCAGGTGAGTCTTGCCAAGACCGACGCTCGAATGGATGAAGAGCGGATTGAAGCGTACCGCACCGGAACCGGACTCGGCGATCGTCTTCGCGGCGGCCAAGGCGACGCGGTTGGACGAACCTTCGACAAAGCTGTCGAACGTATATTTGCTGTCGAGCGGCGAACCAAAAAGCGGGGACTGGGAGACGGTCCTCGGCGCGTCCTTGGCATGGCTGTTCGGCGCGGTGAAAAACGGCGTCATCGGCTTACGGGCCGGTGTCGCGACCTGCACTTCGGGAACAGCAGGGGCAGCTTCTTCGGACACCCCCGGCCGGCCATTGGCCCGCGTGGCGCTGCGCACCACTATCTCGATCTTGAGAATGCCCGGCTCATCTTCCTGCAGGAGCGCCGTCATCAAGTCGAGATAGCGATTGTTGATCCAGGATTTCAGGAATGTGGTGGGTACAGTGAAGCGCGCGACGCTCTTCGAAGCCGAGTGAAGCTTGAGCCGGCCGAACCAGCTTGCATAGACCTCGGGTCCGACCTTGGCCTTGAGTTTCGCGCTAAAGCGCTCGAACAAGGCCTCCTGCCGCATGCCTGCATCCCCCTCACCATTTTCGGAAATTTTCTTTATGGACATAGGCGCACTTTCCGCGGGGGAAAATACGCTCTTTTGTGCAATATTGATATGCATGTCGCCGCCTTCTGCATGTCGTTTTGACGGGGTCAGAACCCCGATCGCATCTTTGTTGGGACTGCCTCCGCGTGACGCTTCATCCCCATGGAGCGAAATGCAGACCTCGTGGCTTTTCCCGGGTCATCTTATCCATTCGTGTTCTCGGACCATCAGCGGTCCGGCATCCCCATCCTGTCTCCTTTCTCGCATCCTGGACCGAATTCGCGTAGTCAAAGACTTCCCGCCGGGAAACAAATATGTTTCTCGGTGTGTTCGCGAATGCCCGCCGGTCAAGGATTGCTCGGAACTAAAATCCGTTTTGCTTGAGGAGCGCGGACCCATCCTGACCGGCCGTGCAAGGCTAGCGTTGGAAGGATTTCCGGGCTCTTCATGGACTTCATTTAGGCAAGTTCAGGACCTCAAATCAACCGGGATTTTTACCGTGCATTAAGAGAAAGGCATTGACATTCCGATGCTGTTTCTGAAGGCCGCGACCCTCCAAAAAGAATCGCAAATGAATCAAAGAGATTCTTTTTTTGGTGCTGCCAAACGGCCGAATCTGCGGAAAAATAAAAAATTCGCTTGACCGCCAAATGTGACGAACTTCCGCAAGGGAAGGTTGACCGTTTTGTGACAACCTCAGGGAAGTTGTTGAAAAAGCACAAGAAAAACTGTCACACCAAATACTAGGAAAAGCTGCACTGCAGCACGAATTCGTGCGGTAGTTTAGCAAACGCTAAAAGCCCGGCCAACGGCCAGGCTTCGATTATTTCCCTGAGGGAGGAAAAATTAGGCGCCGAGCGTCTTCACGCGATTGGCAAGACGGGACACCTTACGCGATGCCGTGTTGCGATGCATGACGCCCTTGGTGGCGGCGCGCTGCAATTCCGGCTGGGCGGCCTTGAGAGCGGCCTCTGCGGCAGCCTTGTCGCCAGAAGCGATTGCTTCCTCGACCTTGCGGACATAGGTACGGACGCGCGAACGGCGGTTCTTGTTGACTGCGGTGCGGCGAGCGATCTTGCGGGTCGCCTTCTTCGCCGAAGTAGTATTGGCCATTTCTGCCTCTCTCTAATCCAAATGCTCCAACGTGCCCCTGCGCCGCGGCCCCGGAGGGGCGGCCTCAATGCCAAGCAATGAGGGAGCATCAGGAGAAACCGTTTTGAAGCTTCTCAATCTGTGCGGCGGCGTATAGCTCCAAAGCCGGACGTCGTCAATGATCCCGTGGAAAAGAATCTGGTGAACGCCCAGATTGTCGGGTTCCGCTGGCGATCTCCTCAATTTTGGCAGCTCGGGCAATAGAACGTCGAGCGGCCCGATTGGACGATCCTGGCCACGGCAGTCTTGCAGCTGGGCGTCATGCAAGGCTGACCCTCGCGGTCGTAGACCCGGAACCGGTGTTGGAAGTAGCCCAGTGAGCCATCGGTCTGGATGTGATCGCGCAGCGTGGACCCGCCGGCCTCGATGGCCTCGGCGATCACGTCGCGGATCGCGCGGGTCAACGCGTCGAGCTGGCGGGAGGGCCGTCCGGTCTTGGTGACCAGGGTCGTGGCCAGCCGCTCCGGCCCTATGCCGGAACGATGGAGGGCCTCGCAGACATAGATGTTGCCAAGGCCGGCAATGACGCGCTGGTCGAGCAGGGCCGCCTTGACCGGGCTCTTCTTCCCCGCGAAGCGATCGGCGAGATAATCAGCCGAGAGCGTATTGCCCATGGGCTCCGGTCCCAGCGTGCTGAAGGCGGGATAACGGTCAAGGTCGCTGGTTGGCATCAGATCCATGAAACCGAATCGGCGCGGGTCGTTGTAGATGATGCGGACTTCGCCACCCTCGTCGTCGACCATGGTGAAGACGACGTGATCATGCGCCTGGTCCTTGGAGCGCGGGTGATGGAAGTCGGCCAGGGCGTCGGTCGTCTCTTCTATGCGGAACGACCCCGACATTCCGAGATGGGCGATGATCGAGAGATCGTTCTCGAGCCCGATCACCAGATACTTCGCCCGGCGGGAAAGATGGTGCACGCGGATACCCTCGACACGGGCGCGGAAATCGGTCGGCAGCGGGAAGCGCAGGTCCGCCCGGTTGAGCGTCAGCGTGCGGATGCGGCGGCCTTCCATATAGGGCGCGAGGCCGCGGCGCACGGTTTCCACTTCCGGCAATTCAGGCATCGGATCGTTCCAGTTGGATCGCCTCATATAGTGTGGCAGGCAGGGCCGCGTCCAGCGATGTAGCAACGGGCCGGATCGCTTGGCGCAATGCTGTCAGCATTTTTCTCAGTCCAATGTATCACTCGGAATTCGGCCATGCTATCAGTAACTTGCCTGCATTTCCGCGGGCGTCAGGGGTATAGAATGAAATTCAAAACTTTGATGGCGGCTGCAATCTTGCTGGCCGCGCAGATCATTGGTGCCGCGCCGGCTTTCGCTGCCGATGTGACCTTCATGATGCAGAACAACCATCCGAATGCCGTGGAGGTCGAGCTCCACAGCCAGGGCCGAAACCATGTGTGGCCGGGCAACGGCGAGGTCTACATCCTCGACGATGGCGAGGCCAAGCAGATGCCACTCTCCTGCGAGGAAGGTGAGCAGATTTGCTATGGCGCATGGATCCAGGGTGACCGCGGCACGTATTGGGGCGTAGGTCCCGGCGGCCGCGAAAGCTGCACCGATTGCTGCTACACTTGCACCGGTGGCGCGACCGAGACGATCAGTCTCGATCCGTGAGCTTGATCTTCCGGCAGGCGCGGTTCATATTTAGAATAATTCTAAAATCTGGACCGCGCCATGCTTGCCCGCCTTTTCCGTACCTCCAAGCGCCCGCTCGCCTCTCTTTCCGAGCAGGAGATCCTCGCACTCGCAATTTCCAATGAAGAGGATGATGGTCGCATCTACCTCAGCTATGCCGATCTGCTGCGCGACGCCTATCCCGCGTCCGCGCAGATCTTCGAGGACATGGCCGAAGAGGAGAGCCATCATCGCCAGATGCTCATCGAACTGCACAGGAATCGATTCGGCGAGCGCATCCCGCTGGTGAGGCGCGAACATATCAGGGAGTTTCCCGATCGAAAGGCGGATTGGCTGGTCCGATCGCTGCCGATCACGGAGATAAGGGATCAGGCGGAAGCCATGGAGCGGGCGGCGGGGGAATTCTATGCTCTAGCGGCCTCCCGCGTCTCCGATGCAGCAACGCGAAAGCTGCTTGGCGACCTCGCCCAGGCCGAGCGCGGCCATGAGGCGCTTGCGCGGCGGCTGGCGGCGACCCACACGCCGGACAGCGTACGTTCGGAAGAGGACGAGGCGTCCCGGCGCCAATTCGTGCTCACTTATGTCCAGCCAGGCCTTGCCGGTCTCATGGATGGGTCCGTATCGACACTGGCACCGATCTTCGCCGCGGCCTTTGCGACCGGCGACACGACGCAGACCTTTCTGGTCGGTCTGTCCGCCTCGGTTGGCGCAGGCATATCGATGGGCTTCACCGAAGCGGCGCATGATGACGGCAAGATATCGGGCCGCGGGTCACCCATCAAGCGCGGCTTGGCCTCGGGCACCATGACCGCGGTCGGTGGCCTGGGCCATGCGCTGCCCTATCTGATACCGGATTTCACACTGGCGACAGCCATCGCCATTGCCGTGGTGTTCGTGGAGCTTTGGGCGATCGCGTTTATTCAGAACCGCTTCATGGAGACGCCGTTCTTCAAGGCGACACTACAAGTCGTGCTCGGCGGCGCTTTGGTGCTCGCCGCCGGCATCCTCATTGGCAATGCGTGAGGAATTCAGGCCTTACTGATCCACCGCGCCGACCAGCACGTCGAAACCGTTCTCGATCTTCACCCAGCGGCCGCTGTCATAATCGGCCTGCCGCTTCATGAAGCGATACTGGGTCTCGGTCCAGAGGCGGACGCGCTCGTCGAGATTGTCGAGGACGAAGTCGCCGTCCATGGTGCGGACGGTCAGCACCGCATGGCCTTCGCCATCGGGCTTGCGAACGACGGTGATCAACAGGTTGGAGGCCGAGAAGCCCTGCTTCATCAGTTCGCGGCGCTTTTCGAGAACGAAGTCTTCGCAGTCACCCACATCGGTCGGGAAAGCCCAGACCTCGTCGCGACCATAGATGTCCTGGTCGGTCATCGGCAGGATGCGGCGGTTGACCTCGGAATTCACTTCCTTGATCACGTTCCAGCCGAAATCGGTGACACGCGCCGGTGTCACATTGGACGATATGAGGGAGCACTCGGCCTTGTTGGCCTGGCAAAACTGATAGTGGCCGATCGGCTGCGATGTGACGGCACCGGTGCGCATGTAGCGCGATGCAGCCTCAGCAGCAAAAGTCCCCGAAAGTGCGCTCACGCCAAGCGCCAGTGCCGCAATTGCAGCCTTTCCGATCGTTCCCGCCATAACTTCCGGTCCCCGAAATTCTTAATAAAGAGTTAAAGTGATTTCGGGGTCTGGTGTCAATGATTGTGGGGGGACGAATAGTAGCCATTGAAAACTATGGTTAAGACGTGCGGCTGAAATCAGGCATGGGCAAGCATGGCACCGACCGCGGCTTCGATCTGCGCAATGTCTTCGGGGCGTGAAAGCCTGTGGTCGCCATCGCGAACAAGCGTCAGGATCGCGTCGTCACCGACGATTTTCTCCATGATTTTAAGCGCATGGGCATAGGGAACGTCTGGATCCTTCATACCCTGGAGAATGTGGACCGGACATCCGGTGTGGATCAGGCCGCTCATGACCAAATTGTGGCGGCCATCCTCGATCAGGGCACGTGTGTAGCGGTTTGGTTCCGACGAGTAGGCCGATTCTTCTTCGAAATAGCCTCTCTCAGCGAGCGAACTGCGCTCTTTTTCACTCAGGTGCGGCTCAATGAGCACAGAGGTGAAGTCCGGCGCCGGCGCAATCAGCACCATGCCGGCGACGCGGCTGCCTTCGCCGCGCTTGCGCAACTCCTCAATCACCCGGAGCGCGATCCAGGCACCCATCGACGATCCGACGAGAACCAGTTTGCCGGGCGCAAGCCGGGCGATCACGGCAAGCGACTCCTCGAGCCAGAGCGAGATCGTGCCTTCGGTATAGTGCCCGCTCGACTGGCCATGGCCGGAATAGTCGAAACGAAGGAAACTCACACCAAGTCTGCGGGCCTGAGCCTCGAGCGCTATGGCCTTTGTGCCGGTCATGTCTGACCGGTAGCCGCCGAGCCAGACAACTGTAACGTCACTGGTCGCGCCGGGGGTTGCAATTGCGGCAATCCGCCTTACATGTGGGACCTGCCCCACATCGATGAACTGTACGCCGAGCGCCTCGTCCTGCATTCTGTTTCCACCTTCGTCTGAGCCCACAGCAGGCCGTCCGGCGGTGATTTCCGGAGATGATTTCGCGTAGAAACCGTGATAAGAACGCGGACCCGGCTGCTTCGGTGATTGCAATCGCACGTCGCTGATGGCAGATAGAGCCCCTATTGTAAACTACTGAGGAGAATACGACCATTCGCAGACCTTTTAAGGCGGAAGGCCCTACCAACAGCGGCCCGCGCTCCAACCGCGAAATACGCGTCCCCCGCATCCAGTTGATCGACGCCGAAGGCGCCAATCTCGGCGTCGTAGAGACCGCTCAGGCTCTCGCGATGGCGGAAGAAGCAGGACTCGACCTCGTCGAGATTTCGCCCAACACCGAGCCGCCCGTTTGCAAAATCCTCGACCTCGGCAAGCTGAAATACGCGACGCAGAAAAAGGCCGCCGAAGCCCGCAAGAAGCAGAAGATCATCGAGATCAAAGAGATCAAGATGCGTCCGAACATCGACACCCACGATTATGAGGTGAAGATGCGGGCCATGCAGCGCTTCTTCGACGAAGGCGACAAGGTCAAGGTCACCCTTAAGTTCCGTGGCCGCGAAATGGCCCACCTCGAACTTGGCATGAAGCTCCTGCTTCAGGTCAAGGACGACACGACCACGATCGCCAAGGTGGAAGCCGAGCCGAAGCTCGAAGGCCGCCAGATGATGATGGTTCTCGCTCCGAAGTAGGCGGGACCTGATATCAGAGAATTCAAGCCGTCCGTGAGCCTTGCTCCGGACGGCTTTTCTTTGCTGACGGAATGCTGACACCCGGACTCAGCGGATCGTCAGCGTCGCGACCGCATAGTGTCATCCATGGAGCAGACGGCTCCGTTGCGCGGGCGTTCCGCTCGCCTCGAAAGAGAGGATGACATGACCACCAAGGACACCGACATCAGCACCACCCGGCGTTCGCTCCTGTTCTCGGGAGCCGCACTCGCCGGTCTCTTCGCGGCACCACTCGTCCCGGCCGCGTTCGGCGGCAGGCTCGAGACCATCGGCTCCGCCCTTGCTCGCGACGGTGCCGATGACGGCCCCGATGATGACGGCAATCATTCCGGCGGAGATGACAGCGAGGATGACGACGACGGCAGCGCTGACGACGATAGCGACGATGACGATGACGACGATGACGATGACGACGGCGACAATCACGGCCAGCGTGATCGCCACGGCCGTCACAAGGGCCGCGACCAGCACGGCGGCCGCGATCATCACGGTCCCAATCACACCTGAGCAGGACTGAGCCCCGACGCCGGCCCGCCCGCCGCACGGCAGCCGGCGCCGCGCCCGCCATTCTCGTTTCGAGATGGCGGGCGTCTGCATGTCAGGGTGTCGCGATTGACGCCGGACGGACCCGGGACCATGATCCGGGCAGATATTGAAAGGCATTTGAGTTGGTCTTCACTCGCCGCATGTTCCTCGCTCTCCTCGCCGGCGCGACCCTGTCCGCGCGGTCCGAGATCGCGTGGACAAAGGATGGCGGAGACGGCGGCCGGGATGATGGAGGACATGACGACGGCGGCGGCGACGATAGCGGTTCGGGTGGCGACGATGATGGTGGTGGGGACGAAAGTGGCCATGATGAGGGCGGCGATGACCACGGGGGCGACAAGGGAAAGAAACGCGAGGATGACGAGTGGTCGCAGGACCAGGCGCTCAGGGAGCGCGAGCTCGGGCGCGTCATCCCGCTCAAGACCGCTTTGCGCATTGTCGCCGAGAAGGTGCGCGGCCGGGTGATCGACATCGATCTTCTCGCGCGTGCCGGCCGACCGCAGTATCGCGTCAAGGTCCGACGGACTGATGGCGTCATCCAGACCGTCCGGCTCGATGCCCGCACCGGCCGGATTATCGGCTTGCTGGGTTTCTGAGATGCGGATTCTGCTCGCCGAAGACGACCCCGCCATCGCCAGCCTTGTCTCCGGTCAGCTCGAGGCTGCCGGCTTCCTGATCGATGTCGCCACGCACGGGCCCGAGATCTGGGAGCGTGGCGAGACCACGGACTATGCCGCCATCATCCTCGACCTCGGCCTGCCCGGCATGGATGGTCTCTCGATCCTGAAGCGCTGGCGCCAGGCCGGATTGCAGACGCCGGTGCTGGTCCTCACCGCCCGGGGCTCGTGGATGGAGCGGGTGGACGGCTTCGACGCCGGTGCCGACGACTACCTTCCCAAGCCCTTTCGTTCCGAGGAACTGCTGGCGCGCCTGAGGGCGCTGCTCCGCCGCGCGCAATTCCGACCCGCCCAGACGATCGTCGCCGGTCGTTTTCAGCTCGACGAAGCCTCGAAACGGGTCAGCTTCGACAGCCAGCCGGTCGACACCAGCCCGATGGAATATCGGCTGATTGCCTATCTCGCGACGCATAAGGGTTCGGTCGTGCCGGCTATAGAGCTCGCGTCCCATGTACAGGGCAGGGATGATGACTCCGCCAAGAACGCGATCGAGGCAATGGTCGCCCGCATCCGCAGGAAGACGTCGCCGGATTCCATCCAGAATCGGCGTGGATTCGGATATCTCCTCCTGGACGACCGGCAATGATCCGCTCGCTTCGCCTTCGCCTCGCTCTGGGTGCCCTCGTCGCGATCGGATTGTCACTGGCCGTTGTCTGGGTCGCGCTAAGCCGGCTCTTCACCAACTATGTCGTCAACCAGTACCTGACCGAGATGACTGTGCTGTCGGACAGTCTCGCCGCGTCGACGACAGTGAAGGACGGCAAGCTTGCACTGACCGCGACACCTTCCGATCCGCGGCTTCATCTTCCCGCAGGGGGACGTTATTGGGCTCTGGAGGAGAATGCCGTGATTCTCGAGCGATCAAGATCGCTCTGGGACACCACAATATCCGAAGGCATGATGAAGCCCTCCGCCCATCCCCCCTTTCTCGAGGCTGCCGGCCCCGATGGGCAGACCATGCTCGTGCTCTCGCAGGACTCCGTGCTGGGAGAGAACAAGGGCGGGCGAAGCTTCTGCATCTACACAGCCTTTCCGAAGGCCGAGCTGGAGGCCGCGCTGACGGGGTTCCACAGCGAACTCCTGCGGATGTTGCTGGTCACGGCGGGCCTGCTCGCGGTGGCGGCGACGGCGCAGTCCGTTGTTGGCCTTGCCCCGCTCAACCGGCTCCGCCAGAAGGTGACCGATATCCGCAGCGGCGCCCTTACCCGCATGACGGACGAGGGACCGGCGGAAGTCCGACCGCTGGTACGCGAGATCGATCTGCTGTTGCAGGAGCGCGATGAGGCGATCGAGCGGGCGCGCAGCCGGGCGTCGGATCTGGCGCATGGATTGAAGACGCCATTGACGGTCATCTCGCAGCTTGCCTCTTGCATGGAGCCGGCCTCTGCGGAAATGACGCTCCGGCAGGTGGACCTCATCCGCCAGCGCGCCGACCGGCAGCTTCAGGCCGCGCGCCTTGGTGTCGAGCGCATGCTGAGCGCCGATGTCGGTGAGCTCGCCGGCAAATTGATCCAGGTGCTGAAGCCGGCCCGCGACGCGCCGCTCGACTGGAGCCTCGACATCCGGGGCGATGTGCGGGTCGAGGCGGACCCCGCGGATCTCGCGGAGGCGCTTGGAAACATTCTCGACAATGCGTCGAAGTGGGCTCGCAGTGAAATAGCGGTAAACGTCGAACGCCAGGGCGATGACGTCGTCGCCACGATCTCCGACGACGGTCCCGGTATTCCGCTGGCTGACCAAGCCGCTGCCTTGCAACGCGGCATTCACGGCAAGAGCGCGAGTGGCGGCTCGGGCCTGGGCTTGGCGATAACGGCGGATATCGCGGAGGCCTATGGGGCAACGTTGACGCTGGGCAAAGCGACCACCGGCGGCCTGGAAGTCGCCCTGCGCTTTCCGGTGAAAAGTGTTCGCCGCGCGAAAGTGCCGGCTTAGGTCAAGGCGCTCGCGGATAGACCCAGGCATAGCCAACCCGAAACGTCTGGCCTTCCGCGCCGAAGCGGTAGGGTAAGCTCACAAACGCCGCGGACGGCTTGGTGGCGCCGGCTACGACCTGGAAGGCGAGCAGGTGGGCGAGCGGCTCGGGCATTGGCGTCTGTCCGTCGGATCCGGCATGCCAGACGATCAGCAGCGGATGGGTCTCGTCGAAAGCATACCCTTTTTCGAAATGGGAATGGCCCGGCGCTACGACGGCAATCCCTTTCGCGCCAAGGTACAGGTTGCCGGCCAGTTCGACATCCTCGGCGAAAATGAGGGATGGTGGGTGCTGGCCAGAGGCCAGGATTGCCGCGATTGCTTCCCGATATGGCACGTTCAGCGCCGTATGCCGGCCCGTCCAGTGCGCCGCAGGCACGCGTGCCGCAATCGCCAGCGGCACGGCAATCATCACCAGGAGCACGATCGCGCCGAAGCGTTTCGGCGCATTGCCGATGGTCTGGTTCAGCGCGTCGAGTTTCAGGCTGAAATAGAGCGGCACCATGAAGAAGACCGGCACCAGCCAGCGATCATGGATGGCAGACGCGCCGCCGAAGACGACGAGGGCGATCAGTACAAGCATAACCAGCACGGAGATGCGGCTGACGAGCCGCGTCCATGGGCTCGACGCCTGCCAGGACTCGGGAAAGCGCCGGCCGAAGGCCAGCCAGAAGACGATCACAGTCGGCAAGAAGAATCCGACAAGAGCGGCAATCAGCGAGAACAGACCCTCGATGACCTGCGAAGTTTGATCGGCACCCGCATGATGCGGAATTCGCGCAACACTCTGCGCGACGACCAGTGCAAGATTATCACGCAACCACATTGCATGCAGCGCGAACACGGCGCCGGCAACGATGATGGTCACAATGATCCGCCAGTTCGTGAGCCGCGCCCGGAACGCTGGCTCAAGCAGGATCACAACAAGCGCCGCGACGAGCAACAGGACAAAATCGTAGCTCGCGAGGAGGCCAACGCCGATGCCGAGGCCCGCGAGCAGATGGCCGAAGAACGATCCCCGATAGAGCATCGCAAAGAGCGTGGCGATGAAGAACGCCGTCGCCATCAGCACGGCGGTTGAAGCCCCGCCGTCACGCTGCAATTCATAGGCGACTTGCGGCAGCAGCAACATGCCGAGCACCGCGATGATCGCCAGCGCCCGGTTGCGCATCACCTGAAAGGCCGCCCAGCCGACGAAGGCATAGGCGAGGAACAGCAGAAGGTTCTCCAGAACGACCACGGCCAACAAATTCGCGCCGACCAGTCGCGTCACGCCATGCTGCATCCAGACCGCTAGCGGCGCCTGGCCGCCATAGCCGGGCGCGAGCCATTGCGCGAGGAAGAACAGCCGGCTCTCTTCCATTTCGAGCGAGCCCTGCAGGGCAATTCGCAAGGCGGCATTGACCGCGAAATAGATCGCGAGCAGGAAATAGAGCACCCCGCCGTCGCGCATGAGCCTTGCGAGCACGTCAGTCGTCCGTCTCGTGGATCTTGCGGATGGAGTAGCCGAGCCGGGCGTTGTCCGACCGCGCCATCATCTCGGCGAGGATGCCTGTCGTGATCATCTGCACCGAGCCGAGGAACAGCATCATGGCAACCGTCAGCAGCGGCCTCGTACCGATGTCCTCGCCGAAGCCGAATTTCACGATCAACAGCCAGAGGAACATCAGCGCACTGATGCCGCCGAAGGCAAGGCCGATCATGCCGAAGAAGTGGCCGGGGCGGGCGCGGAAGCGCATGAAGAACAGAACGGCCAAAAGATCAAGGATGACGCGAAACGTGCGCGACAGGCCGTATTTCGACGTCCCAAACTGGCGGGCATGGTGATTGACCACCATCTCGCCGATCCGCGTCGAGGGCACGACGCTCGCGATCCAGGCCGGGATGAAGCGGTGCATGCCGCCCATGATGCGGACCTGCTTGACGATCTCGGCGCGGTAGAGCTTTAGGCCGCAGCCATAGTCGTGGATATGCACGCCGGTGATGCTGCGGATCAGCCGGTTGGCTGTCCAGGACGGGATGAGACGAAGCCAGAGGCCATCCTGCCGCGACTTGCGCCAGCCGCAGAGCATGTCGAGATCGCGCTCTTCCAGCGCCTCGATCATCCGCGGGATGTCGAAGGGGTCGTTCTGCAGATCGCCGTCGAGCGTCGCGATCAGCCGTCCGCGAGCGGCGTCGAAGCCGGCCTGCAGGCCCGCCGCCTGGCCGAAATTGCGCTGGAATTCGATGATGCGAAGTTCGAAACCCGGCGTGCCGAGCAGCTTGCGGGCGCGGGACAGCGTCGCATCGGTGGAGCCGTCGTCGATCAGGATCAGTTCCCACCGCTTGTCGTAGGTCTTGAGCGCATCGGCGATCCGCTCGACCATCAGCGTCACGTTCTCCTCCTCGTTATGCACGGGCACGAGGACGGAGAGTTCGATCGGGGTTTCAAGGTCGAAAGTGGTCTCGACCGGCGACTGGCGCTGTAGCAAGACAGGCTCCGCAATGGCTGGTTTTGGTTGGGCCATCTGTTATAGCAGGCGCCGGGGCAAGGCAATCGGGCGAGAAGTCACGGGTTCCATGGGAAGACTGCTGTGGCACAACAGGATCACGCTGCTGACGGTGGCGGTGGTCGCGCTCTATGCCGCCTTCATCGAATGGATCTGGGGCTGGAGCACGATCCTCGCCGGCTGGCAGGTCGTTGGGCTGCCGACGATCCTGCTGGCGCTGGTGCTGCTGGTCTGCACTTATGTCATCCGCACCCACCGGATGCAGGACTATTTCCCACGCGAGACAGGTGGGCAGTTCCTGCGGCTGTTTCGCGTCACGCAGGTGCATAACCTGCTCAACATCATGCTGCCTTTCCGCGCCGGCGAGACAAGCTTTCCCATCCTGATGCGCTCCGAATTCGGCGTGCCGCTCGCCCATGGCACGGCAGCGCTGCTGGTGCTCCGACTGCTGGATCTCCACGCGCTGTTGGCCGCGGCGGGGCTCGGGCTCGTCGCAGGTTCGTCGCGCCCCTATCTGGCCGGGATACTTTGGGCACTCTTCCTGCTGTTGCCGCTCCTGCTCTTTCCATTCAAGCGGCCATTGATGCAGGCCGTTCGTGGCCGGCTGTCCGGCAGGCTGGCGCGCATCGCCGACGAGATCGATGACGGCCTCCCTGCCAATATCTCAGCCTTCATCCGCGCCTGGCTGCTCACAGTGCTCAACTGGGGCGTCAAGGTGCTGGTCCTCGCCTGGGTGCTGGGCCTGATGGGCGTGCTGCCGATCACGGCCATGTTCGGCGGCGCGCTGGGTGGGGAACTGTCTTCCGTGCTGCCAGTCCATGCACCGGCAGGTGTTGGAACTTATCCGGCGGGGATCACGGCAGGCGCGGCGGCATTCGGATCGGCGAGGGATGCGGCCACACTGGACGTGCTGGCCAAGGCGAGTATCAACGCGCATTTGTTGATCGTCGTCTCGGCGCTGGTAGGGACCGGGCTCTCATTGATGCTTTCGTCCAGAACTCGCCCCTCACCCTGACCCTCTCCCCGTAAGGACGGGGAGAGGGGACGCTAGAGGTGCTGACGGTGCCACGTCTCCCTTCTCCCCGCACGCGGGGAGAAGGGTCCGCAGGACGCAGCCGGATGAGGGGCGATCCCCAACGCTCAAAGAATCTCCCACCACCCCGTTGCGCTTTTTCCCGCTCGCGGTTATACACCGCCCGTCCGAACGGTCCGGCAGGGCATGCCGTGGCCGTTCTTTATGCTTGAAATGGGCTTCATCCGTCCGTTTCTATAAAAACCAGAACAATGGAGTAGCAAAATGCCCAAGATGAAGACGAAGTCTGCTGCCAAGAAGCGGTTCAAGATCACCGCGACTGGCAAGGTTCTGTCGGCAGCTGCCGGCAAGCGTCACGGCATGATCAAGCGCAGCAACAAGTTCATTCGCAACGCCCGCGGCACCATGGTTCTGGCTGAACCCGATGGCCGCAAGGTGATCAAGAATTATTTGCCCAACGGTCTCTGAGACCCAGCGCTTTTCTGTTTAAGGAGATCATGACATGTCACGTGTGAAAAGAGGCGTCACGTCCAGCGCCAAGCATAAGAAGGTTCTGAAGGCCGCCAAGGGCTTTTACGGCCGTCGCAAGAACACCATCCGCACCGCGAAGGCTGCCGTCGATCGTTCGATGCAGTACGCAACGCGCGACCGCAAGGTCAAGAAGCGGAGTTTCCGCGGGCTCTGGATTCAGCGCATCAATGCCGCTGTCCGCGAGCACGGCCTGACCTATGGCCGCTTCATCGACGGCCTGACCAAGGCCGGCATCGAAGTCGACCGCAAGGTGATGTCGGAAATGGCAATCAGCCAGCCGGAAGCCTTCGGATTGCTCGTCGCCGCCTCCAAGAAGGCACTTGATTACCTCAAGGACGCCGGCACCACCAACGAGTTTGAAAGCGCGGTCAAGTAAGCCAGCGCTTCCCAAGTTCTATTTCATTATTGGGAAACCCGCGCTGGCAGGGCTAGCGCGGGTTTTTTCTTGTCCTGTCCTTCCTGAAGTCTCCTCGCAAATTCACGAGCGATCCATGTCCGACCTCGACCAGTTGAAATCATCCATCACGGCGGAAATCGCATCCGCTTCCGACGAGGCGGCAATCGAGGCCGTTCGCGTCAATGCGCTCGGCAAGAAGGGCTCGATCTCGGAGCTTCTGAAGACGCTCGGCGCCATGAGCCCGGAAGAGCGCCAGACGCGCGGCGCGGCGATCAATCAGCTCAAGACCGAAGTGACCGACGCCATTGCATCACGGAAGTCGGCGCTGAAGGACGAAGCGATCAACGCGCGTCTCGCCCGCGAGACCGTCGATGTCACGCTGCCGGTCCGCTCTTCGCCGGCCGAGCGCGGCCGTATCCACCCGATCACCCAGATCATCGACGAGATCACGGCGATCTTCGGCGACATGGGCTTCTCGATCGCGGAAGGTCCCGATATCGAGACCGATTACTACAATTTCACCGCCCTGAATTTCCCGGTCGGCCATCCGGCGCGCGAGATGCACGACACCTTTTTCCTGCCGCCCGACGCCAATGGCGAGCGCAAGGTCCTGCGCACCCATACGTCGCCGGTGCAGATCCGCACCATGGAGGCCCAGCAGCCGCCTATCCGCATCATCATACCCGGCAAGACCTATCGCCAGGATTCGGACGCGACCCATTCGCCGATGTTCCACCAGGTCGAAGGCCTGGTGATCGACAAGACGGCCAATGTCGCCAACATGCGCTGGGTGCTGGAGGAATTCTGCAAGGCGTTCTTCGAAGTGCCCTCGGTCAACATGCGCTTCCGCCCGTCCTTCTTCCCCTTCACCGAGCCGTCGGTCGAGGTCGATATCCAGTGCGACCGTTCCGGCGACGTCATAAAGTTCGGCGAAGGCACCGACTGGATGGAAATCCTCGGCTGCGGCATGGTCCACCCGAATGTGCTGCGGGCCGGCGGGCTCGACCCCGATGTCTACCAGGGCTTCGCCTGGGGCATGGGGCTGGACCGCATCGCCATGCTGAAATACGGCATGCCGGATCTCCGCGACTTCTTCAACGCCGATGTCCGCTGGATGAACCATTACGGCTTCCGCCCGCTCGACATGCCGACGCTGTTCGGCGGTTTGAGCGCATGACCTCGGTTGCGCACTACTTCGTCACCGACATCGAGACCAACGGTCCCGATCCGGCTCGCCATTCCATGCTGAGCTTCGCCAGTGTGGTCCTGCGCGAGGACGGCGAGATTTGCGGAGAATTCGAGGCCACCCTGCTGCCGCGCCTCGACCGGACTGTCGATGAGCGGACAATGACGTGGTGGGCGACGCAGCGCGACGCCTATGCTGCGGCCACCGCCGATCCGGAAGAGCCCTCCGCGGTCATGCGGCGCTATGCCGATTGGGTCCAGGGTTTCCCGGGGCTTCGCGCTTTCGCGGCGCGGCCAGTGGTGTTCGACGGTGACTGGATGGACGTCTATCTGCGGACCTTCGCCGATACGTTCATTCTCGACGTCGCCTATTGGGGCCGCTGCATATTCAATGCCAGCCCGCTCGATATCGGCGCCTACATGTCTGGCGTTCTCGGCCAGACCGGCCCGCAGACGGCAGGCAGCGTGATACCGCCGGAATGGCTGGGTAACCACCCGCATACCCATCGCGCCATCGATGATGCGCGAGGTTATGCGTCACTGCTTGCCCGGCTTCTCGACATGGCGAGGCAGCGGCAACCAGCGCTGCCGGAAATTTCGACGGCCCAGGCACGGTAGGAACCGGAGCGGGCACAGGACACATTATGAAGGAAACTGCGCAATGAAATTCACGCTTTCCTGGCTCAAGGATCACCTCGACACCGACGCCTCGCTCGACGCGATCTGCGAGCGCCTGACGCTGATCGGCCTCGAAGTCGAAAGCGTCGATGACAGGAAGGGTTTTGCCCCGTTCATCATCGCCAAGGTATTGACGGCGGAAAAGCATCCGCAGGCCGACAAGCTCAAGGTTCTCTCGGTCGATATCGGCTCGGGCGCCCCCGTGCAGGTCGTCTGCGGCGCGCCCAATGCGCGGGCCGGGCTTGTCGGCGCTTTCGCGGCTCCGGGCGTTTATGTACCCGGCATCGATGTGACGCTCGGCATCGGCAATATCCGTGGCGTCGAGAGCCGCGGCATGATGTGCTCGGAGAAGGAACTCGAAATCTCCGACAGCCATGACGGCATCATCGACCTGCCCGAGGATGCGCCCGTCGGCACGTCCTTTGCCAAATATTACGGCATCGACGATCCGGTCATCGAGATCAACCTGACGCCGAACCGGCCGGACTGCACCTCGATCTACGGCATCGCCCGCGATCTCGCCGCGTCAGGCATGGGCACGCTCAAGACCCGTCCCGCGCCTGCTTTCAAGATCGAAGGCGAGACGCCGGTCAAGGTGACGCTCGACTTCGCCGGCGACGACAAGGCGCTCTGCCCGGGTTTCGCGCTCCGCCTCGTGCGCGGCGTCAGGAACGGCCCGAGCCCCGCCTGGATGCAGAAGCGCCTGCGCGCCATTGGCCTCCGACCGATCAATGCGCTCGTCGACGTCACCAACTACCTGACCTTCGACCAGGGCCGGCCGCTGCACGTCTTCGACGCCGCCAAGGTGAAGGGCATCCTCGTGGTCCGCCGCGCCAGGGATGGCGAGACGGTGCTGGCGCTCGACACCCGTGAATACAAGCTGAACCCTGCCAATGTCGTGATCGCCGATGACAACGGCGTCGAGTCGATCGGCGGCATCATGGGCGGCGAGCATTCCGGCTGCGACGAGAACACGACTGATGTGCTCATCGAGTCCGCACTGTGGAACCCGCTCAATGTCGCCCGCACCGGCCGCGAGCACGGCATCATCACCGATGCGCGCTACCGCTTCGAGCGCGGCGTCGATCCGGAATATATGGTCCCCGGCCTTGAACGCGCAACGGAACTGGTGCTCGAACTCTGCGGCGGCACGCCGGCAAAGCTCGATGTCGTCGGTTATGAAGGCTACACGCCCAAGGCCGTGACTTTCCCCTTCTCAGAGGTCAAGCGCCTGACCGGCCTCGACATCGCCAAGGAGGAGTCGGTCTCGATCCTCACCCGTCTCGGCTTCAAGATCGAAGGCACAGGCAACACTGTGACGGCCTACGTCCCGTCGTGGCGGCCCGATGTGGACGGCAAGGCCGATCTGGTCGAGGAAGTCATGCGCATCCACGGCATCAACGAGATCAAGGCGCAGGCCCTGCCGCGCCTCGGCGACGTCAACACCAAGATCCTGACCACGCTGCAGATCCGCTCGCGGCTCGCCAAGCGGGCGCTTGCCGCGCGCGGCATGCTGGAAGCGGTCACCTGGTCCTTCATCCCGACGGAGCACGCCGTGCTCTTCGGCGGCGGTTCGCCGGCGCTGAAGCTCGAAAACCCGATCGCCTCTGACATGTCCGACATGCGGCCCTCGCTGCTGCCGGGTCTGCTCGCAGCCGCCCAACGCAATGCCGCCAAGGGCTATGGTGACGTTGCGCTGTTCGAAGTCTCCGGCACATACGAGGACGACACGGCAGACGGCCAGCGCCGCATCGCCGGCGGTGTCCGCCGCGGCACCGCGACGCTCAATGGCCAGGGCCGGCTCTGGTCCAACAAGGAGCAGGGCGGCGGCAGACAAGTCGATGTCTACGACGCCAAGGCCGACGCGCTCGCCGTGCTCGAGGCCTGCGGCTTCCCGGTCTCCAACCTGCAGATCGAGCAGGGTGGCCCTGCCTGGTACCATCCCGGCCGTTCCGGCACGATCAAGATGGGCCCGAGACTGGTCATCGGCCATTTCGGCGAATTCCATCCGAAGACGCTGGAAGCGCTGGACGTCTCCGGCGCGCTCTGCGGCTTCGAACTCGTCATCGACAAGCTGCCCGAGCCGAAGAAGAAGGCGACCCGCACCAAGCCGGTGCTGGAACTCTCGCCCTTCCAGGCCGTCAAGCGCGACTTTGCCTTCGTCGTCGACCGCAAGGTGGATGCCGGCTCGATCGTCAAGGCCGCCAGCAGTGCCGATCGCAAGCTGATCACGGCCGTGAATGTCTTCGACGTCTTCGAAGGCGCCTCGCTCGGCGAAGACAAGAAGTCCATCGCCATCGAAGTCGCCATCCAGCCGGCGGAGAGGACGCTGACGGACGAGGATTTCGACGCTCTGACCAAGCGGATTATCGCCAATGTGGAGAAGTCCACGGGCGGGGTGCTCAGGGGTTAATCGCTAAACAGGGCCGATGGTTAAGCTTTGTGTTCCTTGGCCGTACCCCCCCTGTCTTGCCGGACATCTCCCCCTCAAGGGGGGAAATCGGCGAGATGCGCGGACTTCGCCACAAACCGACCTCGCATCCTGAGCATTCGACGGTAAAGGGAGCCGAACGACCGCTCCATCGGATCTCCCCCCTTGAGGGGGAGATGTCCTGCCGGACAGAGGGGGGTAATACCCCAGCCTCAATTCTCAATGCCGATGTCCTTCCAAACATCATCATTCGAAATTGTTTTGGAAGGCTTGGCCATCCGCATTTTCACGATGTGAAAATCTGCCAGTTCTTCGAGTTTGTCAGAAATGGCGTCCCGAACAATCGCACTCGGGCTCAAGCCTGTCATCTCGGCGACTTGGTTCAGGTGTCGTTTGAGATCGTCACCAATGCGAATGCTGATGGTTGCCATATCCAATCCTCGTGACTCAAATCAGCACAGCGAGCGATAACCGCAGCTACAACCCCATCACCTTCCGCGCATTCCGCAGCGGCTTCAGCTCCGGCTCCACCCAGTTGCTCGGCGGATGCAGCAAATCCTCCCGCGCCTCAGGCTGCGGCATCCCATGCAACCACAGCCACACCTGCATGCAGAGCCAGGCATCTTCCAGCGCGCCGTGCAGCTTTCCGCGGCCGCGATGGCCCATATGGGCGAGCACCTTGTCGAGCCCGCCGGGGCGGCCGTATTTGGTCTTGTAGCGCCGCATCGAGCAGTCGAAGCGCGCGGGGCCCAGCGTGTGGCCGCAGAGCGAGAATTCGCCGCGCAGGAAGCGCTCGTCGAAGGATGCGTTATGAGCGATGACGCTGTCGGCGCGCTCGAAGGGCGCGATCATCTCCTCGGCATGGGCGGAGAAATCCGGCTGGAACCGCAGCGTCCAGTCGTCATAGCCATGCACGGCGGCGGCGAAGGGATTGCTGGGGCGGCCGGGATTGAAGATCAGGTGGCCGGTATTGGTGCAGTCCGCGCCATCCTGCAACGCCTCCAGGTCCAGCTCGACGGCGCCGAGCGTGATCACCCGGTCGTCATAGGTGAGACCCGTCGTTTCGACATCGACGAAGAGAAGATGCCTCGGTGATTTTCCTGCCACGTTTGTGATCCGCCTTGCTGCCCCCGTTCCGGGGTAGAACTGGACGAGCTGATTGGCAAGGGAGAGCGGGAGTTTATCCCCCTCATCCGACCCTTCGGGCCACCTTCTCCCCGCTGGGGAGAAGAGGGGAGGCTGCTGCGACGCTTCGGAACTCCTCTCCCCGGCGGGGAGAGGTCGGCCGAGCGAAGCGGAGGCTGGGTGAGGGGGTGCTTCGGGCACTAACCTCAAAGGTTGGTCATCTTCATCATCGCGTCGGTATAGCGCGCACCGGCGGCGATGTCGGGCGAGATCAGCTGGCCGAGTTCAGCCGCTTCGGCGTCGGTGAGCGTGATTTCGGTCGCGGCGACATTGTCCTCGATGTTGCGGATATTGCGCGCGCCCGGGATCGGCACGATGAAATCGCCCTGGTGCAGCACCCAGGCGAGCGCGAGCTGTGCTGCCGTGACGTCCTTGTCGCTGGCGAGGTCGGTGAGCTTGCCGACAAGTGCCGCGTTGCGATCGAAATTCTCGCCCTGGAAGCGTGGCAGACCGAGGCGGAAGTCGCCTTTGGCCAGATCCTCCTGCTTCAGCGTGCCCGTCAACATGCCCCTTCCGAGCGGGCTGAAGGGCACGAAGCCGATGCCAAGTTCATGGCAGGTTTCGAGAACGCCGTTTTCGGGATCGCGGGTCCACAGCGAATATTCGCTTTGCACCGCGGTGATCGGGTGCTCGGCATGTGCCCGGCGTATGGTGGCAGGCGAGGCTTCGGAAAGTCCCAGGGCGCGGATCTTGCCCGCCTGCACCAGATCCGCCATCGCGCCGACGGTCTCCTCGATCGGCACGTCTGGGTCGACACGATGCTGGTAATAGAGGTCGATGACATCGGTGCCGAGCCGCTTTAGCGCGGCCTCGGCGACGGCCCTGACGTTGTCGGGCCGGCTGTTGGTACCGTCGACCTGCTTTGTCACACCGCCATAGGTCTCGTAGCGAAAGCCGAATTTGGTGGCGATCACCACCTTGTCGCGATGCGGCTTGAGTGCCTTGCCGACCAGCACCTCATTGATCAGCGGACCATAGGCCTCGGCGGTGTCGAAGAAGGAGATGCCGATATCGACGGCGCGATGCATCGCGTCGATGGCATCCTTCTCCTCGGCGCCGCCATAGCCATGGCTGAAGCCCATGCAGCCGAGGCCGATGGCGGACACCTCGAGTTCACGTCCGAGTTTGCGCGTCTTCATGGAAGAGTCCTTTCGAGAGCGGCGGAATGTCGACGCGGTAGGGCACCGGTCGGAGAAAGGAAGAGTGTCCAAGAAATAGAGCCGCCGGTACGGCGTTGCAAGGCTGGTGCTCCGATCAGCCGGCTACGCTGTGATTGCCGTCGCACCACGGACGGCGCTTGCCGGTCCATGTCCTTGCCAGGCCTTCGCCGACCAGAATCTTGCCGATCGAGCGCCCGTCGCGGATCACCACGCGAAGCTGACGGCCATATTTGTCGATATCGCGATCGGCCCGTACCAACTGAAAGGCGCGGGCGCTCAACAGCTGCGACAGCCGCCGTGTCGCCCGATCGCCGAGATCGGCTTCGTAGGCACAGCGCGGCGGATGCGTCTCCGGCGCGTCAATGTCCATGATACGAATCGTGGTTCCATCCATGGTGAACGTATCGCCGTCGACGACGCAGTTGTCGCGCGCCGCCCCGCCGGAGCAGACCGGATAGCGGCGAGCATCACTTTGCTTGATCCGCGTCTTGTCGCCGATCGAGGAGACGGGGAGCCTGTCGTCCGATGTCTGCGCGGAGAGGTTGGAGGCAAGTTCCCGCATCGTGGTCGAGGCGGTCGTCAGCAGATCACGGGCGGCGGATGTATCCACGCCCGTCCATGCAAGACTCAGCAGGACGCCCAACCCCACTACCAGCGCCGCGAACAGGTCGCGGCCGATCTTCCGGCGGGGAGGGCTCCCCGCATTCGGCTTTCTGCGTCTGGTGCTGGATCTGGCGGCCTTGCTCACATCGTGAGCCTAGGCGCCCTGCCTTAACCGAATCTTAAGTCCCGATCAGCGGCGCGGCAACTTCATCCTATAGCGCACATGGCCGTCGGTCTTGACGTAGCTGTCATAGAGACGTCGCGCCCGGGCATTGTTCTCGTCGGTGTGCCAGTAGAGCCGCGACCAGCCCCTGCGCTCGGCCAGCGCGATCAGGTCGTCGAGCAGCGCCCTGCCGACACCGCCGCCGCGGGTCGCTTCGTCGACATAGAGATCTTCGAGATAGCAATCCTCCGACAGCACCCAGGTCGAGGGATGCGAGAGGTGGATGGCGAAGCCCTCGAGCTTGCCGTTGCGTTCAGCGACGCGCATCCCCACGGGCGAACCCGGATCCATGATCCGCCGCCAGGTGCCGGCCGTCACCTCGGGCGCGAGATCGACCGCATAGAAGCTGAGATAGCCGGCCCAGAGTCTCCGCCATTCCGCCTCATCCGATGCCCGTGCGTCCCTGATGTCCAGCGTCATTGTTGTCCTCCCTGCCTGCTCGGCCTCTAGCCGAATTCCGCGATCCGGCAAAGTGGCTTGACATTATTTGCGTAATTAGCTAAATACACAAATAATGATGACCCGGACAGCAACCATGCAGACTGATCACCTCAGTGCCGTCTTTTCCGCCCTGGCCGACCCGACCCGCCGGGCAATCCTGGCGCGCCTCTCCGAGGGGGATGCTTCCGTCGGCGAACTGGCCGAGCCCTTCGCTCTCTCGCTGCCGACCGTGTCGCGCCATATCGACGTTCTGGAGGATGCGGGCCTGATCGTGCGCCACCGCAAAGCGCAGTGGCGGCGCTGCGAATTCAAGCGCGAGCCATTGGTTGCCGCCAATGAATGGATCGGCCGCTACATCGCCTTCTGGGAAGGTCGTATCGACGCGCTCGCCAAGCTCGTTGAAGAACCCGACAAAGAGGACAGCAAATGACCCATCCGCCGATCGTGATGCGCCGCGTGATGAAGGCTTCGCCGGAGAAGGTTTTCGATGCGCTCGTCAATCCCGACCTGATCCGTCGCTGGATGTGCCCGGAGAGCCTGACGGTCGCTTCGATCGAGAATGATCCGGTGCCCGGTGGCGAATTCAGGCTGGTCATGCTGGAGGCGGATGGCCGCACCTATCCTGCCCGCGGCACTTATCGCGCAATCGACCCACCGCGGAAGCTCGCCTTCTCCTGGACATGGGAGACCGAAGCCATGGCCGGTATCGAGACCGAGATCACCATCGAGCTCACGCCTGCGGGTAACGACACGCTCTTCGTCATGACCCATGCCGGCCTGCCATCCGAAGACGAGCGCCGCAGCCACCAGGGTGGCTGGACGAGCGCGATCAACCAGCTTGAACGCATTTTTCAGTAAGGAGGAATGTCATGAACCAGATCGTCAGAAATACCGCCGACGGACATGCCGTGGTATCGCGCGAGGCCTGGCTCGCGAGCCGCAAGGCGCTGCTCAAGCGCGAGAAGGAATTGACCCGCCTGGGCGACACGCTGGCTGCTGAACGCCGCGCGCTGCCCTGGGTGAAAGTAGACAAGGACTACGTCTTCGAAGGCCCTGACGGACGCCAGTCCCTATCCGATCTGTTTGCGGGGCGCAGCCAGCTCTTTGTCTATCATTTCATGCTCGCGCCTGGCTGGCAGGAGGGTTGCAAGAGCTGCTCCTATGTCGCCGACCATTTCGACGGCACGCTGCCGCATCTCGCCGCCCGCGATGTCACCCTCGTCGCGGTGTCCCGCGCTGCTTTCCCGGAGATCGCCGCCTTCAAGTCCCGCATGGGCTGGAAGTTTCCCTGGCTGTCGTCCAATGGCTCCGATTTCAATTTCGATTTCGGCGTCAGCTTCACGTCCGAGGAAGTCGAGGCGGGCGAACCGATCTACAATTTCGGCAGCGAAGCGCCTCCGATCGAGGAGTTGCATGGCGCGAGCGTCTTCTTCAAGGATATTTCGGGTGCGATCTATCACACCTACTCGACCTATGGCCGCGGCCTCGACGATGTGATGAACACCTACAATTTCCTCGACATGGTGCCGAAGGGCCGCGACGAGGACAACGAGCCGCACATCATGGCCTGGGTCCGTCACCACGACAGATACGAGCATGTCCTGCGAGCCGGCGCCGCCTGCTGCGGCGGCTGATGGAGGTACGTTCGTCTTTTCCTGATTGCCTTGGTTCCGGCGAGCCAATACTGTGCCGCCGAAACCAAGATCGGGAGGAAACGATGTTACGCTTCGGTATCATTTCGACGGCACGGATCGGCGAGGAGCTGGTCGTGCCGGCCATCCAGGATGCGGACAACTGCGTCGTCTCCGCCATCGCCAGCCGCGATTTCTCCAAGGCGCGCGCCATGGCCGATCGCTTTTCGGTGCCGCATGCCTTCGGCTCCTATGAGGAGATGCTGGCGTCGGACAAGATCGACGCGGTCTACATCCCGCTGCCGACCTCGCAGCATGTCGAATGGACGATAAAGGCGGCCGATGCTGGCAAGCATGTGCTCTGCGAAAAGCCGATCGCGCTTCATGCCGACGAGATCGATTCCCTCATCGCCGCCCGCGACCGCAACAAGGTGCTGGTGACCGAGGCCTACATGGTCACCTATTCCCCGGTCTGGCGGAAGGTCCGTTCGCTGATCCAGGAGGGTGCGATCGGCACGCTGAAGCACGTCCAGGGCGCCTTCACCTACTACAACCGCGACCCGGGCAACATGCGCAACATCCCGTCGCTCGGCGGCGGCGGCCTGCCCGATATCGGCGTCTATCCGACGATCTCCACCCGTTTCGTCACGGGCAAGGAACCGCTGCGCGTCCAGGCCACGACCGACCGTGACAAGGAATTCGGCACCGACATCTATTCCTCGGTCCGCGCCGATTTCGGCGATTTCGAACTGTCCTTCTACATCTCCACCCAGCTCGCCGCGCGCCAGGTCATGGTCTTCCACGGTGAGAAGGGCTACATCGAGGTCAAGTCGCCCTTCAACGCCAACCGTTATGGCGCCGAGGAACTCGAACTCACCAACCAGAACCACTCGCAGTCCCAGCATTTCCGTTTCCAGGATTGCCGCCAGTACAAGCTCGAGGCCGAAGCCTTCACCCGCGCCGCACGCGGCGAGAAGGAAGAGGTGGTGACGCTGGAGAGTTCGAAGAACAACCAGAAATTCATCGACGCGGTGTACCGGGCTTCGGAGAAGGCGGGCTGGGAAGACGTGTGAGGGTTCGAAAGACCCCTCCCAAACTCCCACAAGGGGGAGGGCTTAATCTGCCGCGCCCTCGTCCATTGACCGCAACGTGTTGCGGAAGGCCGGTCGGTTGCGGCAGCTGCCTGGTGTCGATCGAGGGGCAGGGGCGCTGCCCCAACTTAGCCCTCCCCCTTGTGCGGAGGGACGGGGAGGGGTCTTAGCCAAGACCGTGATGCCTCAGGCAATCGCCATCCTCTGCTGATCGCTCAGCCCCTTCATCTTCAGCAGCATGATGTCAGCCACCGCGACGGCCAGCACCGCAATGAACGTCGCGCCGATGGCGGTCAGCCCGCTCCAGTCGACAGCCAGCACCGCGATGCTGCCCAGCACCCAGAGCGCGTCGCCGATGATCGCAACCCGAACCCCGCCGGCCGACGCGGTGGGCTGGCTGCTCATGGCCAGATGAAACAGCCCCCACACGAAGAGAAAGGCGCCGAGCCCCATGATGATGCTGCCGGTTAAGGCCGGCCCGATCAATTCTGCCACGAGGCCGGAAAAGCCGAGGAAGGCAGCGCCGGCGACGACAGAGACGATGCCGTCGACGAGAAGGGTGTATTTCAGAAGATTGCGCTTGATGAGATCGAACATGGTGTGTTCCTTTCGTGTTGACGCTCCGATCATTGCCGTTGGAGGGAAGGAAACCAATTACCTCAGAGGTAATGGATTTGCGGCTGCCGATGCTCTCTTATCCGGGCAGGCATATCGGAGAATCCCATGCAGTTCGGCGAACAATTGAAGGAATGGCGCGGGCACCGGCGGATGAGCCAGCTCGATCTGGCAACGGAGGCCGGCATTTCCTCGCGCCACGTCTCGTTCCTCGAAACCGGCCGCTCGCGGCCAACGGAGGGGATGATCCTCAGGCTCTCGGCCGTGCTCGATATCCCCGCGCGCGATCAGGGAATGATGTTTTCGGCCGCCGGTTTCCGCCCGCGCTTCGGCACCAATCCTGCCCAGGCGCTCGACAAATTGCCACCTGCGATCGCACAAGCGATCCGCCTCATCCTTGACCGGCACGATCCCTATCCCGGCGTCGTCTTCGACCACGAATACAACGTTCTCGCGGCCAATCGCCCCTTCGCTGTGCTTGCCGGTCTGGCCGGGATCGAGGTGAAGCCCGGTATCAATTTCCTCGATGCCTATCTCAGCCCGTCGCCGCTTCGCGACATCATCACCAACTGGCGCGTGACGGCAGCCGATCTCGTCCACCGCATCCGTGGCGAAGCCTGGCTGCAGGGGCCGCGGTCACCACTCTCGCGGCGGATAGAGCGACTGGCTGCCTTGCCCGAGGTGCAGGAGGCCCTGGAGGAACACCCGGAAAGCGCGCGTCTTCCCATCCTGCCGATATCGATGAAGCTTGGTGGCAAGACGCTGAGCTTCATCACCACGCTCACCACCTTTGGCTCGGTACAGGATGCGCTGGCGCAAGGCGTGCTCATCGAGTCCTTCTTTCCGGCCGACGAAGCCACCAAGGTCCATTTCGAAGGAAGCTGACGCCTCAGCTGTTGATCGCGATCATGCCGCCGATGATCAGGATCACACCGAGCAGGTAGCGCAGCGTCAGGGCTTCGCCGAGGAAATACTGGGCGAGCAGCGGCACGAAGCAGAATGTCAGGCCCATGAACGAGTAGGCGATCGTCAGGGGTACCTGCTTCAGCACGAAGATCCAGATGATCGTGCCGATCGCGTAAAGTGCGATCGCGACGATGAAGATCGGATTGAACAACAGACCCGTCAGCCCTCGCGCGTCGAGCCCGCCGGTGGTGGCGCTGGTCAGTTTGAACAGCACCTGGCCGGACGCGATCAGGAATGGCGTCCCGAGCAGGCCGATCCAGATCGGGAGTGGGAAGTTGAACATGGCGGACTAGGACCGGTCTTCCGCATAGAAGATGTCGCGGCCGATATCGACGCAGACATAGGATGCCGGCACCGGATGCATCGCTCGCAGGAAGGAGTGGGTATAGGGGAAGAAGTTGAAATGCGGGTTGAAGGCGTAGCGTGATTCCCGCTCGCGCGGCACGACGATGATCAGCTTCTTCTTGGCGACCCGGCGAAGCTCGGCGATCGCCTTGTGATATTCGAGCACGTGCTCGATCACATGGGTGCAGATCACGGTGTCGAATTCGCCGTCGGCAAAGGGCAGTTCCTCCACCTTGGCCGCGACATATTCGATGCCGTCGAGACGCGAGGCATCGTCGATGACGAAATCGACGCCAGTCATGCGGTCGAGTTTGCGGGCTGCCTTGATACGCGACAGCAGCGCGCCGGTGCCGCAGCCGACATCGGCCACGCTGTCGCCGGCCACGAACTTGATGATCTCGCGAATGCAGGCTTCGGAATTGTCGGTACCCTCATGCACGCGCGGATGCTTGCGGTAGAGGTCGGCATACTCTTCGCTCGTCAGGAACGGCGCGCGTTCGCGGAAGCGTGCGAGATGATCGATGTGGTCGCCCCAGGCCATTTTTGCGGCGCGACGGAAGAGCTGCGAATCCCGCAATGCGGCCGGAAGGATGTCCTCGATGACGAAGCGAATGCGGTTGGTCGTTTCCCGGTTCATGTTCAGTCCTCGATGGCCTCAGGCGGCCTTGGTCTTGATCGGATTGTTGCCACTCTTGCGCGTCGCGGCCATGGGCATGGACGGCATCGGTGTCCGGACGATGCCCGGCTGGCCAAGATAGTGGATACGGAGCTGCTCGACGCGCGTGCGCGCCAGCGAATCCAGGATGAGGCCGGCCATGAACATGCCGAAGGACATGCCGACCATCGTGACGGCCAGGATCCAGGTCGGCATACGCGTCACCAGGCCGGTGGAGAAGAATTCGTAGAGGACCGGCAGCGATAGCGTGACCCCACCGGCGAAGAGTGCGGCGGCGAACATGAGATAGAATGCAAAGGGCCGCGTCTCCTTCATCAGCATGGCGAACATCCAGAGGATCTTGCGCCCATCGCCGAATGTGGAGAGCTTGGAATGCGATCCATCCGGCCGTCGGCCGTAGTCCAGTTCGAGCTCGCAGACCGGCATCTTCAACCGTGAGGCATGGACGGACATCTCCGTCTCGATCTCGAAACCATCGGATATCGCCGGGAAGCTCTTCACGAAACGCCGAGAAAAGGCGCGGTAGCCGGAGAAGATGTCGGTGAAGTCCTTGCCGAAGATCGAGCGGTAGAGCCGGTTGAAGATCTTGTTGCCGAAGGCGTGGCCCTTGCGGCCGGCATCGACGGTCACGTCGCGGCGAGTGCCGACAACCATATCGGCCCGCTCGGTGAGCAGCGTGTTGACCAGGTTCTCGGCGTCCTCTGGCGAATAGGTGCCGTCACCGTCGGCCATCAGGTAGATATCGGCCTCGATGTCGCCGAACATGCGGCGCACGACATTGCCCTTGCCCTGGCGCTTTTCACGGAACACGGTCGCGCCGGCCAGCGCTGCGCGCATCGCGGTGTCGTCGCGGGAATTGTTGTCGTAGACATAGATCCGCGCCGTCGGCAGCGCTCGCCGGAAACCCAGCACCACGTCGCCGATGGTCAGCGACTCGTTGTAGCAGGGAATGAGCACCGCAATCTCGTAGTCGTGGGTCATCGGCGGGGTCTCGCTCGCTCTCTCGCGTTCGCGCGCCAGGATCGGGGGACACGGCGCAGTCTCCTCGGCTTTACTATTTCTTGAGAAGGTTAAGCTTAGGTTGCAGCGCTGAGGGATAATTGCGCTTGCGGGCTTGAATCATGAACCAAACTGCGGCCGCCCGGCCGGTTTCGAGCCGGACACTGGTAAGCTGGCGGCGTGTGGAGCCAGGCGACAGCCTCCTGCCGAGGCAGTTGCTGACGATCGTCCTGCTGGTGAGCCTTGCTGCCGTGATCGTGCAGCTCGTGCTCTGGTTCGTGAACGCGACCGATTATGTCGGCGTGGATCCCGACGATACGATGCGTCTCGTTGAGGTGCGCGACTATCTGGCCGGCCAGAGCTGGTTCGATCTCGACCAGCGCCGGCTCGGCCCGGATGGCGGCACGCTGATGCACTGGTCGCGGCTCATCGACTGGCCGATCGCCCAGCTGATAAATCTCTACGGGCTCTTTCTCGGGCCTCAGCAGGCCGAGGCGGCTGCGGTCGTGACATGGCCCTTGCTGCTCATCCTGCCGCTTCTCGCCGCCGCCTCGCTCGCCAGCTACCGCCTCGGCGGCAAAAGCGGCATGGTGATCGGCCTCATCCTCTCGCTCGTCTTCCTGGTCGCCATCGTCCGCTTCCGCCCGGGCGCCATCGATCACCACAATGTCCAGCTCATCCTTGTCACCTTCATCGCGGCCATGCTGCTCGATCCGCTGGCGCGGGCCTCGAATTTTGCAGCGGCAGCCGTTGCTGGCGCATTCGCGCTCGCTATTGGCGCCGAGACCACGCCGCATGTGGCGGTCGCGGCAATGAGCGTTGCGCTCCTCTGGGCGCTCAATGGCGAACGCTACCGCCGCGCGGCAATCGGCTTCGGCGTCGCTTTCGCGCTCGCCACTGGCATCCTTTTCTTCGCGACGACGCCGGCGCGGCTTTGGGCCAGTGTCACCTGCGACACCCTCTCGCTCGGCTACCTGGTGCTTGCTTCCGCTGGCGGTGCCATGCTCGCGGGCTCGGCCCTTGCACTGACTGGACGGACGCTCACCGCCCGCCTGGCCTCGCTCGCCACCACAGGGGTCGTGGTCCTGCTGCTCGCTGTTGCGATCGCTCCGGAATGCCTGCAAAACCCGCTCAACAGCCTCGATCCGCTGCTCAAGACCTACTGGCTCAGTTCGATCGGCGAAGCGCAATCGATCATGGCGGTCATGGATGCGGACCCCACCAACATCGGCACCTTCTACGCCGTCGGCATTATCGGCTTGGCAGTATGCGTGATGCGCATCCTGCGCGGCGAGCAGGTCATTCCGCATGCCGTGCTGCTCGGCCTGATCGCAACGAGCTGGGCGGTCTCGGCCGTCCAGGTACGCGGCATGCTGTTTGCGAACTTCCTGGCCTTCATCCCGCTCTCCGCCCTCGTTGCCGATCTGCGCAGTCTGTATCTCGGGCGGCGCAATGACATGCGGGCGGTGACGGCCTTCGTGCTGTCTGCGCTGTTCAGCGTCCCGTCGGTCTGGACCGTCGTCGGCGTCCTCGCCGCGGATCCGATGAACGCACTGGCTGGCGCCACGACGAACACAGCGAACGACACGAAAAACGAGAGCGCCGCGCTGGTCTGCGTGACCGCCGAGAGCGGTGCGCGCCTCGCCACCCTGCCGGCGGGCCGCGTGCTGACGAGCTTCAACGAAGGTCCGGCGCTGCTGCGCTATACGCCGCATTCGGTGCTCGGCGCCAATTACCACCGCAACCAGCGCGGCATGGTCGCTTCCATCGAGATCGGTATGGCCAAGCCCGACATGGCATTCACCAAACTCGCGGAGCAGAACGTTCGCTACGTCCTGCTCTGCGACGACGACCCGATGGCGGAACGCATCGCCAAGGAATACCCCTCAGGCCTCTACGCCGCGCTGTCGAAAAACGAGGTCCCCGGCTTTCTCGAAGAACTCCCGATGGAAGAAGTGTCCGGCCTTCGGATTTTTGAAATGATCCAACGCTGAGGCAATCCGGCGACCCCGATGAACCGGAGCCGCCGAGATCGTTCACGTCGGCGCTGCTGAAAGCGCCGAGAGCGCCGCGCCGGACGGCTGGAACGGGTAGATCGCAAGCTCGTCATACCATCCCGCCGCAAAGGCGGCCGTGCCGTCGTTCCGGCCGAGCCGCGCGGAGGAAAGATCGGCGTCGATCACCGACGCATCCTGCTGCGCCACACCGCCGCCATAAGCGCCGGCCCGCCCCGTCGCATCCCAGCCGCCGGCAATCCCGAAATCCAGAAGCGGTGCCGTCAGGCTGCCGGCGATGACGAGCGGCGAGGCGTGCCCGATGCCAAGCGCCGTCTGGCCGGAATTGAGCGCCAGAAGACGCGTACCGGCGGCGGCACCGAGAAGCGCACCGCTGCTGCCCCAGACCCCCGATCCCCTTATTGCCAGGCCCGATGCTGCCCGGCCCAGAAGAGCCGCACCCGCCGCGCTGAGGCGGCACTCGTCCGCCGCGCGGGTCACGGCAGTACCGCTGGTTCGGATGGCGGAGGTGGATTGCCCCTGCCTCTCGCATTGCGGCAGGCCGACCCGGAGCGTGAAATCGAGCACGGTGCTGGTCGTCGCGGCCACCGATATCCTCGGCTGGACGAAAGCAGTGGTCGCGCCGCCGGCGAGCGGGGCGGAAAAGCCGAAACGCTTCAATCCGCTTCCGATCAGCGATTTGATGTCTGCTCCGATCGTCTGCAGGACAAAGCCGCCCGCCGATGTGCCTTCCCGGAAGGTGAGACGCAAGCCGGTAGCGCTGCTGAGGCTTCCGCCGACGAGGGCGAGCCAAGTCGACATCGACCAGCGTTCGGCCGTCAGCGCCGCGATTTCCTGCGTTCCCTCGCAGCTCAGCATGGCGCCGTTGCCATCGGCGATCGTGCCGTGGAAGCGGATGTCGACATAGTCCACGCCCTTGTAAGTGCCGATACCGATGACGGTCCGGGTCAGGCCGGTGCCACCCGAGGTCCAGTTGGTCGGCAGCGCGCCGCCCGAACCGATTATGCCTGCCGCGGCGCCGAGCATCGTATTGTTGCGGATCGTGTTGGTCGACGGTCCCTCCAGCAACAACTGACGCCGGCCATTGCCGTAGTCGAAGCGCGGCGTGTCGGCAGCCGCTGTCGAAAGCGTGCCATCCGCGCCGATGCAGCCCGCGCTACTGGCGCGGGAATAGTCGAACATGTCAGCGAAACTCGTCGGCGAGAGTCGCGTCAGGTCAGCGATATCAGCCGATCCTATCGAATCCGGTGCGACTGTGGTGGCGGCATATTGCCCGTTCCGGAACGAAGCGGCGAAGCCGGGCGGCCAGATGCCGCTGCCGGCCTTGTCAGCAGCGAGATAGGCGGGCGCCTGCCACCAGGCCGCCGCCCGCGCCGAGGTGAGGTCGAGTGCCGTCCCCAGCATCAGACGAGCCCCAGAATGGCCGATGCCGTCGTGCCGGTTGCGAGCACCCTGGCGACGCGAACGGGCAGCACCGTTCCGGATGCGACGGCGCCGAACGAGACCGAAGCGCCTGAGGCCATGACGGCCGCGACGGATCCCGCCGCGCCGACATAGAGGGCCCGCGTGGTCTCACCGAGATCGGTGGAATCGTTCGGGGTTACCGCAAAAGCGTGCGTGGCGGGACCGGAGAGAGAGGGTGTGGAATACTGAAATCTGTCAGGCATGAAAGTGCTCCTGGTAAAAACAACACGCGCATTATCCCACCGCCCGGGAGGGCGGGGATGAAACGCATGTCGATTTTTTCAGGAGCGCTTGCGAAGCCGGAGCCGGATGCCGTTTTCCGAGCGCAGCGTCAGCCGCGCCACGGGCTTCGGCACATGGCCTTCGACCGGCGTGATCTCATAGTGGTGAGCGATCATGGACAGGATGATCGCCGCCTCCTGCAACGCGAAGGACGCGCCCAGGCAGACGCGCGGACCCTGGCTGAACGGCATGTAGGCGGATCTGATCGCCTCCTTCTCGTCCTCGCGTGAGAAACGATCGGGATCGAACATATCCGGATTCTTCCAGATCTCGCGATGCCGTTGCATCAGCCATAGCGAAATGAAGATGGCAGATCCCTTCTTGAGATTCTTGCCGCGCATCGTCTCCGGCACGGTGATGTCGCGTGGCACGAAGGAAACCGGAGGGTAGAGGCGCAAGGTCTCGCGGAAGACATCCCGCGTCAGCTTGAGATGCTTGAACTGGGCCGGCCTGAAATTGCCGTCCTCGAGAAACGCCCGCTGGGTCTCCGCATGCATGCGCTCCTGCACGTCGCGATCCTGGGCGACAAGATAGAGTGCCCAGGAGAGCGCGCTTGCCGACGTCTCGTGGCCGGCCAGGAACATCACGGCGATCTGGTCGATCAATTCCTTCTCGGTGAATTTGGAGCCGTCATTGTCGCGTGCGTCGATCAGGGATTGCAGGATGTCCTGTGGCTTCTTCTCCGGATTGGTTTCCAGCAATTCGAAGCGCTTGCGCACCATGCGCGCGAGCGGTCCGCGAATATTGCGGGCATGCTTGATCGCGCGTAGCCGCGGAATCGACAGCGCCTGCGGCAGGCCGGCCATGTTCCAGACGCCGTGGATATAGGCGAGTTCCTGGTAATGGTTGAATGCGTCGAAGATCGATTCCGCATCCTCCGGTGGGATCGGCTCGGAGAAGATCGTGCGGAAGATGATGTCCGCAGTGACATGCGTCATCTCGAAATCAACTGCGACCTCGCGGCCGTCGGCCACCTTGTCGAGCCGCGCCTTCATCGCTTCCGCCGCCTGCATCATCAGCGGAAAGACTTCGGAAATGCGGGCGAATTCAAAGGCCGGATTCATCATCCGGCGCTGGCGTTTCCACACTTCGCCGTTGGAAACGAAGACACCGTCACCGAGGATCTGGTACAGGATGGTTCCCATCAGATCGCTCTTGGGATACCGGGCGACGTCTTCGTTCAGGATGCGGTTGACGATCTCGGGCTGCGTGAGGAAGTAGAACCGCCGGCGCACGCCGGCGAATTCGCCCATCTTCATCGAATAGCTGCGCTCGAACAGCACATCGAGCGACGAATGCCGCCCCTTGATGATGCGGGTCAGCGGCGAGGGCCTGGTCTTCCTGATGTCAGGCATGGGGCCGATGATGCGGCTCATGCGCGCTTTTCCTTCTTGAAATAGGGCTTGCCGGATTGCCTAGCATGGTACCGGTCGGCGGCTCTTTGATTTCCCGCAATCAGCAGCACGAAATCGTAGAGATCGGTGCCGATCTGCGGATGGCCGTTGGCATGCAGGTAGAAGAAGTGCATCAGCATGCGATGGTAGCGCGCCTCATTCATATGCTCTTCGGTGTGGATCTTGTGGAACTGGGCGTTCAGCATCTTCGGCATGTGCTTCGGCCGGTTCGGCAGGAAGTCCAGCACATTCATCAGCGCGAAGCAGGCACCGTCTGGCGGCGAGGAGAAGTCGAGCCAGGTGAAATCGGGGAAACTGGCGTAACGCGTCAGTTCGTCATGATACCAGCCATGCCTCTTGCGCAGCGCCATCAGGCCCTGGGTCTGCCCGAGCGTCACCAGCGCGAGCGGCGAACCCTTCTGCCCCCAATCCGGACGCTTCGCCAGCACACGTGAGGCGACGATCGTCGCAAGCGTGGTACCGAAACTGTGGCCGATGATAACCGCCTCGTCGGGCTTGCCCTCCTCGACCGAGGCAATGATATGGTCCGCCATCTGATCGAGCCGCTGGTCTAGATCAGGCACGTTCTCCCGAGAGATCACCATCTTGTTGGCAAAGAGCCCGATCCGTCCGTTCCATTCCGGGCGGTAGCGGTCCATGTTCTTTGATATCCACCAATAGGACCAGCCGCCGAGCGCGATCAGGGCCACGGCAATGATCTTCCCGATAATGCCGGGAAACAGCCATAGGCCGAGCAGGCCGATCAGCGGCAGCAGCACGCCGAGCCCATGCATGATGGCGGTGACCGCCGGTGCGGACATGACGATGGCGATCGGCCAGGATTCGCGAATGGTACGCGTATAGACGCCATCGAGGAAGAGACGCCACAGCCCGGCGATCGACTGCAGATAGACCAGCCAGTTCCGCTTGTCCCAATGCTGGCGGATGATGTCGTCCCATTGCAGGAAGTCGAAACTGGTCTCGGCGCGCCCGTCGGGCAGGTCGGCGTCGATGATCCAGCGGCGTACCAGCTTGCCGATATTCTTGCGCGGCCCGGTCTTGACCGTGTGTCCGCTGGTCTCGCTCCACTTGTCGGTCTCGGTAACGCAGTTCTTGTGCAGGAAGAGCGCGCCGCGCGGATCGAAGCCGCTGATGAAGAACACCTGCCGGCGGAACGGTTGCTTCTCGGTTTCCTGCATTTCAACCCTGATGTGGACATGTCCGCGGCGCGCATGCCGGCGAAGGCCGTTCTTAGAGCCTTCTTACGTCCACGACAAGGAGAGGCTCAGAACCTGCGGGTGGAGAGCCGGTCGACGATCTGGGTTGGCAGCATTTCCGTGAATTGCAGGTTAAGTCGCACGGACGTCCTACCCACGACGGTGCAGGCGATCTTTGCCGGCACACCCGAGATCTGGATATGGACGTCATTGGTGAGTTCGTCTGCATTCGAGCAGGACACCATGCATCCGCCTTCCGAGAGATTGAGTACGATGCCGGGCTGGGAGACGTAGCCGCGCAAACCGCTTTTCATGCAGGATACCGTGGCTTCCAGTCGGACCTGCCGGCGTGCGTGCTGCCGGAGATCGTCATGCAACATGAAGTCAGGCTGGGCGTTCATCATGAAACCCTCATTGAGATATCGCGCAAATAAGCCGGTCAAAAAATTAAGATGCGATTAACGCGGGTTAGCGCGCCTGCTGTTCAAAACTCTCCTGACCCTCCAATATCGTCCCCATGACCTTTTTCGAGAATGATTCGGCCACCAATCTCGTCGAATACACCGTCACCGAGCTCTCAGGCTCGATCAAGCGCACCATCGAGGGCGCCTTCGACCAGGTGCGCGTGCGCGGTGAGATATCGGGCTATCGCGGGCCGCATTCGTCTGGCCACGCTTATTTCGCGCTGAAGGACGACCGCGCCCGGCTTGAAGCCGTGATCTGGAAGGGCAGCTTTTCGAAGCTCAAGACCCGGCCCGAGGAGGGCATGGAGGTCATTGCCGTCGGCAAGATCACCACCTTCCCCGGTTCGTCGAAATACCAGATCGTCATCGAGAGCCTTGAGCCCGCGGGCGTCGGGGCGCTGATGGCGCTGCTCGAAGAGCGCAAGCGCAAGCTACAGTCCGAAGGCCTGTTCGACGCTTCCCGCAAGCAGCTCCTGCCGCATATGCCCATGGTGATCGGCGTCGTCACCTCGCCGACCGGCGCCGTCATCCGCGACATCCTGCACCGCATCTCCGATCGCTTTCCGCTGCATGTCATCGTCTGGCCGGTGCGGGTACAAGGGGAGGGCGCGGGTCCGGAAATCGCCAATGCCATCAAGGGCTTCAACGAGCTCGAACCCGGCGGTCCGATCGCCCGGCCGGACGTGCTCATCGTCGCCCGCGGCGGCGGCAGCCTGGAGGATCTCTGGTGCTTCAACGACGAAATCGTCGTCCGCGCCGCTGCTGGTTCTGAAATTCCGCTCATCTCCGCCGTCGGCCACGAGACCGACTGGACGCTGATCGACTATGCTTCGGACCAGCGAGCGCCGACACCGACCGGTGCCGCCGAAATGGCCGTGCCCGTCAAGGCCGACCTCGAGGCCCAGGTCGCCAATCTCGCCGCCCGTCTCAGCCGCGCGATGACGCGCCAGATGGATACCCGCCGCCGCGAGATCCGCGACCTCGCCCGTGCTCTGCCCTCGATCGACCAGGTGCTCGCTCTGCCGCGCCGGCGTTTCGATGAAGCCTCGACCCGCCTGGGGCGCGGCCTCGAAATGACCACCGTCAACAAACGCCGCGCCTTCGAGCGCGTCTCGGCGAATCTGAGGCCGGACATCCTCTCGACCCGCATCGCCGAGCGGCGCCAGCGGCTGGCCGAGCGCATGACGCGTGGCGAGCGGATCATCGAGCGCCTCTTCGATCGTATCAAGGCCCGGATCAGCCGCGCCGATGCTGTATTGGCGGGCTTCCCGTCACGGCTTCACGCCCAGTCCGAGCGCCAGCGCGACCGGTTGAGAAACGTGGCGCAGCGTGGCGACGGCGCCATCGACAATCTCATCGCACGGCGTGGGCAGGCTTTGTCGTCGCATAACCGCATCCTGCAATCGCTATCTTACAAGAATGTGCTCAAACGCGGCTACGCCGTGATCCGCGGCGAGGGGGACAAGGTCCTGTCCTCGGCGGCGATGGTGGCGCCGGGCGATCATCTCTCGATCGAATTCCACGACGGTTCCGTCGACGCCATCGCCGGCTCGGAAGGTGGGGAACCATCTCCTTCGCCGGCTAAGAAACGCGCCGCATCCAAGCCTGCCCCGGGCGGCGGGGCGGGGCAGGGGAGCTTGTTTTAGGGTGTCAATATGTTCATCCGCGACCTTCCCTTGATCAATGGAATTAAGATAGGCCGACTGATTTTCAAGCCTGCGAGCGCCGAAAGCGTATTAGCGCGGTCGGTCCGATTAGTTGCGCTGGGAACAAGGGCGGCAGACGGAGCGATTGGCTGGCCCTTCGGTCGAAGTGGTTCATGTACGCTGGTTGCAGCGGGAGACAACTATTACGTCGTTACGACTCGGCATGAACTGGATATCCCGCGCGGAGCAACACCGGAAAGCGTAAAGTTAGACAACGTGATGTTTTGCAGTCCTCTCGGTACTTTGCGAAACATTACAGTCGACAGGTGCTATTTCGAAACCAGCAACCCTGACGAAGAGTACCATGATCTGTTACTTTTCCAGGTGTCGCACCGCTGGAGCCGACTATCCGAGGAGAAAGCGTGCTTCTTCGAAATGCGGGACGACGAGCGTCCATCCTCGGGCGTCTGTGTTGCGATCGGCCATCCGACTGACCGCGAAGTTATTGATTACGATGGCGAGATATTCAATTTCAAGACTGCCACCTTAACGTGTAGATCCGACGCTGGATTCCGAAGTGCGAATTCTTATTATCGTCGCTATGAATACAAGGAGCATGAAGTAAATCTGGATGGATTCAGCGGGGGCGCCGTGTTTTCCATAGTCGGTGAAACTGAAAATATGGAGGCGGTTCTTGACGGTATCATAGTTCGCGCTGGAGGCGGTTCCATATACGCCGTTGGCAGTCAATTTATAAAAGAGCTTCATAGGAAGATTTTGGTGAGCTCATAAATGCGCGTCCTCGTGGTTCTGGCTCATCCGCTGAAAGAGAGTTTCGCCGCCTCGGTGTCGCGCACAGTCGTCTCCGCGCTCGAAGCCAAAGGTCATGAGGTCGATCTGCTCGACCTCTATGCCGAGAATTTCGACCCGCGATTGAGCGAAGTCGAGCGCGCGAGCTATATGACCGGCACTTATGATCTCTCTAATGTCGCGCCCTATGTCGAGCGCTTGAAAGCCGCCGAAGCGCTGATCTTCGTCTTTCCGCAATGGTGGTTCAACCTGCCGGCAATCCTCAAGGGCTTCATCGACCGCGTCTTCGCGCCCGGCATCGCCTTCGACTATGACGCCGATGGCATCAAGCTCGTGCCGAAACTGGAGAAGCTCCGGTATTTCTGGGCCTTCAGCACCACCGGCTCGCCCTGGTGGGTGGTGAAATTCTATATGGGTGATCCCGTGCGGCGCATCCTCAAGCGCGGTATCGCGGCCTTTTGCGGCAAGCGGGTCGATTTCCGCATGACCTGCCTGCACAATATGGACGACACGACTCAGGCGAAGCGCGAGCATTTCCTGGAGAAAGTTCGCAGCCAGGTCAGCGCGCTCTGACCTATTCGTAAGCCACGAGGAACTTTGCGAGCAGCGCGCCGAACTGCTTCCGCTCATCCTCGCTCAGCGCGGCGACCAGCCGATGCTGGTTGGCGACATGGCCGGTCACGGCCTTCTCTACCGTCTCGAAGCCCTTGTCGGTCAGCGCGATGATCACCCCACGGCGGTCCTCGGGATTGTCGAGCCGCTCTACCATGCCGGCCTTTTCAAGCTGGTCGATTCGATTGGTCATCGTGCCTGAGGTGATCATCATGGTTTCCATGAGTTCGCTCGGCGACAGCCGATAGGGCGGACCGGAGCGGCGGAGCGTGGCGAGCACGTCGAAGCTCGACGCATTGAGGCCATGCTTACCGAATTCCGCGTCGATCTCACGCGCCAGATGGCTGCGCAGTCGGGCCAGGCGGCCCAGCAGACCCATCGGCCCGACATCGAGGTCGGGTCGTTCTCGGCTCCACTGGGCGAGAATCTTGTCAACGGCATCCATGTCGCCACTTTCTCCGGATTTCACTTGACGTCAAGATAAATCTGATCAATTATCTTGATGTCAAGTAATTTGATATCAAGATAAAATTATGGCACGGATCTCAGATCTTCTCATCACCGCGCTCGCGCCGCTCATCTGGGGCAGCACCTATGTCGTGACGACCGAGCTTCTGCCATCAGGCTATCCGATCACGGCTTCCGCCCTTCGCGCCCTTCCAGCCGGATTGCTGCTTCTCCTGATCGTCCGCCATCTGCCGAGAGGCGAATGGTGGTGGAAGTCGGCGCTGCTCGGTGCCTTCAACTTCACCATCTTCCAGACCATGCTCTTCGTCTCGGCCTATCGGCTGCCCGGCGGCGTCGCGGCCACGGTGGGCGCGATCCAGCCGCTTCTGGTGATCGTGCTGGCACGCTTCTTCATGGGCAATCCGATCCGCCTGCTCTCGATCGTCGGCGGGCTGGCCGGCATTTCGGGCGTGGCACTCCTCGTGCTGACGCCCCATGCCAAACTCGATATGATAGGCATTGTGGCAGGCCTGATCGGTGCGGTTTCCATGGCTTTCGGTACCGTGCTCAGCCGCCACTGGCAGCCGCCGGTCTCGCCGCTCACTGTCACGGCCTGGCAGCTCACGGCCGGCGGCATCCTGCTGGTGCCGATCGCGCTGGTCTTCGAACCTGCTCTGCCGTCGCTGACGCTCAACAACTGGCTCGGCTTCGCATGGCTTGGCCTGGTCGGCGGCGCTTTTGCCTATATCGTCTGGTTCCGCGGCATCTCGCGGCTCGAATCCTCTGCCGTTTCGTCGCTCGGTTTCCTCAGCCCGCTGATGGCCGTCATCCTCGGCTGGGTCTTGCTCGACCAGCAACTCTCTGCCCTGCAGATGGCGGGCATGGCGGTCGTCCTTGCCAGCGTCTGGGTGAGCCAGATGGCGCAGACGCGGAAGCCCGAGCCGGCACTCGTTGCCGCGAAGGCCTAGTTTCCGAGAGCCCGCTGCCAGGCTGCATCGAGCCCGGCCTTGACCACCGCATCGGAACCGCGATCGATCATAGCCGTCAGCCCCGCCGCGGTGGTGCCGCCATAGTCGACGAAGGTCTTGACGATCTCGGCCGCACTCTCCTTCGACTCCGACACATAGGTGCCTGCGCCCAGCATAAGCTGGCGAACGGCGACATCGGCCAGGTCAGGCGCAACGCCATTCTCGATCGCATGCTCGATCATCGCCCGCGCCATCAATGCCGGGAAGGCGAAACCCGAGCCGGTGAGGCCGGTGAAATAGTCGATGCTAGGTTCGTTTGGCACCTCGCGGGCGATCCCCGAGCCGCCGAAGAAGTCAGACACAAAGGCCTTGTCCTCAGGGGTCACCTCGGTCGAGGCATACCAGGGCGTGAAGGACTGCGCCTGTTCGGCGCTGGCATTCGGCATGGTGCGCACCATCCGGTCGCAACCGAAACGCTTGCGGATTTCTGCCATCGGCATGCGGGCCATCACCGAGATCACCAGCTTGCCGGAGAGATCGGCGTCGACGCCCGCCAAATCCTCCGGACGAACCGAAAGGATCACGATATCCGACTGCCGAGCAAGTTCCGCATTGTCCGTTGTCGTGCGGATATTGGGCCAGGCCTCGAAACCCGATACCTGCGGCCGGCGTGACGAGAGGATCACCTCCTCGGCCCGCACCGCGCCCTTGGCAAGCGCTGGCCGAAGCAGCGCACCGGCAAGCCAGCCGGCGCCGCCGATCACACCCAAAGTCCGGCTGGGGGGCATCGTCAAGCCCATTCACCCTTGCGCATCACCGGCACGCGGCTGCCGTCCTGCTTGATGCCGTCGATATCGACGCCGCCGGAGCCGATCATCCAGTCGATATGGATCAGGCTCGAATTGCCGCCCTTGGCCGCGATCTCGTCCTGGCTGAGATTGGCGCCATCGATGAAGCACTTCGAATAGCACTGGCCGAGCGCGATATGGCAGGCCGCATTCTCGTCGAACAGCGTGTTGTAGAACAACAGGCCCGAAGCCGAGATCGGCGAGGAATGCGGCACCAGCGCCACTTCGCCAAGACGCGCGGCACCCTCGTCCGTCTGCAGCACCTTCTTGAGCACCTCTTCGCCCTTCGACGCCTTGGCCTCGACGGTCCGGCCGCCTTCGAAGCGGACATGGATGTTGTCGATCAATGTACCCTGGTGCGACAGCGGCTTGGTGGAGGAGGCATAGCCCTCGACGCGTCGGGCATGCGGAGTCGTGAAAACTTCCTCGGTCGGGATATTCGGATTGCAGGTCACGCCGTTCTTCGCGACAGAAGCACCGCCATGCCATTCATGGTCATCGGCGAGGCCGACCGTGAGATCAGTGCCTGGACCACGGAAATGCAGCGAGGCAAAATTCTGTCCGTTGAGCCAGGTGCTCCGCTCATGCAGCTTGGCATTGTGCGATCGCCACGCCGAGACCGGATCGGCGATATCGACGCGCGAGGCGGCGAAGATAGCATCGGCCAGCTTGCGGATTGCCGAGGCCTCGTCGAGCTCGGGGAACATCTGCCTGGCCCAGGATGGATTGGGGTAGGAGACGATGTTCCAGTTGATCTCGAAATTGGAGATCTTCTCCAGCGCCGGCTTGTAAGCGGTCGACATGGCACGATTGGCGCGGGCGACCTTGTCCGGATCCTGGCTCGAGAGCAGCATCGGGTTGTCGCCGGAAATGGCAAGACGCGCGGAACCGTTCGCAAAGGCCTCGGCCATGCCCTTGTAGAGCCAGCTTGCTGCGCGGTCGAAGGTCGAATCCTCGGCATGCTGGAAGCGTGACAGCGTCGTCACTTCATCGCTGTAGAAGGTGGTGACGAGGCCGCCGCCGGCGAGATAGGCGTGCTTGGTGATCAGCCGGACGAGCGGCATGGCGGCAAGCGGTGCCGTCATCACCAGCTCCTGGCCCTTCTGCAGGTCGAGCCCGACCTTGACCGCCACTTCGGCGAGCTTTTCTAGCTTCTCCATGTCGATAGCGCCTGATGGCATCGAGGCGCTCTGGTTTTCCTTCATATCCATGGACGTCACCATTCCCTTTGTTGTCGGACCTGTCTTCTCCGATTTGACGGCATTTGTGAAGGCGCATGCGAATTGCCCGCGCATTGCGCCAAGTCCTCGCGTCCACTATTTGTCGGAATGAGGCGGAAACAGGACGTGGCCCAGTATGACATTGAAGGACAAGCGGATTCTCCTGATCATCGCGGGTGGCATCGCCGCCTATAAGAGCCTGGACCTCATCCGCCGGCTGCGGGAACGTGGTGCCGTGGTGATCCCGGTCATGACCAAGGCCGCAGAAGAATTCGTGACCGAACTCGCTGTCGGCGCGCTCGCCGCCCACAAGGTCCATACCGACCTCTTCTCCCGCGAGGACGAAGTCGATGTCGGCCATATCAGGCTTGCCCGCGATTGCGATCTCGTCCTCGTCGCGCCCGCCACCGCCGATCTTATGGGCAAGATGGCTGGTGGACTCGCCAACGACCTCGCTTCGACCATCCTGCTTGCCACCGAGCGCCCCGTGCTGATGGCGCCGGCGATGAACCCGAAAATGTGGTCGAACCCCGCCGTCAGCCGCAATGCCTCGCAGCTCCTGATCGACGGCGTGAATTTCATCGGCCCGATGCGCGGCGAGATGGCGGAAGGCGGCGAGGCCGGTATCGGCCGCATGGCCGAGCCGCTGGAGATCGCCGCCGAGGTTGAAAAGCTGCTCGACACCGCGCCGAAGCTTCTTTCTGGCAAGCGGGCCATCGTCACCTCCGGCCCGACCCATGAACCGATCGACCCTGTCCGCTACATCGCCAACCGCTCGTCCGGCACGCAGGGCCATGCCATTGCGGCGGCGCTTGCCAAGGCCGGCGCGGATGTAACGCTGGTCTCCGGCCCGGTCACGCTTGCCGACCCCGCGGGGGTCAAGGTCATTCGCGTCGAGCGCGCCGAGGAAATGCGCGACGCGGTACTCGCCGCGTTGCCGGCTGATATCGCCGTCATGGTCGCCGCCGTCGCCGACTGGCGCGTCTCCACCGCTTCGGGCGAGAAGATCAAGAAGTCCGCCGACGGCTCCGTGCCGTCGCTGCCGCTCACCGAGAACCCGGATATCCTCAAGACGGTCGGCCACCACGACAAGCGCCCCAAGCTGGTGATCGGCTTTGCCGCCGAGACCAACGACGTCGAGACCAACGCCCGCGCCAAGCTCGACCGCAAGGGTGCCGACATGATCGTCGCCAACGACGTTTCGCCCGAGACCGGCATCATGGGGGGCAAGCGCAACACGGTGGCGCTGATCAGCCGCGACGGTGTCGAGCGCTGGCCGGAAATGTCAAAGGACGACGTCGCCGAGAAGCTCGTCGCGGTGATCGCCAGCAAGCTCGCAGGCGGCTGACACCGTGTCCGGGCACGTAATCCCCGACCAGGAAGCATGGGACGCCTGGCATCCCGCCGCGCTGGCGACCCGGCTCGCCAAGGTGAATCGGCCATGGTGCGTCGTCGGCGGCTGGGCGTTGGACTTATGGCATGGGCGACTGACCCGCGACCATCACGACCTCGAATTCACTGTGCTGCGGGAGGATTTCGATCACTTTCGTCGAGCACTCGTCGGCATGGAATTCTACACGGTCCACGCAGGAATCTTCAGATTCCTGCCCGAAGGCGCAGGGCTCGACCCTTCAATCTTCCAGATCTGGTGCTGGGATATCGGTGCGAAATGCTGGCGCGTCGACATGATGATCGAGCCCGGCACGCCGGAGACGTGGGCCTGCAAGCGCGATCTCACGATCACCCGACCACGCACCGAGATGATCATGCGGTCGGCCGAGGGCGTGCCCTGCCTTGGTCCAGCGGCGATCCTGCTTCTCAAGGCAAAGCATCTCCGCCCCAAGGATAAGGCTGACTTCGATACGGCTCTGCCGGAGTTGGAGGCGTCAGAAAGACTGTGGCTGAAGACCAGCCTCGCCAAGCTGCATCCGGGTCATATCTGGATCGAAAGACTCTAGACGGGTCTCACATCGCCGCCATCAGCACCTTCTCTGATGTCATCGGAATAACCGTGCCGGTCTCGAACACCGAGACCTCGAGCCCATCCGGCCCCAGCACCACCGCGCTCTGCTCCGGAATGCTCATCCAGTTCGATCTGTTATGATCGAGCGGCTCGGAGACGAGACAGTAGCCGCCCGTGCCCATCGGGCTGGCATAGAGCGTCGGCGCCACTTCGTTGGTCGCATAGCGGATGGCGTAGAGGCGCTGGCCATCCGAAAAGGCGGCGGTGAAACGCACGTCGGCGCCGAGGCCGAAATGAATCGAAAGCCGCTCGATGAAGGAGATCGCCTCTCTCATGGCGAAGAGCGGCGCCTGTTCGAGGCCGAAATGCAGCGCGAGCAGGAAGATCAGTTCCGAATCCGTCGTACCGAGGCGGCTGGCATAGAGTTCATCCGGCAGCATGTTTTCGAGCGGCCGGCGCAGGCGTTCGAAATTCTCGATCTGGCCATTGTGCATGAAGGACCAGCGGCCGTGGATGAAGGGATGGCAATTGTCACGCCTTGTGCCGCCAGAGGTCGCCGCGCGGACATGGGCGAGGAAGAGCGGCGAACGGATCTGGCGGGCGATGCTCTTGAGGTTGCAATCCGACCATGCCGGCAGGACGTCGCGATAAAGCCCGGGCGTTTCGCGCTCGCCATACCAGGCGATGCCGAAGCCGTCGCCATTGGTGGCAGTGCGCGCTTCGGTGGCCGAATGCGACTGCGCAATCAGCGAATGCGCCGGCGAGGAGACGATGTCCTCGAGAAACAGCGGTTCCCCGCAATAGGCGGCCCAGCGGCACATGAACGGATCCTAACGCGACAGAATGAACCGCCATCTTCCTCCTCTTATGGTAAAGGAAGACTTAACGGAGGGTGGCGTAGCATTGTTCACAATTTCGATATTGGTTGTTCTCTTTGTACGCTCTTTCCGTTGACGCAAGTCGATCTATATTCGAGGACAAGTTCAAGCCCTCGGAGGAAAGCATCATGTCCATCCGCCCCGTCAAATATGAGTCCAAGGCCCAGCCGACCCGTGAGGGCGCCGGCGTCCATCTCCATCGCGTCTTCGGTTTCGGCGATCCCTCGCTGACCGATCCCTTCCTGATGATGGACGATTTCCGCAACGACAATCCGGCCGAATACAGCCGCGGCTTCCCCTGGCATCCGCATCGCGGCATCGAGACCATCACCTATGTGCTGGCTGGCACGGTTGAGCATGGCGACAGTCTCGGCAATCGCGGCCTACTTGGCGCCGGCGACGTCCAGTGGATGACGGCCGGGAGCGGGATCATGCACCAGGAAATGCCGAAGGGTGATTTCGCCGGCCGCATGCACGGCTTCCAACTCTGGGCCAACCTGCCCTCGTCGCTGAAGATGACCGCACCGCGCTACCAGGACGTCAAGGCAGCCGACATCCCGGTCGTGGTCGATGACGACGGCACCGCCGCGCGCATCATCACCGGCGATTTCTGGGGCAAGTCCGGTCCGGTCGACGGGATCGCCGCCGAGCCCGTCTATCTCGACATCTCCGTGCCGCCGGGCAAGCGCAAGACCTTCAAGGTCGACACCTACCGCAAGGCCTTCGCCTATATCTTCGCCGGCTCCGGCACCTTCCGCGATGCCTCGACGCCTGTTGGCGTCAGGGTCGAGAAGGAGGTCAATGGTGAGGAACTCAACATCCGCGATCTCTCTGGCAATCGCACGCTCGTCGTCTTCGACACCGGCGATGAGGTTACGGTGCAGGCGGGCGAGGAGGGCATCCGCTTCCTGCTCGTCTCCGGCAAGCCGATCGAGGAGCCGGTGGCCTGGCACGGCCCGATCGTGATGAACACGCGCCAGGAACTGATGCAAGCCATGCAGGACCTGCAGAACGGGACGTTTATTCAGGCCGCGCATTAGGCGACCTCCCGAAGACCCCTCCCCATCCCTCCTCACAAGGGGGAGGGCTAACTTGGGGCGACGTGTCTACCCCAATCAGCCGGCTGCCGTATCCGCGGAGGGCAAGGCAGTCTAAGCCCTCCCCCTTGTGGGGAGGGTTGGGGAGGGGACTTTGCCCCGCCCGTGACGTCTGATGACCCTCCGACCCACCGTCTCATCCCCGCCCTTGCATCGGCCAACATTTTCCTGTCCATTCGCGCTTGCGAATGAGAAGTGAGGGGTGACATCGATGCAGTTCAGGAACGCGTTGCGCTTCGCGTCGCTCGTGACCGGGTTCAACGCTCTCGTACTCGCCAGCATCGCCGTGGTCGGGCTTGTGAACCCGCTGATGATGCTGCCTGTCGGCTCTGTCGCCAATGATGCTGCTTTCACCTTTGCGATCTATTCGGCGGCGCGCAGCATTCCGCTCGCCGTCTTCGTGCTCGTCTCGATCTTCATGCGCTTCGGGCGCATGCTGACTGTGCTTGGTTTCCTCGCCGGGATCATCCAGTTCGCCGACATGTGGGTTGGCATCTATGAGGGCGATCTCGGCAAGACGCTCGCGCCTTTCGCGCTCGGCTGCCTGCAGCTTTACGCAGTCTGGGTGCTTCAGCACGCCAAGCGTTAGAGCAATTCCAGCAGCTCTCCGGCGGAATTGCCCTTGGTCGGCATGTATCAGCCGTTGCGGGCGATCTCTTCGCCAAGCTTGCCGAGCAACTCCCGGAAACCTTCCTCGCGGCCCTTCACCGCATTTTCGTCGCCCATATAGGTGCCCTGTTCGGTCAGCGTCAGCAGCGTGCCGCCATCCTTCTGCTCGAAGGTTTGGGTGAGCAGCGACACCGAGAAGATCTTGCCTTCCATCGCCATCGAATAAGAGGTGATGAGGCGTTCGTTCTCGACGATCTCATGATAGATGCCGTCATTGCTGATCTGCGGGCCACCCTGCCAGCGGAAGAGCGATCGCTGGAAGCCCAACACGCTGAAATCATTGATGAAACCATCGATCGTCCAACCTTCGCCCTCGATCAGCCAGCGGCGTAGTTTCTCGGTGTCGGCAAAGCAGGAGAAAACTTTCTCGACTGGCGCAGGATAGTGGCGTTCGACCGTGAAGGCGCTGTGAACGAGCTTGTCAGTCATTGGATCGTCCTTTCGGGATTGGATGGCCACGCTTGGCGCGGCTATTTGTCGGGTTCGTCGTCGCCCATCTCGGCAAGCAGGTTGCCCAGCCGGTCGAGGCGTTTTTCCGTCGTGGTTCGCGTGTTTGCGATCCAGCGCGAGAGGCCGTCGAGGCCACCCGGTTCGATCCGGCAGGTGCGCACCCGCCCGATCTTCTCGCTCCTGATCAATCCGCATTCCTCCAGCACCTGGAGATGCTGGACGATCGCGGCGAGCGACATTGCATAAGGCGCCGCAAGGTCGCTGACCGATGCGGGAGCGTGTGCGAGCCGTTCCATAATGTCCCTGCGGGTGGGTTCCGCGAGAGCCTTCAGGACGGCATCAATGGCAGAATGCTTAAGCATGTACTTTAGTATTGCGTCGCCGCAAAATAGTCAAGCATTGACTTAAGTATTTATTGAATGCCGCTCCGCGCGTCGTTCTCAGGCCTTCCCAGCGCAGAATGTTTGGCTAGAGTGTGCCGCCAACAGGGGAGACAGAAATGTATAGATTATATGGGTCATTGGGGTCCGGTAGCGCCGCTGTCGAGGCTGCGCTTGCGGAGGCCGGCGCCAGCTATGAAGTGGTCAGCACCAGCACCAAACAGAAGGCCCATCTCACCGAGGAATACCGCGCGATCAATCCGCGCCAGCAGGTTCCGGCGCTGCAATTGCCCGACGGCTCGGTGATGACGGAGGGCTCGGCCATGCTGCTCCACCTCGCCGATGCCCATCCGCAATCCGGGCTGGCGCCGGCGCCGGGAACATCGGCCCGCGCCCAGCACGACCGCTGGCTGATCTTCATGGCGGTCAATGTTTATGAAGGCGAGCTGCGCCACTTCTATCCCGAGCGCTACGCCGACAATCCCGCATCCGTCGTCGAGAGGGCGCTGGCCTATCTCGACCGCCACTATGCGATCCTCGAAGACGCGATCCGGGGGCCGTATTTCTTCGGCGAGCACCTGACCATGCTCGACATCTATATCTGGTGCATGGCGACCTGGACGGATCAGGAATGGCTCGCCGGGCGTTTCCCCAAGGTCCATGCGCTGATGACCAAGGTGAAGGAGAGACCCTTGATCGCGCCGATCCATGCTGCGCATGTCTGAACGGAGAGCGCCATGCATATCGACGGCCAATGCCATTGTGGCCATGTGAAATACGAGGCGGAGATCGACCCGGGCAAGATCTCCATCTGCCATTGCACGGATTGCCAGCGGCTCACGGGCAGCGCCTATCGTGTGACGGCCATCACGTCGACGGCAAATCTCCGCCTCACCGCCAGTCCGCCCAAGGTCTATACGAAATACGGCGACAACGGCCGGCCACGGTTCCAGTCATTCTGCCCGGAATGCGGCTCGCCGCTCTTCACCTCAGGCGACGGCGATGATGCCGCCACCACCGGCATTCGCGTCGGTACCATCAACCAGCGTCGGGAGCTCAAACCGTCGCGGCAAATCTGGTGCCGCTCGGCGCTGCCCTGGATCAACGACATCAGTGGGCTGCCGGGCGTGGAGCAGGAATAAGCGCACCGCTGCCATCAATTGGCACCGGCAGGTCTAGTCTGACGAAACCGAAACAAGGAGGAAACCATGCTCGACCACATCGGCCTCAGCACTACGCGTCTCAAGGAAATGTTCGCTTTCTATGAGGCAGTGCTCGCCCCACTCGGCTATTCCAAACAGAAAGACTTCGGCGTCGCGGCCGGCTTCGGCAAGGAGGGCGAATTGCCGCTCTGGATCGGCGAGGGCAAGGGCGCGTCTTCCGTGCACCTCGCCATCAGCGCAGCCAGCCATGCCGAGGTCGATGCCTTCTACGCCGCAGCGATGGCGAATGGCGCCAAGGACAATGGTCCGCCCGGACATCGCCCGCAGTATCATGAAAACTATTACGCGGCTTTCGTGTTCGATCCCGACGGCAACAATCTCGAAGCCGTCTGCCATCTCCCCTGATCGGCCTCAGGCGCTGGCCATCGCCTGCGCGCCGAACATGGCGCGATAGGCCTTGGGCGTCGTCGCCATCTGCTGGCGGAAGTGGTGCCGCAGGATCGCCGGTGAGCCGAAGCCGCACAGCTCGGCGACGGCATCGACCGGATGGTTGCTGCTTTCCAGCAGATCCTTGGCCCGCGTCAGCCGTTCGGTCAGCAGCCATTTGGCCGGCGTGGTTCCGGTCGCCGCCTGGAAGCGGCGCAGGAAGGTGCGCGGGCTCATGCCCGCCGCCCGCGCAAGCGTCTCGATGGTGAATTCCGAGGTGATGTCGCTGCGCATCCGGTCGAAGATCGGACCGAGCCGCGCGCTTTCATGCGGCTCCGGCACGCTGCGCTCGATGAACTGCGCCTGCCCGCCATCGCGATGCGGCGGCACCACCAGCCGGCGCGCCACGGAATTGGCGGCGCGAGTGCCGAAATCGCGGCGGATGAGATGCAGGCAGAGATCGATGCCGGCGGCGCTGCCGGCCGAGGTCAGCACATTGCCCTGATCGACATAGAGCACGTCGGGCACGACCTCGACATGGGCATACCGCGCCCTGAGTTTCTCCGTGTAGCGCCAATGTGTCGTCGCCTTGCGCCCATCAAGTAGCCCGGCCGCCGCGAGCACGAACACGCCTGAGCAGATCGACAGCACGCGAGCGCCCTTGGCATAGGCCGTGCGAAGCGCCTCGCTCAGCGCATCCGGTACCGGCGTATCCGCACCGCGCCAGCCCGGCACGACGATCGTGCCGGCGCGCGCCACCAGTTCCAGCCCGCCATCGGTCTGGAAGCGCAGCCCACCCATGGCCCGCATCTCGCCATCGTCGATGGCTGCGACCGCGAACTTGTACCAGTTATCGCCCATCTCCGGTCGGTAGAGGCCGAACACCTCCACCGCCACGCCGAATTCGAAGGTGCAGAGGCCGTCATAGGCGAGCACCACGACGCGATCATTGGCGAGTTTCGGCAGGTCTTTGACGCTTGGCATGATCTTGATGCTATATGTCCATCTTGCCATCTGCAACGGATTTCGTGGCGCGCGTATCGTCACGTCATCGACAAACTGATGGAGATCGACATGAGCTATGTGACCGACTACCCCGCCGCCGCCCCCATGGATATCGTCAACCATTACAGCGCCAAGCTCGCGTTCGAAACCGACTGCTCCGACGTGGCCCATGCCCTGTCTCATGGCCAGCAGGATTTCGTCCTGCTGCATGTCGTCGGCTCGACCGCTGCCTACGAGAAGCGCCATGTGCCCGGTGCCATCCACCTGCCGCATCGCGAGATGACGGCGCAGCGCATGGCCGAATGGCCCGAGAGCACGATCTTCGTCGTCTATTGCGCCGGACCGCATTGCAACGGCGCCGACCAGGCGGCGCTCAAGCTCGCCCGCCTCGGACTGCGGTCCAAGGTCATGATCGGCGGCATCACGGGCTGGGCGGATGAAGGCTTGGCTTTCGCCACCGGCGCCGCGCCGGGCATGTTGGCAGAGGCTGCCTGATCGCTCGGCATCTGGTATCGGCAAGGGCCGGCGGATCACCGCCGGCCCCGTCTGTCATGCAGCCTTGCTCATCTCGCCGAGCACTTCATCGAGGCTCACATGGCCCTGGAAACCGCCGGCGCTCACCGCCGGCTCCTCATGCTCGATGGCATGCGCGAAGCGAACCGCCGGATCCTCCAGCATGCGCTGGTAGAGGCTGTTGAGCGCCGGGTACCGGCGGCGGTCGACCACCTTGTGGAAATCGTTCCAGCGGGCGATCCCCATGAAATAGGCATCGGCCAGGCTACGCTTGTCGCCGATCAGCCATTCCTTGCCGCCGAGCAGGGTCTCGAGGTCGGCATGCGCTCGTTCGACCTTGGCGATGCCATAGTCGCGCAGTGCGGCCTTCGCCTCATCCGTCAGGTCGTGTTCGAAAGCATACCAGAGCGCGCCGAAACCGCTGAAGAAGCCGGTATTGAGGAACGCCAGCATCTGCTTCAGTCGGTCGTCTTGGGGCGAGCCGGGCTCGAAGCCCAGACCCTTGTTGATTGTCTTCGTCGCGATATGGCCGAGAATCGCCATGCTTTCGCTCAACATCCGTCCATCAGGTAGCATCAAGGTCGGCGTCTCGCCGACGGGGTTGATGCGCTTGAAGTCCGCGCTGGAAACCACCTCGGGCATCTGCACCCGGCAGAGATTGTATTTCGCGCCGGACCATTCCAGCGCCACGATGGAGCCGAAGGAGCAGCCTTCCGGCACGCCGTAGAAGAGAGTGAGAGGCATCGATCTAACCTTTCCATATTGATTGTCGGTGACCCCATCGATATGACATTGCGTACGATGGCCGGGTAGACGGCCATTCTCTATCTTAAAGTCCACAATCATGGACATTGCCGCATGAACCTCAACGACCTCCAGTTCTTCGTCCAGGCTGTCGAAAACGGCAGCTTCGCCGCCGCCGCCCGCCGGCTCGGGGTGCCGAAGTCGACGGTCAGCAAGCGAGTCGGCGAGCTCGAAGCGGGACTTGGCGCACGGCTGATCCACCGCACGTCGCGCAGTTTCTCGCTGACCGAGCTCGGCCGCGACTTCTTCGAGCATGCCCGTGCCAGTGTGATCGAAGCGGAGAATGCCGAGAACATCGTCCGCACCCGCCTCGGCGAGCCGAGCGGCACGGTGCGGCTGACGACCTCCGTTCCGACCGCGCAATTCACGCTCGCGCCGCTGCTCGATGCGCTCTCTGAGCGCTATCCCAAAATATTGCTCTCCCTCCATGTCACCGACCGTTTCGTCGATATCGTGCAGGAGGGCTTCGACATCGCCATCCGCAGCCACCAGCAGCCATTGCCGGATTCGGCGCTGGTGCAGCGGCGAATGGCTATCCATGATTTCCATGTCGTGGCAGCGCCGGCCTATCTCGAAAAGCACGGTACGCCCGAGCGCCCCGAGGACCTGTCCGACCATCGCGCGATCACCTCCAATCCGACCGATACGACGTGGCGGCTGCGGAGCGCAGACGGAACTCCCAAGGATGTGACCGTCAATCCCGTCATGGCGGCCGACGAGCCTTTCGTGCTGCTCAAGGCCGCCGCCGCAGGCATCGGCATCACCGTCCTGCCGACCTCGGTCTATCTGCCGGCACACGCGGAAGGCATGTTGAAACGCGTGCTGCCGGACTGGACCGCGGGACAGATCACCACGAGCATTCTGATCCCGCACCGGCGCGGCCAGTTGCCTTCGGTCCGCGCGGTGGTCGACTTCCTGATCGAACATGCCGGCGCTTGATTTTGCCCGCCAACCGCGCGATGTGTTCTTTCCCTTCCGAATGGTGACCCAGAAATGTCCGAGATCACGCCCGAACGCATCGCCGCGGCCGCAGAACGCATCCGTCCGCATGTCCGCCATACGCCCGTCATGACCGTGTCGCTCGCCGATTTCGGCCTCGTTGGTGGCGAGATCGATCTCAAGCTCGAGTGCCTGCAGCATTCCGGCTCTTTCAAGGCGCGCGGTGCCTTCAACAATCTCCTGAGCCGTGATGTTCCGGCCGCCGGCGTGGTGGCGGCCTCGGGCGGCAATCACGGCGCAGCGGTCGCCTACGCGGCGATGAAGCTCGGTATCAAGGCGACGATCTTCGTGCCCTCGATCAGCGCCAAGGCCAAGACCGATCGCATCAGGAGCTTTGGCGCCGATCTGGTGATCGGCGGCGACCGCTACGCCGATGCACTGGCGGCGAGCGAGGCCTTTGCTGAAAAGAGCGGCGCGATGCAGATCCATGCCTTCAACCAGCCGGAGACGCTTGTCGGCCAGGGCACGCTCGGCAAGGAGATCGAAGACGACCTGCCCGCTATCGATACGCTGCTCGTCGCCGTCGGCGGCGGCGGGCTGATCGGCGGCATCGCGGCCTGGTATGACGGGCGGGTGAAGATCGTTGCCGTCGAGCCCGAGGAGGCGCCGACGCTCAACATGGCGCTCTCCGCCGGCCATCCCGTCGATGCGCCGGCCGGCGGCATTGCGGCGGATTCGCTGGCACCCTGGCAGGTCGGCCAATTGATGTTCCCGATTGCCCGCGACCATGTCGGCCAGTCGGTGCTGGTGACCGACGATGCCATCCGCCAGGCGCAGAAGGCGCTGTGGGACAGCGTCCGGGTGGTGACCGAACCGGGTGGCGCCGCCGCCATGGCGGCCATCCTCTCCGGCCGCTATGTGCCCGCCGCCGGCGAGCGCGTTTCCGTTCTGGTCTGCGGCTCGAACACCACGGCGGTGGATTTCGGCTGAGCCGAAATCTCCAATGCCCTCTGCGGTCCGCCCGGTATGGCCCGCGGCGGCAGCCGGCTTTCTTCCGTCTCCAACCTGCGCTAGTCGTCGGCGATGTTTGAACTCGTCCAGCCGGCAACCGCCGAACAGATCATCAAGAAGAGCCGGTTCCTCGGCATCGCCGTCCCGATCGCGAACGAGGAGGACGCGAGGGCCGCCATTGCAGCGCACGGCCATGCCGATGCCAACCACAATTGCTGGGCCTGGCGGCTCGGCGCCGCCTATCGCTTCTCCGACGCCGGCGAGCCGAGCGGCACGGCGGGCAAGCCGATCCTCGCCGCGATCGACGGCCAGTCGGTGGATAAGGCGGTGGTGATCGTGACACGCTGGTTCGGCGGTGTTCTCCTTGGAAGCGGCGGGTTGGTGCGCGCCTATGGCGGGACGGCGGCTGCCTGCCTGAGGGCTGCCGAGCTCGTCGAGATGAAGCCGTCGGTCGAGGGGCGGTTTCATCTGGAGTTTTCCGATCTTGCGCTGGTGAAGGCCAAGCTTGGGGCGTTTGGGGATGTGCACGTGCTGGAGGAATGCTTCGTCGCCACAGGGGCGGATCTGGTGGTGCGCATTCCGGAGACGGCGGTCGAGGCCGTGTCGCGGCTGGTGCGTGATCTGACGAGCGGGCGGAGTGTGGTGCGGGTGGATTGAAGGGGGGGCTGTGAGGCCGGACGATCGTGCCGTATGTGGCGTCGGTGCAAGCTCGCCCCCCTCTGCCCTGACGGGCATCTCCCCCACGGGTGGGGAGAGTGGCAAGTGGCACCGCCTAGCCAAAATTGAAAGTTGAGTGCTGAGCAGCCGATGCTCGAGAGGGAGTGGCAAGCGCGCCGCATCCATTCTCCCCACCTGTGGGGGAGACGCCCGGCAGGGCAGAGGGGGGCGAGCGCGCTCCAACGCTTTTGAATTGGTCTCCATATCCAAGACACACCTCCACGTTCACGCGAGCCTTTCCGCCCCGTGGCTTGACCATGCACGTCTCCCGATCCCGCCGCTTTCGCAAAGGATATCGGCCGGGGCACGCAACCGTGCCACGTTAGTAATGACTGCCTCGCGGCAGCCGATAAGGCCCGTTTCCGTGCCCCGTTCGGTGGTTTTTCCCGCGCAACTCCGGTCCCTCTGCGTCACCGAATGCCCCGGGGTGGCGGAAGCCGATGCAACCTTGGCCTCCACGCCCACGATGTTCCTCCGTCCTCCATCGCTGGCAGTCCGGAAGTGCCGGTCCATCACCCCCGGCTGACATTCGAATGCCTCCTATGCCTCACAGGCACGCCAGGCCCTTTTTCAGGCCTGAGGAGGACCATTTTCTGCACAGGCCCTGACATGGGGCTTTGCGTCGTCTCCCCACACCAGCAACACCGGCCCCGCCTCGACGCATCGCCATGCGTTGTAGCCGATGCGGGACGTAAGGATTGTCTCACAGGTTTTTGGGGTGTGGAAAAATGGGTTTAGTGGATTGTATTTGTTTGGGAATGTTTGATTTCTTTTTGGACGTGGTTTCACCCCTCACCAACTTCGGCCAAGCACTCAGCTAACGCTTCGTGCGGCCTTCGTATCCTCTCCCACAAGGGGAGAGGTAGGGTGCCACGATCGCCGTCCTTGCTTGAGGCAGTGAGAGCGCTGCGGGTTTACCTCTCCCCTTGCGGGAGAGGGTGAGTTTGCGAACGAAGGCCGCGAGAGGCGTCAGCCGATCGCCTGGCCGAAGTTGGTGAGGGGTTTTGATAGCTCCTCCGCCCCGCTACACTCCCGCTCCGAACCAGAGGGGACCGCGATGAACCAGAGCCTTGCCCATATCGCGCTCGGGCCTGCTGCGATCAAATCAACACCATTGATTTGCCCGCCACGACCGCCGCTCCTTGTTTCGCGAGTTGCTGCTTGCATTCGGCCCAGCGGTTGGCGTCGGCAGCCAGGACGCCATTTTCGACGATCTCCACGTCATAGCCGCGGTTGAGCGCCCCCAAGCTGGTCAATCGAACGCAGTAGCATCCATCGAGGCCGACGATCTGCAGCTTTCCGATGCGGTTGCTGTCCAGCCAGCGCTCCAGTTCGGGACTTGAGAATGCATCTCCGCGATGCTTGGTGAAGTCGTGGTCCGCCTTCAGGTCGAGCCTTGGGTCGAGACCTATTCCAGGACTGCCGACAATGCCGCCCGGGCCGGCGAGGATACGGCCGATGAAGGCCGCTAGCGGCGCCGTGACGACCTGGCGGATGGATACGACCGGGACCCCGCTTGCATGCGCCGCCGCCGCGAGCCCGTTCACGAAATCGAGAGTCCTATCCACTTGCGCGTCCTGGTAGCCATTCTTCCCGGTCTTGCGGGTGAAATCGCTTTGCAGGTCGATCACGAGAAGCGCTTCATTCGGACGTGAAGCGCGGTCGATACGCCTGCCCCGGGTTGGCGTGAGGAGCAGGTAGATGCCAAGAATCGTGTAGCCGACCAGTGCAACGGCCAGCAGGACGGCAAACCACAGAAGAACTGTCATGGCGCTTCCTCACCTTCGAGATGCTCGCCTTTCGCGAGTCCGTGGAAATATCGATCGAGTGCAGCTTGCACACGGATGAATGCATCGATGTCAGTTTCCGGGTGACCTGCGAGAAAGACCCGGAGCTTGTCGAGCTCCTCGGCCCGGATGGCACGGATCGCTTCTTCGCCGCGTGGGCTCAGCCGGTAGATCCTTGCACCACGCCTGCTCGCGCTGGGGGAGCTTGCGACCATGCCGCTCGTGATTACCTCCTGAAGCACGCGATGAATGAACTGACGCTTCAACACCAGAACTGCGGTGAGCTCAGGCAGGCTGCAATCCGGATGGAACAGCAGCGCCTCCAATATGGCGCGTTGGCCGACGCTGATGTTCCACCGGCTCAAACCCTCCTCGACCGCGCCGGTAATGTGGCGCAACAGAGGGCGGGTAAGCTGCACGGCCGCGAAGAAGCGTCCCTCTCGCTCGGTTTCATCCTTGCTCATGGCACGATGAGAAAGGATTTCGGACAGAATGTCAACTGAGTTGACAAAAGTCCCGCAAATGCGACTTTTGCTGCAGTTGGCGCGTTCGGTCGGCCGTCCTCTCGAGACGGCGGCAGTCAGTTCAGCGATGACATAAAAAACCCGCCTGCGCGAACAGGCGGGTGGAGCAGGTTTCCGCCTTCGCGCGGCCCGCGCTCAGGCCTGCTAAGCTCAAACTAATTTCATCGATTTGCCCGGCTATGCCGGTGGCTCACGCAGCCTTGGCGACGTGATACTCCTTGATCGCCACCATCTTGATAACAGGATAGCGTTCGGCTTCGTAGCGCAGCGAAAAACTGTCCTGCGCCAGGAAGACCGGGTCGCCGTCGAGGTCGCGGGCGATGTCGCCGCGCCTCGCGGTGACGAACTTGTCGAGATCGACAGGATTATCGGCCGAGATCCAGCGGCAGACCGAGAAGCGCGACTGCTCGAAGCTGACCGGCAGCGTATATTCCGACGACAGGCGCTCCTTGAGCACGTCGAGCTGCAGTGCGCCGACGACGCCGACGATGGCAGGCGAGCCGTCTTCCGGCAGGAAAAGCTGGACGACGCCTTCCTCGGCCATCTGCTGCAGCGCTTCCTTGAGCTTCTTCGCCTTCATCGCATCTTCCAGGCGGACGCGGCGCAGGATTTCCGGCGCGAAGTTCGGCACCCCTTGGAAGACGAGTTGCTCGCCCTCGGTCAGCGTGTCGCCGATCCTGAGCGTGCCGTGATTGGGAATACCGACCACGTCGCCGGCATAGGCCGTGTCGGCGAGCTGGCGCTGCGAGGCGAAGAAGAATTGCGGCGCCGTGAGGCCGAGCTGCTTGCCGGTGCGGGCCAGCCGCGCCTTCATGCCGCGTTCGAGCTTGCCCGAGCAGACGCGGGCAAAGGCGATGCGGTCGCGATGGTTGGGGTCCATATTGGCCTGGATCTTGAAGACGAAGGCCGTCATCTTGTTCTCGCTGGAATGCACGGTCCTGGTATCGGCCACCTGGTCGCGCGGCGGCGGCGCAATGTCGCCGAGTGCGTTGATCAGGTCGCGGACGCCGAAATTGCGCAGCGCCGAGCCCCAGAAGACCGGCGTCATGTGGCCTTCGAGGAAAGCGTCATGGTCGAAGGGCTTGCAGGCCTCGGCGGCCAGACTGACCTCGTCGATGAAGGCTTCCTGCTCGTTCTGCGGCAGGCGGCTCGCCACCGCTTCCGGGCCGTTGACCTTCTTGGTGTGTTCCTCGGTGTCCGAGCCGCGCACTTCGTTGGTGGCCAGGTGATAGCTGCCACAAAACGTCTTGGAGCGGCCGATCGGCCAGGTCAGCGGCGCCGTGTCGAGCGCCAGCTTCTCCTCGACCTCGTCGAGGATCTCGAAGGGATCGCGGCTTTCGCGGTCCATCTTGTTGATGAAGGTGATGATCGGGATGTTGCGCAGCCGGCAGACCTCGAACAGCTTCAGCGTCCGCGGTTCGATGCCCTTGGCGGCGTCGATGACCATGACGGCGGCATCGACGGCGGTCAGCGTGCGATAGGTGTCGTCGGCGAAGTCCTCGTGGCCGGGCGTGTCGAGAATGTTGAAGACATTGCCGCCATATTCGAAGGTCATCACCGAGGTGACGACCGAGATGCCGCGTTCGCGCTCGATCTTCATCCAGTCCGAGCGGGTCTGGATGCGGTCCTTCTTGGCCTTGACCTCGCCGGCGAGCTGGATGGCGCCGCCGAACAGCAAGAGCTTTTCGGTCAGTGTCGTCTTGCCGGCGTCCGGATGCGCGATAATAGCAAAGGTGCGGCGGCGAGAGATCGCCTCGGCCAGTTCGTCCGTCATCGATGAAAATCCTGTTGGTTGCGGGTTCTCTAGCGATTTGGGCCGCCAAATGCAATTGACCCGGATCGGCAGCCTTGCGAGAAAGCCGCCATGACCAGTCCCGTTTCTCCCCACCCCCTCATTGGCCTCGTCCGCCTGCCGCATGGCGAAGGCCTGGCCCTACCCGCTTATGAAACGCCCGGTTCCGCCGGCATGGATATCCGCGCTGCCGTGCCGGAGGGCCAGGCGATCAGCATCCGTCCCGGCAAGCGGGCGCTGGTCCCCACCGGCTTCATCTTCGAAATCCCGCCGGGTTACGAGGTGCAGGTGCGGCCGCGCTCGGGCCTCGCACTCAAGAATGGCATCACCTGCCTCAACACGCCGGGCACCATCGACAGCGACTATCGCGGCGAGGTGCAGGTGCTGCTGATCAACCATGGCGACGAGCGTTTCGTGGTCGAGCGCGGCATGCGCATCGCCCAGCTCGTCGTGGCGCCGGTCGTGCAGGCCGTGGTCGAGGAGCGGGCGCTGGCTGGCATGACCGACCGCGGCGCAGGCGGGTTTGGATCGACCGGGCTGCAGTGAGAATGCGTCGTCCGGTCCTTCCGGGGGCTAGGCGCTCCGGCGAAGGGCAGAAGCCTCGTTCGTCAAGCCATTGAATTTGAACTGACTGACCATCTGGCGCAGATTTCCGCTTTCATTGGCGAGCGACGCGGATGCGGCGCTGGCCTCTTCGACCATGGCCGCATTCTGCTGCGTGGTCTGGTCGAGGTTGTTGACGGCCGTATTGACCTCCTGCAGACCAAGCGACTGTTCACTCGAGGACAGCGCAATGGCATCGACATGCTGGTTGATGGTGATAATCAGATTGCCGATCACCTTGAGTGCCTCGCCGGTCTTGGAGACCAGATCGACACCGGTGGCCACCTCGCCGCTCGAGGCCTGGATCAGAGCCTTGATTTCCTTTGCCGCTTGCGCCGAACGCTGTGCCAGTTCCCGGACTTCCTGGGCGACGACGGCAAATCCCTTGCCGGCTTCGCCGGCGCGGGCTGCTTCCACGCCTGCGTTCAGCGCTAGCAGATTGGTCTGAAATGCGATCTCGTCGATAACGCCGATGATGCTGGAAATCTGGTGGGAGGACTGTTCGATCCTGCTCATTGCGTTCACAGCTTCGGCGACAATCGCTTCCGACTTGGTTGCGTTGGCGCGGGCGTCGGCGGCCACGTTGCGGGCTTCGCTGGCGCGTTTCGAAGAGGATGTGACGTTGGCTGTGATTTCGTCAAGCGCCGCTGCAGTTTGTTCAAGCGCCGCGGCCTGCTGCTCGGTACGTCTTGCCAGATCGTTCGCGCTGGTTGCGATCTCTCCGGAGCCGCCGTCGATGACGCCCGCCGAGCCGGCGAGGCGTGCGAAGGTTTGGCCCAACTGGGCGACCGCACCGTTGAAATCCCGGCGCAGGGGCTCGAAGTCCTCGGCGAAGGGCTGGTTGATCACGGATGTCAGGTCGCCGTCTGCCAGCCGCTTCAGGCTCGTTGCGAGGCTGCTTGTCGCCTGCGCCATCGCTTCGGCTTGCGCATGGTCTATCCGCTCGCGTCGCAGGCGTTCTGTTTCCCTCTGGGCGCGGCTCGCCTCCATCTCCTCGTCGGCGGCGATCTTGGCAATCGCCGTCTGCCGGAAAACCTCTACCGCGCCGGCCATTGCGCCAATCTCGTCGGTGCGAGATGCATGCGGTATCTGTGTCGCGGTATCGCCGTCTGCCAGCCCGGTCATAGAGTTGGTGATCGCCTTGATCGGACGGGAGATGCCGACAATCACAAAATAGGTTGCACAGGCGCTGACGGCTGCCACGACAGCGATCAGAATCCATGTCACCAGCAGGATGAAGGCGTAGCTGGACTGGCTATCCTCGAAGGATTTCGCCGCTCCATTCACATTGATGAGGAGCAATTCCGCAACGGACTTTTCGGCACTGTCCAGCACTTGCTGCATGGTCGTGTGAAAGATCGTCTTGGCAACCTCGTTGTCGTTATTCCTGGATTTTTCCAGCATGGGCTCGGCGGCTTGATGATAGGCCTCGGCCTGGCTCTCGATTTCCTTCAACAGGTCTGCTTCGCGCGGAGAGGAAATGAGCGGCCTATAGGCGACAATGGCGACTTGAAGCGCTGTCCGCTGCTCTATGATCTGCTTTTCCGCGCCGGCAATGGCTTCGTCGCTGATCGCCATGATGTGGTCCGCGTAGGCTGACTTCATTTTCTCAAGTTCGAACTGTGTCCGACGAACGACGGATACGCTTGGGAGCCAGTTTTCCGCGATCTGTTGCGTGTCGTGATTGATCGCGCGCATGCTGTTCAAGGCATACATCGAGAACGAGAGAAATATGAGAGAAAACAGCAAGTTTACGGCGATCAAGGAAGTCTGAACGCGCGGCCGACGCATGGTGGAGCTCCAGAATTGATTCCCGACGAGATGGTCTTTCCAGTCCCGAGACTTCGTTAAGTCCGCCTTAAGCATAACGATTAATATTTAAGGACAAGTGAATATGATGGGGCGTTCCCGGTCGCCCGACGGCTCCCCTTCAGCGCATCACGGGGCGGGTGATGAAGCAATCGTCGCATCACCTACCAGCATTCGATGAGATCGGCTCCTTCCAGGCTGCCCAACAAATGCGCAGCCTGCACCAAATCTGTGCATGTTGCGACATTTCAACGCATAGGATTGTTGACAGCGCTGCCATCGCGGCCTATTCCTTTCGAGAAAGTATTTTGCCTGGGAGGCAAATACTGGACAGCCCCCAGGGGCGTGGGAGGAGACATGACACCGGTTGAACACGGTGTCGATGCGGCTTTGTCAGACCGCATCGACAGGATGCATGCACGCGACCGTCTCGGACTTATTATTTTCGTCGTCGTTCTCTGGTGCACCATGCTTTTCGCATTGTTCACCATCTGGCCCTTCATCTCGGTGCCGGCCATTCGCGCGATCCTCGCCATCTTCTGCGGGCTGGTGCTGATCTTCAACACCGCCGCCGTGGTCGCGATGCTGCGCCACTATGCCGACGACAAGCACTTCATTTACGGGCTCGACCTGAAGCATCTCGACGAGATGCGCGCGCGTCGTCGTTGAGGGAGGAGACATCATGGCCTACCAACCGCCCAAACAAAGTCTCGCGGGACAGATCGTCGACGTCATCACGCTGCTGTTGCTGACGGTCGGCGCGCTCTATGTGCCCCTCTATCTCGGCCTTGCCGGCGCGGCGAAGACGCCGGCGCCGATCGCCAACCCGACCTGGGAAGCGCTCGGCCAGAACGCTACCGAACAAGCGCAATGGGCGGCCCTCGGGATTACCGATCCCGCGGCGGCCAACGACATCATCACCGCCCGTTTCGACTATTCGTTCAGCTGGGCGGCGTTGATTACGATGATCGTGCTGGTCATCGGCTATTTCGTTCTGGTCGTCCGGCTTTCCGACAAGGAATACCGCGAAGTGATCGATGAACGTTTCGGTTCCAAGAAATAGGGGCGCCCAAATGGATACCTGGACAATCCTCGAATATGTCGCCTGGGCGCTTTCATTCCTCTTCGGCGCGCTGATGCTTTACGACCTGGTGAAGGTGGATACGACCTATGACAACGACCTGCTGACTTCATCCCGCGAAGGCGAGATCGAGGCAGAGGCCGAACGTCACGTGATCTGAGGGGGCTCAAATGGCAGAAGCAAATTCCGCATCGCAGCCCGAACGCCTGCAGTTGCTGCGCGTGCTCGGCCCCGCCCATATCTGGGCGCTCGGCGTCGGTATCGTTCTGGTCGGCGAATATATGGGCTGGAACTTCTCGATCGGCAAAGGCGGCATGATCGCCGGCCTCGTCGCCTGCTGGGTGGCGGGGCTGCTCTATACCTGCGTTGCGATGATCGACTCGGAAGTAACCTCAACGGTCGCGGCGGCCGGCGGGCAATATGCCCAGGCCAAGCATATCGTCGGGCCGCTGATGGCCTTCAATGTCGGCCTGTTCCTCGTCATGGCCTACACGATGCTGGAAGCGGGCAATGCGATCACCATCGGCTTCCTGCTCGATACGGTGGCCGGCATGCAGGGCCATTCCGGCCTCAACCAGCAGCCCTTCATCATCCTCGCCATCATGTTCCTGGCATGGCTGAACTATCGCGGGGTATTGGCGACGCTGAACTTCAATCTCGTCATCACGGGCATTGCATTCCTCGCGATCGTGATCCTCTTCGTCGTGGTGCAGATGGGCGCATCGACCGTGCCGCTCGATTTCTCGGCCGTCACGACCGACCCGCTGCCCTATGGCTGGATGGGCATCATCGCCTCGGTGCATTTCGGCCTCTGGTACTATCTCGGCATCGAAGGTACCTGCCAGGCGGCGGAGGAGGTGCGCTCGCCGTCCCGCTCGCTGCCCTACGGCACCATGGCCGGCATCATGACTCTGCTGATTGCCGCGACCATGACCTGGTATGTCTGCTCGGGCCTGATCCCCTGGGAATATCTCGGCCAGGCCGGCACGCCGTTGTTCGATGCCGCCCGGGTCACCGGCAGCGGCGGATTGATGGTGTTGCTGTTCATCGGCACGATCTTCTCGACGCTGGCCTCGGCAAACGGCTGCATCAACGACGCCTCGCGCGCCTGGTTTTCCATGGGCCGCGACCGCTACCTGCCGATCTGGTTCGGTGCGGTGCATCCCACCTATCGCACGCCCTATCGCTCGATCGTCTTCCTCGTGCCGATCGCGCTGATCTTCGCGCTCGGCGCGCCGCTCGACCAAGTCGTGACCTTCTCGATCCTGTCCGGGCTGCTCGGCTACACCTTCATGACCTTCAACATGGTGATGTTCCGCAACAAGTGGCCGCTCGGCTCGATCAAGCGCGGCTATGTTCACCCGCTGCACCCGCTGCCGACGATCGTGCTGCTGATCCTGTGCGCGACGGCCTACTTCGCGGTGTTCCTCGGCTACGGCACGCAGCTCATCGCCATGGTCGCCTTCTATGTCGTCGCGTCGCTCTGGTTCCACTTCCGGCGTTATCGCTACGTGCGTCGCGGCGACCAGTTCACCATGCCCTGGCCAAAGCCGCAGGGATATTGATGACGGAGGTATCGCCGGCATGACCACGAGCTTCGCCTTGCTGATACTTTCCCCAGTACTCTGCGCGTGGCTCGTTGCGAGGGCGATCAAGGATCACGGGCAAGCCATGGTGGCGCGCCATGGCCTGCTCGACGAAGCCGGGGCGTTGCTCGCTGAAGCCGAATGCACGATTGGCCCTGACCAATATCCTGTCGTCAGAGGACGGATTGCCGATGGCCGGCGCGTGAAGGTCGAACTCGTTGCCGACACCATGATCACAAGGCGGCTGCCGCAGCTCTGGCTGCGGCTGACGCTCTATGATGCCGCGCCGGACCGGCCGCGGATCGGCGCGCTGGCCCGCCCGACCGGCGGCGAATATTACTCGCTTGTGCATGAAATGCCGCAATGGATGGAGCCGCCGCAGACGGGCACGTCGATGCTGATGCGCGGTGACGGCAGCGCCACGCCCTGGCAGGTCGATCAAGTGCTTCGGCACTTCGGCGCCCTGTTCGCCGATCCCATCGTCAAGGAAGCGGTGATCAGTCCGAATGGCGTCCGCATCATGCTGCAGGCGGCCCAGGGCGAACGGGCGGCGCATCTCTTCCTCCGCCAATCCCGCTTCGCCACAACAGCCGTTCCGGGCGAAGACATCCGCAAGGCGATTGCGATGGCCGATGCGCTGGCGGCAGTACTGTCCATGCCGGAGCCCGCACAGGTGGGGGCGACAGAGGCAGCGTAGAGAGTGCATTGATGACGAGACCGCTCAATCCCTATCTCGTTCTGGCGCTGGCGATCATCCTGCCGGGGGCAGGCCATGTGGCGGTCGGCGAGCCGCGTCGCGGCCTGGCCTTCGCCTTCTTCGTGCTGCTGTTCGGTGCGCTGACCTATGCCACGACCACGCCGGACATTTCCTTCATCGGGCGCCATGCCGGCGGGCTCTTCGTCTGGGCGCTCTCGATTCCCGATGCCTATCGCCGCGCGCGTATCCGTGCTGCAGGCGTCAGGCTCACGTCCTGAAGGGCGGCAGCCGGCGCTTGATCGGCGAGGCCTTGATCATCGACGTGTTGGTCTCGGCGCGTTCGGCGATCTTGTCGAGTATGCCGTCGAGCTCGCTCATCGACCGCACCACGAGCCGGCCGATGAAGCAATCGTCCCCCGTGACCTTGTCGCATTCGATGAATTCCGAGGTCTCCTGGATCAGCCGCTCGACGATGTGGAGTTGGCCGGGCAGGGGGCGCACACGGACGATGGCCTGTAGCGGATAGCCGAGGGCGGGCAGGTCGAGATCGACGGTGAAGGCCGAGATCACGCCGCGCTCCTCCAGCCGCCGAACCCGTTCGGCGGCGCTCGGCGAGGAGAGGCCGGCGGCCTCCGCCAGTTCCTTGAGCGGCATGCGGGCATTGCGGCTCAGCGCTTCAAGAATGCGCTGGTCGATGGTGTCGAGCGCGTCATTAGGCATTTCTGTCATCCGACTTCGAATAATTAGGCCAGAAAGTGATTTTGCCTCTCTGATCCTATATTGCAGCGTGCTCTTGCGCAATATTATTTGGCCAACGAACCAGGAGCAGGACCATGGCGACGGATATCAGGCGCGGCACAATCGAAATGACGGCAGCAATGCTGATCTCGGGCACGATCGGCTGGTTCGTGCTGGTCTCCGGCCAGCCGGTGGAAAACGTCGTGTTCTGGCGCTGCGTCTTCGGCATGGTAGCGCTTCTCGCGATCTGTGCAGCACTCGGTTATCTCAAGCCCGGCATTATCACCCGCCGGCAACTCGGAATCGCGGTTCTGGGCGGCATTGCCATCGTTTCCAACTGGCTGCTGCTGTTCGCCGCCTATCCCAAGTCCTCGATCTCGATCGCGACCACCGTTTACAACACCCAGCCCTTCATGCTGCTCGGCCTCGGCGCGCTGTTTCTAGGCGAGAAGATCACGGTGGAGAAACTCGCCTGGCTGGCGCTTGCTTTTGCCGGCATGCTGCTGATCGTGCAGGCCAAGCCGGATGGCACTATTGCGGGCAGCGATTATGCGATAGGTGTGGTCCTGGCGCTCGGCGCCGCCTTCTTCTATGCGCTCGCCGCCTTCGCCGCCAAATGGCTCAAGGGCGTGCCGCCGCATCTCGTGGCGCTGATCCATGTGGTAACCGGCGTGGTGATGCTGGCGCCTTTCGCCAATTTCCAGATGCTGCCGCAGGACGCCCAGGCTTGGTCGCTGCTGGCCACGATGGGCTTCGTCCATACCGGGCTGATGTATATCCTGCTCTATGGCGCGATCCAGCGGCTGCCGACACATCTCACCGGCGCGCTGTCCTTCATCTATCCGGTCGCTTCGATCGTGGTTGACAGGCTGGCCTTCGGCCACCTGCTCCAGCCCTCGCAAATAACAGGCATGGCCTTGATCTTCGCCGCCGTGGCGGGCATGAATTTCGGACTGAAACTGTGGCGGGCAACGCTGAAATCGCCGAGTTTGTGAGGAGGGACTGTCGTGATCACCTGCTATCTCCACTATGTCATCGATCCCTACAAGCTCAAGGAATTCGAACACTATGCAAAGCTCTGGATCCCGCTGGTGACACGCATGGGCGGCACGCATCACGGCTATTTCCTGCCGCATGAGGGCGCGAGCGACATAGCGCTCGCGCTGTTCAGCTTTCCGTCGCTCGCGACCTACGAGGACTATCGCAAGAAGCTGGCCGTCGATCCCGAATGCCAGGCGGCACTCGCCTACGCCGAAGAGACGCGCTGCATCCTGCGTTACGATCGGAGCTTCATGCGGCCGGTTTTTTGAGATGGCTGACGAGCTGGAGCTCCGCAGCGGATATTTCGCGGACCGTGCATCCTTCCTGGCGCTGGCCGGGTTGCTGCAAGATACTTTCGAGATCGATATTGGCCTGCTCGACCGGTTCGGCGGCCCCGATCTGACGGCCATGCCATCAGGCTTTTTCGATGCCGACGGGCGATGCGTCGCCAATTTCAGCGCCTTCTCCATGCCGCTGGTCGTCGATGGTCGGCATGTCCGCGCCGTCGGGTACCAGTCCGGCGCCGTGCGGCCGGACTATCGCGGCCGGGGTCTCTATCGCGACCTGATGCAGCGCGCCTATGACTGGGCTGAGGCGGAAGGGTTTGAGGCCCACCTGCTGCTGACCGACAAGCCGGACCTCTATCGACCCTATGGCTTCGAGGTGGTGCCGCAGCACTTGTTTCGGGGGGCCGCTCCCACGCCTGACGGCAGCGCGGATGCGCGGTTGCTTTCGCTCGACGATGACGACGATCTCGGCCTGATCTCGGCGATGCTCGAGAACCGCTGCGATGTGTCAGAGCGGTTCGCCGTGCGCCGGGCGTCCAAGACCTTTCTGCTCAATGCCTGCTTCGATCGGGATATCCGGCTTTCCCATCTCGCTGCGCCCGACGCCGTCGTTGCCTGGAAGGTGGAGGGCGATACGCTGCAATTGCTCGATATCGTTGCGGAGCGGGCGCCGGGGCTGCCGGCGATTGTCGGAGCGATGGGGTCGGACGCCCGATTCGTGGAGGTTCTGTTTCCGCCGGATCGGCTCGGCTGGACGGGAGAGGCCGTGCCCTATCGGGGCAGTTGCGATCTGATGGTCCTAGCAGCAAAGACCAATCCGGTGCCGAGTCAGGCCTTCATGCTGGCGCCGATGATGGATTTTTGATTTCGTCATAAGAACGTATAATATTGATATTTTCCGTTAGTATTACGGAATGTGCGATAGATTGCCGCGACAATTGACAGTCTGGCGAGGCAGGTCTATGAAGGGCGGCCAAAGGATCGCCCCGCATGACCCTCTCCACCATCGCCACCTATGCGCTTGCCCTTTTCGTCGTCGCCCTGATCCCGGGACCGGGCATCACGGCGCTGGTCGCCCGTGCTCTCGGCACCACCTTTTCCGAGAGCCTTGCCATGGCGGTGGGCATCTCGCTCGGCGATCTCGTCTTCCTGACCGCCGTGGTCCTCGGCCTCTCGGTCGTGGCGCAGACCTTCGGTTTCGTCTTCCTCGTCATCAAATATGCAGGTGCTGCCTATCTCGCCTGGATGGCCTACAAGATCTGGACCTCGGGCATCGTCCGGACTGACATCAAGGTGGCGAACCGTGCGAGCGTCTTTCAGGCGATGATGTCGGGGCTGTTCGTCACGCTCGGCAATCCCAAGGCGATGCTGTTCTATCTCGCGCTGGTGCCGACGATCGTCGACATCACCAAGGTTACCTTTGCCGACTATGTCATCCTGCTCGCGGTCAGCATGGGCGTGCTGCTTGTCGTCACGATCCCCTATATCGCGCTGGCCGCCAAGGCGCGCGATTTGCTCCGCCATCCGGCGGCACTCAAGCGGCTCAACCGCGCTTCGGCGACTTTCCTGGCCGGCACCGCGAGCTATATTGCTATTCGATCGAATTAGTAGAAAATATTTTCGGCAGCGCCCCGAAAGCGGGTGGTTATTCCAGAAATATTGCCCGTTCGGATGGAATCTGTCTGGAAAGACGCGGCTTTCCCTCCTAGTTTCTCTGCCAACGGAATAGAAGCAAGGGAGAGCATCATGGCAGACGCACGCAAGCCGGGCCGCGGCCGGGTCTACAATTCGATCACCGAAACCATTGGCGACACCCCGATCGTCCGGCTCGACAAGCTGGCGAAGGAAAAGGGCGTCACGGCCAACCTCCTTGCCAAGCTCGAATTTTTCAATCCGATCGCCTCCGTCAAGGACCGTATCGGTGTCGCGATGATCGAGTCGCTTGAAGCCCAGGGCAAGATCTCGCCCGGAAAATCCACGCTGGTCGAGCCGACCTCGGGCAATACCGGTATCGCGCTCGCCTTCGCAGCGGCCGCCAAGGGCTACAAGCTGATCCTCACCATGCCCGAGACCATGTCGATCGAACGCCGCAAGATGCTGGCGCTGCTCGGCGCCGAACTGGTGCTGACCGAGGGCGCCAAGGGCATGAAGGGGGCGATCGCCAAGGCCGAGGAACTGGCTGCGACCATTCCCGACGCGATCATCCCGCAGCAGTTCGAAAACCCGGCCAACCCGGAAATCCATCGCAAGACCACCGCCGAGGAAATCTGGAACGACACCGATGGCACTGTCGATATCTTCGTTTCCGGTATCGGTACGGGCGGTACGATCACTGGAGCAGGCCAGGTGTTGAAGGCGAAGAAGCCCAGCATTCAGGTCATCGCCGTCGAACCCGCCGACTCGCCGATCCTGTCGGGCGGCAATCCCGGTCCGCACAAGATCCAGGGCATCGGCGCCGGCTTCGCCCCCGCCATTCTCGACAAGTCAGTCTATGACGAAGTCGTCACCGTCACCAATGACGAGGCCTTCCAGAATGCCCGCCTCGTCGCCAGACTCGAAGGCGTGCCGGTCGGCATCTCCTCGGGTGCGGCGTTGACGGCGGCCATCAAGGTCGGACTGCGCCCGGAGAATGCCGGCAAGAACATCGTCGTGATCATCCCCTCTTTTGCAGAGCGCTATCTGTCGACCGCGCTGTTCGAGGGATTGGGGAACTGAGCCTACGCATCCGCCACGACACAAAAGGGCCGGCTTTCCGGCCCTTTTCATGTCCGGCACTCTCGATCATGAGTCGCGGAGGAGATGCGGATGATCTGGACTCCTTGCGAAAACGGCTCGACATCAGGCACGATGGGCTCCGAGGGTGGGGTCGTTCTCCGCGACGAGGAGCACGAAACCGGCGCTCGCATCACGCTCGAAGAATGCGGCCATCCGCCATTCGCGATCACTTGCGGCATCTATGACGTCATGGTCCACACAGCCTTTGCTGCGACCGAGATCGAGGCAAATGATGCCTATGATGCGATGAAGGCGGATATCGAGATGCTGCTCGGTCTCTGGCCGGATGACGACGCCGAGCCGGAAGCCAAGAGCCGCTTTTGCGATGCGATTTCGGCCTTTGCGAACAAGTACTGAGCCACCGGAACCCGGGACATAGCCGACCCTCAGGCCGCGCTCTGCAATCGCTCCCCCGCCATACGATAGGATATGGCCTCGGCGAGATGGATACGGCCGACGCGCGGGCTCTCGTCAAGATCGGCCAAGGTGCGCGCGACCTTCAGGATGCGGTGATAGCCGCGGGCCGAGAACTTCATCTTGTCGGCGGCATCGCGGAGCAATTGCAGGCCCGCGGCATCGGGTTCAGCGACCGTCTCGATCAGTGCCGTCGAGCAGCGGGCGTTGCAGCCGACGCCGGGCGTGCCGAGTGCGATGAAGCGGTCGCGCTGCAGCTGCCGTGCCCTCGCCACGCGTCGGGCGATTGTTTCGCTGGTATCGGCCGCCACCGGCCTCATCAAATCGCCGGCGCTGACCGACGGCACGTCGATCCTGATATCGATCCGGTCGAGCAGCGGACCGGAGAGCCGCGCCTGATAGTCGCTGACGCAGCGCGGGCCGCGGGCGCAGAGATGACCGGGCTCGCCGGCCATGCCGCATTTGCAGGGATTCATTGCTGCGACGAGCTGGATACTGGCGGGATAGCTGACGTGATGATTGGCGCGGGCGATGACGCATTCGGCGGTTTCGAGCGGCTGGCGAAGTGCATCGAGCGTCGCGGGATGGAATTCCGGCAGTTCGTCGAGAAAGAGCACCCCATTATGCGCGAGCGAGGCCTCGCCGGGCCGGGCGCGCAAACCGCCGCCGACCAGTGCTGCCATCGTAGCGGAATGATGCGGCGCGCGGAAAGGCCGGCGGTCGGAAAGCTTGCCGCCCGGCAGCTGCCCGGCGATCGAATGGATCATCGAGACTTCGAGCAATTCGGCCGCCGAAAGCGGCGGGAGGATCGAAGGAAGACGCTGGGCGAGCATCGACTTGCCGGAACCGGGCGGGCCGATCATCAAGAGATTGTGGCCCCCGGCTGCGGCCACTTCCAGCGCCCGCTTGGCGCTTTCCTGGCCCTTGATGTCGGCGAGATCGGGGAGATTGGCGGGAACGGCCCGGATAGCAGGTTCCGGCCGGCTCAGCACCTGCGTGCCGCGAAAATGGTTGGCAAGTGCGATAAGGCTGCGTGGGGCGAGGATATCGATACCAGAACCGGCCCATGCGGCTTCCGAGCCGCTGTCATAAGGGCAGATCAGGCCCTTGCCCATGGCGTTGGCGCTGATCGCAGCCGGCAGGGCACCGGCGACCGGCGCGATCGTGCCGTCTAGGTTGAGTTCGCCGATCACGACATAATCGGCCAATGCGTCGCCGGGAATGGCCCCGAGAACGGCCATCAGCGCGAGCGCGATCGGGAGATCGTAGTGACTGCCCTCCTTGGGCAGGTCTGCGGGCGCGAGATTGACAGTGACCTTCTTTGGCGGCAGCGTAAGGCCGGAGGCGTGCAGCGCCGCCTGCACCCGCTCGCGGCTCTCGGCCACGGCCTTGTCGGGCAGGCCGACGACATACATGTTAAGCTTGCCGGGACCGACCATGACCTGCACATCAACAGGCGCCCCCTCGATCCCCTGGAATGCAACCGTCGCAACTCTCGCCACCATCGCCCACGCCCCTCAATCACCCGCTCTCATGGCGAGCATACACGCATTTAGCGGTCAGTGATTGCAATCAAGCATGGAATATGGAATAAAACAAGAACAATTTACGAACGAAAACCCGCTCAGGGTGCAATTAAGTTGCATGCGGTTGTGCGAGGAGAACACACTTGTTCAACCAGGCGCGCCGTTGCATTGCGCCGGGAGCGGTCAGGCGCGCTTGCGCTCGATGGCATCCCACATCAGGGACGCCACATCGGTGCCGCTGAAGCGCTTCACTTCGCGGATGCCCGTGGGGGAGGTGACGTTGATTTCGGTCATGTAGTCGCCGATCACGTCGATGCCGACGAAGATGAAGCCCCTTTCACGCAAGGCGGGGCCGATCCTGGCGCAGATTTCGCGCTCGCGGGTGGTGAGTTCGGTATGTTCCGGCCGGCCGCCGGCATGCATGTTGGAGCGGGCGTCGTTTTCCGCCGGCACGCGGTTGATCGCGCCGACCGGCTCGCCGTCGACCAGCAGGATGCGCTTGTCGCCCTTGCGGACGTCGGGGAGATATTGCTGGGCGATGAAGGGCTCGCGGAACATCTGCGCGAACATTTCCATCAGCGAGGAATAGTTGCGGTCGTCGCGGGTGGAGTGGAACACGCCGGCGCCGCCATTGCCGTAGAGCGGCTTGAGGATTATATCGCCCATCTCGGCGCGGAAGGCGGCGATTTCCTTGGGGTCGCGGCTGATCAGCGTCTTCGGCATCAGGTCGGCGAATTCGGTAACGAAGATCTTCTCTGGTGAATTGCGCACCCAGGCCGGGTCGTTGACCACAAGCGTCTTGGGGTGGATGCGTTCGAGCAGATGGGTGGCGGTGATATAGGCCATGTCGAAGGGCGGGTCCTGGCGGAGCAGCACCACGTCCATGGTCGATAGATCGACCTTTTCGGCCTCGCCGAGCGTGAAATGGTCGCCCTTCACGTCGCGCAGTTCCATCGGCTCGACGGTGGCCATGATCTTGCCATCGCGCATCGAGAGCTGGTTGGGTGTGTAGTGGAACAGCTTGTAGCCCCGGGCCTGCGCCTCGAGGCTCATGGCGAAGGTCGAATCGCCGTTGATGTTGATGGTGGACACGTGGTCCATCTGGACGGCGACGTTCTTGATCTTGGCCATTTTCTGCCCCTTACAAGCCCCGAAATATCGCCAGTGATGTAAGACGGCCCCATGGGCATGGCAAGCCCGTCAGGCCGGGGAAAACCCGTCCACCCGGCAGGTGATCAGGTCGTGATCCGAGAGCGGCCGGCCATTCGCGTCGAGGGATGAGACGATGGCAGAGCGCGAAATGTCCAGTCCGCGGCTCAGGAACCAGTCGAGCTTCATCGCGCGATGTGGCCAGCGGGTGATCAGGCTCGGCCGTGTCGTCATCTGCTCGATCGGGCCGCCATGGCGGGCGAAGCCACGGGCGGCGCTCATTGGAAAGAGGCCCTCGGCTTCGAAATCGCCCTCCGCATGATTGCCGGTATTGAGGTCGCCGCCGATGAGGATAGGATGGTCGGGAAAAGCGGTTTCGAAGCGGTCAATGAGCTCTTTCATCTGCCGCTCCCGATAGGCTGCGGTGGTAGCACTTTCGAGATGGACGGAAACGGCGACGAAGGGGCCGGCTTCGGTTTCGATCACCGCACCGACGGCGCAGCGTTCGCCGATGCGCAACTGGTTGGGGTCGTGATTGAGCCAGATGCGCTCGCCCCAGAGGCGGACAAGGAAGGGCCGGCCGAGCGGGGTGGCCGACATCAGGCCGTTGCCATGCAGGCCACGCGCGTTGCGCTCGTCCTTGCAGAATTCACGTTCGGTGTCGGAGCCTAGGCCGAGTTCAATGAATTCGACGCCATAGGCGTATTGCATCGAAAGTTCTCGAGCGACGTCTTCGGTGGTGTTGCGTTGGGCGGTGCGGGCCATGCCGTCGTCCATTTCGGAAACGAGGACGACCTGGGCGCTGGTGGCGGCGATATGGGTGGCGCTGTCTTTCGGAAAGAGGCAGCGCTCGAGGTTCCAGGCGGCGACCGCGAACGGGAAGGCTAGCGGGCCAGAAGCGGACGGCGCGCCGGCGACTTCCAAGGCATTCATCGTCGGCAGCGAATGGAGCAGGTTCTCATGCAGGTCGCGGGAGCGACCAGAGCCGGCGAAGTCACGGAAGACGTCCTGCGGCACGGCTTCGAGGCGATCGGTCGTGAGCGTGATCATAGGATGTTGCTTTCAAGGCGTTTGCCAGATGTGGCATCAAAGTAATGCAGGTCGCTTGGGTCGAATGCGACGCGGATATCGTCGGCGAAGGCATCTTCCGCCGCCGTGGCGACGACCAGGGCCTGGCCATCGACGGCGCCGTGCAGCAGGCGCTGGGCGCCAAGCTCCTCGATATAGTCGAGCTTCATGGTCAGGCCGTCATTGCTTGACGAAGCAATAGTCAGATCCTCGGCGCGCAGGCCGATCGTCAGCGTGTCGCCGCGCGTGGGTGCATGGGCGCCTGGCAGCACCTGGCCGCCGATCTGCCAGTTGCTGCCGACGCGGGTTGCCTTGAGCAGGTTCATCGCTGGCGAGCCGATGAAGCCGGCGACGAAGATCGAAGCGGGCTTGTGGTAGATGTCGAGCGGGCTGCCGATCTGCTCGATCTGGCCGGCATTCAGCACCACCAGCCGGTCGGCCAGCGTCATGGCTTCGAGCTGGTCATGGGTGACATAGATCGACGTCGTGCCGAGCCGGCGCTGCAGCTTGCGGATCTCGCCGCGCATCGAGACGCGGAGCTTGGCGTCGAGATTGGAAAGCGGCTCATCGAACAGGAAGGCGGCCGGCTTGCGGACAATCGCGCGGCCCATGGCGACGCGTTGGCGCTGGCCGCCAGAGAGCGCACGCGGCTTGCGCTCGAGATAGGGTTCGAGCTCCAGCATCCTGGCCGCTTCCGCCACGCGGGCGGCAATCTCCGGCTTCGGCGTGCCGCGATTTTTGAGACCATAGGCGAGATTGTCGTAGACGCTCATATGCGGATAGAGCGCGTAGTTCTGGAACACCATGGCGATGTCGCGATCGGCCGGGTCGGTCTTGTTGACGACCCTTTCACCGATCTTGACCTCGCCCTTGGAGATGTCCTCGAGGCCGGCGACCATGCGCAGCAGCGTGGACTTGCCGCAGCCCGACGGTCCCACCAGCACGATGAACTCGCCATCGGCGACGTCGATATCGACGTTGCTGACGGCGGTCATGCCATTGGAGTAGACCTTGGAGACCTGGTTGATTTCGATGCGTGCCATGGCGGTGTCCTTTACTTGTCGCTCTCGGTGAGGCCCTTGATGAACCAGCGCTGGAACACCACGACGAGCAGCACCGGCGGCAGCATGGCGAGCACGGCAAGCGCGAAGGCCTCGTTGTAATCGGGGATCTGCGAGCCGATCCAGACCTGCAGGATCGACTTGATGCCGCGCATGAGCGTGTAGAAGCTCTCGTCCGTGGTCATCAGCATCGGCCAGAGATACTGGTTCCAGCCATAGACGAACATGATGATGAAGATCGCCGCCATCATGGTCCGCGAGATCGGGATCAGGATATCGACGAAGAAGCGGAACGGACCTGCGCCATCGATGCGGGCGGCTTCAAGCAGCTCGTCGGGCACCGACATGAAGAACTGGCGGAAATAGAAGGTGCCGGTGGCCGACGCGAGCAGCGGCACGATCAGGCCGGTATAGCTGTTGAGCAGATGCAGGTTCGACATCACCTGGTAGGACGGCACGATGCGCACTTCGAGCGGCAGCAGCAGCGTCGTGAAGATGATCCAGAAAGAGGAGGTGGCGAAGCGGAAGCGGAAATAGACGATCGCATAGGCGGCGAGCATCGAGAGCACGATCTTGCCCACGGCGAAGCCTATGCCGAGGATGAAGGAATTCATCAGCATCCTGAGGCCGGTCACCTCGCCAGTGAAGCCGCCCTTCTGGGTCAGGGTCTTGGTATAGGTCTCCTCGAAATGATTGCCCCAGGAGAGCATCAGACCCTTGGAATGGATTTCGGCGGCTTCATGGGTCGAGGTCATGAAAGCGACGACGACGGGCGTCACCATCAGAAGGCAGCCGAGGATGAGGATCAGGTGGTCGAGAGGCTTGGTCTTGTACATGCTCTCAGCCTCTCAATTGTAGTGGACGCGCCGCTCGATGAAGCGGAATTGCAGCACCGTCAGCACAAAGACGACGATCATCAGGATCACCGATTGAGCGGATGACCCGCCGACGTCATTGCCGCGGAAGCCGTCGAGATAGACCTTGTAGACCAGTGTGATCGGGTTGTTGGCCGCCTTGTCCTTCACGATCACGTCGATCACCGCGAAGGTGTCGAACAGCGAATAGGTGACGTTGATGACAAGCAGGAAGAAGGCGGTTGGCGCGAGCAGCGGCAGGATCACGGTCCAGAAGCGCTTGAGTCCATTGCGGCAGTCGATCAGCGCCGCCTCGCGCACCGAGACCGGTATGCCTTGGAGGCCGGAGAGGAAGAAGATGAAATTATACGGGATCTGCTTCCACACCGACACGAAGACCATCGCGAAGGCCGTGTCGAAATAGTTGAGGCCGACCTTCATGTCCCAGCCGAAGAGGGCGGCGGTGTGGACGAAGGGGCCGATATGCTGGTCGAAGAACATCATACCGATCAGGCCCGCGACCGGTGGCGCGATAGCATAGACCGAGATCAGCAATGTCTTGTAAGTCGACGCGCCGCGGATGACGGCATCGGCCTTGACGGCCAGCAGGAGGCCGATCGAGAGTGCGAAGACGGTGACGAGGGCGGTGAAGACAGCCGTGAATTCGGCGATCGGCAGATATTGCGATGAGAAGATCGTGTCGGAATAGTTCTGCAGGCCGACGAAGGTCGAGCCGAAACCGAATGGGTCCTCGATAAAGAAGGAGGACTGCACGGCCTGGACGGACGGCCAGTAGAAGAAAATGAAGATCACGGCGAGCTGCGGCGCCAGGAACAGATAGGGCAGCGTCGGCGACGAGAACTGCACGCGCTTCATGGGATGGGCTTTCGAGTTGAGCTACCCCTCCCCATCCCTCCCCACAAGGGGGAGGGCTAATCTGCCGTGCCGTCGGCCCCTAACCAAATGCGTTCTGCGATTCGCAACGTTGCTGGAGGTCAGGGGAGGTGCCACGGGTTAGCCCTCCCCCTTGTGGGGAGGGATGGGGAGGGGTCTTTTCCATGCGATTGGCCCGGCTTCCGTTGAGAAGCCGGGCCAGCCAGATCTATCTGCTATCAACCCGCCGTTTTGGCGAAGCGGGCGAGAAGTTCGTTGGCTTCGGTCTCGATGGCCTGCATGGCATCCTTGACGGTGGTTTCACCGGCGAAGATCTTGCCGTATTCGCGTTCCATCACGGCGCGGATCTGTGGGTAGAAGCCCATGCGGTAGCCCTTGGACCATTCACCCGACGGCAGCAGGAGCTGCTTGATGCCGACTTCGGCGACCGGCTCCTTCTCGTAGAAGCCTTCCTTCTTGGCCAGTTCGTAGGCCGCCTTGGTGATGGCGACGTAGCCCGTGGCCTGGTGGTAGAACTTCTGGACTTCAGGCGAGGTCAGGAACTGGAAGAAGTCGGCGACGCACTTGTTTTCGGCGTCGGACTTGCCGGACATCGCGAACAGAGCCGCACCGCCGATGAAGGACGAGGTGCCGGCGCCCTTGATCGAACCCCAATAGGGCAGGAAGGTCGCGGAGAAGGGCATCTGTGCCGTCTTCTTCAGGCCGCCGAAGGAACCCGACGAACCGATCCAGAGGGCAACCTTGTTTTCTTCGAAGGGCTTCTGGTTGTCGGACCAGCCGGCGCCGTAATAGGCGAAGTAGCCCTGATCGGACCAGCTCTTGAGCTTGTCGAACATCATGATGAGGTTCGGGTCGGTCATGTGGATCTTGGTGTCGACGATCGAGTTGTAACCATTGTTGTTCGAGGCGAACTGGATGTTGTTGCGCGAGAAGAAGTTCTCGGTGAACTGCCAGGTCAGCTGCGCCTGGACGAGTGGAACGAAACCGGCATCCTTGAGCTTGGGGGCGATTGTCTCGAATTCTTCCCAGGTCTTCGGAGCTTCGACGCCGGCCTTCTTGAGCGCGTCGGTGTTGATATACATGATCGGTGCCGAGGAGTTGAACGGCATGCCGACGAACTTGCCTGATGAGTCGGCGTAGAAGTGGCGAACGCCGTCGATGAAGGCATCGCGGTCGAACGTGTAGCCGGCCTGGGTGATCAGGTCTTCGGCAGGGATCACGGCACCCTTGGCGTTGATGATCGTGGCAGCACCGGCGTCGAAGACCTGCAGGATGTTCGGCTGTTCGCCGGAACGGAAGGCGGCGATGCCGGCAGCCAGCGCTTCTTCATAGGTACCCTTGGAGACGGGGTTCAGAACGCACGCGGTCTGCGCTGCATTGAACTTCTGCGACACTTCGTTGATGACTTCCTGATTGCGGCCACCCATGCCATGCCACCAGGTGATATTGGTTGCGGCGTAAGACGTGGTCGTCGAAAATGCGAGTGCCAATGCGGCAAACGAGAGTTTCCGGATCATGGTTCTTCCCTTCCCACCTTTGAGGCCTGATGGCCTTGGTTTCGGGGTCGTCCCTAGCGATGCTCCATGACGGGAACGTAACGGTTTGATTGCAGCTTCTTGACAGTGCCCGCTGTTCACGGCGCGGCTGGCGATTTTTCAGAACGCATCCCTGAAATGTTTGGGCCAACGCCAGGGGCGGACCGCGATGATGTCATAGGAATAACACAGCTGGCTGGCGTCCTTCTGCGTCTGGAGCCAGTAGAGCGAGGCATTCTTGATGCGCGATTGTGTCAATCCGTTAACGGCAAAAACCGAGTCGGCGGCGGTGGCGCGCGCCTTGACCTCGACGAAACTGACAAGGTCGCCCTTGCGCGCGATGATGTCGATCTCGCCTGATTTGACCCGGTAGCGCATCGCGAGGATGCGGTAGCCGCGCAGCATCAGTGAAAACGCCGCGAGATACTCCGAGAAACTGCCGCGCCGCAGCGCCTTGATGCGTTGAGCCTTCCTGCGCTGGTCGGCATCGCGCGCGGCCATCCGGTCAGTCCTTCAGTTCCAGAAGCCGCTGGTAGAGATCCTTGCGCGGCAGGCCGGTCTGGCGGGCCGCCTCTGCCGCGGCCTTGGCCGTTGGCATGTCGCGCACCAGCGACCTCAGGATATCGTCGAGATCCTGCCCCGCCGGCGCCTCTTTTGCCGAGGGCGGGCCGACGCAGATGACAATCTCGCCCTTCACATTGTCATTTTCTGCATAATGGGCGGCGAGTTCGCTGAGTGTGCCGCGCCGGAACTCCTCGAAGGTCTTGGTCAACTCCCGGCAGACGGAGGCATCGCGGTCACCGAGCACCACCAGCATGTCGGCAAGGCTGGAGGGCAGCCGATGCGGCGATTCGAAGAAGATCAGCGTTCCCGGCACGTCCCTGACCTCCTCGAGCCGGTCGCGCCGCGCCTTTTCCTTCTGTGGCAGGAAGCCCGCGAAGAGGAAGCTTTCATTGGGCAGGCCGGAAGCCGAGAGCGCAGTGACGACGGACGACGGCCCGGGGATCGGCACGACCTTCAGGCCCGCGGCGAGCACTTCCTTGACCAGCCGGTAGCCGGGGTCGGAGACCAAGGGCGTGCCGGCATCCGACACCAGGGCCACTGACTTGCCCTGAGCGAGCGCCGCCACCAGCTTAGGCCCCACCTCATCGGCATTGTATTCATGATAGGCATAGGGCCGGGCTGATATCGCAAAGCGGTCGAGCAACACCCGTGTCACCCGCGTATCCTCGGCGGCAACCACGTCCGCCGCGGCGAGCGTCTCAAGAGCCCTGAGCGTGATGTCCCCGAGATTGCCGATCGGCGTCGCCACGAGATAGAGCGCAGGCTCCAGCGGGCGCGCCTCGATCTCCAGCGTCTTGATCCGGTAGTTCCCCCGGCCCGACCGCGTATTGTCGTCTTCTTTGGTCAATGCATGCTCCGCTCGGCCGTTCCGGCTGTTTATGCGCATTGGGGAAAGTGAGCGCAACTATGAATTAATGGCGGCAATTGGCCGAACCCACTTGCAAAGTTCGGCGCAGTTCTGCCATTTTGCCTGTCCAATCAGGGCGGGACTCCGGTTACTCCGGCAAGATCACAACACGGCAGGCATCATGCGTATCACTCTCGAGCGTTCCAATCTCCTCAAGACCCTCGGTCACGTCCATCGCGTTGTGGAGCGCCGCAACACGATCCCGATCCTGTCCAACGTTCTTCTCCGGGCCGAGGGTGCAAGTGTGCAGTTCAAGGCGACGGACCTGGACCTCGAAATCACCGAGAGCGCATCCTCGATGATCGAGAAGGCCGGCGCGACCACGGTGCCCGCGCATCTGCTCTACGAAATCGTCCGCAAGCTGTCGGACGGGTCGGAAGTGTCGCTCGCCGTCAATCCCGAAGGCACGGCGATGACGGTGAATTCCGGCCGCTCGAAATTCTCGCTGCAATGCCTGCCGGAAGGCGATTTCCCCGATCTCACCGCCGGCACATTCAGCCATTCCTTCAAGATCAAGGCCGCCGACCTCAAGATGTTGATCGAGCGCACCCAGTTCGCGATCTCGACCGAGGAAACCCGCTACTATCTCAACGGCATCTATTTCCACACCGTCGAGGCCGATGGCCAGCTCAAGCTGCGCGCCGTCGCCACCGACGGCCACCGCCTTGCGCGCTCCGAGATCGAGGCGCCGTCGGGCTCCGAGGGCATGCCGGGCATCATCATCCCGCGCAAGACGGTCGGCGAAATCCAGAAGCTGATCGAAAACCCTGAAGCCGAAGTCCGCTTCGAAGTCTCCGACGCCAAGATCCGCCTCTCCTTCGGCGATATCGTGCTGACCTCGAAACTGATCGACGGTACCTTCCCGGACTACCAGCGCGTGATTCCGGCCAACAACGACAAGGAAATGCGCGTCGACGTCTCGACCTTCGCCAGTGCCGTCGACCGCGTCTCGACCATCTCCTCCGAACGCGGCCGCGCGGTGAAGATCGCACTCACCGACGGACAGATGGTGCTGACCGTCAACAACCCGGATTCGGGCAGCGCGACGGAAGAGCTTGCCGTCTCCTATGAAGGCGATCCGCTCGAAATCGGCTTCAACGCCCGCTACCTGCTCGACATCACCGGTCAGCTTACTGGCGACGATGCGGTCTTCAAACTTGCCGACCCCGGTTCGCCGACCATCATCCTCGATTCGTCGAGTGCCGATGCGCTCTACGTCCTGATGCCGATGCGCGTCTGACGGATCTTCGGACCAGGATCTGTTGAATTCCTGATCCCAGGGTTAACCAAGACAAAACTTTACGTTGTTAATCGAATAAGTGTCTTGCTTTTACCGTTTTTTGACTGTTTTGGTAGGTCAAAGAACATAAGGGGAAGCCGGAACATGCAGCGCATTCGAAGCCGCCTGGCCGAGAAGTTCGACGACGAAATCCGCTTCATCAAGGGCATGATTTCCACCCCCAAGACTGTCGGCGCCATCATGCCGACCTCTGCTCGCATGGCGGCGCGGATGGCGAGCATTATCGACACGGGTTCGGGCCTGCCCGTTCTCGAACTGGGGCCGGGCACCGGCGTTATCACCAAGGCAATTCTGGAAAAGGGTGTGAAGCCGGAGGATCTGGTTTCCGTCGAATATTCGAGCGAATTCGTCCGCCACCTGCGCGGCAAGTATGCGGGCGTCAACTTCATCAACGGTGACGCGTTTTCGCTCGCCGAGACGCTCCGGGACTATCGCGGCAAGCAGTTCGATTGCGTGATCTCGGGCATCCCGCTGCTCAACTTTCCGATGCATCAGCGCGTCAAGCTGATCGAGGACCTGCTGAAGCTCGTACCGGTGGGGCGGCCGATCGTGCAGTTCTCCTATGGCCCGGTCTCTCCGATCGCGGCGCGGCCTGACAGCTACACGATCAAGCATTTCGACTTCGTTGTGCGCAACATCCCGCCGGCGCAGATCTGGCATTACCGCAAGACGCACTAGGCCTGGCGTGTTCGGCCTCTACATCACGCATCCACAGGTCAGGATCGATCCCGACGTACCGGTCCCCAAATGGGGGCTAAGCGATGTCGGCCGCGCACGCGCCGAGATGGCCGCGGCCCAGCCTTGGGTGAAGCATATCAAGCAGATTGTCTCCAGCGACGAGACCAAGGCAATTGAACTCGCTGAGATCCTTGCCACCGCGGCCGGGGTGAAGGTCGAGATAGCCGAAGACGCCCACGAGAACGACCGCTCCGCCACCGGTTTCCTGCCGCCCCCGGAATTCGAGAAAGCCGCCGACTGGTTCTTCGCCCATCCCGAGGAAAGCTTCCACGGCTGGGAGCGGGCGATCGACGCGCAAACACGAATCGTCTCGGTCGTGAAGGGCGTGCTGGCCAATCGCGATCCGTCTCAGCCCATCGCCTTCATCGGCCATGGCGGCGTCGGCACGCTGCTCCGCTGCCACCTCGCCGGCCTGCCGATCGCCCGCGGCCATGACCAGCCGCCGAATGGCGGTGGGAATGTGCATGCGTTCGGGCTGGGGGATCTCAGGCCGTTGTCGGGATGGGTGCCGATGGAAGAGTGGCAGACGCCCCGCTTCTGAACACCCCGCCCCTTGTGGGGGAGGGGGTCTTCACAGAACCTGAAGCGTCCTTATTGCAGCACAGTCAAATCCATCTCCGCCAGCGTATCCCTGTCTGCCACTGAGCCGATCTCGACAATCTTGCCGTCGCGGATCGTGACCTCAAGCACCAGCCGGAGATTGCCTTCTGGCGCGATGATGACGCCGATGGCGCCGTCGATGAGACCGACCTGGGCGCTGCGGGCGCGGCCGGCGAAGGCTTGCGCCACGGCATCTGCGCCGCGCGTCGTCGGCGGGATGGCGCCGAGGCGGATGGCGGCGGTGTCTGCGCGCATTACCACATTCGGGTCGAGCACGGCGAGCAGGCCGCTCAGGTCACCCGTGCGTGAGGCTGTCAGGAAAGCGCTGACGATCGAGCGGTTGCTGGCAAGCTGGGCCTCATCCGGGCTTGGCTTGCCTTGAACGCGGCGGCGGGCGCGGCTGGCGAGTTGGCGCGCAGCGTCCGGCGTGCGGTCTACGATCGGCGCGATCTCGTCGAAGGGCAGGTCGAACATGTCATGCAGTACGAAGGCGATGCGCTCCGCCGGGGTCAGCTGCTGCAGGACGACGAGCATGGCAAGGCCGACGGAATCGGCCAGCATCGCCTCATGCTCGAAGCCGCCAGGGTCGGATTGGCTGACCGAAGGCTCAGCAACACCTGGGCCGAGCGGATCCTCGCGTCGCTGCTTGCGGGTGCGCAGCATGTCGAGGCAGATGCGTGAGACGACGGTGGTCAGCCAGCCGCCGAGGTTGCGGACGTCGGACGCCGCCGCACGCGAGAGCCGGAGCCAGGCCTCCTGCACCGCGTCTTCCGCCTCGCTCGTGGAGCCCAGCATGCGATAGGCGACGCGCCTGAGGTGAGCGCGGTTTGCCCTGAATTGCTCGGCCAGGAATTGCTCGGCCTGAAAATTATCTTCGCTCATCGGTCACATTCCCCAATCCGGTTGCGTCAGATGGATGACGAACGGGATGCAGCCGGTGTGACAGATCCGACTGCCCCAGAGAAGTCGTCAATGCCAAACCTTTGATTTCAAGGAGAAATACCATGCCGGCAAGAATGAACAACCCCGCACTCGTCCTGCCCGACGCGCTCAAGGCGCTCTATGCGCTTGACAAGTCGACCGCCGAACTGCTGCCGATCACAACCCGCAAGCTGGTGCATCTCCGTGCAAGCCAGATCAACGCCTGCAGCGTCTGCGTCGGCATGCATGCGCAGGAACTGAAGAAGGAAGGCGAGAGCGACGATCGCATCTTCTCAGTCGCCGCCTGGCGTGACACGCCCTACTTCACCGATGCCGAGCGCGCGGCGCTGGCGCTGACGGAGGAACTGACCCGCATCGCCGACAAGGGCGATCCGGTGTCGGACGCCGTCTGGGCCGAAGCCGCGAAGCACTATGACGAGAAGGCGCTTGCGGCGCTGATCCTTTCCATCGCCCAGATCAATGTGTGGAACCGGCTCAATGCCGCTGCCCGGATGATGGCGGGCGCGCCCTGGAAATAATCATTTTCCAGTGATTTGCTCGTCTTTTGCCTTGCGGACCGGTGGTGGCCATGCCACTGGTCCGCGCATCATTTGCAGGTAGAGGACGTGTTCATGGCAGCGAGAGACCATCTCATCGTCGGCCTCGACGTGCCGAATATCGGCGAGGCGGAAGCCATCGTGAAGAAGCTCGGATCGTCGGTCGACTACTACAAGATCGGCTATCAGCTTGTCTTCGCCGGCGGCCTGGAATTCGCCAAGGATCTGGCGCGCGAGGGCAAGAAGATCTTCCTCGACATGAAACTGCTCGACATCGACAACACGGTGGCGTCGGGCGTCGAAAATGTCGCCAAGATGGGCATGACCATGCTCACGCTGCACGCCTATCCCAAGGCCATGCGCGCCGCGGTCGAGGCGGCAAAAGGTTCGAATCTCTGCCTGCTCGGCGTGACGGTCCTGACTTCGATGGATGAATCCGACCTGATCGACGCCGGCTACGAATATGACCCTCATACGCTGGTCCTTCGCCGGGCCGAACAGGCACGCCGCGCCGGTATGGGTGGCATCGTCTGCTCGGCCGAGGAAGCCGCCGCCGTGCGCCGCGTTGTCGGTCCCGATCTCGCCGTGGTCACTCCGGGCATCCGGCCGACGGGCAGCGATCCCGGTGACCAGAAACGGGTCATGACGCCAGCCGACGCGATCCGCGCTGGCGCAACCCATCTCGTTGTGGGACGGCCGATCGTCAAGGCGCCGGACCCGAAGGAAGCCGCGCGGTCGATACTTGCCGAAATCGAGGCCGCGACCTAGATTTCCCTAGAAAATTTCTCTGCAAATTCAGAGCTGTCAGGAGGATTTCCATGGCCAAGGGATACTGGATTGCCCGCGTCGATGTTCGCAATCCCGAGCGCTACAAGGACTACGTCACTGCGGCCAAGCCGGCCTTCGAGAAATATGGCGCTGTGTTCCTCGCCCGTGGAGGTCGCTATGAGCGGCTCGAGGGCCAAGTGCGCGCGCGCAATGTGGTGATCGAGTTTCCGTCGCTCGAAGCGGCGCATGATTGCTACCATTCGCCGGAATACCAGATCGCCGCGGCGATACGGCAGGAAGTCGCAGACGCCGAAATGGTGATCGTGGAAGGTATTTGACCGCTTCATTTCCGTGGTCGATTGCGCTACAGCATGCTTTCAACAGCCTGCCAATACCGCGATCCAGGAGACCCCGATGACGCTGTCGAACATGCCCAAGCTCGTGACCGTGTTCGGAGGGTCCGGCTTTCTCGGCCGGCATATCGTCCGGGTTCTCGCCAAGCGCGGTTATCGCATCCGGGTCGCGGTCCGTCGGCCTGACCTCGCCTTCCATCTCCAGCCGCTCGGCAATGTCGGCCAGATCGCTTTCGTCCAGGCCAATCTGCGCTATCGCAGTTCCGTCGATGCCGCCGTTCGCGGCTCCGACCATGTGATCAATTGCGTCGGCATCCTGCATGAGACCGGCCGCAACACCTTCGATGCGGTTCAGGATTTTGGCGCCCGCGCCATCGCGGAAGCCTGTCGCAATGCCGGTGTAAAGCTCACCCATATCTCTGCGCTTGGTGCCGATATCGATTCGGCCTCGTCCTACGCACAGACCAAGGCAAAGGCCGAGAAGGCCATTCTCTCGCTGCTACCCGATGCGGTGATCTACCGTCCGTCTGTCATGTTCGGCCCGGAAGACGGCTTCTACAACAAGTTCGCCGAGATGGCGCGGATCGCACCGGCCCTGCCGCTGGTCGGCGGCGGCAACACCAGGTTCCAGCCCGTCTTCGTCGACGACGTTGCCGAAGCTGTGGCGCGTTCCGTGGATGGCACCGTCGAAGGCGGCAAGATCTATGAGCTCGGCGGCGCCGAGGCAAAGAGCTTCCGCGATATCCTCGGTGATATCCTGCGCATCACCTGTCGCGAGAAGTCGCTGGTGCCGATTCCCTTCTTCGTCGCCTCGATCCTCGGCACGATCAATTCGCTGATCCCCTTCGTCACGCCGATGATCACCGCTGATCAGGTGACGCTGCTGAAAGTCGACAATGTCGTCTCCGACGCAGCGAAAAGAGAAGGCCGGACGCTGGAAGGCCTGGGCATCAAGCCGACACTCGCCGAAGCGATCCTGCCGAGCTATCTCGTGCGCTATCGCCCCGAGGGCCAGTTCACCCAGTCGGGTACTGTCTGACGGGCCCGCTCAAGCCTCCGGTCCTAAAGTTGCACAAAAGACGCATGCAGAATCTCTATCCCTGTTAACGGCGTATTCAGCATGCGTGATTTATTGATTGTCCCGAGTTCACTGATTAGAAGCCGGTCAAGAACGATGCCTCGGTGATAGGCATCTGGCTCGGCTTTTGGTCACTCCAGGGGATAAATATGGGCAAATCGATCGCACTGTTTTTTGCGTCTGCGGCACTTGTCATTCTGGCCGGTTCCTTCGTTTCTCCGCGCAGCGTCGCGGCCAACCAGGCATCGTGCTCTTCGGCCTATGGCGTGAACCCTTGTGAGACGCCAGATAAGAACTGATTTTTCGCTGATGGCGAAATGAAAAGGGCCGCTCCCGGAGCGGCCCTTTGCTATTCCGGGGCCAGCCCGTCAGGGCATGTAATAGAGCCCGACCAGACCAAGCGCGCCGACGGCGATTCGCCACCATGCGAAGGGCGCATAGCCGCGGCGCGAGACGAAGGCGAGCAGCGAACGGACCACGAAGAGGCCCGAGACGAAGGCGGCGAGAAAGCCGACAACGATCGCCGTGGTGTCGTCGATGGTGAGATCGTTGCGTACCTTGTAGAGCTTGTAGACGAAGGCGCCGACCATGGTGGGCATGGCGAGGAAGAAGGAGAATTCGGCAGCGGACCGCTTGTCGGCCCCCATCAGCAGAGCGCCCACGATGGTTGCGCCGGAGCGAGAGGTGCCGGGAATCATCGCCACGCACTGGCAGATGCCGATCTTGAGCGCCAGCGGCAGCGGATAGGCCATGGCGTCGAAATAACGCGGCTTCAGCCGGAGCCTGTCGACGACAAGCAGGACGACGCCGCCGATGATCAGCACGTAGCACATGATGACCGGCCGCTCGAGCAGCGCGTTGATGTAGCTCTCCGCGAAGACGCCGACGACGACGGCCGGCAGGAAGGCGACAAGGATCGACATCACGAACCAGCGCGATCGTTCGCTCGAGTGCAATGTCAGAGCCACGTCGAGCAGCCGCTTGAAGTAGACGAGCAAGATCGCGAGGATCGCGCCAAGCTGCACAAGAATGGTAAAAGCATTGCTCGGCGACTCGAATTTCAGGAAGTGGCTCGCGAGCTGGACATGCGCAGTCGACGATACCGGGATGAATTCGGTCAGCCCTTCGATCAGGCCCAGGATGAGGGCGCTGAAAATGTTCGGCTCGCTCATGAAAACCTCGTGGGATTAAGAATGATGCAGGGTTTTAGAAGAGATAACTTGTGACGGGCTTTCGGCTGCCGGTCCTGCTTCGTCCGGCCAGCCCAATGCCGAAAAGGTCTATACAGGCTTGACAGTTCGTCTGGCCAGACGCCATTGAATCCAAATTGACGCACCACGGATCCACCATGCCCGTCCTCTACTACCATCCGATGTCCACCGCGTCGCGCTTCGTGCGGCTGATCTTTGCCGAATATGGCTTCCAGGCGGAGCTGGTCGAGGAGCAGCTCTGGGAGAAGCGCAAGGACTTCATCGCGCTCAACCCGGCGGGCACGCTTCCTGTTTATGTCGACGACAATATGCGCACGCTGTGCGGCGCGACCATCATCTCGGAATTCATGGACGAGACATCAGGCGTCCTGAAGCGCGACCGCCGGCTCCTGGCCGAAGATCCTTTCCAGCGCGCCGAAATTCGCCGGCTGACCGAATGGTTTCTCAACAAGACCGAGCAGGACGTCACCAAGCCGCTAACCCGCGAACGCGTCTTCAAGCTGCAGATGGCGCCGGAACAGGGTGGCGGCGCACCGGATTCGAAGATGTTGCGGATCGCACGCGGCAATATTCGCCAGCATATGCGCTACCTCGCCTGGCTCGCGGGCTCCCGGACATGGCTCGCCAGTGAGCGGTTGTCCTACGCCGACCTTGCAGGTGCTGCGGCCATCTCCGTCCTCGACTATCTCGGCGAGATCGATTGGAACGAATGGCCGCAGGTGAAGGAATGGTACCAGCGGATCAAGTCGCGCCCCAGCTTCCGCGCACTGCTCAACGACCGGGTGCGCGGCGTCACCCCGGTATCCCACTATGCCGACCTCGACTTCTAGGGATCCGGCAAAGCTCACTGCCTATATCAAGGACGTAGCCCGGCAGGCCGGTTTCGATGTCTGTCGAGTGACCGGAACCGAAACCGACGAGCGGCTCGGCGAGGATCTCGCGGCCTATGTCGCCGCGGGCCATCACGGCACGATGGCCTGGATGGAAGAGACGCGCGAGCGCCGCGCTGCGCCGACGACGCTCTGGGCTGAGGCCAAGTCCGTTATCATGCTCGGCATGAACTATGGTCCGGAGCACGATCCGCGGGTGCTCCTCGACAAGACCGATACAGGCAACATTTCGGTCTATGCCCGCAATCGCGACTATCACGACGTCATCAAGGGCAAGCTCAAGGAGATGGCGGGTAAGTTCGCCGCGCGCAGCGGCGCCGAGGTGAAAGTCTTTGTCGACACTGCGCCGGTCATGGAGAAGCCGCTCGCGGCCAAGGCTGGGCTGGGCTGGCAGGGCAAGCACACCAATCTCGTCAGCCGCGAATTCGGCTCCTGGCTGTTTCTCGGCTCGATCTTTACCGATGCCGAACTGGTGGCCGACGACGCCGAGGTCGATCATTGCGGTTCGTGCCGCGCCTGCCTCGACGCCTGCCCGACCAATGCCTTTCCCGCGCCCTACCAGATCGATGCGCGGCGCTGCATCTCCTATCTCACCATCGAGCACAAAGGATCGATCCCGGAAGAGTTTCGCGCGCTGATGGGCAATCGCATCTATGGCTGCGACGACTGTCTCGCCGCCTGTCCGTGGAACAAGTTCGCGAGCGCCGCGCGCGAGATGAAGCTCCAGCCGCGCACCGACCTCACGGAGCCGCCGCTGGCGGACTTTCTCGCGCTCGATGACACCGCCTTCCGCGCCTTTTTCTCCGGGTCGCCCGTCAAGCGCATCGGCCGCGATCGTTTCGTCCGCAACTGTCTGATTGCCGCGGGCAATTCCGGCGATGCGAATCTGGCCGACCAGTGTCGCCGATTGCTTGCCGACCCATCGGCCGATGTCAGGGCAATGGCGGTGTGGGCATTGTCGCGTCTCGGACGGCTTGAAAATGCGCGCCAGATACTGTCCGAAGAGACGGATGATTCCGTCCTTAGGGAATTCGATCGAGCGGAGACCATGCGATGAAGCTTCTGATCCTCGGCGCCGGCTTTTCGGGCAAGGCAATTGCACGCGTTTGCGCTCCGACTTTCGAAACAGTCTACGGCACGACGCGCTCGGAAAAGAATTTTGCCGGGATCGAGAAGACGGGCGCCACGCCGATCGCTTTCGATGGCGATACGATTTCGCCTGCGCTCGCCGAGGCGCTGAACGGGGCGACGCATATCCTGCAGTCAATCTCGCCGGATGAGGACGGCGATCGCTTCCTCAACCGCTTCAAGGATTTGCGCGCCCTGGCGCCAAACCTGAAATGGGCTGGTTATCTCTCGACGATCGGCGTCTATGGCAATCGCGACGGCAACTGGGTCGATGAGAGTGCGAGTCTCGAGCCGGTATCCGACCGGTCCCGCGAGCGCGTGATCGCCGAGCAGCAGTGGCTGGATGCGGGTGCGGCGCTCGGCATCCCGGTCGCCGTGTTCCGGCTGTCCGGCATCTATGGTCCCGGCCGCAACGCCTTCGTCAATCTCGACAATGGCACGGCCCGGCGGCTGATCAAGGAAGGCCAGATCTTCAATCGCATCCGGGTCGAGGATATCGGCCGCTTCACCGCCTTCCTGATCGAGGCGGGCAAGGGTGGCGTCTATAATGTGACCGATGCCGAGCCGGCGCCGGCACAGGATGTGGTGGAATATGCCGCGCGGCTGATGGGCGTGCCGGTGCCGCCTGATATCCCCTTCGAGACGGCCGAACTGAGCCCCATGGCACGATCCTTTTATGGTGAGAGCAAGCGCGTCTCCAATGCCCGGTCGCGTGAAATCGGTTTCGAATATCTCTATCCGGACTACCGGATTTCCCTGCAGCAACTGTGGAACGATCAGGCCTGGCGAGCATTTTGATCTTGGGAATCGCTCGGCCCGCAGTTCGGCCAAGCGCGAAATTTGCGGATTCGATCGATTAACTGATGGTTAGCGGCACTTTTTCTCGCGTTTTTTGTGAATGTGACTCGAATACCACATACGCCCGATCCGTCTCTGCTTAATGCCTGTTTTCAGGGGATAAATAACCAGTAGTTGCGTTAGCAATTACGCATGTTTGATCTGAATCGTTCCGTAAATGTTTCAGACATTAATATTGCGTGATCAATTTAGGCACTTTTTTGCCATTTTTGACCTATGAATGCCCGTCTCACAGAATGAAACGGACGGAAAAGGTTCCACATTGGCAAAAAAAATCCGCATGGCAGTCGTCGCTGCCACTGTCGTTATGAGCTCGGCCATCGCAGCCGGCTCTGCATCTGCTAAAAATGGTTGCGGCGGCGCCTCCTGGTACGCCCTTCACTCCAAGACCGCATCCGGCGAGCGCATGAATCCGTCCCGGCTCACCGCCGCGCATCGCTCCCTTCGCTTCGGCACCAAACTCAGGGTCACCAACAGCCGCAACGGCAAGAGCGTGATTGTCCGCATCAATGATCGGGGTCCTTTCATTCGCGGCCGTGTCCTTGATCTCTCCAAGGCAGCCGCCAACCAGATCGGCATGATCCGCTCCGGCCACACCAAGGTCTGCTACGAGATCGTGAGCCGCTGAGGCTTACTCGCCTTCCAAACGCTTGCCCTTCACTGCAATCGCGGTTACGACCCGGAGATAATTTCGGAGAAGAACATGCGTTTGGGCGGCCGCCTGGCGGGGGCCATCGAAGTCCTCGCCGACATAGAGAACCGTCGTCGGCCCGTGGCCGACGCGCTCAAGGACTGGGGCCTTTCCCGCCGCTTCGCGGGATCGGGCGACCGGGCCGCGGTCGGCAATATCGTCTATGACGCTCTCCGCAAGAAGCTGTCGCATGCCTGGCTGATGGACGATGCAGGTCCCGCCGCTCTCGCCCATGCCGTGATATACAGACAGTGGCGGATCTCTCCCGAACAACTGGCTGCGGACCTCGACGGCGACAAATTCGCGCCCGAGCCGCTACCGGCCGCGCTACTTGGTGCTTTCCGCAGCCGCAATCTCGATGATGCGCCCGACCATGTGAAGGGTGACATCCCCGAATGGGTCGTGCCGCTGCTCCAGGAGAATTTCGGCGATCAGTGGCTGGTCGAGGCCCAGGCGCTCGCCGAGCGGCCTTCGCTCGATCTACGCACCAACACGCTGCGCACCAGCCGCGACAAGGTCGTGGACGCTCTGGAGGAAGACCATGCGGTGCCATCCCGCATTGCCCGACAGGGCGTGCGAATAGCGCCGGGGGAGGGGCCGTCGCGGCTGCCGAACGTTACGGCCGAGCTCTCTTTCGCCAAGGGTTGGTTCGAGGTGCAGGACGAAGGCTCGCAGATCGTCGCCGATCTGGTCATGGCCGGGGATAGCGAGCAGATCCTCGACTATTGCGCCGGTGGCGGCGGCAAGACGCTGGCGCTTTCCGCAACGATGCACAACAAGGGTCAGATCCACGCCTTCGATGCCGACCGCAAGCGGCTGGCGCCGATCATCGAGCGCCTTCGCCGTGCCGGAACGCGCAATGTGCAGGTTCATGAGCGGGAGAAGGACATCGCCCATCTCCTCGGCAAATGCGATCGGGTTCTGGTCGACGCGCCCTGCACCGGTACCGGCACCTGGCGCCGGCGGCCGGATACGAAGTGGCGGCTGACCCCGAAGAATCTCGGCGAGAGGATCGAGCAGCAGCGGCAGGTGCTGTCGTCTGCCGCGCGCTATGTCCGTCCTGGCGGCATGCTCTGTTACGTCACCTGCTCGGTGCTACCCCAGGAGAACCAGGACCAGGCGCGGCAGTTCGTCGCTGGCAATGACGAGTTCGAGCTCGTCTCCGCGCTCGATGGCTGGCAATCGCTTTTCGGCGCATCCGGTGTGCAGCCGGTCTCGAAGGATGGCGTGACGGTTACCTTATCACCGGCGTCGACCGACACGGACGGCTTCTTCTTTGCGATGCTGAAGCGGAAGGGCTAAAAGCCTTCACGGCGCCCTGAGCGGATATTGCTGTTGCGGCGGAATGCGGTGATGCAGCACGCCGATGGCGATCATCAGCACGCTGCCAGCCAGCACCACGGCGGTCAGAACCGGCAGGTCGAAATGCGAGGCAAAGGCGACGAGCGGGATGGCACCGGCCGGCGGATGCGTGACGCGGAGCATCGCCATAGCGGCGATCGAAATGCCGACAGCCGCAGCCGCTGCGGCCCACGAACCAGGAAACAGCCATAGCGCCGCCGACGAAACGATGGCAGCGATCAAATAGCCGCCGACGATGTTGGCCGGCTGCGCCAGCGGGCTCTTCGGCTGGCCGAACAGCAGCACCGCCGTGGCGCCAAAGGGTGCGATCAGCATCGGCAGGCTGGTCAGCACTGCCATCAAGCCGACAAGCGAAATTGCCAGAACCGCGCCAATTCCCGACTTGAGATGCGCAAGCGTGTGCCCCTTCGGCTCGTGCCTGTGAAGGTAATGGATCACGTGCCGATGGGTGAAATGATGGATGTGACGCTGCATGAATGTCCGCCATTGCCGATAATTTACTCATATCGCACATTTTTTGTTCTGCAAGATGCTCATTTTTCAATCTTGATGCCCGGCGTAGGACAAAATTGCGTGACGCCATACAGACGTATTAGTCGGCGGTGATGGAGGGGCGGGGAAGCAGCTTGGAATCCTTATAAACTATACAATTTGACACCAGTATTCATTTGCGCGATGACGCCTCAGCAATTGAAAAGCCGAGGGAGACATTATGCCGAGAACCATGATCAACGCCGCAGCGATCATGCTGGCCGGCGGCATTTCGCTGGTCGCAAGCATGGCCCATGCCGCAACCGACCCCGCTGCAGTCGTCAAGCACTATGCCGAACTGGGCCACGCGAAATACGAAGACGCACTGACCACGGCCAAGGCGCTTGATGCGGCGATCGATGCCTTCCTGGCGGCGCCCTCCGTGGCGACCCAGAAGGCTGCCAAGGACGCCTGGATCAAGGCGCGCGTTCCCTACCAGCAGACCGAAGCCTACCGTTTCGGCAACTCGATCGTCGATGATTGGGAAGGCAAGGTGAATGCCTGGCCGCTCGACGAGGGCCTGATCGACTATGTCGACAAGGCTTATGGCACCGAGAGCGACGAAAATGAGCAATATGTGCTCAACGTCATCGCCAATCCAAAATTCGCCATCGGCGGCAAGGAGGTCGATGCGAGCAAGATCACGCCGGAACTGCTCGAAAGCACGCTGCAGGAAGCGGGCGAGACCGAGTCCAACGTCGCGACCGGCTATCATGCCATCGAATTCCTGCTCTGGGGTCAGGACTTGAACGGTACCGGCCCGGGCGCCGGCAAGCGGTCCTACACCGATTACGATCTCAAGAATTGCACCAATGGCAATTGCGACCGCCGCGCCGCCTATCTCAAGGCCGCCTCGTCGCTGCTGGTGACCGACCTTGAATACATGGTCAAGCAATGGGCGCCGGAGGGCGATGCCGCCAAGGCCGTGACCGCCGATCCTGCCAAGGGCCTCTCGGCCATGCTGACCGGCATGGGCTCGCTTTCCTATGGCGAACTGGCCGGCGAGCGCATGAAGCTCGGCCTGCTGCTGCACGACCCGGAAGAGGAGCACGATTGCTTCTCCGACAACACCTTCAACTCGCATCTCAACGACGCGATCGGCATCCAGGGCGTCTATACTGGCAAATACACCCGCGTCGACGGGACCAAGATGGAAGGTCCGTCGCTCCAAGCGTTGGTGGCGGAGAAGGATGCGGCTGTCGACAAGGAACTGACGGGCAAGCTCGACACGACCATCGCGGCGATGAACGTAATGGCCAAGCGCGGCGAGACGGTCGAGGCCTACGATCAGATGATCGGCGACGGCAATGCCGAGGGCAATGCGGTGGTGCAGGCTGCCATCGACGGCCTCGTCGGCCAGACCAAATCGATCGAGCGTGCCATTGCTGCACTCAACCTCGGCAAGATTGAGCTTGAAGGTTCCGACAGCCTCGACAATCCTAGCGCCGTAGGAAAATAACAACAGGCGGAGGGGTCGGTTTCAGCCGGCCCGCCGGACGGCGATGAAACGACACTGGATAGCCTTGCCGCTGCTTGCTTTGCTGTCGGCGGGCACTCTCGCCGCCTGGGCGGTCACCCCTCAGGCGGCGAAGACACCGGCCGAGATAGCGGCCCTTGTCGAGCCGACGGCGGATTTCTCGAAGGCCGAACCGTCAGAGGCGCTTCAGGCCGGGGCGACGACCTCGATCGAGGAGCCGGATCGGCTCGCCTTCTCGCACTTTTCCACCAACCTGCCGCATGAGCGGCATATGGATTTCCGGCTCGGCAACGCGCTTTTCCGCAAGCTCTGGGTAGCCGCGCCGTCCTCGACGCGGGCGTCGGACGGGCTTGGGCCGTTCTACAATGCGCGCTCCTGCGAGCAGTGCCACAAGGACGATGGCCGCGGCATGCCGCCCGACGGCAAGGATAGGGGCACGCTGTTTCTGAGGCTCGCCCGTGCTGCCGATACCGATGCCGAAAAGGCGGCGGTTGCTGACGGCTTTGTCCGGAACTTCCCCGATCCGGTCTATGGCAGCCAGTTGCAGGACAGGGCCATTCCCGGCCTGCTCGCCGAGGCGCAGGTGAACATCTCCTATTCGGCGCTTCCCTTCACTTTTCCCGACGGGTTGATCGTCACGCTCCGCAAGCCGACCTATGACGTCGCGGACCTGCGCTATGGTGCGCTCGACAGACGCACGACGTTCTCGCCACGCGTCGCGCCGCAGATGATCGGCCTTGGCCTGATCGAGGCGATACCGGAAGACCAGATCCGCGCATTGGCCGATCCTGACGATGCCGACAAGGACGGCATATCGGGCAGGCTGCAGATCGTCAGAGACATGGCGGGGAAGAGCCGTCTCGGCCTTTTCGGCTGGAAGGCGGAGAATGCAGATATCCGCGACCAAACGGCGCATGCCTTTGCCGGCGATCTCGGCATTTCGACGCCTCTCGTCGACAAGCCGCATGGGGATTGCACCGCGGCGCAAGCGGACTGTCTCAAGCTCGCGACCGGCGAGCAGACGACGCTCGGCAGAACCGAGGCGCCCGATCCGATCCTCGAACTGGTGACGCATTATTCCCGGCATCTTGCCGTGCCGGCCCGGCGCAAGTCGGGTTTTCCCGATGTGCTCGCCGGCAAGAAGCTGTTTTACGAAGCCGGCTGCATCTCCTGTCACAGGCCGAAATTCGTCACCGCCAACGACGCCGCGAATGAATTCCGCGCCCAGCTGATCTGGCCCTATTCCGACTTCCTGCTGCATGACATGGGCGCTGGCCTCGCCGACGGCCAGTTGGTGGGGGCTGCGACAGGAAGGGAGTGGCGAACGCCACCGCTCTGGGGTATTGGGCTGACCAGCACCGTGACGAAAAAGGCGTTCTACCTGCACGACGGCCGGGCCCGGACGCTGGAGGAAGCCATCCTCTGGCATGGTGGCGAGGCCGAAAAGGCCCGGGACAATTACGCGACCATGACGCGGGCCGATCGCGAAAACCTGATCAAGTTCCTGGAGTCGCTCTGATGCGATTGATACTCGGCCTCACGATTCTCGCTTCGTTGCTGGTCGGCGGACCCGCCGCTGCCTTCGACAAGGCCCAGGCATCTGATGTCATGGCCAATGCCGTCGACGGCTATATCCGGCCCGCTTATGCCGATTTCCATGCCAAGGCTTCGGCACTGGCGAAGACGACCGGGACCTTCTGTGCCGCGAGGTCGGATGACGGTCTAAAGGCGGTGCAGGCGCGCTTCGCCGATACGGTCGAGAGCTGGGGCAAGATCGAGTTCCTGCGGCTCGGACCCGTGATGGAGCAGAACCGCCTTGAGCGCATCCTCTTCTACCCCGACCGCAAGTCGACCGGCCTCAGGCAAGTCCAGGCGCTGCTCGCCAAACCCGACGAGCATGTGACGGATGCCCCGGCGCTCAAGACCCGCAGCGTCGCCATCCAGGGCCTCGGCGCCTTCGAATTTCTGTTCTTCGGCGCCTATCCGGAAGCGATCGTCAGCGAGAAGAACGGCTTCCGCTGCCGCTACGGCCTGGCAGTCGCGAAGAATGTCGAGAGCATCGCTGCCGAACTACAATCCGCCTGGGATGCGCCTGACGGCGTTTCGCGCGACTGGAAGGTTCCGGGCGTCGACAATCCGGTCTATCGCGACGACAAGGAAGCCGTCGCCGCGCTGATCGGCATCGCCGTCCACGGGCTCGAAATGGTGCGCGACCAGCGCATCGCCCATTTCTATAAGGGCAAGGGCCTGAAGGTCTCGCCGAAGCTCGCGGTCTACTGGCGCTCGGGCCTGACGATGAAGGCGCTCAACGCCAATGTCGATGGTCTCGCGAAATTCTGGGTGGTGACGGACATTACCTCGCTGCTCGATCCCGACGTTCATTCGCTCGCGGAATCGGCGAGCTTCGACCTCGAGAATGCGTCGTCGGCACTCGGCAAGCTCGACCAGCCGACGGCGGAGCGTCTGGCGGACTCCAAATATCTCGGCAAGCTCGACTTCATCACCTTCAATCTCAAGGACGCGATGACCCGAATCGACAGCGATGTCGGTGGCGCCATCGGCCTCGGCGCCGGCTTCTCCTTCGCGGATGGCGACTGAGATGATCACGGCTCCGATCGACCGGCGCAGTTTCCTCAAGGCAGCGGGTCTCGGATTTGCCGCAGCCCTCGCCCCGCGCGGAGCCGAGGCTCTGGCGAGGAGCGATGCCATCTTCGCCGCAGCCTACATGACTGAGGCAGAGACCTATGGCGTGGCGCTGCTGGCGGAGAATGGCGCCGAGATCAGCCGCATGTCGCTGCCCGATCGCGGCCATGACGTTACCCACGACCCGAACTCGACCCATGCCGCGGCCTTCGCCCGCCGGCCGGGCACCTTTGCGCTGGTCTTCGACCGGGTGACGGGCAAGCCCGTGAAGCTGGTCGAGTCCGCCGAGGACCGGCACTTCTTCGGCCACGGCGTTTTCTCGCCCGATGGCAGGCTGCTCTATATCGCCGAGAACGACTTCGACAACTATGCCGGCATGATCGGCCTCTACGATGTGCGATTTGGCTATGCGAAGGTCGGCGAGTTCCCGGCGCATGGCATGGACACACATGATCTTCAGCTGATGGAAGGCGGCCGCTATCTCGCCATCGCCAATGGCGGCATCAAACAGCATCCCGATTCCGGTCGCGCCAAGCTCAATATCGACCACATGGAACCGTCGCTGGTCATCGTCGACCTCAAGGATGGGCGCATGGTCGAGAAGCACGCCATGCCCGACGATATCAGGCAGCTCTCGACCCGCCACATGGATATCGACGCGCATGGCCGTGTCTGGTTCGGCTGCCAGTTCGAGGGCGCCCGCAACCGCCATCCGCAGCTGCTCGGCAGTTTTCGACGCGGCGAGGAAGTCAGGTTCCTGGAGATGCCCGAACCGCTGCTGGTCGGTTTCGACAATTATGTCGGCTCGGTCGCCGTCAACCGCGCCACGGGGCTGGTGGCGATCTCCTCGCCCAAGGGCGGCCAATGGGCGGCTTTCGATGTCGAGACAGGCAAGCTTGCCTATGAGGAAAAGATCGCTGGTGTCTGCGGGCTGGCCGTCGAGCAGCCGGGCTTCCTTCGCTCGACGGAGCATGGTGAGTTCGGCGCGGCCAAGTCGGAGATCGCCTGGGATAACCATATTACACGGCTCGGGTGAAACGCTGCCCAGCGGTTGACTCTGGCGGTGGCGGCATGGGATTGCTCCTGTCGACAAACGACGAAGCGGATTGAGACGCGGCGGTCGCAGCGGTCTCCCGCTTCTCCCCTTGGGGAGAAGTGCCGAGCGCAAGCGAGGCGATGAGGGGTTCCCAGCGGCGATCCCGGCGCTTCGCGCAACCCCTCATCCGGCCCTGCGGGCCACCTTCTCCCCAAGGGGAGAAGCGGAGGTCGGCGCGTGCAGCTCTGTCTTGCCCCGTTTCATACATTCGAGGAGAACCCAATGACCATCTACGACCAGCTTCGCCAGCCGCCATTCAACCTCGACGATGCCGCGATGTCATGGGTGCGCGAGACCTATGCCTCGCTCGACCTCGACGACAAGGTCGGCCAGCTTTTCACGCTGATCATGATGGGGACCAACGAGGCAGAATTCGACCGGATCGCCTCTCTCCGGCCTGGCGGCGTCACGCGCTTCTTCACGCCGGATCTGGAATTCGAGCGGCGCACGATCGCCAACCTCGTCGCCAAGAGCAAGGTCGCGCCGGTCATCAGTGCCGACCTCGAAGGTAGCCGTCATTCCTTCGCCTTCGGTACGCCGGTGCTCGGCCAGCTCGGCCTCGCCGCCGTCGACGATGTCGAGGCGACGGAGAAGTCGTCCGAGATCCTAGCGCGCGAGGGACGGGCCATGGGCGTGCGCTGGTCCTTCACGCCCGTCATCGACATCAACGCGGCTTTCCGTTCGCCGATCGTCGGGACGCGCTCCTATGGTTCCGATGTCGACAGGATCGAACGCCATGCGGTCGCCCATGTCCGCGGCCTGCAGCAGAACGGCATTGCCGCCACGGCCAAGCATTGGCCCGGCGAAGGCTATGATGACCGCGACCAGCATCTGGTGACCACCACCAATCCGCTCTCGATGGACGAATGGATGGCGACCTTCGGCCGGCTCTACAAGAAGCTGATATCGGAAGGCGTCGTGTCGGTCATGAGCGCACATATCGCGCTGCCGGCCTATGTCCGATCCAAGATGCCGGATGCCGGGCTCGAAGCGTTCCGGCCGGCGTCGGTGTCCAAGCTCTTGAACATCGACCTGTTGCGCGGCGAGCTCGGCTTCAACGGCATCATCGTCTCGGACGCCACGCCGATGGGCGGGCTGTCGGCCTGGGGTCACCATATCGACACCATGCCTGATATCATCGCCAATGGCTGCGACATGATCCTGTTCAGCGATGCGCCGGAGGATGACATGGCGGCGGTCAAGGCCGCCATCGAGGCAGGACGGATCAGCGAGGAGCGGCTCGAGGAATCGGTGCTGCGAATCCTGGCGCTCAAGGCCTATCTCAAGCTCTTCCAGCCATCGGACGTGCTGTCCGATGCCGAGGAGGCGCGCCGCGTGCTGGCCCATCCCGACAGCGTCGCGACATCGAAGGACTACATCGCCCGTTCGCCGACGCTGGTGAAGGATGTCGACGGCATCTTCCCGCTCGATCCGGCCCAGACGAAACGCATCCTCTTCGTCGATGGCGGCATCAATCATCCGTTGATCCCGCGGCCGCTGCAATTCGTGCTGCCTGAACTCCTGCGGAAGGAAGGCTTCGAGGTCACGGTCGACCGGCCGGACATCGTCCCCAACCCCGATGATTTCGATCTGGTGCTCTATGCGCTGGGCGACGAGTCGCTGCTTGTCCGCGGTCGGTGCTTCGTCGACTGGCACAAGATGGGCGGTGGTGGGCTGTTCAAGGCGATGTACCGGCCGTGGACGAACCTTCCGGCGGTGATGGTCTCCTTCGGACACCCCTATCATCTCTACGACGCGCCGCGTGTGCCGGCCTACATCAACGCCTATTCAACCATGGACAGCGTGCAGGCGGCGGTGGTGGACTGCATGCTGGGCCGCAAGCCCTTCGCTGGTACGAACCCCGTGGATCCATTCTGCGGGCTCGAAGACGCGCGCTACTGATCGGCCGGCTGGCCGATGCGTTCGACCGCGTCCAGCATGGATTGGGCGTGGAGCAGCGCCGTGCCGGTCGCGTTCAGCATCTGTGGCAGGATCATCCATTCGAGCGTCCAGGCGGCGCCGGAGCGCTCCTGCTCGTGGACTAGCGCCTGATGCAGGCCCGAGACCTGCACGGCATTGTAGCGGGCAAGCGTGACTAGGACCTCGGCCAGCACAGGATTCTGCTTGTGGGCCATGGCCGACGAGCCGCCGGCGCCCGAGAGCGCGACCTCGCCGATCTCGTTCTGCGCCATCAGCGCCACGTCCTGGCCGATCTTGCCGAGTGCGCCGGTGACTTGTGAGAGCCAGCTGCCGAGCGCGGCGATGCGGTCGCGCGCGGCATGGGGTACGTAATCCGGAACGGTCAGTTGCAACTGCCCGGCCATGAGCGCGCGAACAGTGTCGACCCTGTCCCCGAACTTGTCCGAGGTCCCGGCCGGCCCGGCAAGCGAGAGGACCCCGTTGGCGGCGCGCGCCGGTGCAAGGGACACATGCGCGCGTTCGACGAGGCCGCGCCAGACGGCGAGCCGGTCGCCCGCGGTGATCGACATTGCCGCCTGCATCCGCGTACGGCCCATTAGGCGATTGGCGCCGAACCGGGCTTCGAGTTCCCGCAAAGTGCCGGCCAGCATCGTGAGCCTGGCGTCGAAGAGGCCGAGAACCGCGCCCAGGCGTATGGCCAGCGCAGTGTCGATAATGTCCTGGCTGGTCGCGCCGAAATGGACGTGCTGGCCATGCGGCTCGCCGACATGGGCGCGAAGCTGCTTGACCAGCCCGGCGACAACGATGCCATCACGCAGCGTATCCTTCGCGAGCTGGTCGATATCCGGCCGGAAATCGGCAGCGGCAAGTTCGATGACCTGGGCGGAGTCGGCAGGAATGAGGCCGCATTCGCCGCAGGCGCGCGCCAGTGCGACTTCGACCTGCAGCATTGCCTTGAGATCGGCCCCGGCGCCCAGAAAGGCGTCGAGATCGGGATCAGCAATCAGACGATCGAGAAAACCGGCCATGGGCTCCGCCGCAAAGATAGTGCGACTATCACACGCGCTCGAGGGCGACGGCAATACCCTGGCCGACGCCGATGCACATGGTGGCCACCGCATAGCGCCCGCCGGTCTCGCGAAGCTCCAGCGCCGCCGTGCCGGCAATGCGCGCACCGGACATGCCGAGCGGATGGCCGAGCGCGATGGCGCCGCCATTGCGGTTCACTCTGCTATCGTCGTCGGCAATGCCGAGGAGGCGCAGCGTGGCAAGACCCTGGCTGGCAAAGGCTTCGTTGAGTTCGATGACGTCGAGTTGTTCCTGCTTGAGGCCCAGGCGGTCGAGCAGCTTCTGCGTCGCCGGCGCCGGGCCGATGCCCATGATGCGTGGCGGAACACCAGCGGTGGCGCCGCCGAGGATACGGGCGATCGGCGTCAGGCCATGCTTCTTCGCTGCCGCTTCCGAGGCGATGATCAGGGCGGCTGCGCCGTCATTGACGCCCGAGGCATTGCCGGCTGTGACGGTCGCGCCTTCGATTCTGTTGATCACATTGAGCTTGGCAAGCGCCTCGATGCTGGTGGCGCGGGGATGCTCGTCCTTGTCGACCACGATTGGGTCGCCCTTGCGCTGGGGTATAGTAACCGCCGTGATTTCCTTGGCGAGCCGCCCATTGGCCTGTGCCGCCGCGGCCTTGGCCTGCGAGCGGACGGCAAAGGCGTCCTGGTCCTCGCGGGCAACATGATAGTCGATCGCGACATTGTCGCCGGTCTCCGGCATCGAGTCGACGCCATACTGCTTCTTCATGAGCGGGTTGATGAAGCGCCAGCCGATGGTCGTGTCATGGATCTCGGCATGGCGCGAGAAGGCGGTGTCGGCCTTCGGCATGACGAAGGGCGCGCGACTCATGCTCTCGACGCCACCGGCAATAAGCAGTTCCGCTTCGCCGGCCTTGATTGCACGCGCCGCAGTGATGACGGCATCCATGCCCGAGCCACAGAGCCGGTTCATCGTCGTGCCGGGCACGCCGACCGGCAGGCCGGCCAGGAGCGCCGACATGCGGGCGACATTGCGGTTGTCCTCGCCGGCCTGGTTGGCGCAGCCGAAGATCACTTCGTCCACGGCCTCGAAATCCACGGAGCTGTTGGCCGCCATCAGCGCCTTGAGCGGGATGGCGCCGAGATCATCCGTGCGGACGGTGGCCAGCGAGCCGCCGAAGCGACCGATCGGGGTGCGCAGATAGGCGCAGATGAAGGCGTCAGCCATGGGAGTAATTCCTTTGATGCAGATGCGTACGCACTGCCTACATATCGAAGAAGATCGTTTCCTTCTCGCCCTGGAGATGGATGTCGAAGGTCACCGTATCGCCGTCGCGCTTGCCGATGAGGGTGGGGATGCGAATGCGGTGCTCGATGCGCGATAGCATGGGATCCTCGGCATTGGCAGCGTCCTCGTCGGAAAAATACATCCGCGTCTGCAGGCCGATATTGATGCCGCGGGCGACGATCCAGAACAGCACATGCGGCGCCATCGGCCGCGGATCGTTCTCGCGGAAGGGTACGCGCCCGGGCTTGACCGTATGGAAGACGAATTCGCCCGTCACCATGTCGCAGGGGCAGCGTCCCCAGCCGGCGAAATTGAGATCGGCTTCACCGCGCGTCTCGGCGGGGCTGTTGTAGAGGCCGTCGGTATCGGCTTGCCAGATCTCGACCATGGCGTCGCGCAGCGGCGTGCCGGTGCCGTCGATCACCCGGCCGCGGATGGTGATGCGCTCGCCGCGCGTTTTGTCGTTGACCAGCGGACCCGAGCCGAGATCCTTCTCGAACACGCCTGTTATCTCGGCGAAATTCGGCGTGCAGCCGATATGCACATAGGGGCCGGCGGTCTGGGACGGTGTTTCCTTGAGATAGGGAAGCGATTGTGCCATCTCAGTTTCCCTCCATCCGGTTTTCGAACAGCGTCGAACGGCGGCCGCGCAGCACGATGTCGAACTTGTAGGCGCGCATGTCCATCGGGATCGTCGCATTCATGTCGAGCGGCGCGATCAGCTGGTCGATCGCAGCCTTGTCGGAAATCGTCCGCACGATTGGACAGAGCGGAATCAGCGGATCACCTTCGAAATACATCTGGGTGATCAGCCGCTGGCCGAAGCCGCTGCCGAACACCGAGAAATGGATATGCGCCGGGCGCCAGTCATTCGGGCCGTTCGGCCAGGGATAGGGGCCGGGCTTGATGGTCTTGAACCAGTAGAAGCCGTCATCATCTGTTATCGTCCGGCCGACGCCGCCGAAATTCGGGTCGAGGGGTGCCATATAGCCCTCTTTCTTGTGGCGATAGCGCCCGCCGGCATTGGCCTGCCAGAACTCGACCAGCGTGTTGCCGACACCCTTGCCGCGCTCGTCCAACACCCGGCCATGGACGAGAATGCGCTGGCCGATCGCCATCTCGCCCGGCCTGGCATAGTTGAGGATCAGGTCGTTATCGAGCTGGCCCAGCATGTTATGGCCGAAGGCCGGGCCGGTGATCTCGGTCTTGGTGCTGTCGAAGGAGAGTAGCGCCCGCTGCGGCGAGCGCGCAACGGAAGTCTTGTAGATCGGCACATAGGCCGCTGGATGCCATTCGCGGTCCCTGGCGAAGAAGGCGCCGGTCTCGGGCGGGGTGTTCTTCACGTCTTGTCCTCCTGCAAAATGGGGCCTCCTCAAGCCTTGTTCATGTCGGCGAGCGTGTTCTTGATGATCTTGATCGCATGGTTGGCGGCCGGCACGCCCGCATAGATCGCCACATGCAGCATGGCTTCGCGCAGGTCCTCGGGCGTCGCACCGGTATTGGCCGTGGCGCGGACATGCATGGCGACCTCTTCGTCATGGCCGAGGGCGGCGAGCAGCGCGATGGTTACCATCGAGCGCTCCCGCTTGCTCCATTCCGGCCGCGACCAGACATGGCCCCAGGCGGCTTCCGTGATCAGGTCCTGGAAAGGATCGTCGAACGCAGTCTTATTCCTCTCGGCATTATCGACATGGCGATCGCCCAGCACCGCGCGCCGCGTGGCCATGCCTTGATGGTAGCGATCGGATGCGGATCTGGATGCCATCGATGGCCCTCAATTGCCGTGGACGAAGTTGGTCAGAAGTTCGGCCAGCTCTTCCGGCTGTTCGACGCAGGGAATGTGGCCGCAGGAGTCGATGATCTCGATGCGGGCGCCGGGAATCATGCTGGCAGTGGTCTTGATCAGATCAGGCGGGGTGGCACCATCCTTGTCGCCGCCGATGCAGAGAACCGGCACCTTGATGCCGGAGACAGTCTCGGTGAAATCTGCGTCCCGGATCGCGCCACAGGTCGCGGCATAGCCGATGGCATCCTGCCGGACCAGCATGTTGCGGTATCCGGCGAGGTCGGTCTTGCGGCGCGCGCGGAAATCAGGCGTGAACCAGCGTTCGAGCACGCCATCGGCCAGCGCCTCGATACCGTCCTTCTCGACCGCTGCGATGCGCGTCGCCCACATCTCCGCTGTGCCGATCTTGTGGGCGGTGTTGGAGAGCACGATCTTGCGCACCAGTTCCGGCTTCCTGGCATAGAGCGCCTGCACGATCAGGCCGCCGACGGACAACCCCACAAATACCGCCTTCTTGATGCCGACATGGCGGCAGAGGCCGATCAGGTCGTCGGCGTGCTCTTCGATCGTATAGGGCGTCTTGCCGCGGTCGGAGAGCCCGTGGCCGCGTTTGTCATAGAGCAGGATCGACCAGTTTGCGGTCAGCTCGTCGATCAATGGCAGCCAGATGCGGAAATCGGTGCCGAGCGAATTGATGAAGACGACCACAGGCGCGTCGTCATCCTCGGTCAGGAACTCGTGGTGCAGAACCGTGCCGTTGATATTGGCGAAAGCCATGGCAACCTCCCGTTGGCTAGAGAAATATCGGATGAATAATGTTCGGTATAATGATATTTTCGGCTGAAAGCATAACCTTACTATTATGAATCATGGATAGCAGGATCAAGTTCCGTCATCTCCAGACCTTCATCGAAGTCGCTCGCCAGAAAAGCGTCGGCAAGGCAGCAGACGTGCTCACCATCACCCAGCCGGCGGTGACCCGGACGATCCGGGAGCTTGAGGACTATCTTGGCGCGACGCTGTTCGAAAAGGAAGGCCGCGGCATCAGGATCAGCCCATTTGGCGAGGTTTTTCTGAAACATGCCGGCGAGAGCATCGCCGCAGTCCAGCGCGGCGTGGATTCGATTGCGCAGGCGAAGCGCTCGATGGGTCCGCCGCTCAGGATCGGTGCGCTGCCGACGGCGTCTGCGAGTCTCATGCCGGAAGCGGTGGCGGAGTTTCTCAAAGCCGGCACCGGCAGCCGTGTGACCATCGTCACCGGCGAGAATCGCTGGCTGCTCGATGCGCTTCGCATCGGGGAACTGGATCTCGTCGTCGGCCGTCTTGCGGCACCCGAGCGGATGACGGGCCTGCATTTCGAGCCGCTCTACGTCGAAGAGGTGATGTTCGTCGTCCGCCCCGGCCATCCGCTGATTCAGCGCCGCAATTTCTCGCTCAGTGAGATCGCCAATTACACGGTGCTGACACCACCGCCCGGCTCGGTGATCCGCCCCTTCGTCGACCGGCTGTTGCTGACCAATGGCATCGGTGAGCTCTCCAATGTCGTCGAGACAGTTTCGGACAGTTTCGGCCGCGCTTTCGTCGAACGGTACGATGCGATCTGGCTGATCTCGCGCGGCGTCGTCTTGTCGGAAATCCAGGCGGGAAGGCTCGCGACGCTCGATATTGATACGACGGAAACGCGTGGCGCCGTCGGGCTGACGACTCGCGCTGGCGAGGCGCCGGGCCTGGCACTATCGATCATGATGGCGACGATCCGTGACCGCGTGGCGACCGCCAATCTCGGTCTTTGATGCCTCAGACCCCGCGACGTGTGTCGAGCGAAATGATCCCTGCGCCGGCTGCGGCGACATAGATGAGGCCGCCGGATATGGCGATGTCCTTCATGAAGGCCTGGAACTCCATGACATTGGCCCAGTTCGAATGCCCGGTGAAGGCTGCGACGATGGTGAAGACAGCGAGCACCGAAGCGGCGATACGGGTGTAGAAACCGGTGAGGACGAGCACACCGCCGACAATCTCGATCACGATGACAGGCCAGATCACCAGCGAGGCCAGCGGCAGGCCGATGGCTTCGAAATAATCGATCGTGCCGGAGACATCCATCAGCTTGGAAATGCCAGCCTGGATGAAGATGACAGACAGCAGGACGCGGCCGATGAGCATGGCGATACTGGACATGGCTTCCCCCTAAACCCTTTCGCTCTTTCTTCTGCCGTCGCGCCGAATTCAGAAGGCGGACAGCTTCCACGCGATATAGACCAGGGCTGCGGCAATGATCCAGAGGGCAATGCGCCCAGATCTGGAATGACGCGCTTCCGACCGGCCAATCGCCTCGGCGGTCTCGGGATCGAAGCGTAGTCCCTTTTCGCTCATGTCGGTCAAGTTCTGGGCGAGGTTCTCTGCTTTCTCGGCGATGACAGGTGCTGCTTCGGCCAAGCGCATCGCAGCCTTGAGACCGTCCTTGAGATCGTTCGCGATGCGCTTCGGTCCCAAATTGTCGCGGATCCATTTGCCGACGACGGGCTCCGATGCCTTCCACATGTTGAACTTGGGATTGAGCGAGCGCGCCACGCCTTCGACCACGACCATGGTCTTCTGCAGCATGAGCAGCTCCGGCCGGGTCTCCATGTCGAAGAGTTCGGTGACTTCGAAGAGCAGCGTCAGCAGCTTCGCCATCGAGATCGTGTCGGCCGGCTGGCCATGGATCGGCTCGCCGATCGCCCGGATCGCCTGGGCGAAGGAAGCATGGTCGTGATGGGCTGGCACGTAGCCGGCCTCGAAATGCACATCCGCCACCCGCTGGTAGTCGCGGGTGATGAAGCCGAAGAGAATCTCGGCGAGAAACCGTCGCTCCTTGCGGCCGAGGCGCCCGACAATCCCCATGTCGACCGCGACGACGGTGCCTTGCGGGTCGACGAAGAGATTGCCCTGATGCATGTCGGCATGGAAGAAACCGTCGCGCAGCGTGTGCCGCAGGAAGGACTGCATCAGCATTTCAGCGAGATGGTTGAGGTCGAAGCCGGCAGCCTTCAGGCCCGCGACATCGGACATCTTGATGCCGTCGACCCATTCCATGGTCACGACATCGCGGCCGGTACGCTCCCAGTCGACCTTGGGCACGCGGAAGCCGGGATCGTCGGCGGAATTCTCGCCGAGTTCGGAGAGCGCGGCAGCTTCGAGCCGAAGGTCCATCTCGACCTTTGTTGTTTGCTCGAGCATCTTCGTTATCTCGACAGGCCGCAGGCGTCGGGCCGGGGGATAGAAGCGCTCCTGCAAACGAGCCAGCGCGTAATTGGTCTCGAGATCCCTGGCGAATCGTTCGCGGACGCCTGGGCGGATGACCTTGACAGCAACCTTGCGGGTCACCCCCTCGACTTCGATCTCGGCAGGATGGACCTGGGCGATGGAGGCCGCTGCGATCGGCTCGCCGAAAGTCTTGAACAGGCTATCCACCGGTCGGCCGAGCGAAGCCTCGATCTGGGCGACGGCCAGCGAATGTGGAAAGGTCGGCATCCGGTCCTGAAGCTGCGCGAGATCGCGGGCGAAGACATCGCCGACCACATCGGGCCGCGTCGCCAGGAACTGGCCGATCTTCACATAGGATGGGCCGAGCCGCTCGACGGCGCGAGCGAGGTTGTCCGATTGCGCAGAATGGAGCGCACGCCGGCGCGCAAACAGGCCGGCGACGGACTGGCCGAAGCGGGCTGGGAATGGAAGTCCCTCCGACGGCAGCGCCGAGATCACGCCTTCGCGCGCGAGCACCCAGCCGAGATTGATCAGTCGAAAATAGGCTCCGATCGTACTCAAATCAGAGCTTCCAGCCGGAATGAAGCGCTGCGATGCCGCCCGAGTAATTGGTCCAGGTCACCCGCGAGAAACCGGCGCGGCGGATCATTTCGGCGAAGTCGGACTGGTTGGGGAATTTGCGGATCGACTCGACGAGATACTGATAGGGCTCGCCGTCGCCGGTGACCGCCTTGCCAATGACAGGGATCGCATTGAAGGACCAGGCGTCATAGACCCGGTCGAGCAGCGGCAGCTCGACTTCCGAGAATTCTAGCACCAACAATCGGCCGCCGCGCTTCAGCACGCGATAGGCTTCCGAGAGCGCCACATCGATGCGCGGCACGTTGCGAATGCCGAATGCGACCGTATAGGCGTCGAAGCTATTGTTTTCGAAGGGCAGTTCCTCGGCATTGGCCTCGACGAAGGTGACATTGCCGGCAAGACCGTTCTTTTCCGCGCGGTCGGCGCCAACCGCGAGCATCGAGCCATTGATGTCGAGCACAACGGCCTGGCCGAGGCGATTGGAGGCCTCGACTGCGCGGAAGGCGATATCACCCGTGCCGCCGGCCACGTCGAGCAGCCGCCACGATGGATCCTTGCGCGGATTGAGCGCCGCGATCATCGCGCTCTTCCAGACACGGTGAAGCCCGGCCGACATCAAGTCGTTCATGATGTCGTAGCGCTTGGCGACCTTGTGGAACACATCATTGACGCGGCTCTGCTTTTCCCCGGCTCCAACATTCTGGAATCCGTAGGATGTTTCCATGCCGCCATCGGCACTTGTGCGCGCGCTCGTCATAGCCAAACTCCCGGCTCAAATTCGGCCGGACCATAGCCGATGCGTTTGTGCGATGCCATATCCGATTGCCGGCGAAATGGTCGCGGGTCGGGCTTGTTGGCTTTATGGTTTCCGGTTGACCGGTCGTGTTTCTCGCTGGATGTTCGCTGCAGACCAGGAGGGCAACGATGAGCGACGAGATCCGATCAGGGCAATGCTTCTGCGGTGCGGTGCGATTTCGGATGCATGGTATGCCGATGTTCATCCATTGCTGCCACTGCCGTGACTGCCAGAAGCAGACGGGCGGCGCGTTCGCGGTCAACGGCCTGATCGAGGCCGACCGTGTGGAGGTCCTGCAGGGCGAGCCTCAGCCGATCCGCATGGCGACCGAGAGCGGCTATCCGCACGACATCTATCGCTGCCCGTCCTGCCAGTCCGCCCTGTGGAGCGACTATGGCGGCAGGACATGGCTGCGATTCCTGCGGCTGGTAACGCTCGACGAGCCCGGCGCCTTCGTGCCGGATGTCCACATCTATACGCGTTCGAAGCTGCCATGGGTCGTATTGCCCGATGGCGCCAAAGCTTTCGAGGAATACTATGACGTCAGGAAAGAGTGGCCGGCCGAAAGCCAGTCGCGCTACAAGGCTGCAAAAGACAAGGCCGCTGCCTCAGGCTGAGGCAAGCGCCCGCTCTGCAGGCGGTCGTATGGCGGCCTTCGACGGCGCATAGGCGCGCAGGAAGGTCCGCGTCGCGTTGCGCGCCGCGCTTTCGAGGTCGGCGTTTGAGGGCATCTCGCCGAGCAGCACCTGCATCTGGATATCGGCATGGCCGAGCGCCAGAAGCTGCCGGGCCGCAACGTCGAAATCGTCGATCTCGAGCACGCCTTTGGCGGCCAGCTTGGCAAGGCAGGCACCGAGTGCGCTAACCAGCTTAAGGGGGCCATGCCTGCGCCAGGACTCGAAGAGCTCGGGATGCGAAGCGCCCTCGGTCTGCACCAGCTTGCGCAGGAATCGACCGTCCTTGTTGAGCACGCAATTGCGGCTGAGAAGCACGAGAAAGTCGATGAGTTCGGCTTCGAGATTCTCGCCGGTCTCGGGGAAGCTGCCGAGCAGGTCGAAGACCGCACCATTGGCCCGCGCCATCACTTCTTCTATGACCGCGCTGAACAGAGCATTCCGGTCGCGATAGTGGTTGTAGACCGTCTGTCGAGAGACCTGGGCGCGTTCAGCGATGTCATCGATGCAGGCGCCGCTGAAGCCATATCGGCAGATCGCGTCCGCCGCTGCACCTATGATCAGGTCACGCTTGGCCGCTTGTCCGCGTGCCAAAGGTGGTTCGGTCAAGTGTCCAGATTGAGTCGCCAAGCCCAAATTTTTTTTCATATGGGGAAGGTAATGCGACTTGACGATTTAGACAAGAGTGTCTAATTTTACATCTGTGTCCAATTTAGTGGACATGCTATTCGTTCCGCGCGACATCCTCCCAAGACCGCCCGGATCCGTTTCATTGATCAATCCGGCGGCGCCGCTTCAGGTGAGTGCTGCCTCATCCGAAAGTTCGGCATCATGACGGCTTCCTTTTACAGGCCGGCGATCGTGCTCGGTCTTCTATCGGCCATCGGCCCGTTCGCCATCGATATGTATCTGCCCGCCCTGCCGGAAATTGGCAGGGATCTGGGTTCGTCCACCAGTGTCACGCAGCTCAGCCTGCTCGCCTTCTTCATCTCCTTCGCGCTGGCCCAGCTCATCTACGGCCCGCTGTCCGACATGTGGGGCCGCAAGATCCCGCTTTATCTCGGCATCACCATCTTCGCTTTCGCCTCGATCGGCTGCGCGCTCGCGCCCGATATCGAAACGCTGATCGCCTTCCGGTTCCTGCAGGGCATCGGCGGTGCGGCCGGCATGGTCATTCCGCGGGCGGTCGTCCGCGACATGCATACCGGCGTCCAGGCGGCGCGGCTGATGTCGCTTCTCATGCTGGTCTTCTCGATCTCGCCGATCCTGGCCCCGCTCACGGGTAGCGCGGTCATCGAATTCTATGGCTGGCGCGGCGTGTTCTGGGCCGTGATGTCGGCAGCCTTTGTCGGGCTGTTGCTCCTCTCGACCCAACTCGAAGAGACGCGCCCGGAACATCTTCGCCGCGAGAGCAGCGTTGGCGCAGCGCTCAGCGCCTATGGGCTCCTGCTGCGTGACAAGAACTTCCTGACGCTGACCTTCATCGGCGGCCTGGGCATCACCAGCTTCATGATCTTTCTCGCGAACTCGCCCTTCGTGCTGATCGAGCATTACGGCCTGACGCCGTCGCAATATTCGATCGCGTTTTCGATCAACGCCGTGTCCTTCTTCACGGTCTCGCAATTCACCGGTCTGCTCGGCGCGCGCTTCGGTCTGAAGCGGGTCATGCGGCTTGCAGTCACCGGCTTTGCGATCACCATGGTGGCCATGGCGCTGGCGATGAATTCCGGCATGGGCGGGCTCTACACCCTGGCCGCCTTCCTCTTCGTCGGCTACGGCTTCCTTGGCCTCGTCATCCCGACCTCGGCGGTGCTGGCTTTGGAAGACCATGGCGAGATCGCCGGCACGGCGTCGTCGCTGATGGGCACGCTGCATTTCGTGATCTCGGGCGCAGCGATGGTTCTGGTCAGCCTGGTGTTCGACGGCACGCCTACTCCGATGGTCATCGGCATCGCGGTGGCGGCGGCTCTCGCCTTCGTGCTGACCCAGGCGACGATCGGCCGCCGGGCAGCGATGAGCGCCGCAGAATAGGTAGGAGTTGACCGCTGTCGAGAGCCCGCGCACGGGATGCGCGGGCCTTTTCGTTACGGCGTTTTCCGGCGGGATCCTGGAAACCACACGGCCGCGATGCCAAGGCCGGACAGGACAATGATGAAGGGCAACGCCACCGCGCCCGTCAACTGTTTGCTCTGATTGACCGCTGCGCCATGCCGATCACGGCAGATGATCCGTCGTGACTTTCTGGTCTCTCCGCTGAGATCGAGGTGCTGGCCCTTCCCGCAGAAGATCGAGCCGAGCCAGTCCGACTGACGAATCTGGGGGGCAAAAATCTGACATATGAGTATGCTGAGGGTGATGCCAATGATCGCAGACCGAAGCAGCACATAGCCCGTTTCGAACAACTGCCTCGTCAACGAGCCCGGCTCTCCGATAATGTCATCCAAGTATTCACCGATCATGTCAGGTTCCGGGTCGCCACTTTGCAGACCCAACGATCGGGATGGCAGTTCTATTCGTTCAGCAATGCAGGCTTTTTCGCCTTCAGCGCCGCGATTCGCGCCAGTCGACCATCCAGGCCAGCATCAGGCCGGGGATGGCGAACAGGACGATGAAGGGCAGCGCCATGTTGACGGCGATGAAGTTGTTGCGTGCGCTGACCTCGACGCCAGCGGCATCGCGGCAGATCATCCGCCGGGAGCGATTGCCGGCGGGCACGTCATCAATACGCTGGCCTTCACCGCAGAGGATGTAGCCGATAACGCGCGACTCACGCAGGATTTCGCGATTGGTCTGATAGAGCGCAACGCTGGCCGCAAAACCGAGCACGACGGCCGCGAGCATCAGGCAGCCGGTTAGGATCCAGCGGCCCTTCCGCGAGATCGGTTTGCCGGTGATGTATTGCGAATGTCTGCTGGCCATGTCTCGCGCCCAAATCCGTCCGTCAATGCAATCTGCGTCGCGGGCTAGACGGCAGGCACGCCAACAATATTCGCGCCTGCTGCCGGATTCGGAGGAGATTTGCGCGGATCAGGCGTTCTTGATTGTCTCGTCGACAGTTTCGGCATCGGGTGCGTTCTTCTTCACCGACTCGATGCAGTTCTTGGCCGAGGATTTCGACTTGTAGGTCTCGGAGATCACCATCGGTTCGCCATTGGCGGCGACGAAGCGGACAAAGGTTTCGCCGTTCTTGGCCTCTGCGATCTCGAAGCGGTAGCCCTTGCCGGTCTCTTCCTTGGTGAGGTCGACGACGGCTGCACCGGGCGCGTTCTTCTTGATCGATTCGATGCAGTTCTTGGCACTGGCCTTCGAGGCGTAGTTCTCGGACCACACCATGACTTCGGCATTGTAGACGAACTGGACCCGGAACTGGTCGTTCGCGGCACCCACGATCTTGAACTTGTGCATTCCTCGTCCCTCCTCGAAAGGTCAACCTGTTGAATGGTTTGTCCCGACACAGGAGTAGTACAGCAGGCCGTGCTTCGCAAGCAGGCGTCCGGCCACTTCAGGCAACATGCGCCTCGGCGGTTTCCGGCGACATGGCGACGGTATTGCGACCCATATGCTTGGCTTCGTAAAGCGCAGTGTCCGCCTGGCTCAGCAGCTCCTCCAGCGTTTGCTGGGAGGGGCGCCCGATCGCGAGGCCGATGCTGACGGTGACACGGCCGTCCGGCAATCCGCGATGGCGGATGTCCAGCGCCTCGATCGCCGAACGGACTCGTTCCGCCAAGGCGAGAGCGCCCAACGCCTCCGCATCCTTGGCGAGAATGAGGAATTCCTCGCCGCCAAATCGGAAGACGTAGGCTGTCTGTCCCACCTGCTCCGAAATGCATTTCGCGACGGCGCGAAGGCAGCCGTCGCCTTCGATATGGCCGTGCACGTCGTTGAAGAGCTTGAAGTGATCGACGTCGAGCAGGACCGCCGCCACGGTGCGCATCCGGCTGCCGCCGTTCCAGAGGTTCTCGCGGATGCGGGCCAGCGAATGCCGGTTGAGCAGGCCGGTCAGTTCGTCATGCTCCGACTTTTCGAGCAGTTGCGCATGGAGTAAGGTGCCGCGCAGCCGGTGCAGGAAGTTCTTCCGGTCAACATGTTCGAGGAAATAGGCACCGGCCGCCATGAAGACCGCCGCCGTCAGCACGAAGGACATGATGCTGGTATAGGTGAGTTCGTCGAAGGCGCCTGATACTGCCATGGTCACGGCATGGATCAGCGTCATCAGCACCAACCCGGTCAGTGCGACGGGAAATCGCGGCCGGAGCACGATGACGAAGAACATCAAGGCCGCGACATTGCCGTTCTGATAGGCGAAGAGACGCCCGCTCGACGTCTGACTGGCAATCGCCATCGGCAGCAGCGAACCCACGACGCCAACCCACAGCGTGAGCAGATCATACCGGATCGCCGAGGCCTTGCGCATGACCAGCCAGAGGCCGATCAGGCAGCCGGGCGTGAAGACGGCAAGCCGCGCGACCAGGTGCTCGCGGAACATGTCGGGCGTCAGATTGTAGTCGTCATTGAGCTGGAAGAGATACATGGCCAGCCCGATAAGCGCCCAGAGCGGCACCATTCGCGCCCGGCTCCGGGCATATTCATCGACAAACAGTGTCTCGATGCCGGCCCGAAATCGGAAAACCGCGCCACGCTGAAGCTGACGATCGACATCGTCCAATGTAACGGCGTCCATCGCCTTCCCCGACCAACCGACCCCTCGGTTGCAGCATGCAATCTCTCGATAGCAAGTTGAGAGTGATTTGCCTAAGGGAATCTTGCTTTGTGCACGGTGACAAATACGCGAACGAAAAAGGTCGCCGGAGGGTACCGGCGGCCTTCTGCTCTTTCAGGAAGCTCGCATTTGCCGCTCGGCGAGGAAACGATTCACCGCACAATCTTCAGCGCCGGCCCGCCCGTGCCGAACCGCCGGACGGCCAGGAAGCCGACCGCGATGGCGACCACCAGCAGAATGCCCTGCGCGATCGCAAACGGTGGCTCGCTGCCGGTTGGCGCCAGCGTGTGCAACGGAGGCACCTTCAGGAAGGACTGCACGATCAGCACGAAACAGTTGAAGTAGAGAAGGGCGGTCGATCCGACGACATAGACGAGGCGCCAGATGCCTGTGAGCCCGGCACGATATTTCGCATAAAGCGTCGGCAGGAAGATGAGAATACAGAGGATGCCGACGCCAATTGCCGGCGTGAAGCCATTGTAGGGAAACATGAAACTGGTGACCAGCGTGAGACCTGTGGTGACGATATAGGTCGTCGTCCAGCGTGAGGTCTCGTTCTTGAGAAAGCCATAGACAACAGGAATGCCGGCCACGATGGCGACCAGGCTGATCAGTGTGTGGAAAATTGTGAGTGCATAGACATACATCGGCGACACCCCTTCTGGCCAAAATTGTCAATCGTCAAGCGAGACGATACAACAAATCGGGCGGTGCAAAAGGGGGTATCTGCAAACTATCCGGGAGCCTGGAGAATTTCCATCCGGGGCACCAATGAGCGACCGGCGTCTTCCGCCGGTCGAATAAGCGCGACTACTCGTCGCTCATCCTGAGCGCCGCGATGAACGCTTCCTGCGGAATGTCGACCTTGCCGAACTGGCGCATGCGCTTCTTGCCTTCCTTCTGCTTGTCGAGCAGCTTGCGCTTGCGGGTGGCGTCGCCGCCGTAGCACTTGGCCGTCACGTCCTTGCGCATGGCGGAGATCGTCTCGCGAGCGATGACGTTGCCGCCGATTGCCGCCTGGATCGGGATCTTGAACATGTGGCGCGGGATCAGATCCTTGAGCTTCTCGCACATGTCGCGGCCGCGCTTTTCCGCCGCCGAGCGGTGGACCAGCATCGACAGCGCGTCGACCGGCTCGCCGTTCACCAGGATCGACATCTTGACGAGATTGCCTTCCTGGTAGTCGGTCAGGTGATAGTCGAAGGAGGCGTAGCCCTTGGAGATCGACTTCAGGCGGTCGTAGAAGTCGAAGACGACTTCGTTGAGCGGCAGATCATAGGTCACCATCGCGCGGCTGCCGGCATAGGTGAGTTCGATCTGGATGCCGCGGCGATCCTGGCAGAGTTTCAGCACCGAACCGAGATAGTCGTCCGGCGTCATGATCGTGGCGCGAATCCAGGGCTCCTGGATTTCCTTGATCTTGACGACATCGGGCATGTCGGCCGGGTTGTGCAGCTCGCGCTCGGTGCCATCGGTCATCGAGAGCTTGTAGACGACGCTCGGTGCCGTCGCGATCAGGTCGAGATTGAACTCGCGCTCCAGCCGCTCCTGGATGATTTCGAGATGCAGCAGACCGAGGAAGCCGCAGCGGAAGCCGAAGCCGAGCGCGGCGGAGCTTTCCATTTCGAACGAGAAGGACGCATCGTTGAGCCGGAGCTTGCCCATCGCGGCGCGCAGGTCCTCGAAATCGGCGGCATCGACGGGGAACAGGCCGCAGAAGACCACCGGCTGGGCGGGCTTGAAGCCTGGCAGTGCTTGCGCGGTCGGCTTGCGGTCGTCGGTGATCGTGTCGCCGACTCGGGTATCGGCCACTTCCTTGATCGAGGCGGTGATGAAGCCGACTTCGCCGGGACCGAGCTCCTCGACAGCAACCATCTTGGGGGTCAGCACGCCGATGCGCTCGATGCCATATTTGGCGTCGGTGCCCATCATGCGAATGATCTGCCCCTTCTTCATCACGCCATCGATCACGCGCACCAGAACCATGACGCCGAGATATGTATCGTACCAGCTGTCGACCAGCATGGCCTTGAGCGGCGCATTCTCGTCGCCATGCTTGGGCGGCGGCAGGCGATGGACGATGGCTTCGAGCACATCGGGTATGCCGATGCCAGTCTTGGCTGAGATCATCACGGCGTTGGAAGCGTCGAGACCGATCACATCCTCGATCTGTTGCTTGATCCGCTCGGGCTCGGCCGCCGGCAGGTCGATCTTGTTGAGGACGGGCACGATCTCGTGGTTGGCGTCGAGTGCCTGATAGACATTGGCCAGCGTCTGGGCCTCGACGCCCTGCGAGGCATCGACCACCAGCAGGGAACCCTCGCAGGCGGCCAGCGAACGGCTGACCTCGTAGGCGAAGTCGACATGGCCGGGCGTATCCATCAGGTTCAGCACATAGGTCTCGCCATTGTTGGCGACATAGTGCAGGCGCACGGTCTGCGCCTTGATGGTAATGCCACGCTCCTTCTCGATATCCATGTTGTCGAGAACCTGCTCGGACATCTCGCGGGCGGCAAGGCCGCCGGTGGTCTGGATCAGGCGATCGGCCAGCGTCGACTTGCCGTGGTCGATATGGGCCACGATCGAGAAATTGCGGATATGATCGAGTGGAATGCGATTTTCTGAGCTCATGGTCCGCCCGCATATAGTGGACCGGTAAAAGTGTAAAGAATGTTCGGGCCAAAGGGACGGGAAAAGCCCGGATTGCCAAGCTTCAGTGCGCGTTTGCTATCCTGTCAGGAACTCTTCGAACGGGTTGCGGCCCAGCGGATGGCCGTGACGATGGCAATGCCGAGGACGGGCCATTGCGCCCAGAGCGTGTCGCCGCCGGCGAGAATGTTGATGCCGATAAGCATGGCCGAGATGATCACAGCCGGTCCGTAGCGCCGGACCGGACCGCTTTGCCCCGAGACCCAGATGAAGGCGGCTGTCGTGGCGAGGAACAGCAAGGGCCAGGCAGCCCAGAACTCGCCATGCCAGGTGAAGACGTTGACGAGCGTGACAATGCCCGCCGGGATGGCGAGCCCGCGCAGCATGCGGCCGCGCATGCGCCCCATGCCGCTCATGACGAAAGCCGCCGGATCGGGCGGCGGCGTCGCGGTACCGGGCAGAGGCGGGAAAGGCGACGCGGCATCTCTTGGAGGTTCGGCACGGTACGCCTCCCGTGGCCGCTGCGCCGCCTGCGCCTGCTCGCCGACGCGCACCGAATAGCTCGGGATCGCGTCATGCACATTCTTGACGCTCAGGTCGCCGAGGAAGTCGAAACCGACGGAGAGCTTGTTGCGGACGTGATCATACACGGTGTTGGAGATCACAATGCCGCCGGCCGGTGCTTGGCTCTGCAGCCGAGCGGCGATATTGACGCCGTCACCATAGAGGTCGCTGTCCTGCTCGATCACGTCGCCGAGATTGATGCCGATGCGGAACATCATCTGGTTGTCTTGGGGCGTGCCGGAATTGGCCTGGGCGAGCTCATTCTGGATGTCGATCGCCGCGCGCACAGCTTCAACCACGCTCGGGAATTCGGCGATCAGACCGTCGCCCCAGGTGTTGACCACGCGCCCGCCATGCAGGCCGATCACGCCGCTCATCGAGTCCCGGTAGCGCTTGAGCGTGTCGAGCGTGCCTTCCTCGTCGGCTCCCATGAGGCGGGTATAGTCCTGCACATCGGCTGACAGGATTGTCGTGAGCTTGCGGCGCGTTTCCGTCATCAGTCCCCTCCCGTTGCTGCTGCTATAGAGCAGCAGACACAGACACGAGCAACGGCAATATGGGATGCGGCAGGCAGGATTGGAAGCACCCGCACCCAACAGATCGAAAATTCGATCAGCCCATGATGCGGGGGAGAAGCTCGATGGCGTCGGCCGTGTGCCGCTTTGTTGCAGGCTTGGGGCTGCCGAAGACGAAACGATTCTTGCCGGCTCGCTTGGCTTCATAGAGGGCGCCGTCAGCGCATTGCATAAGACTGCCGACGGTTTCCCCGGAATTGGAAGCGAGCGCGATGCCGATCGAAGCGCTGATCCGAACGTGTTCGCCATCGATGTGATAGTCCATCGAAAGGGCGTTGACCAAACGCGCGGCAATCCAGGCGGCCTCGCCCGGCTTGTGGATCGTCGCCAGTACGGCGAATTCATCGCCGCCAAAGCGCGCGACAAGATCACCGCTCCTGACCGTCTCCTCGAGCCGCCGGGCGACGCCGCACAACAGAACGTCGCCGGCCGAATGTCCGAATGTGTCGTTGACGGCCTTGAAACCGTCGAGGTCGATGAAGAAGACCGCGAGCTGTTCGTTCGTCTCTGCGAGGCTGGTAACCGCCGGCGCCATCCGGCTCTCGAATTGGAAGCGGTTGGGCAGGCCGGTCAGGGAGTCGTGGTGGGCGAGATGGGCGATCTCACGTTCGCGGACCCGCTGTTCGGTAATGTCCTCGGAAATGCCGAGCACATAGCGCGCCTTGCCGTCTGCGCCGTCCTTGAGTGCAACCTTGCGGGTGCGGATGAAGCGGACCTGGTGATCCCGGCCCGTGGCGAAGGTTTCCTCGACAAAGTCGTAAGCCCCTCGCTTCAACGTCTCCTCATCCTGCCGCCGGAATTCGGCGACGACCTCGGGGTCGAAGAGATCTGTATCGAAATTGCCGATGACGGAGGCGCCGTCGAAGCCCAGCACGTCCTGGCCGGTCTTGTTGTAAAGCACATAGCGTCCGTCGTCGCGCATGTCCTTGACGAAGACGGCGACAGGGATCGTGTCGACGACGTGACGCAGGAAGGCGCGGGTGCGCAACACTTCGGCTTCCATCTTCTGGCGCTCGGTGATGTCGTAGAAGGCAGCAAGAATGACCTTGCGCCCGTCGCGCTCGACGATCTGCATGCTGACGCGGACGACGCGTTCTTCGCCGCTCTTGAGGCGATGGATGCGCGGTCGGTCAGCGACCTCGGCATCATCAGCGTTGTCAAGATACCAGCCGATCTCGCCACTGGTCTTTTCGGGGCGTATATCAGGCAGGCGCAGCGCCAGCATCTCGTCGCGCGAATAGCCGTAGAAAGCGACGGATGCGGCGTTGACGTCGAGAATGACAAGCGTTTCGACATCGATCACCAGCATCGGCAACGGGTGGGATTCGAACAGCAGCCGCGCCGATTCTTCCCGGCGCTTGAGTTCGGTGATTTCAGGTGTCTGGGCGACGGAGGCGCTTGCAAGCTTGGGCGCGGCCATGTCGACGATATCGTCGAGCAGTGCAGCGTCGCGGGCGTTGAAGGCACGTCCGGGGATCGAGCCGAGCACGATCACCTGCAAGGTGGCGCCGCAGGGGCCGAAGCGGTGCGAGCGCAGGACCGGGGCCAGGTGTCCGCCGATCTCAACGGTGTCCGAATTGATGGACGAGGTGACGGCCGCGGATACGTCTTCGCCTTGCCGCTCACACCAATGCGTAAGCGGGCGCACGGATCCGGTCGTGTCCTCGCCGGCAAGCAGGATCACGGCAGCAGGCATGGCGGCGGCAAGCACCCGTGCCATTCTGGCAAAGGCTGCATCGCTGTCGGTTTCATGCCGGATGGGAGAATTGGCGGGTCTACTCATCCATACAAGCTCGGAGGCGGGGGTACCTCATGCAATGGATACTGACGCGAATATATTAGAAAACCGTTAGAGTGCTCGACCTTTCACGCTTTTGCCGCAGGCTCTGTCGTTAAAAATCCGTTTTCCCGAATCACATAGAAGCGAACCACGCTGCATCAGCAAGAATCACGCTCCGGAAAGACTCGCATGAATCGCCTCGCTCTTGCCCTCTCCATCGCGGCCTTTGCCGGATCCGCCCTCGCCAATCCCGTGCCGGTGACCAACACGTCGAAGGCGCCCTACAAGGCGAGCAAGACCTATTGCAACGACGCGGTGCTGCAGAAGCCGTCCAAGGGCGAGAATATCGCCTGCTATAATCACGACGCCTGCTATTCGGATCCACAGGGCAAGAACCGCAAGGATTGCGACGAAGGCTATCTGCGCGACATGAAGCTCGCCGGCCTCGGGACACTGGGCTACATCAAGTTCAAGGCACTGCGCGAATGGGGCCAGGCCTCATGGGAAAAGTGCCGCGAGAACGACGAGTGGCAGAAAGCCAACAAATAGACGTCAGGAACTGCGCTTCCGCCGCCAGGACTGCCATTTGCGCTCGCACCAGTAGATCGCGTTGACCACCGGCCGGCGCAGGAAGGTGATGTCCTGCGCCAGCAGCAGCAAACCGAGCGGCACCATCCAGAAGCCGAGTATCGGCAGGAAGCCGACGAAGCCGCAGAGCACCAGCATGATGCCGGCGATGATCCGGAGTAGCCGGAGTTCCGGCTTGCGAACCCACTCGATGAACCGCGCCATCCAACCTGGGAGCCGGGCGGAGTATCGCTCGACGATGCGGTCGAGGCGTTCCTGGTCGCGTGTGGTCATTCTTTCTCCATCGCGGGGCAGAGGCTCTCGTTCAAAGATGGCTATTTGTGCGCCGGACTTCCAGATGACCGGCGGATGTTAAGCTTCCAATGCGCCAATCACGGCAAGGTTCACCAACCGACGCGCCGATTAGCGCCGATCGATGGCATGCGATTTCCATCGGTTCTGCATGCGATCCATGTTAGTCTGTCTGCATTGCTCGCGATGTGGGAGCAATTTTTCAGGATCGGATACTTCCATGAATATTCCCGAATGGGTCCAGCCAGCGAGCTTCGGCGCGGTGGCGGGTGCAGTCGCAATGGCCTTTGTCGGCTTCTCTTACGGCGGATGGGTCACAACCACCGCAAAGGAGAAATACTCCAAGGACCAAGCGGCCGAGCAAGTGGCTCAGGCTCTCATGCCCTATTGCATTGCCCGATCGAAGGAAGATCCGGCCGCCATCACTGTACTTGCAGAATTGAAGGCGGCGACCGGCTACAATCGCCGTGGCGTTCTGGAAAAGGCTGGATGGGCGACGCCCATGGGCGCCGACAAGCCCAACTCGCTTCTCGCCGCAGCCTGCGAAGTGCAGCTCGGCAAAGCTGTTTGATCAATCAACCGGAGGAGACTAGCGCATGGCAAAAGGTCAGGTTCGCGGCAACAAGGAAACGCGAAAACCCAAGAAGGACAAGAGTGCCGCAAAGCCGGTAACTGTCGAGGGATCACAGGTCAAGCTCGCGGGCAGCACGGTCCCCATCGGCAAGAAGAGCAAGTGACGCGCTGAGGCTGCAGACCCCGGAATCCTTTTCAAGCTTCCGGGGGAACACCCAGTCCTACGCAATACCGATTTCGGGGCTGAGACGATCACGTCGAAGTGCCGCGTCGAGGTCATCGGCCGAGACATGAAGATATTGCTTAATGGCTGAAGCGGTGCCGATCGCGGGAACTTCGAGAATCGTCGATATACGGTGGTACGCGGCGAAGGACAGGCCTTCGATCAGTTCTTCGTCGACCGTCACGTTATACGCGCCCGCCGGCAGCATTTCCGTCTGCGCGCCGATGGTGAAGGGCTGCGCGAAGGTGACGACGGAGCTTGAGGAGCGGCTGGTCATGGCGCAACTCGCGCGCCTGCCGGCACGTTGAGAATTCTCAGCGCCCGCGCCGCGGTCTTCACATCAAGACCGACCATTTTCCATGCGGCATATTCGGCCGGAACGCCGCTGAATACATGGTAAATGGTCCAGGTGCCATTCCTCTCGATCCGCTTTCCATAGCGATAGCCACCGACAGCGGACACTGTCTTTGTGGGGCCGAAGTGCAGGCTTTCGCGGGTGACTTGGTAGGTAGGGCTCGTCACGGTGCTCGATGAAGTCATGCTGGCCTTCAATGCCTCCGTGAGCTTGTTTTCGATCGTGATCCCCTGTTCGAAAAGCGCAACGAGCAGCCGCGCTGCGGCGTCTCGCTTGTCATATTGTGGATGTGCCACCTCGTCCGGCAACCCTGCCTTGTCCAAAACCCGGCGCAGCATGGCAATGTCGGACGTGGTAAAATAACGCTTCTTGTCGCCAGCATGCATGCGGCTTTCCTTCCATTGGTCGGATTTGAAAAATCCAGTCCCGCAACCTGCAGCATAGAATTTCTTTGCGGCGCGAATAAGTTTCAGACCCGCGCCATTTGTATTTATGAGGTAAATAGAAAGAAAATTCATGAATTATGCGAAAATATTCTCAAAAATATTCAACTGAAAACACGCATACGACTTAATGATGTATAACATGAATTCCTTGAGATTATGATTGCCAGGAGAGTCTACGATGTCGATCGCATTTCCCAATCGCAGCCGCAGCTACGATACCGCCGAGCAGCGCGTTCGATTTCTCGGGCACGACGGAATGTTCGAGGTTCGGTTCTTCATCGGCCTCGATGCTCTTGCAAAGACCGCGGCAGCAAAAGTCTCGAGCGAAAAGGATGCGCTCTCCGCATTTGATGAGAAGCGGCGATGGATCCTGGAGGCCGCGGAAAAGGCCTATGCGCGCGGCAAGCGCAACAATATGTGCGTTCTGACGGCCGCCGACTTTCACTGACGCGCTTTTGGGTGGCTTTCAGCCACCCACGGGTCGGGGCACCATCGAAAGATGCAGTTGCGGACCGGTCCACGGATAATCGTCGAGGATCGCTTCGTTGAGCTCGACGCCAAGACCCGGCTCCTTGGATGGGATGACATGGCCGTCCTGCCATTCGATCTTCTGCTTTAGCAGCGTCTCGTGGAAGCCATCGAACTGCTTGATCGCTTCTAGGATCAGGAAATTGGGCAGTGTCACCGCCAACTGGATGTTCGCCGCGGCGACGATCGGGCCGCAATAGCAGTGCGGCGCGATCAGGATATGGAAGGCCTCGGCCATTGCGGCAATCTTCTTGGTCTCCAGAATGCCGCCGGAACGGCCGAGATCGGGCTGCAGGATGCTTGCAGCGCGGTTCTCGATGACGCGGGCGAATTCCCACTTGGTCGTCAGCCGCTCGCCGGTGGCAATCGGGATCGACGTGCCACGCGCAACCTGCGCCATCACTTCCGGCATGTCGGGCGGCACGGGCTCTTCGAACCATAGTGGATCATAGGGTTCGAGTGCCTTCGCCATGCGGAGAGCACCCGACGCGGTGAACTGGCCATGGGTGCCGAACAGGATGTCGGCCTTCGTGCCGACTGCCTCGCGCACCGCCTTCACCATGCGGGCCGAGAGGTCGATATCGATCAGGCGCGGCTGGTGGCCGTCATAGATCGTATAGGGACCCGCGGGGTCGAACTTCACCGCATTGAAGCCGTCCTTGACATATTCGAGCGCGGTCGCGGCTGCCATGTCCGGATCGTTATAGACATTCTTCGTGCCGGCGAGATCAGCCGGGACGACCGAACCGGACTTCGGGTAGAGATAGGTATAGGTGCGCAGCGCCTCATGCACCTGGCCGCCGAGCAGCTTGTAGACCGGCTTGTTCGCTTCCTTGCCGATAATGTCCCAGCAGGCGATTTCCAGCGCCGAGACGCAGCCCATCATGGTGACATCGGGCCGCTGGGTGAAGCCCGAGGAATAGGCATTGCGGAAGAAGACTTCTATGTCGTGAGGATCGCGGCCGACGAGATAGCGCGCCGCGCAATCCTCGATCAGCTTGGCGGTGAGATGCGGATCGAAGGTCGCGTTATAGGCCTCGCCATAGCCGACGACATTGCCGTCGGTGGTCAGCTTGACGAAGATGAAGTAGGGCCCGCCGAAGCCGGCCCCATTGGCCACGACCCAGGTCTTGACGTCGGTGATCTTCATGAAATCCGTCTCCCGAAATGTAGTGGCGTTCTAGCAGATTGGTGACGTATGGGCACGCCGGGAACCGTCAGGAAACAGGCGGAATTTGAACCGTCCATAGCGCAGGGAAGATGTGCATAACCGAAGTTCGGTGTTGCAGCATACGCCGCCATCCGCTTCGATTTCGTCCCCAAGGAGACAGCCATGAGCGAACCATCGGTCAAACTCGAAGATAGTTGGAAGCAGGCACTGGCCGGCGAGTTCTCCGCGCCCTACATGGCTAATCTCAAGAGCTTCCTCATCGAGGAGAAGAACCAGGGCAAGGTGATTTTTCCACGCGGCGCGGAATATTTCCGGGCACTCGATCTGACTCCACTCGGCAAGGTCAAGGTCGTCATCCTCGGCCAGGATCCCTATCACGGTGATGGGCAGGCGCATGGGCTCTGCTTCTCGGTTCAGCCGGGCGTCCGCATCCCGCCGTCGCTGGTCAATATCTACAAGGAAATGCAGGAGGATCTCGGCATTCCGCCGGCGCGGCATGGACATCTCGAACATTGGGCGAAGCAGGGCGTGCTGTTGCTCAACAGCGTACTGACGGTCGAGCGTTCGCTCGCCGCCTCGCATCAGGGCAAGGGCTGGGAAAAGTTCACCGATGCCGTCATTGCGCGCGTCAACGAACAGGAAAGTCCGGCGGTCTTCATGCTCTGGGGCTCCTATGCGCAGAAGAAGGCGGCCTTCGTCGATCCCCAAAAACACCTGGTCCTCAAGGCGCCGCATCCGTCACCGCTGTCGGCGCATAATGGCTTCTTCGGTTCGAAGCATTTTTCCAAGGCCAACCGCTTCCTCGAATCGAAGGGGCTTTCGCCGATCGATTGGCGGTTGCCGGCGGACGCTTAGGCCGAGGGCATCAGCCGCCGCCGCCGGTGGTCGAGCAGCACGATGGCGAGCCCGCTCGCGACGATGAGGGCGAGGCCCGCGGCGGCGAGAGCGTTCGGAACGTCCCCGAACACCACCAGTCCGGAAATGACCGCCCAGACCGAAAAACTGTAATAGAAGGGGGCGACCACGGATGCGGGGCCGATCCGGTAGGCCATGAAGATGAAGAAGTGGCCGATGATCAGGAAGAAGCCGGCGCCGAGCAGCAGCAGGACATGGCGTGAGCCGGGCGCCACCCAATTCTCCGTCAGGAGGTGGGCAAGGCCGGCGGCGACCATCACCACGAAGGCGGCGGAGAGAGCCACCACCATGCCGGGGATTTCGGCGCTGACCCGCCGGCTGGCGATGTCGCGGGCGGCGGAAAACACCGAATTGGCGAAGGCGAGGACCGCATAGACCGAGACGCCCTCCATGGTTGGCTGCGCCACCATCAGCGCTCCGGCAAAGCCGAGGCCGATCAGGGCCATGCGCACGCCGCCGATCCGCTCGCGAAACAGGATCGATCCGGCGAGAATGATGAAGAGCGGCGCCACCTGGCCCAGCGCCACCACGTCGGCGATCGGCATATGCGCGAGCGCGACGATATAGGTCAGGATGGCGCCGGTCTCGAGCAGGTTGCGTGTCAGCACGCGCCCGTCGAACATCCTCGGCGCGCTCTTTCCCTGTCCCAGCAGCAGGAGAACCGGCAGGCCGAAAAAGAGCGCCGCCAAGCCGCGCAGGAACAGCACCTCGTAGGAGGGCAGGCCCACTGTGGCGAGCTTCATCATCGAGTCGTTGATCAGGTAGGATCCGGTGGCGACCAGCATGAAGAGCGGTCCGCGGATCGTCGACGGTGAGATAGTCATCGTTTGCATCTGACCAGAGATTGCCTGCCTCGGCAACGACCAATGGCCATCCAGAACAGATTGGCGCTCCCTCCGCAGCGCAAGGGGGATAGAGGTCTCCCCCACAGTCCGGAACGGCCAAGCCTGTTTCGCCAAGAGTGCAAAACGAAACCCTTGACAATGTTCACAGGGCTGATATTCGAAAATTGCATAGACCGCTCAGCGGCGCACGCACAATCTTGCCAAAAGGCGCCAATATTTTCGCTCTATACGCCATAATTGGCACCGCTCCGCAGGATGAAACTCTTCAGATATAACATTATTGCATCCTCTCATATATGAGCAAATGCTGGATAATCTGGCATTTGCCCATTCAATCCCGCATTGACGGCGCCGCATAAATTTTTGACCAAATGGTAAAATTTCGGCGTACCAAGGGAAGGCGCCGAGTCGTAGACGCGGATATAAGACCGCCATTCCAATCGATCGCTGCCAAGAAGCCACCCAAGCGGGTGGCATGTTTTCGGGGCTGGATTGAAAGCGGTTTCAACCGCGTCACCGCCCCGCCGACAAATGGCTTAGGACAAGATGGCCGCAATGAAAGACCCTGGAGACGGATTCCACGGACCGGAGGAACTTTGTAGCCTCGAACGCAAGTGCCTTGCCCTTGCCGCGAGGGGGCGAAATGTCGAGGACATTGCCTCTGATGTCGGCATTACCGCAAAGGAGGCCCGCATTCTTCTCTACTGTGCACAACGCAAACTGGGTGCATCCAACAGAATGCAGGCCATCGCGCGATATCTATCCGACGAAATGACCGCAATCATGACAATATGATTGCGGTCGGGTGCGGCAGGCAACCTTTGGAGGCCTTTGCGGGGCGTCGAACTATTCGACAAGCCTCCCTAGGTCAGGTTGGCGGACCTGTCTGCCGCGCCCCTTTCTCTTCCCTCTTTTCAGCGCCTATTCCCCATAGGGAATCCAGACATTCTTCACATCCGTCGCCTTCCTGAGGAAGAGCGGCCCCTCGGCCTGCGCCGCGTCCATCCAGTCGAAGGCCTTGCCGTAGTCCGTGAATGTCCGCTTCAGGTTGCCCACCGAGCCCTTTTCCACCATCTCGGACAGCGCCTGCGAGCCGAAGGCCCAGACGGCGTCGACGTCATTGTGGGTCGCCAGCGACTTGCCGAGCTCCATCGCCGAACCGGTGACGATGTTGACCACGCCGGCCGGCAGGTCGGAGGTCTCCAGCACTGTGTAGAAATCGGTCGCCGAAAGCGGGTAGGGCTCCGACGGTACAGCCACGACACGGTTGCCGACTGCGATCAATGGGGCGACCAGGCTGACAAAACCGAGCAGCGGCGCTTCCGGCGGGCAGACCACGCCGACCACGCCCTGCGGCTCAGGTAGAGCCAGCGCCACGCCGCGCAGCGGCGGCTGGTGGACGACGCCCTCATACTTGTCCGCCCAGGCGCCATAGGTGAAAAGGCGCGACACGGCTGCGTCGAACTCGGCGCGGGCCGAGCCCGGCGTGCGGCCGGTCTGGGCCGCGATGCGGGCGATGAATTCATCGGCGCGGCCAGAGAGGTTTTCAGCGATGTAGTAGAGGATCTGTGCCCGGTTATGTGCCGTGGCGCTCGCCCAGCCGCCGGCCCCTTGCGCTGCCACGACGGCATTGCGGATGTCCTTGCGATTGCCCTCGCCGACTTCACCGACGAGCTTGCCCTTGGGCGAGACGATCGGGCGATTGTAGTTTCCATCAGGACGAGCCTGTTTGCCGCCGATGAACAGCTTGGCGGTACGGTCGATCAGCGGCGCCGAGAAGTCGCCGCTCCCTGTCGTCGAACGGAGCTGCGGCACCGTATAGTCGACGCGTGCCTTGCTCTTACTCCAGGCCTTGGGCTTGAGATATTCGTAGGCACCTTCCTTGCCACCCTCGCGGCCGAAGCCCGATTCCTTCTTGCCACCGAAGCCGGCCGAAGCGTCGAAGAGATTGGTCGCGTTGACCCAGACGACGCCAGCCTGCAGGCGGGCGGCGACATGAAGCGCCAAGCCGATCGTTTCGCTCCAGACGCTGGCGGCGAGGCCGTAACGCGAGTGATTGGCGAGTTGCACCGCCTCATCGGGCGTGCGGAAGGTCATGGAGACCGCGACCGGCCCGAAGATTTCTTCGGTCGCGACAATCGAGGTCGGCTGGACATTGGCGAGCAGCGTCGGCCGGAAGAAGGAGCCGCCCTTCGGCAGCTCGATCTCGCTCTGGTAGAGCTGTGCGCCTTCCTCGACGCCCTGCTTCACCAGCGCCTCGATGCGCTTGAGCTGCACCGGCGCAACGATCGCGCCCATGTCGATGCACTTGTCGAGCGGCTGGCCGACACGCAGCGTCTGCATGCGGCGGTTAAGCCGCGCATGGAACTTCTCGGCGACGCCTTCCTGCACCAGGATGCGCGAGCCGGCGCAGCAGACCTGGCCCTGATTGAACCAGATTGCATCGACCACGCCTTCGACCGCACCGTCGATATCGGCGTCGTCGAAGACGATGAAGGGCGACTTGCCGCCGAGTTCCAGCGTCAGCGACTTGCCGGACCCTGCTGTCTTTTCGCGGATGATGCGGCCGACTTCGGTGGAGCCCGTAAAGGCGATCTTGTCGATGCCCTCATGCTCGACGATCATGGCGCCCGTCTCGCCTTCGCCGGTCACCACATTGAGCACGCCTGCGGGCAGGCCGGCTGCCGCGGCAAGCTCTGCGAAGAGCAAGGCGGTGAGCGAGGTAAATTCGGCGGGCTTCAGCACCACCGTGTTTCCGAGCGCCAGCGCCGGCGCCACTTTCCAGGCCAGCATCAACAGCGGGAAGTTCCAGGGAATAATCTGGCCGATCACGCCGACCGGCGCATGGTCGGCGAACTCGCTCTCCTGCAACTGGGCCCAGCCGGCATGGTGGTAGAAATGGCGGGCGGCGAGCGGCACATCGATATCGCGCGTCTCGCGCACCGGCTTGCCATTGTCGATCGCTTCGATGACCGCCAACAGGCGGCCGTGGCGCTGGATCATCCGTGCGAGCGCATAGAGATGCCGGGCGCGCTGGTGGCCCGAAATCCTCGACCATTGCGCCTGCGCCTTGCGGGCCGCGCTGATGGCGGCGTCGACATCCTCCTTCGTGCCGATCGCGAGCTTAGCGAGGTCGCCGCCGGTGGCAGGCTCATGGGTGACAAAAGTCTTGCCGCCCTGCGACGGGCGGAATTCGCCGTTGATGAAATGGCCGAAGGTGCCGTTGTGGCGCTTAAGCCAGGCACGCGCTTCGTTGTCGGCTTCCAGGGCGGGGCCGTAGGACATGTCGTCGAAGAATTTCGCTACATTGGACTTGCTCATGGCGGTCATCCGATCGGGTGTCTGTTGAAGGACGAATAGGCGCCCGTGACATGGTGTTCGAGCTGTCGTTCGATGTCGGAGAGCAGCGTGGAGGCGCCGATACGGAAAAGGTCGGGCTCGAGCCATTCGCGGCCGAGTTCGTCCTTCATCAGGAACTGGTAGTTCAGCACGTCCTTGGCCGACGAGATGCCGCCGGCCGGCTTGTAGCCGACCTTGAAGCCGGTGCGTTCCTCATATTCGCGGATCATGCGCAACATGACGAGCGTGACCAGCAGCGTGGCGTTGACGCCTTCCTTGCCGGTCGAGGTCTTGATGAAATCGGCACCGGCCATCATGCAGACCAGCGAGGCGCGGGCGACGTTGCGCAGCGTCTTGAGGTCTCCGGTCGCCAGGATCGCCTTGACATGGGCATCGCCGCAGGCGGCACGGTAGTCCTGCATCTCCTTGTAGAGCGCATCCCAGTTTCCGGTCAGTACATGCTCGCGGGTGATGACGATGTCGATTTCCTTGGCGCCATCGGCGACAGATGCCTCGATCTCCTTCACCTTGGTCGCGTGCGGCGAGAGGCCGGCCGGGAAGCCGGTGGAGACGGCGGCGACCGGGATGCCGGTGCCATCAAGTGCTTCGACAGCAGTGGAGACGAAACGGTGGTAGACACAGACCGCACCAGTCGTGATGCGGCGGTCGCCCATGCCGATGGCGTCGAGCAGGTCCTGTCGGATCGGATTGGCTGCCTTGGCGCAGAGGCGCTTGACGCGGCCTGGCGTGTCGTCGCCATTGAGCGTCGTGAGGTCGATGCAGGTCAGCGCCTTCAAGAGCCACGCTGCCTGCGCATCCTTCTTCACCGTTCGCCGGCCGGGCAGGGAAGCGACCCGCCGCTCGCCCGCCGACAGGTTCACGCGCTGCGCCTCGACCATGCCGAGGTCGAGCTCCATGCCGGGATTGCGCGGCCAGCCGTGATTGGTCGCGGCCTTCGGCCTTCCCATCGTTGTCGTATCCACATTAGCCTCCCTTGGCGAAGCCAGGATGTTATTTTTCTAACAGATATTTGTTATAATCGCATCAATACGACATGCGGTCAAGCACGCCCGCCGCACTTTCACGCGGCTTCCTCGGCAAACCATGCCCCATCCTCGGTATAGATGACATCGAAAACGTCGGCATTGGCAAAGAAAGCGGGCTTCACACGCCCCAGCTTGGAGTTATCGATCACGAGCAGATTCTTCTGCGCCGTCGCGATCGCCTTCTGCTTGACGGCGACCTCGTGGAAATGAGCGCAGGTTGCGCCGCGCATCATATCGAGACCGGCGGCAGACAGAAATGCCGTGTTGATGCCGACGCGATCAAGCGTATCGAGGCCCTGCGGACCGGAGAAGGACGCCGTCTCGGGGTGATAGAGGCCGCCGAGCAGGATCAGCCGGATATTGGGTGTCGAAGCGAGCCGCTCGGCAATGTTCAGCGCGTAGCAGACGACCGTCAGTGGGACGGATTGCGGAACGAGATCAATGAGATGCTGGAGGGTCGTGCCGCAGTCGACGAATATCGTGTCGTCGGCATGGATGTGGCCGAGCGCATGCCGGCAGGCCGCGCGCTTGGCGTCCGCATGACGGTCGGCCTGTGCAGCCAGTTCGTAGGGTTGCTCGGGCTCGACCTTCCCGGCCGGCATGATATGGCCGCCGAGATAGGCAAAGCGCGCGGTTTCGCTCGCAATGTCGCGTCGGACCGTCATTTCGGAGACGCCGAGCTCGCGCGCCGCATCCCTGAGATGCATCACGCCTTTCTCGTTCAACAGCGACGCAAGCTGATCGAGGCGGTCCTTGTTGCGGGGCGCCATGTGAGATGTCCTTCACGGATAAGGCATCAAAATGCAGCTTATCTTAGCGAAGGTCAATAGTCGTGTGAGGATCGTAACAATTCTGTCATTTGAATTGCGCCTGCAATTGCTTGGATCCCGAAGCGAGCAACGATGCATCCGACCCCATGGCGATGAATGTGGCGCCGAGTTCGAGATAGCGCTTGGCGTAGTCGGGATTGGCCATATAGACACCGACTGCCTTGCCATGCTTGAGGATGCGCTTGATCGCATCTTCAATCACCGTCTGGACTTCGGGTGCGAAGATCTGGCCAAGGTAGCCCATGTCAGCCGAGAGATCGGCCGGCCCGATGAAGACGCAATCGACACCATCCGTCGAGGCGATATCGTCGAGCGCCGCAATGCCGGCGCGAGTCTCGATCTGCAGCATCAGCAGGATTTCGGCATCGGCAGTGGCCGTATAGTCGGCGATATGACCGAAATGGGAAGCGCGGGCCGAGCCGGCACCGACGCCGCGAATGCCGCGAGGCGGATAGCGAACAGACCGCACCAGCTGTTCTGCCTGCGCCTTGCTTTCGACCATCGGTATCAGAAGGGACTGCGCACCGGCATCGAGCAACTGCTTGATCAGCCAGGTCTCGCCGATCGGCGGGCGCACCAGCACCGACGATTCCGAAAAGCGCAGCACCTGCAGCTGTTGCATGATGGTCTGCAGGTCGTTTGGCGAATGCTCGCCGTCGATCAGCAGCCAGTCGAATCCGGCATCGCCGAGAAGCTCAGCCGAGTAGCTGCTGACGAGAGACAGCCAAAGGCCCAGCTGCGGTTTGCCCGCCTTGAGCGCGGCCTTGAGCTTGTTTGTCGGGGCAGGCATGGCGGACTCCTCTTCCTCCCGATTTTGATAGCTGGGGATGTCAGGAACCACAATGCCGCAGTGGGAAGATTTGCGTTTCTGGTTGCCTTGCCGGGCTACGAGTGGGCGGGCAATGAACCATTCCGCCCCCCGACCGTTTCTCCTGCAAGCCTTCGGGAGGAGGCCTAGATGAACAGGCTACAGTTTCTCATACTGAGCTTGGAACTTTCCGCCTTTGTATGGTTGTTTATCATATTCGGCAGTCTGGCTCTCTTCGACTGAGAGCCGCAAGTGGCGGTCATCCGTGCTCCACATATCGGGCTTGGCGGCAAAGGTCCAGCCGACCGCGCTTCGCATGCCTATGACCGTCGCTGCGACCATGAGCCCCAACATCGTAAAGACTCTCACATAGCGAAACGCGTCATTCATCTCGATCTCCCATGCATGCGGCCGCGACGCCGGCGGATGCGTCGCGATACACTATAGGAGCGATTTCATGTTGAAATTGGGGTCGCCGACCTGCAGCGGCGTCAACATCTTGCCGCCCTCGAGAATCTTGCGCGCCATCATATAGGCGGCGCCGTCATTGAGGCAGTCGGCGGCAAGGAAGGTGCCGTCACGGAAATAGAAATGCGACTTCGCGCCCTCCCGCAAGCCCTTGCGGGTCACGACCTGGTCGTAGCCGGCATTGAGCCCGGCGATCTGCAGCTTGAGCTCGAATTGATCCGACCAGAACCACGGAACCGGCTTGTATGCCTTGCCTTCGCCCAGGATATTGTGCGCAGCGGTGATGCCCATATCGTTGGCGTTTTGCACCGATTCCAGCCGGATCATGCGGCCGTGATAGGGAAAGGACGCACAGTCGCCGATGGCATAGATATTGGGATCTGAGGTCTCCAGCCGCTCATTCACGACGATTCCGTTGTCGCATGTTAACCCCGCCGTCCCGGCGAGCGCGATGTCCGGATTTACACCGATGCCAGTGATGATGAAATCGGCCGGGATAACCGTGTCGTCGGCGAGAATGACGCCATCGGCAATGCCGTTCTTCTCATGGATTTCATGCAACTGCGCGCCCTCGAGGATCTTCACACCATGCGCCTCGTGCAGCGCCTTGATATCTTCCGCGGTTTCCGGGCACGCGACGCGCTTGAGGATGCGGTCGGCCGCTTCGATCACGGTGACGGACACACCCTTCTTGGCGGCTTCCGAGGCGGCTTCGAGGCCGATATAGCCGCCGCCGATCACGACGAGCCTGGCGCCCTCCTTCATCCGCTCCATCAACTTCAGCGCATCGCCATGGTCGCGCATGACATAGACATTGGGCAGATGGCCGCCGATCTCGGATGGCAGGCGACGGGGGAGTGCGCCGGTGGCGAAGACCAGCCTGTCATAGGAGACCTTGCCGCCATCGGCGAGCGTGACGATGCGTGCATGGCGGTCGACAGCTTCGGCGCGGGCGTCTCTCAGCAGCTCTATGTGGTTCGGACCATACCAGTCCTCTGGGCGCAGCACGACCTGGTCGAAGGTCACCTTGCCAGACATGTAGCCCTTGGACAGCGGCGGCCGCTGATAGGGAACTTCCTTGTCCGCACTGATGATGGTGATTTCGGCCTGGGGCGAAAGGTGCCGGAGCTGGGCCGCGAGCGAAACCGCCGCATGGCTGCCGCCGATAATCACAGTCTTCATGTCGTCACTCCCGCCCACCCACAGATTTTGAATCTTTATTCAGAATAATCATGCGGCCACCCTTTTGGGTAGCCCGTCTGCGCAGGAAGTAATCCTGTTCACGGCCGGTATCAATGGTTCAAAGTGTTCAGGCGAGCGCATCGAGTTCGCGGCGATGTTCCTGCATCTTGAGAAAGATGCGGTAATCGCGGTCGAGCGCCTGCGAGCGAATCTCGTTGGGCGCGATGATGGTCGCAGGCCGCGCCATGGCCACGCAGGAATCTTCAAGCGAGGGATGCAGGCTCGCGGCGGTCGCGGCGGCCATGGCCGTCCCGAGCAGCATGGCCTCCTCGCCGGCCGAAATCGCCACCTGCCGCCGCGTCGCATCGGCATAAAGCCGGGCGAGCAGCCCGTTGCGTGCGTGTCCGCCGCCGAGATGGAGCGTGTTGATCGGTCCATCGAATTCCATGAGATCGAGGATCTGGCGGATGCCGAGCGCGAGCGACACCATCGCACGATAATAGATGGCGCACATGCCGTCGAAAGTGCCGTCCAGCGTCAGGCCATGGATCGTGCCGGTGGCGCGTGCATCGCCGAGCGGCGTCCGGTTGCCGTGGAAGTCAGGGAGCACATGCATCGGCGTGCCGAAGCCGTCGCCATGTTCGGTGACGAGTTCCACGATGCGCTCGAGGATGAGCTCGTGCGTGCCGGGTGTCGGCTCCAGCCCGTTGCCATGGGTGCGGACGATATGGTCGAGCAGCGCGCCTGTGGCAGACTGGCCACCTTCGATCGCCCACAAGCCGGGTAGTGCCACATCGCGATAAGGGCCCCAGAAGGATTTAAGGTATTGCGGCGCGCGAGAGAAGCGCATCAGACAACTCGATGTCCCGCCGATTAACCCAGCCTGCCCGGAGGCTGCCGGGTCGCTACCGAGAAGGGCGAGATGGCCGGCATAGGCATCCACCATGCCCGGCGTCGCGACCGCTGACGTCGCCAGGCCCAGTTCCTCGGCCGCCGCTGCTGTCAGCGGACCGAGCGAGGTTCCGATAGCAGCCGGAAGCTCGGTGATTCCGGCGCGGGCGCCGAGATCGTCGAGGCCGGCTCGTGTCAGTTCCTCGCGGTTCCAGCCTTCCTGCGTGTGACTGAAATAGTTCCATTTTGCCGTCAGCGTGCAGATCGAGCGGGTAAGGCTGCCCGTCGCGCGCCATGTCAGGAAATCGGCGAGATCGAAGATCATGCCGGCCCTGTTCCAGACATCGGGAAGATGGCGCTTCAGCCACAGCAACTTGGGCAGTTGCATCTCGGGCGAAATCGTTCCGCCGGAATGGCGAACCGCCTCGCCGCCAAACCGTGTCAGCCCGTCGGCTTGGGCGACAGCGCGGTGGTCGAGCCAGGCAATCGTGTCCCAGCCGGCTTCTCCGCCCCGTGCCACGGAAAGCGGCTGACCATTGGCATCACGCACGACAAGCGAGCAGGTAGCGTCGAATCCAATAGCGGCAATGTCAGCGGGTGCTATGCCCGCTTCGTCGCGGGCGCCCTTCACGGCGCGGCAGACGGCCTTCCAGATTTCCTCGGAATCATGCTCGGCGAATTGGCCGCCGCTGACCTTCATCGATATCGGGAAGCTCGAACGACCAAGCGTACGCCCCTGCCGGTCGAACACACCGGCCCGGGCACTGCCGGTGCCCACATCCACGGCAACCAAGTATTTTCCCATTACTCCGCCCTAGCTTCCTGAAGCAGCGATTAGTCCCGGAAGCTGCGCCATATCATCAAAAATGGCAGCCGGTTTCAAGCTTTCGACGAGCGGTCGGAGGTTGGATGCCACGGCATGCGAGGCGCCCGTAAAGGCGAAAGCGGTCATTCCCGCGGCCTTGGCGGCGCGGATGCCGGCCGGACTATCTTCGATCACGATACAGTTTCGCGGTGAATATCCCATCGTGCGCGCGGCATGGAGGAAGAGATCTGGCGCCGGCTTGCCGTTCGCCACCATGCTGGCGGAGAAGATATTCGGCTCGAAATGATCGATCAGCCCTGTCTTCGTCAGGCAGAGGCGGATGCGTTCAAGCTGGCTGGACGAGGCGACGCAATGGGCGAAAGGAAAGCCAGCAAGCAAGGTGTCGATACCATGCACCGGTTTGAGCTCCGCCTCGAAGCGCTCGTAGAGACGCTTCCGCATCGCAGCCAGCGCCACCTCGTCGAGTTCGAGATTGTGCTCGCGCGCGACCATTGCTGTGATCGAGGCCATGCTCTTGCCGAGGAAATTCTCGTAAGCCCAAGCTTCGGTGAAGGTGAGCCCGGCATCGGCCAGCATTTCGCGCAGCACGGCAAAGGCAATCGGCTCGCTGTCGACAAGCACGCCGTCGCAGTCGAAGATGACCAGTTTGCCGTTCTTGGTGCTCACCATGCGCGAACCGCCCGTTCCAATTTCTTCAGGCGCTACGCGCTCGACCTGCCCATCGCGGCAGGATGAGGGGCATGGAGAATGCCCCTCATCGCCGTGCCGCGTCCCTCGCTTCTTGGCTGAAGCGGGAGGGTTCGGGACGCGGAATATCAGGCTCCGAGGCTGCCGTCGATATAGGCTCTCAGCGTCGCCCGTGTTCCGTCCTTGCGCAGCGAGGCAAGTGCTTCGGTGAAACGCTTCTGGAATTGGCCGGAATCGCTGACCTCGCCGAAGATGTCCTTGAGTTCCAGGAAGGCGAGGGGATTATCGCGCGAAGCCAGAGCCGCCGCCTGCAGCCGGTCAGCGCTCGCATCGTTGAATTCGATCACCTTGCCGGAGTCGGATTTGCCCTCGAAATAGCGGCACCAGAGCGCCGAGACGAGCGCCAGTCCCTGCACGTCCTCTCCCTTGGCCAGCCGGTCCGAGGTCGAGGGCAGAATGAATTTCGGCTGGCGGTTTGAGCCGTCCTGGGCAAGACGCGCCACGGTGTCGCCGATCTTCGGATTGGCGAAGCGCCGCTCGATCAGCTTGAAATAGTCCTGAATGTCGGTGTTGGGCACCGGCGGCACGCAGGAAATGATTTCCGTTGTTTCGAGCTTGGCGAGGAAATCGCGGATCAGCGGCTCCTCCATCGTCTCGTGGACGAAATGGATGTCGAGCAGCGCGCCGGGATAGGCGATCGCCGCATGGCCACCGTTGAGGATACGGATCTTCATCAGCTCGAAGGGCGCGACATCATCGACGAAGGTGACGCCGACATCCTCCAGCGCCGGGCGGCCGGCGGTGAAATGGTCCTCCATCACCCATTGCTTGAACTCTTCGCAATAGACCGGCCAGGCATCATCGATGCTGAAGTTCTCGCGGCAATGGTCGATCTCGCGTGTGCCGGTGGCCGGGGTGATACGATCAACCATTGAATTGGGAAACGCGACATTCTTGGCGATCCAGTCGGCAAAGTCCGTGTCGTTGGAGAGGCGGGAGAGGCCGGCGACGGCATTCTCCGTCACATGGCCGTTGCCCGGAATATTGTCACAGGACATGACCGTGAAAGGCACGATGCCGCGATCACGGCGCAGCCGCAGGCCGGCGAGGATGATGCCGAACACCGTCTTGGGATCGGCAGGGTTCCGGGCATCCGCGACGATCGCCGGATGCTCGGGATCGAATTTTCCCGAAGCCGGATTGATGAAATAGCCGCCTTCGGTGATCGTCATCGAGACGATGCGGATCGATGGCTCGGCGATTTTCTCGATGATGCCGGCGCGGTCGCTGGGGTCGAGGAAATCGATCATGGCGCCAGTGACGCGCGCTTCCGACTTGCCGACATCCTGTTCGACGACGGTTGTCAGATAATCCTGGCTCTTGAGCTTGTCGCGCATATTGCCGTCATAAACAGTGACGCCGGCGCCGATCAGCGCCCAGTCGCGGTCCCTGCCGGTGTTGAAGAGGTCGTCAAGATAAACGGCCTGATGCGCGCGATGGAAATTGCCGATGCCGAAATGAACGATGCCGGCCCTCAGATCGCTGCGCTGGTAGGCGGGCACGGCAGCTCTTTGCGAGATGGCGCCCAGATTGGCGAGTGAAAGTTTGGTACTCATCGCATGCATTCCCTTTGCAGATCGGCCCCATTCAGACCAGACCGTTAGTTCAGACTAACTCATCCAGTTGCCGCCATCGACATTGTAAGTCTGGGCGACGATGTAATCGGCTTCCGACGAGGCCAGAAAGATCGCCATCCCCGTCAGATCCTCGGCGCGACCCATGCGGCCATAGGGCACCGCTTCGCCGGCGAGGCGCTTCTTCTCACCGAGAGGCCGGTTCTCGTATTTGGCAAATTTCGCGTCGACATCGTCCCAATGTTCGCCGTCGACAACGCCGGGCGCAATCGCGTTGACGTTGATCCTGTGTGCGATCAGGTTCAGGCCCGCCGACTGGGTCAGCGAGATGACGGCGGCCTTGGTCGCGCAATAGACGCCGACGAGCGCCTCGCCACGCCGGCCGGCCTGGCTCGCCATATTGATGATCTTGCCACCCTTGCCGCTCTTGATCATGGATTTGGCTGCTGCCTGCATCATGAACAGCGTGCCCGCCACATTGACCGTGAATAGCTTCTCATAGGAGGCGCGGGTGATCTCGGTGATCGGCGCGAGGTCGAAGAGCGCGGCATTGTTGACCAGGATGTCGATCCCGCCGGTCTTTTCCTCGACCGACCGAATGGCGGCGTCGATCGAGTCCTGGTCGGTCACGTCGAGTTGGATCGCATGAGCAGAAGGTCCGAGATCGGAGGCCGTGTGGCTCGCCCGGTCCACGTCGATATCGGCGATCGCGACCTTGGCACCCTCGCGGATATAGGCTTCCGCGAAGGTCCGGCCGATTCCGCGTGCTGATCCCGTTATCAGTGCGGACTTGCCCTCAAGGCGTTTCATCTCATTGCCTTTCCGTCCGGGCCGAATTTGTGGACGCGTGCCGGATCCGGCGTCAGGTAGACGGTATCGCCGTGGCGGATCTGGAAATCGCCTGATGTGCGCACCGTCACCGTCCCCGCGCTCTCGGTGTTGACATGGATGAAGGTGTCGGAGCCGAGATGTTCGGCGACGCCGGCCGTCCCCTTCCAGGCGCCCTCGCTCGTGGAAATGCCGAGATGCTCTGGGCGGATACCCATCGTGGTCGCGCCATAGGGCTGTGCGATGGCGCCGCCCACGAGGTTCATCTTCGGCGAACCGATGAAGCCCGCGACGAAGAGGTTGTCAGGCCGATGGTAGAGATCCATCGGCGAGCCGACCTGCTCGATATTGCCGGCGTTCAGCACCACGATCTTGTCGGCCATGGTCATGGCTTCAACCTGGTCGTGGGTGACATAGATCATCGTGGTCTTGAGCTGCTGGTGCAGTTCGGAGATCTCAAGCCGCATCGTGCCGCGCAGCGCGGCGTCGAGGTTGGAGAGCGGTTCGTCAAACAGGAAGGCCGAGGGTTCGCGGACGATGGCGCGGCCAATCGCGACGCGCTGGCGTTGACCGCCGGAGAGCTGACCCGGACGCCGTTCGAGATAGTTGGTAAGGTTGAGCACGCGCGCGGCCTCGCTCACCTTCTTCTCGATCTGGTCTTCCGGCATCTTCGCCATCTTGAGCGGGAAGGCGATGTTCTTCTTGACCGTCATATGCGGATAAAGCGCATAGGACTGGAACACCATCGCCAGCCCGCGCTTGGCCGGCGCTTCGCCGGTGACGTCGCGTCCGTCGATCTCGATCTTGCCCGAGGTCGTGTCTTCGAGGCCGGCGATCAGCCGGAGCAGCGTGGATTTGCCGCAACCAGACGGGCCGACGAAGACGACGAATTCGCCTTCGTTGATTGTGAGGTCGATGCCCGGGATGACCTGCGTGGCGCCGAACGACTTGTTGACTTTCTTCAGTACGATATTGCCCATTGTTCCCTCCCGGAATTTCTTATTTCACGGCGCCAAAGGTCAGGCCGCGGACCAGTTGCTTCTGTGAGAACCAGCCCATGATCAGGATTGGTGCGATGGCGAGTGTCGAGGCGGCGCTGAGCTTGGCCCAGAACAAACCCTGCGGACTCGAGAACGAGGTTATGAAAGTGGTCAGTGGCGCTGCATTGGTCGTGGTCAGGCGGATCGTCCAGAAGGCTTCGTTCCAGGCCAGGATGATGTTGAGCAGCATGGTCGAGGCGATGCCGGGCACCGCCATCGGCAGCAGCACGTAATAGATCTCACCCCAGAGTGAAGCCCCATCCATTCGTGCCGCTTCGAGGATCTCACCCGGAATTTCGCGGAAGTAGGTGTAGAGCATCCAGACGACGATCGGCAGGTTGATCAGCATCAGCATGACCGTCAGGCCGATGCGGCTGTCGAGCAGGCCGAGGTCGCGGAACAGCATGTAGATCGGAAATAGCACCGCCACCGCCGGCATCATCTTGGTGGAGAGCATCCACATAAGGATGTCCTTGGTCCGGCGCGTGGGTGCAAACGCCATCGACCAGGCCGCCGGCACAGCGACGATGAGCGCCAGCACCGTTGAGCCGAGTGCCAGGATCACCGAATTCAGGAATGGCCTGAAGTAGTTGTACTGGCTTTGCACATCATAATAGCTCTCCAGCGTGAAGGACGGGATCAGGTTGAAGCCCTGGATCGCTTCCTGCTCCGACTTGAAGCTTGTGATGATCGTATAGAGGATCGGAAAGAAGATCAGGAGGGCGACAGCCCATGCCGCGACGGTGACGACTGCGGTACGTCTGGTGGAAACAGCTCGTGCCATGATGCGCTCCTATCGGTCGAGGTTCTTGCCAACCGCGCGCATGGCGAAGAAGGCGACGATGTTGGCGAGGATGACGGCGATGATGCCGCCTGCGGAGGCTTGGCCGATCTTGAATTCCAGCGTCGCCTTCTGGGCCACGAGGAACGGCAGGTTGGTCGACGCATAGCCGGGGCCGCCATTGGTCGTGACCAGGATTTCCGCATAGACCGAAAGCAGGAAGATGGTCTGGATCAGGATCACCACGGTGATGGCACGGGCGAGATGCGGCAGCGTCAGATGAATGAAACGGTCGAAGAAGTTTGCGCCGTCCATTTCGGCCGCTTCCTTCTGCTCGCCGTCGAGCGATTGCAGCGCGGTGAGCAGGATGAGCGTGGCGAAGGGTAGCCATTGCCAGGCGACGATGATGATGACAGACAGCAACGGGAACCGCCCGAACCAGTCGATCGGACTGAGACCGATCCCGCGCAACATGTCAGAGATCACGCCGTACTGGGCGTGCATGATCATGTTCTTCCACACCAGTGCCGCCACCGGCGGCATGACGAAGAAGGGTGAGATTACGAGAATGCGCACGATGCCCTGACCCCACATCGGCTGGTCGAGGAGCAGTGCAAGCAGGATGCCGCCGACCAGCGTGATGACGAGCACGCTCGCCACGATCGTCAGCGTGTTGAGGATCGACCACAGGAAGGCGGGATTATTGAAGAAGAGAAGGTAATTGGAGAAGCCGACGAAGCCATCGCGTATCGGGTTCAATGGATTGTACTGCTGGAACGAGAACCAGAGTGTGAGTGCCAGCGGCACAGCCATCCAGATCAGCAGCAGGACAACTGACGGCGCCAGCATGGTGCGGGCCAATGTCCGGGTTTGTTGCGTAGCCATTCCTTGCTCCTCCCCTATCGCGGTCCTGTCACGGATCCCGCAAGCGGGAGAGACAACACCAGCCTACTTCTTCTCGAGCGTATTTCCGGAATTCGTCACGCAGGCGCCAGAACTCCCGCGACGCCTGAGAAGTCTTTGAAAGGGGCCGCCCGGACCAGGCCGGGCGGCCAAAGTTCGTCCTTGGGAGACGATTACTGGATATATCCGCCTTCGGTCATGGTTGCCGTGGCTGCATCCTGAGCCTGCTTCAGTGCTTCATCGACACTCATCTGGCCGGCGAGAGCCGCCGAGAAGAGCTGGCCGACAGTCGTGCCGAGGCCCTGGAATTCAGGAATGGCGACGAACTGCACGCCGACATAGGGAACCGGCTTGACAGTCGGCTTGGTCGGATCGGCGGAGTTGATGCTGTCGAGCGTCATCTTCGCGAAGGGAGCAGCCTTCTGGTATTCGGCATTGTTGTAGAGCGAGGTGCGCGTGCCCGGAGGAACGTTGGCCCACCCTTCCTTGGAAGCGACGAGTTCGAGATAGCCCTTCGAAGTTGCCCAGGCGATGAACTTTTCCGCCGAAGCTGCCTTCTGCGAGCCGGCCGGTATGGCGAGCGACCACGCCCAGAGCCAATTGCCGCGCTTGCCGAGGCCCGTATCCGGGGCCAGTGCATAACCGACCTTGTCAGCGACAGTGGAGTCCTTCGGGTTGGAAACGAAGGAAGCCGCCACGGTGGCGTCGATCCACATGCCGCACTTGCCCTGCTGGAACAGCGCCAGGTTCTCGTTAAAGCCGTTGGACGACGCGCCCTGCGGGCCGGCATCGTTCATCAGCTTGACGTAGGTGTCGAGCGTCGCCTTCCATTCCGGGGAATCGAACTGCGGCTTCCAGCTCTCGTCGAACCAGCGTGCGCCGAAGGAGTTGGACATAGCGGTCAGGAACGCCATGTTCTCACCCCAGCCGGCCTTGCCACGCAGGCAGATGCCGTTGATGCCTTCATCGCGGTTGGTCATCTTGCGCGCTGCATCGGCAATGAATTCCCAGGTCGGGGCGTCGGGCATGGTCAGCCCTGCCTTTTCCATGAGGTCCTTGCGGTACATCACCATCGAGCTCTCGCCATAGAACGGTGCGGCATAGAGCTTGCCGTCGACGGAGAGGCCGCCGCGGATGGCCGGCAGAATATCATCGACGTCATAGTCGGCGCCGAGATTTTCGAGCGGCAGCAGCCAGCTCTGTTTTGCCCAGATCGGAACTTCGTAGGTTCCGATGGTCATCACGTCATATTGACCGCCCTTGGTGGCAATGTCCGTCGTGACGCGCTCACGGAGCACGTTCTCCTCGAGCGTCACCCATTCGAGCTGGATATCCGGATTTGCCTTGGTGAAATCGTCCGTCAGCTTCTGCATCCGGACCATGTCGCCATTGTTGACGGTCGCGATGGTGATGGTTTCGGCTTGGGCCATGCTGAACATGGCGATTGCTGCGCTGGTGCCCAGCAAGAGAGTCTTCAAGTTCATGAGATCTTCCTCCCAGAAGAAAAAGCTGAGCAAATGCTATGCTCATGGGCATTTACTCGTCTCTGGCTGACGGTGTCAATCAAGATTCGTCGCTGCGCCGCAGCATTGACGATTGGGCGCAATAATCCTCAGCCCCCTGACGCATCAGAACGTCGAAGGAAAAAGGAGGTCTCGAACTTGCTTAAATGATCAGAGCGAGCGGAGCAGATGCTCGGCCGTCTCCTCATCGGTGATCAAAGCGTTGATCAGCCCGCCCCGGATGGCACCGGCAATGGCAGGGAATTTGCGCTCGCCTTTGGCTGCGGCGATCACGAGCGAGCTGCCGCGCGGAGGGATCGGCACGGAGGCGACGCGCTCATTGGTGAGACCCTCGATCATCCTGCCTTCGGCATCGAAAGACCAGCCGACGATCTCGCCTACGGCACCCGCGGTCCGCAGCGCGAGCAGCTCCTCGCGCGTGATGAAGCCATCGACGAAGAGCGGTGCGTCATCGGTCAAATCACCGATACCGACGAAGGTCACGTCCGCCCGGGCGGCGAGTTCGAGCGTCGGCTTGATCATCGCTTGTCCGTGCAGCATCTCGCGCTCGCCTGACGACGTCGCGATAACGGGCAGCGGCATCGGAAAGGAGCGGACGTTGACCGAGTCCGACATGGTAAAGACCACGTTGTAATAGGCTGCCGAGCCATCCGGCGCGATATTGCCGGTGAGCGATACGACCTTGTGCTGGGGACATTCCATCCGCGGCAGCAATTCCACCGCCGCCTTGAGCGTACGGCCGGTCCCGATCGCGACGATGACGGGTTCCTGGCGCCTGAGCCAGCGCTCGATCTCGGCGCTGGCCGATTCGGCGACGCCTGTGATCGTCGAGTCGGAACCCGGATCGGTCGGCGTCACGTCGACATATTGCAGGCCGAAACGGTCTTTGAGCGCCTCGGAGAGCTCGAGGCAATTGGCGATGGGGTGGTCGATCTGCACCCGGACAAGGCCTTCGGAGCGTGCGAGCGACACAAGCCGCTGCGCCGATTGCCTGCTCACGCCGAGCTTGGTCGCAATCTGGTCCTGTGTGTTGCCTGCGACATAATAGAGCCAACCGGCGCGGGCGGCGTCGTCGAGGCGGCTCACTCTCTTGCTCATGAACGCGGCTGCTCCCTGATTGCGGCGGGATCATAGGCTTGCGCCGCAAAATGTGGCAAGGGGCATCGCCATTTTCGTCGTTGAATGGCTTGGCTTTGGCCAATGATCGGATAATGTTCGGACCGTACCCGAGTCCCGCCCTGACTTCTGTCCCAGTCCGTCCCAGTGATCCCATGCGCATACTGATCGTCGAAAACCTCCGCGGCACCTCCCTCGGCCAGGTCGAAGTGGCATTATCGGAGGCAGGCGCCGAGCAGGTCTGGATCCGGCCCTGGAATGAAGAGGCGCTTCCGTCGGACAGCGACGGCTTTCACGGCATGGTCGTGCTCGGCGGCGAGCAGAGTGCCATCGACGACGAACTGCATCCCTATCTTCCTGACCTTGCACGGCTGATGAAGCGCTTCGGCGATGACGAGAAGGCGGTGCTCGGCATCTGCCTCGGCAGCCAGTTGCTCGCCCGTGCGCATGGCGGCACCAACATCCTCGGCCAGGCGCGTGAATTCGGCTGGCATCGCGTGGTGCTGACCGAAACCGGCCGGACCGATCCGGTCTTTGCCGCGATCGACAGCGATTTCCCGATCTTCGAATGGCACAGCGACACATTCACGCTGCCCGAGGGGGCGATCCATCTCGCACATAATGACACGGTGGCCAACCAATGCTTCCGAATCGGCAGGGCATCCTACGGCATGCAATTTCATTTCGAGGCGAGCCGCTCGGTGGTCGAATCCTGGAATCGTGATTTCGAGGCCACTATCGAGCGCATGATGCCCGGCTGGCTGGCCAACTATCAGACGCATGCCGCGAAGGACGGTGTTCAAGCCGACGCTGCAGGCCTGGCGATCGCGCGGGCCTGGGTCAGCCAGGTCGCGGTCGGCTGACATAGCCCGAACGGCAAAAAGCCCCGGCGGGTGGCGCCGGGGAAGCTGTCCGCCATCCGGGGACGCGGATGGCAGACGTTCGAAAAGGACGCGCCGGCTGTAACGCGATGGCCGGCGCCGGGAGCGTGGTCGTTCCGCCTCATGCGGCAAAACACTCCCTGGGCTGGCGACAGAGCCTGACCAAGGCCTGCCGCCTGCTGTTTGGATCGGGAAGCGAGAGTGCTTCTCCGTCGTTGAGGTGAGACTATCGCGGGCGTGTTGCCATCGGCTCAAGCAAACCGCTAAAATTCGAGGGACCTGTCATTTTTCATGACAGAGCCGTGCCGCACTGGGGCAGGGTCTCGGGATTTCCCTTATTGTCGAAAGTCTCTAGGACAGAGGCAAGCGTCTCGAATCACAGGCACCGCAGCGAGTTCATGGCCGACAGGGTCACCGTCAACACGATCAGGCTCACCGCGTTCCGCAACTACGAGACCGCGACGCTCGTCTTCGACGGACGCCACGTCGTGCTGACCGGCGAGAACGGTTCCGGCAAGACCAATCTGCTCGAAGCGCTGTCGTTGCTATCGCCCGGCCGCGGCTTCAGGCGCGCCGTCTATGCCGACGCCGTGAAGGCGGGAACAGACGCAGGCTTTGCCATCTTCGCACAGATCGAAGGCATGGAGGGCGAAGTCGAGATAGGCACCGGCATCGGGCCCGGCGGTGAAGGCGGCACTCGCAGGGTGCGCCTCAACGGCACCGAGACGAAGTCGGCCGACGAACTTCTCGATCACGTCAGGATGTTGTGGCTCACGCCGTCGATGGACGGGCTGTTCACCGGACCGGCATCGGATCGCCGCCGCTTCCTTGACCGGCTGGTATTGTCTCTCGATCCTGCCCATGGCCGCCGCGCCGCCGATTTCGACCGCGCCATGAAGATGCGCAACCGTCTGCTCGAGGAGCGCTCGAGCGACGCGGCGTGGCTGTCGAGCGTCGAGGCCCAGATGGCGAGTCTTGGCGTCGCCATGACGCTGGCCCGCAGCGAAATGATCGGCCTGCTCGCCAAGCTTGGCAGCGAAGGCGAGCGCGGCGCGTTCCCCACGGCCGGGCTCGCGCTCGCCAACTTCTTCGACGACGCGTCCGGCGTGCCTGCTATCGATCTCGAAGACCGTTACCTCGCGATGCTGGAGGAAGGGCGCCACGCGGATCGCGCCGCCGGGCGCACGCTGCAGGGTCCGCATCGCGCCGACCTGCTCGTCACCCATCTCGGCAAGCAGATGGATGCGGCGCGCTGTTCGACTGGCGAGCAGAAGGCATTGCTCACCGGCATGATCCTCGCCCAGGCACGGCTGACAGCCAATCTCACCGGGTTTGCACCTGTCCTCTTGCTGGACGAAGTCGCCGCGCATTTCGATCACAAGCGGCGCCAATCGCTCTTCGATCTCATCGACGAGCTCGGTGGTCAGGCCTTCATGACCGGCACGGATCGCAGTCTATTCGATGCCTTGGAAGGGCGTGCGCAGTTCTTTTCTGTATCAAACGGGCACGCAGTCCGCGAAAATTAGAAATCCTTTATATTCCAATCAACCACGGCACTTCACGGCCTTTCACATTACTGTTTTTTAATCTGCGGGGCTTTTTGGCTTCATTGAAATGCCACATTTCAAGACCCACATTGTATATGAAGGTGGTCGTCGCCCCTTGACCACCTGTTCCGGGTAAGGCCCGTCCCCCGCCGGCCCGGAGATGCGGAAACAAAGACGCCCCTTATCTTTGTTCCGCGTTATAAGAGACCGTCATGGCACCGCCCTCCGGCCATGACGGTCTTGTTTTATCCGGCCACCGCTTCTCTTCACAAATGCAAATGGCCGGACGAGCCGGCCATTCGGTATAGGGGACTTCGATTGCGTCTAGAGCAGGCCGACGGTCTTGTAGGCTTCCTCGATGCGACCCTTGCCCCACTTCTTGGTCTGCGACATGTCGCCGCCGAACAGCGAGCGCGTCTTCGCATCGGTTGCGATGTCAACGCCTTCGCCGGCGGCGATCTTGCGGCTTGTCTTGCCGCTCTTGACCTCGACCAGGCCGTGCTCGACGAAGACAGCGAAATTGCCGCGGCTTTTGCCGGTGAAGAACTTCGTGCCGCGCACGCCGATCTGGCCGAATGTGGTGCGGATGGTCAGGTCGATCTTCGGCGTGCCCTCGGGACGGTCGAAGACCATGTCGCCGGAGACGAGCTCAATGATGCCGCCCTGTTCGGCGAGAAAGCTGTCGAGCATGACCTCGGTGTTCGCGCCCATGATGATCTTGGTCTCGGCGCCGAGCAGCATCGAGGCAAAGCTCTTGGAGCCCGTCGCGATCAAGTCGTTGTTGATTAGCGGTGCACCGGTCTTGATGGCCGTCTCGATTTCGTTCTGGGTCTTCATGACCTCGCCCTTGGCGTCGATCACTTCACCGATCTCGTCGGATGCCCAGGCGGGCAGTGCGTGTGACAAGGCAAGCGCGCCGGCAAGACCCAATGCCTCGCGTCGCGTGAAACCTCTATTGATATAGAAAGATTTGATGCCGCTCATAATTTTGAGCCTCCTCGGACCAACGGAAAGACTATTCGACGAAGTGACGTCTATTGCAAGGCGTCTATTCGCGCCCACGGCATGGGCAGTGGCCATAGCATGACGCAATCGCCCGTCCGGGGAAGTTCCGTGGGGAACAGATCAGCGGATCTCGCCCGCCTCCGGCCCCCAGACGTCGGTTACCGCAAAGCCTTCGGCCGTCGGGTCGAACGGGTCGAGCGCAAGCTGTGTGAGTCCGAAAGTCCAGGCGCGGCCGGTGATGGTGGGGATGATCGCAGGCCGACCGGCGATCTCGGTCATGGCCGAGAGGCCGACCTTGAACTCGGTGCCGATGGTCGAGCGCGAGGTGAAGATGTCACCAACTTTGGCACGCCCGCGGGCATGCAGTGTCGCGAGATTGGCGGAGCTGCCGGTGCCGCAGGGCGAACGGTCGACACGGCCCGGCCACATCGTGGTGCAGGTACGCACGGCGCCATCGGGCTCCTCGCCTCGGAACATGACATAGGAGATGCCATTGATCTCGGGGATTTCCGGATGGACGATATTGAGCGTCCTGTTGAGCCCTGCCTTGATCTTCATGCCGGCCTCGACCAGCGCCCGGGCATTGGCCTTGCTGATTGGCGTGTTGATGGCCTCGGCATCGACCAGCGCATAGAAGATGCCGCCATAGCAGATATCGACTTTGATGCGGCCTAGCCCTTCGATATCGACCTCGAGATCGAGCTCCTGCACAAAGGACGGCGGCATGGTCAGCGTCACGCTCTCGCAGTGGCCATCGCGGCAGGTCGCCGTCGCCTTGACGAGGCCGGAGGCAGTATCGAGCATGACGACCGTCTCGGGCTCCCTCATCTCCACCATGCCGGTTTCGAGCAGGGCCGTGGTCACGCAGATCGCGTTCGAGCCGGACATGGCATGCGCCTGATCGGCCTGCAGGATGATGAAGCCAGCATCGGCGCCTTCGCGGCGCGGCGGCACCAGCAGGTTCACGGAGCCTAGCGGACCGGACCGCGGCTCCAGGCAGCAGAAGCGGCGGATCGAATCGTCGACGGTGTTGATATGGTTGAGCTGCTCGGCAATCGTTTTTCCGGGAATGTTTGGCACACCGCCTGTGGCGACGCGGCCGATCTCACCCTCGCAATGAACATCGACGAGTTGCAGCGTGCGTTTCCATCTCATGTCATGAATTCCCTAGAATCGGTCGATGCGGAAAGGTTTGAGGTCCACGGCCGGCGTCCGCCCCATGATCAGGTCGGCCATGACGATGCCCGTAGTGGCGGAATAGGTCAGGCCAAGATGGCCATGGCCGGTCGCGTAGAACAGGCCGCGCGTCTTCGCCGAGGCCGACAGGATTGGGATCGTGTCGGGAAGGGCAGGGCGGTGCCCCATCCATTCTGTGGTGTTCTCGACCTTGAGTGAGGGCACGGCGAATTTGGCGTGCTCGACGAGGATGCGCGCGCGGCGCCAGTTGGGCGCGCGGCGCAGGCCGGCCATTTCCACCGAACCGCCGACCCGGATGCCGCCGGCCGTTGGCGTCACCATGAAGGCGCGCTCCGGCCAGATCAGGGAGTAACGGAGACTCGTGCCGCCCGGTGGCATGATCTGGGTGTGATAGCCGCGTTCGGTCTCAAGCGGAATCGGCTCGTCCATGCTGCGGGAAATATCGGCCGTCTCCATGCCGGCGGCGACCACCACCCTGTCACTCTCGATCCGCCTGCCATCCTTGAGCACGACCGCGGTCACGCCCCTTGCGTCGCGCTCGACGCGGGCGAGATCGCCACGCAGCAGCTCCCCGCCGCGGCTTTGCATATCCACGGCCATACGCGTCACATAGCCGAAGGGATCGGTGATGAAATGGTTATGCGGAAGGAGCACGGCCTTGAGGATTGCCGGATTGAGCAGCGGCTCATGCTCTCGGATCGCGCCGCCGGTCAGGACTTCGTATTTGAGGCCGTAGCGCTCCATCAGATCGAGATTGTCGCGGCCGTCCGCGAAGGCCTTCTCGGTCTCGTAAAGCTGCAGGCACGTTGCCTCGGAGATCAGATCGTGTGCATTCAGCTCCGCAAGCAGTTTCCTGATATCGCCGAGCGACCGGGTGGCGAGGCTCGCACCGGCATCCTCAATCTCGCGGATGCGCTTCGACGTTCCAGCTCCGAGAAAACGAAGGAACCAGGGAATCATCTTCACCGCATAGAGCGGATCGGCCGTGACCGGCGCCTGCGGGTTCATCATCCACAAGGGTAGCTTCTTCCAGGTTGAGGGCCGCGAGGTGGCATCGAATCCGTTGACGGCAATGCTCGCCATATTGCCGTATGACGTGCCGCGACCGGGCTCCTGACGGTCGATGAGAATGACCTTCTCGCCGCGCGCCGCAAGCTCGCGCGCGATCGCCGTCCCGACCAGTCCCGCGCCGATCACGACGACCGGATTTGATACCTGCATCTCAGCCTGCCTTCCTTGCGACCCGGCCACCGAGCAGGTTGGCGAGTCGCCGCATTCGCAATTCCTCGTCCCGGATCGCCGCCACCGCCACGTCGCGGCTGACCAGTTCGAAATGTATTTTCGCACCTGACGGCGCCTGCCCAAGCTTCCAGAGATCGGTTTCGATCACATGCCCGATCTTGGGATAGCCGCCGCATGTATTGGCCTCGGCCAGCTGGATCACCGCGTGGCCTGAGGGCGGCACCTGGATCGTACCCGGCATGATGCCGTGAGAGAGCAATTCAAGCTTCTGCTTCAGTGTGAGTGCCGATCCTTCGAGCCGCATGCCTTGCCTGTTGTTATCCGCCGAGACCATGAATTCCTGGCCGAGAAGCGCCTGCTGCGCTTCGTCGGCAAAGGCCTGAAACTCGGCCCCAGGCATGATCCGGAGTGTGACGGGTTCTCCGCCGGCGATCCCGCCGAGGGAGTCACGGAAATGGAAGGGGTCGATGCTATGGCCGGGGGTGGCGACCGTCTCCCTCTTCTCACCAGCGGGGGTCCGAAGGACGGGTGAGACCGGTGGCTCGCCCCGGTGGTGGCCCGAAGGGTCGGATGAGGGGGTGCGCGAAGCGCCAACGTCGTGCCGGAAGACCCCCTCATCGCCTCGCATTCGCTCGGCACTTCTCCCCGTTGGGGAGAAGAGGGAGTTCGCGTCGTCGCCAATCGCCAACCTGTCGCCCCGCATCAGCGCCCTGCCTTCGAGCCCGCCAAACACGCTCTTGAGATCGGTGGAACGTGAGCGCAAAACCTGCGGCACATCCACACCGCCGCCGATGGCGACATAGGCGCGGGAGCCCTCTGTCGGTGGATCGAGCCGAAGTTCGTCGCCGGCATCGGCCTGTCCCGACCACCAGGGTGGCAAAGGCTGACCGTTCAGGCTGGCGCGGCAGGCCGCGCCGGTGACGGCATAGCGGGCCGCCTCGAGAAAGCGCAGCCGAAACGGGAAGATCGCAACCTCGATCGCCGCCGCGCCCTCGGGATTGCCCAGCAACAGGTTGGCGATCCGGAGTGCAGGCCGATCCATGGCGCCGCCGCGGCCGATGCCCTGGTCGAGATAGCCTGGACGGCCGAGGTCCTGCACCGAATTCATCAGCCCTGACGTCAGGATCTCGATCATGTCAGCCGCTCCGGCACGAAGCGGATGCGGTCACCGGGCCTGAACAAGGCGGGCCGTTCACGCGAGGGATCGAAGAGGTCGAGCGGTGTGCGGCCGAGAATATGCCAGCCCGAGGGCGCGGTGATCGGCATGATGCCGGTCTGAGTGCCGCCGATGATGACGGAGCCCCTCGGCACGCCCTGGCGCGGACTGGAAAGGCGGGGGGCCGCAAGCGAGGGATCAAGTCCCGAGAGATAGACGAAACCCGGCATCGCGCCGACAGCCGCGACAGAATAGAGCGGCGCTGTATGGCGCGCCACGATCTCATCTACGGAGAGCGATTTGGCACGGGCGAAATCGTCGAGATCGACGCCGTCCTGGCCGCCATAATGGACCGGGACATCCACGATCCGGCCGGGCTCTTCGGGGCGATAGGGCGTATCCCACAGGTCGAGCATCGACTGCTCGATCACATAGGCATCGAGTTCGAGCGGATCGAACACGACCATGAGGTTGTTCATGCCCGGAACCGTTTCCTCGACGCCATGGATGAATTTCAGTTCGCGGGCGAGGCGCCAGACCTTTTCCTGGGCGCGTGCATCGAAGCTCCCGCCGGCCGCATCCAGGAGGATAGCGCCGGTGCCTTCATATGACAGCCGTGGTTTGGTTTCCTCGTGCAACATGATGCTTTCCATACGGACGTCGAGACTGATATATCAGTTTGCGAGGCTTGCAAAGGGTCTGACGGAAATTCCCTGGTGAATTGAAGCGACGCCGAAAGCAGATTAGAGAGTGGATCGCAGCGAGGTGCAAGCATGGCTCTGACAGTCGATCTCAATTCCGACATGGGTGAGGGTTTCGGCCCCTGGAAGATGGGGGATGACGCGGCGATGCTCGGCATCGTCACCTCGGCCAATGTTGCCTGCGGCATGCATGCCGGCGATCCCGAGGTGATGGCGACGACGTTCGCCAAGGCAAAGGAAAACGGCGTCTCGGTCGGCGCCCATCCCGGCTATCCCGATCTCTTCGGCTTCGGTCGCCGCAACATGCCCTATACGATGGGCGAGACCGAGCGGCTGATCGCCTACCAGATCGGCGCGGCTGAGGCGATGGCCGCTTATTCCGGCCACAAGCTGACCCATGTGAAGCTGCATGGCGCGCTCGGAAATCTCAGTCAGCAGAATCGCGATATCGCACTCGCTGCTCTGCGGGCGGTGAAGGCGGTCAATCCCGATCTCGTCTGCCTCACCATCGCGCTTGGTGAGATGGACCGGCTGGCGGGCGAGATGGGCCTCGAATTCCGCTCGGAGATCTTTGCCGACCGCGCCTATACCGAGGAGGGCTTCCTCGTCGACCGCAAGCTGCCGGGCGCGGTGCTGCATGATCCGAGGGAAATCGCCGAACGCATTCTCGCCATGCTGAACGAAGGCGCGATCCGGACCATATCGGGCAAATGGCTGAAGACACCGATCCATTCGATCTGCGTCCATTCCGATACGCCGTCGGCCGTCGAAATCGCCCGTTCGCTGCGTGCTTCGCTCGAGGCCCAGGGCGTCGCCGTAAAACCCTTCGCGGGAGCCTGACCCTCATGGATCTTGACCTGATTGAGAGGTTGATGCGGATGCTGGAGCAATCCGGCCTCCAGGAGCTGGATGTCAATGACGGCGGCACGCGCATCCGGATCGCCAAGAAGCGGACGCTGGGTCTCGACGATCGCGACGCGAGCCGCGAGCCCGATATAGCTCCATCGCCCGAGCCTCTGCCGCAGGGGCCGCATCGCGTGCTCTCCGGGATGACGGGCACCTTCTATCGCTCCTCGGCGCCAGGCGTCGCACCCTATGTCACGGAAGGCAGCGAGGTCGCGGATGGCCAGCGCCTGGCTCTGATTGAGGCGATGAAGACCTTCAATCCGGTTGAATGCGATATCGCCGGCACCGTTCTTCGCATCCTGGTCGAAGATGGACAGTCTGTGTCGCCGGGCATGCCGCTTTTCGAGATCGACGCGCCATGAACGAGGCCCTGCGCGGAAAAATCCTGGATCTCATGAACCGGCATGGCATCGGCTATTTCGCCTACGAGGGGTCGGACGGAGTCCTCACATTGGATGCAGATCTGCCGGAACAGGAGCATCCGCCCATCCTTGCCCGCATGGCGGGCATATTCCTCTGGCGTCACCCGGCAGACCGCGGCGCCGCCGTCTGGCCGCGCCGCGTGCGCGAGAACGAGGTGATCGGCTGGCTCAAGATCGGAGCCTTGCTGGAGCCGGTGAGCGCTGACAAAGACGCCCTGATCCGCCGACCGAAGCTGGTTGATGGAGCGCTTGCCGGTTACGGCGATCGGCTGTTCTGAAAAAGTTGAAGAAATTTTCTGCATCCTGTCGGATCCCGTGAACGTTCCTCGTCGTGTTGTCAGGAAGGCAGAGAGCCTCCGAGAAACCAAGAGGAGACGACAATGCGCGTAATGGTATTCGTGAAGGCGACCGAGGACAGCGAAGCGGGCGTTATGCCCACGACCGAACTCTTCGAGGCCATGGGCAAATTCAATGAAGAACTGGTCAATGCCGGCATCATGATGGAAGGCGACGGCCTCAAGCCGTCGTCGCAGGGCAAGCGCGTTGCCTTCGATGGGCCGAATCGGACGGTGATCGACGGGCCTTTCGCCGAGACCCGGGAATTGGTCGCCGGTTATTGGATCTGGGAAGTCAAGGACATGGCCGAGGCCGTGGAATGGGTCAAGCGGTGCCCCAATCCCATGTTCGGCCCGAGCGAGATCGAGATCCGCCCGTTCTACGAAATGGCAGATTTCGGCGAAGTCCTGACGCCGGAGATCGTTGAGAATGTCGAGAAGCTCCGCGAGAAAGCCAAAAACCGTTGAACGTTTCTCTCCAGGTTGACATCTGGCGGAAGCCGTTCCTAATTCGGCGGCATGACCGCCGATGAAATCCACCGCACGATCGAAACCGTGTTCCGCATGGAGCGGGCGAAGCTGATAGCCGGCCTCGCCCGTATGGTGCGCGACGTCAGCCAGGCGGAAGAACTGGCGCAGGACGCGTTGGTTGTCGCCCTCTCGGACTGGCCGAAGAACGGTGTGCCGCGCAATCCCGGCGCCTGGCTGATGGCCGCCGCCAAACGGCGCGCCATCGACGGCTTTCGCCGCAACAAGATGCTGAAGCGCAAGCATGAGGAACTCGGACGCGACCTGGACGATCAACGCGACAACAGCATCGAGGAATTCGAGGCTGCCATGGACGATGATCTGGGCGACGAACTGCTGGGCCTGATCTTCACGGCCTGCCACCCGATCCTGACCCGAGAGGCGCGTGCGGCACTGACGCTGCGCCTGATCGGCGGGCTGACGATGGACGAGATCGCACGGGCGTTTCTTTCCAACGAGGCGACGATCTCGCAGCGCATCCTCCGCGCCAAGAAGAAGATCGCCGAGGCGGGCCTCACCTTCGAGGTGCCGCGAGGGCCCGATCGCGCCGAGCGCCTCGCCTCGGTGCTGGAGGTCATCTACCTGATCTTCAACGAAGGCTATTCGGCCACCGCCGGTGACGACCTGATCCGGCCCTCGCTCTGTGCCGAGGCGCAGCGATTGGGCCGCATCCTTGCCGGCCTCGCAAAAGAAGAACCCGAAGTCTTCGGCCTGCTGTCGCTCATGGAGATCCAGGCTTCGCGGCTGCACGCCCGCACGGCGCCGGATGGCGCGGCGATCTCGCTCAATGAACAGAACCGCGCCCGTTGGGACCAACTCCTGATCCGCCGTGGCCTCCAGGCTCTGGAGATCGCCATTGCCCTCGGCGGCGCCGATGGCCCCTACGCACTCCAGGCCGCGCTTGCTGCCTGCCACGCTCGCGCCCGGCGGATGGAGGATACGGACTGGGAACGCATCTCCGCGATCTATGATCGTCTAAGCGAGGTCATGCCGTCACCGGTGGTCGACCTCAACCGTGCCGTGGCGCATGGCATGGCCTATGGGCCGGATGCCGCGCTGGAATTGATCGAAGAGATCGAGGCCGAAGGGCTCTTAGAAAACTACGCGCCGCTTCCGGCCGCGCGGGCGGACACCTTGTTCCGGGCGGGACGGGTGATCGAGGCACGTTCCTATTTCGAGCGGGCAGCGGCGATGACGCGGAACAGCCGGGAGCGCGATTTTCTGCTGAAGCGGGCGGAGGCGTGCGGACCCTGAGCTCCTAGCCCCTATCGTCCACTCCGCCGTCCGTCGACGTATCCACCTGTTCCGTTTCCTCACGCTTGATCCGCTTCAGCGCCGTCTTGCTGCGACTGATCCGCACTTTCTTGATCCGCCGCGGATCGGCATCGAGCACATGGAATTCAAACCCCGGCACCGCCTGCACCACTTCGCCCCGCGCCGGAATCCGGCCGAGTTCGGCATAGATCAGGCCGCCCAGGGTATCGACTTCGTTGAGTTGTCCAGACACGTCGAAATCCGGGCCGATGGCTGCGGCGAGTTCTTCGAGTTCGGCGCGTGCATCGGCGATGAACGAGTCGTCCGATTGGCGGGAGAACATCGTTTCTTCGTCGTCATGCTCGTCCTCGATGTCGCCGACCAACATCTCGACAATGTCTTCTAGCGAGGCGAGGCCGTCGGTGCCGCCATATTCGTCGATAACAAGCGCCATCTGGATGCGCTCGGCCTGCATCTTCACCATCAGTTCTGAGGCGAGCATGGAGGGCGGCACGAACAGGACCGGGCGGATGATACCGGCCTCGGCGATCGTCGTGTCGGCATTGACTCGGGCGAGGTCGAAGGGTTTTGAACGCGTCTTGGGCGCCACGGTCCCGTCGGGCAGCGGCAGCGCGGCGGGTTTGCCCTGCGCGCGGCGCTTGTTGCGGCTTTCCTTGATCATGTAGCCGAGCAGATCGCGGATATGCACCATGCCCTTGGGATCGTCGAGCGTCTCGCGATAGACCGGCATGCGCGAGCGGCCGGTCTCGTTCATCATCATCATGATTTCGCCGATCGAGGTGTCCTGGTCGACCGCCTCGATCTCGGCGCGTGGCACCATCACGTCCTCGACGCGCACTTCGCGGAAGCGCAGGATGTTCTTGAGCATTGCGCGCTCGACCGGCGAGAAGCCGATCGCGGCGCCTTCTTCCGTCGCGAGCACGTCGGCGAGGTCGTCGCGCAGGCTCGATGCATTTTGCGGCCGGAGAATTCGGGCCACCTTTGCCCAGATCGATTGTCTGGGCGCGGTGGTACTGTCACCTTTGGTGGAGGAACTGCCATCATCACCCCGCTGGGCGGATGGCTCGATTGCCGCGTCATGCGACCGTGTGGAATATTCGCTCATTGCCTCGACTGTCGTTGTGGTCATTCCCGGTAGGGATCGGCAAGGCCCAACTCCGCCAAAATGCGCGTTTCGAGGCCTTCCATGACCGCGGCTTCCTCTTCCGTCATGTGGTCGTAACCGAACAGATGCAGGAAGCCGTGCACCAGCAGATGGGTCAGATGATCATCGAAGGCAATACCGAGGTCAAGGGCCTCGCGGCGCAATGTCTCCTCGGCGAGCACGATGTCGCCCAGCATGGGCCCCGGCTGACCACCGGGCAGAAGAGGAAAAGCGGGGAAAGACAAAACGTTGGTCGCCTTGTCCTGGCCCCGCCAAGCCTCGTTGACGGTCCTTATATCGTCATCGCCGGTGAAGACCAGTGAAATCTCGACCGGTGCGTCGGGGAAGGGTTGGCTTTCCCTGGCCACCAGATGCCCCGCCGTGTGTTCCAGCACGTGGCGTGCAAAGACTTCCAACGTTTGCTCGTCCGGCCAGCCGGGCGCCTCCACGCTGAGCTGGATATCCAGCCTCCTTACCGAAGCGGCCATTACAGGCCCGTCTGGGACGCGATCGTCTTCTGGGCGCCTTCGGCTTCATAGGCCCGCACGATGCGGGCGACCATCGGATGGCGCACGACATCGACGTCCCTGAACCTGACCACCGAAACACCCTCGACCCCGTCGAGGATCTCGAGCGCATCGACCAGGCCGGATTTCACGCCGCGCGGAAGGTCGATCTGGCTCGGGTCACCGGTCACGATCATGCGGCCGTTCTCGCCCAGGCGGGTGAGGAACATCTTCATCTGCATGGTCGTGGTGTTCTGCGCCTCGTCGAGAATGACGGCGGCATTGGCGAGCGTGCGGCCGCGCATGAAGGCAAGCGGCGCGATTTCGATGACGCCGGCGGTGATGGCACGTTCGACCTTGTCGCCCGGCATCATGTCATAGAGCGCGTCATAAAGCGGACGGAGATAGGGATCGACCTTTTCCTTCATGTCGCCGGGCAGAAAGCCGAGGCGCTCGCCGGCTTCAACAGCTGGCCGCGACAGGACAATGCGATCGACAGCTCCGCGTTCGAGCAGTTGCGCAGCATGCGCTACGGCGAGATAGGTCTTGCCGGTACCGGCAGGGCCGACGCCGAAGACGAGCTCGGAGCGCTCCAGCGCCCGCATATAGACATCCTGCGTCGGCGTGCGGGCATGGATCGTCTTCTTGCGGGTCGAGATCTGGCCCATGGTCAGCTTGGCCTTTTTCTCGAGCGCCGGGAAGACGAGCTGGTCATCGGCCGCCTGGGCCATGCGGATCGCACCCTCGACGTCGGAGGCTTCGATCGGCGAGCCTTTCTGCAGGCGGTCATAGAGATAATCCAGCGTGCGGCGGGCGAGATTGGTGGCGTTGAGTTCGCCCGAGATCGCAACCGTGTTTCCGCGGGCGCGCGCCTCGACCTTGAGCTTATCCTCGATAAGCTTGAGGTTCTGGTCGAACTGGCCGAAAAGCTCACTCGCGAGACGGTTGTTTTCGAAGGTCAGAACAAAGTGATTGGCGTCTGTCCGGCTGGGCTGGCGCTCTTTGGTGGACACCGCTTCTGGTCTGTTCAAACGGTCCTTCTCCTGTCTGTCGCCCGGCTCACCCATCATGCCAGTTCAGCGTGAAGACTGTTCGTGCCGGCCTTGGTGATTCTCACCTTCATAATGTCACCAATTTCGAGATTGTCATCGGCTTTCATTTCGATGATCACAGGCAATAGCCAGGGCGAACGGCCCACCATCTGGTGTTCGAAACGGCCCGGCTTCTCGACGAGGACCTCGAAAGAGCGATCCGCCATGGACTGCTGGAAAGCCGTCTGCTGGCTGAAAAGCAGCGCCTGCAGCCTTTCGAGCCGCTCCGCCTTAACCTCCTCCGGAACATGGTCGGACATGTCGGCGCCAGGGGTGCCGGGACGCGGCGAATACTTGAACGAATAAGCCTGTGCATAACCCACTGTTTCAACCAGCCGCATCGTGTCGTCGAAATCGGCGTCGGTCTCGCCGGGGAAGCCGGTGATGAAGTCGCCCGAAAGCGCCATATCCGGCCTGACCGATCGGATGCGCTCGATCAGCGCGACATAGTCGGCGGCGGTATGCCTGCGGTTCATTGCCTTGAGGATGCGATCCGACCCCGACTGCACCGGAAGATGCAGATAGGGCATCAATTTCGGCAGGTCGCGATGGGCCTCGATCAGCCGGTCGTCCATGTCGCGCGGATGGCTGGTCGTGTAGCGCAGACGCTTGATGCCGTCGATATCAGCAAGACGATACAGCAGCTCGCCCAGGCCCCAGGACGACCCGTCGGGCCCGTGCCCGTGCCAGGCATTGACGTTTTGGCCGAGCAGCGTGATTTCCTTGACGCCGGCCTCGACCAGCTTTTCGGCCTCCATCAGGATCTGCGAGAGCGGACGGGACACTTCGGAGCCACGCGTATAGGGCACGACGCAGAAGCTGCAGAACTTGTCGCAGCCTTCCTGAACGGTGAGAAACGCGGTGACGCCGCGCGAAATGGTCTTCTCGCGATTGATTTGCGGCAGGTATTCGAACTTGTCCTCGACCGCATAGTCGGTCTCGACGACCTTCTGGCCCGAGCGAACGCGATCGAGCGCTTCGGGCAGGCGGTGATACGTCGTCGGGCCGATCACGAGATCGACCACAGGCGCGCGGCGGATGATCTCGCTACCCTCGGCCTGCGCGACGCAGCCGGCGACGCCGACCATCAGTTCGCGGCCGTCCTTGGCACGCTGGCGTTTCATCTTCTGCAAGCGCCCGAGCTGCGAATAGACCTTCTCGGCAGCCTTCTCGCGGATATGGCAAGTGTTGATCAGCACGAGGTCGGCGTCTTCGACGGTGTCGGTCGGCTGATAGCCGCTCTCACCCAGCGAATCCGTCATCCGCTGGCTGTCATAGACATTCATCTGGCAGCCATAGGTCTTGACGAAGACCTTCTTGCTGTTGGCAAGCGGCTCTAGATCCTTGTTCTCTCGGTGCTCGTTCATGCGGGCTCTTTAGAGCATGTGAACCCGCGTTTGAAGCGGTTATTTCTCGGCGTTGCCGATGTTGGCGAGAAAGTCCTGCAGCACAATGTCTTTGCAATTGGCCACGGCCCGGTTTGCGGCGTCGAGGGCGGCGGCCTCGTTACCGAGGTTGCGCTGGATCTGAAATTCCAGTTTGTAGGCACCGACGGCCTGCGGCTTCAGAACTTCCAGTCGTTTGGCGAGTGGCAGCGCATCTTCCCAGCGGCCGAGTGCGATGTAGAGGCCGCAGGCCGACTTGACGAACGTGTGCATGGAGACCTCGGCCGCCTTAGGGCCCAAGGCATCCAGCGCATTCACCGCGTCATCCAGCCGGCCTTCCTGCACCGCGAGCTCGAAGGCCAGCACATGGTCCATGCTTGCGAGCGGGCGTCCCAGCGCCGCTGCGGCGAAGCGCGATGCGATCGTGCCGACAAATTCGTCGGCCACATGCCGGAGATCCTGATTCCAGATCGATTCATCCTTCGAGAGCATGACGCGCTCGTAGCTCGGCACATAGAAGACGTCTTCGTGGCGGTCACAGATCACCCCAACGACCGCGCGGAGCGTGGACTTGCTGTAGGTGTTGGCAATAAGAACATCCTGGCCGGTCATGGTCCGGTGCAGCGGCACCGGCGAGACGGTCAACGCGATCTGTCGCGTGCCGTTGTCCTTCAGGATTCGGATCGTCTTATCCAGCATCTCGAAGCACTGGAAAAAATCCATCACCCCGAAGGTGAAACGATCGGGCTCAAGCTTCGCCTGCCGCGGCCCGGGCGCGCGCTGGATATAGTGGCCGGTCTTGGTATCGAACCAGGTTTCCGTGAGGCCCGGTGTGAGCACGGCGAGGTCGCAGTCGAAGATCTGCACGTGGATATCGTAGATATGTTGCCGACGCTCGATGGCGCGCTCCCGCGAAACCGCCACTGTTGTCGATAACTGCATGTCGATGAAACGGTCGTCTTTGACCTCCATCAGCATATGGCCGATATTATCCCAGCTGACGATACCGCCCTCGGCCTTTACCTTTGCCAGCCACTCGACCTCGGTGGCGATCGAAGCCAGCGTATACTTGTTGAGGATACCCTGGATGCGCGCGGCACCCTGGCCGAATTCCTCGATAGGCGCCGAGTAACCCATCAGCGGAACATCGAACCCTTCGGCCTCGAAATATTCTTCGATATTGCGGGCAAAGCAACTGCCCATGGTGACGACTTTTGCGCCCGGCTTCAGCTTGACGCCGGAATCGAAGGAGGGGTTGGCGATGGGTTCGAGCCGGGCGCTGTTTTCGCGTTCCGGCCATTCCGCATAGGGGTTGCCGCGGCTTCGATCGAGCGCCTCGCGATAGGACGTCATACGGTGAACGGTCATCTTTGCCCCCTCATGCTGATTAGTCTACTTATTCCATAGACTAAGTCGTATTGCAACTCTGCAATGAGGCTTCAGCGGCTACGCAAACTCTTCTCCAGCATCTCGCGGAGCTGCTCTTTCACGAAATTGCTGACATACTTTCGGCTCGTCCCAACCATCACTTCGGCCGTGTCACCGAAGCGGACATCGACATCAAATGCCCCGGTCTTGAGGATGCCGAGGAGATGCGGCAGGAGCGGCACATCGCCCGGCCAGGCCACGACGGGCCGATGATAATGGCCCATGGGCATGCCGTGAATCCTGGTATAGACGACGGCCACGGGTTGGACATGGACGACGCCCTCGGGTGCGAAATGAGCGGCCGAAGAGGCCGCGGCAAAGAGCGACGACTTGATCTCGCCCAACCTGTTGCCCGCCGTCGTCGTTCCCTCCGGAAAGAGCACCACGGTCTCGCCGGCATTAAGCCGAAAAGCCATCTCGTCGGCCTGTTCGCGGGTCTGGCGGCGCTCCTCGCGCTTGATGAAAATCGAGCGCTGCAGCCGGGCGAGCACGCCGAAGATCGGCCAGTCGCGCACTTCGGACTTGGCGACGAACGTCGCGTCGACGACCGAGGCCAACACCAGGATATCGAGCCATGAGGAATGGTTGGCGGCCACCATCAACGGGCGGCGCAGCTCCGGTTCGCCATGCACATGCACGCGCACACCGATCGCCCAGAGCGCGATCTTGTGCCAGTAGCGCGGCAACCGGTTGCGCAAGGGATGCTCAAGCCAGAGGAACAGAAGGTGGATCGGGAAGAGCATCACCGAAATCAGGACGACGAGGCCGACCGCCAGTACGATCCTGATCCAGGCGATCATTCCGTCACCTGCTATTTCTCGTCCTTGGTAAGTGGAACGCCATAAAGTTCGAGCCGGTGATCGACGAGCCTGAAGCCGTGCTCGCGGGCGATCTTCTCCTGCAGTGCCTCGATCTCGGCGGAATGGAACTCGATGACCTGGCCGGTCTTGAGGTCGATCAGATGGTCGTGATGCTCGTCCGGAACAGTCTCGTAGCGCGAGCGGCCGGCGCGGAAATCGTGCCGTTCGATGATGCCGGCATCTTCGAAGAGTTTCACGGTCCGGTAGACGGTGGCGATGGAAATCTTCGAATCGACAGCCGACGAACGGCGATAGAGTTCTTCAACATCGGGATGATCGGATGATTCCTGCAGGATCTGGGCGATGACGCGGCGCTGCTCGGTCATCCGCAAGCCGCGTTCGGCGCAAATCTCCACGAGGGTGCGCGTGATATCCGACATGAAAAGTGTCCCGCTAGGTGCTTTGGCCGTGAGTTAGCGGAGATCGAGCCGCATGACAAGCGCGGTGGATTTTCGTCCATCGCCGAGCGTGAAGTAGCCTTTGCGCTCGGCGGCGACGCGGAAGCCGAGCTTGCGATAGAGGCCCTGCGCCGAGACATTGCCCTCGTCGACCTCAAGGAACATGGTATCCGCGCCGCGGCCGCGCACATCGCGCAGCGCCGCGAGCATCAACCGCCAGCCGAGGCCTTGGCGCGGATATTTGTTGGAGACCGCGATGGTGAGGATTTCCGCCTCGCCTGCCGCCTCGCGCGCCAGTACGAAGCCGCCCAGGGCCGGGATGCCGTTGTTCGGCCGCGCGGTATAGGCGAAGGCAGTCGGCTGGTTTATCAGGGAATGGAATTCGCTCTCGTCCCAGCCGCGATAGAACCGCTCCGAATGAAGCAGGGACATGTCGTGCGCATCATCTGAGGTCGCGGGGAAAACGTCGAACTCGGCCTTGCGGGTGAAGAAACTTTCGAGAAGCGTGACCGGGTTCATCAGAGGGGTTCCATAGGAGACGCGTGAAGTGATCCTAGGCCTCAAAGATTGAGATTTTTTTAACCATACCGCAAGTCAAACATGCTTGATGGCAAAGCCGCTTTGCGGTTTCGCACCTGCACCCCGGATATAGACAGGGCTCGGCTTGGCATCGTCGGCCAGGCGATGTGCGATCCGCCCGATCCGGTCGAGCGGATAGAGGTCCGGACCGTGCTCCCGCCCTTCCATCGCATCCACGCCGGAACCAACGGGGATCGCGCCGAAGCGGTCGATCATCGCCCGGACCGCGTCATAATCGTAGGTCGCGGGTTCGGTCAGCATGACGCCACCGGGTAGGAAGGTCTGGGCGAAGACTTCCGCCCGTCCGGCATCGATCGCGGCAATCACGGGCGCAGGCGGATCGATCTCCAGCACCTGCTCGGCCACGACCTGAAGCGTGGTGACGCCGACGGCAGGAATGCCGAGCGAGAGTGCAAAGCCCCGTGCGGCGGCAACGCCCACCCGGATGCCGGTGAAGGAACCGGGACCGATCGTGACGCCGATGCGGGTCATATCCTTGAGCGCAAGGCCTGCTTCGGAGAATACCTCGTCGATCATCGGGATCAGGCGCTCGGCATGGCCCCTGCCCAGCGTCTCCGACTTCGAGAAGACAAGCGAATTTTCACCGGAATCATAGATTCCGGCCGCGCATTCGGGCCCTGACGTATCGATAATGAGGATCATGGCTCAGGCCAATCTGACCGGTCAGACGGCCTCGACTTCCCGCACTTCCGGGATGAAGTGACGCAGAAGATTCTGGACGCCATGCTTCAGCGTCGCCGTCGAAGACGGGCAACCGGCACAGGAGCCCTTCATGTTGAGAAACACCGTGCCGTCGCGATAGCCACGGAAGGTGATATCGCCGCCATCCTGGGCGACCGCCGGGCGGACGCGGGATTCGAGCAGTTCCTTGATCGTCGCCACGAGCGTCTCGTCGCCGGGTTCGAAGAACTCGTCCTCGGCATCGATATCATCCTGGTCACGGGCCATGCCCATGATCGGCGCGCCGGACATGAAATGCTCCATGATGGCGCCGAGGATCGCGGGCTTGAGATGTGCCCAATCGACGCCGTCCTTGGAGACAGTCACGAAGTCATAGCCATAGAACACGCCGGTCACGCCATTGATCGAAAACAGGTGCTCGGCCAGCGGCGAGGCCGCGGCATCATCGGCAGTGCGGAAATCGGCAGTGCCGTCCTCGAGCACGATCTTTCCGGGCAGGAACTTGAGCGTCTGGGGGTTCGGCGTCGCTTCGGTCTGAATGAACATGTCTCGCTCCTGTTGTTGCTCACGGGTCAAGGCCAGAAGGTCAGGGCCGGAGAACGAAAAGCATCTCTTTAGAATTGTTCCAAACAAATAGTCCCTTTGAAAGGGCCGTGCAAGGCATAACATGCCTCAGAGGTCGATAAAGCGGCATCTTTTTGTCAGGATTTTGCGAGTGAAAAGGATCAGGCAAGAGCGTCGATTTCCTGGTCCGTCAGCGTGTCCGGCACGATGGTCACCGGGATCGGAAACGGCGTTCCACGCCCGGCCAGGGCGGTGACCAGCGGGCCGGGTCCATCCTTGCCGCTCGAGGCAGCAAGGACCAGGATCGCGATGTCGCGGTCCTCTTCTATGAGCTGCAGGATCTGGTCGGTTGCCTTGCCTTCGCGGATGATAAGCTCGGGTTCGTGGCCGATATTTTCGCGCACATCCTGCGCGACCTTGGACATGATCGCGTCAGCTTCCTCGCGTGCCTCTGCCCGCATCACGTCGGCGACGCCGATCCACTGGTTGAAGTCGGCATCGGAGATCACATAGAGCAGGACGAGGCCGCCATTGGAGTTCTTCGCGCGCGTGCCGGCATAGCGCACGGCGTGGGCGCTTTCCGGCGTTTCGTCGATGACGGCAAGGAATTTGCGTCGATGTCCTTCGAGCCGCGATTGTCGTTGCGAAACCATGAAGGCATCCCCCGCCATTCTCTTGGGGCCGGTCTGCGCCGGCCTCTCATCGGGCGATTCTTAGCGGAGAAATCCGATTATGTCTCTCACTTCGTTCATCACGACGTCGGCCCGTGCCCGCGCCCTTTCGCCGCCCTTCTTGAGGATGGCGTCGATGTGGGACGTCTCGTCCATCAGGCGGCGCATCTCGCCGGTGATCGGCGAAAGCGTCGATATGGCGAGGTCGACGAGCGCCGGCTTGAACACCGAAAACTGCTGGCCGCCGAAGTCCTGGAGCACCTCAGTCTTGGTCTTGCCTGATAGCGCCGCAAAGATGCCGACGAGGTTGTCGGCTTCGGGACGACCCTTCAGACCCTCGGTCTCGGACGGCAAACCGTCAGGATCGGTCTTGGCCTTGCGGATCTTCTTGGAGATCGCATCCTCATCGTCCATCAAGTTGATGCGCGAGAGGTCGGACGGGTCCGACTTCGACATCTTCTTGGTGCCGTCGCGGAGGCTCATGACACGCGGCGCGGGGCCGTCAATCAAGGGTTCGACCATCGGGAAATAGGCATGCACCGGCTCGTTGCCGACCGTGATGTCGATACCCCGGCCACCCTTCTTGATGCCGTCCTTGAAATCGAGGTTGAACTTCATGGCAATGTCGCGGGCGAGTTCGAGATGCTGCTTCTGGTCGTCGCCTACGGGCACGTGCGTCGCGCGATAGACGAGGATATCTGCGGCCATCAGCGAGGGATAGGCGAGCAGACCAAGCGAGGCATTCTCGCGGTCCTTGCCGGCCTTGTCCTTGAACTGGGTCATGCGATTCATCCAGCCGATGCGGGCGACGCAATTGAAGACCCAGGCGAGCTCGGCGTGCTGCGGCACGGCGGACTGGTTGAAAACGATGTGTTTTTCAGGATCGATGCCCGAGGCGATGAAGGCCGCGGCAATCGAGCGGATCTGGCCCGGCAGGTCGTCATGGACGAGCTGCGCGGTGATCGAATGTAGATCGACGACGCAATAGATGCAGTCGCTCTCGGCCTGGAGTGCCACGAACTTCTTGATCGCACCGAGATAGTTGCCGAGATGGAGGTTGCCGGTCGGCTGGACGCCGGAGAATACGAGCCGCGAAAATTCGCCCATTGTGATGATCCTCGGTTAGGCTGGTGGAAGGCCCCAGGGCCAAAGGCCCATGTTGCTGACGGCGGCGCTTATGCACTGGAGCGGATACCTTAGCAAGAGCCGTGCATGGATGCGCCGAACAGCGTGACGCACCGGTTGCGCGTGCTATTCGCTCACGTGGTGTTGCAAACGAAAAAGTTGCATGCCGGACAAAGACGTTGCATCATTAGCGCATCCTGATTTTCAGCGATGATTCAGCATGATAGAAAATCCCGGCCGGCCGAGTGCGCCAGATTATCAAGCCCTCTTTGAGGCGGCGCCAGGTCTCTACCTAGTCCTGCGCAAGGACCTGACGATCATCGCCGTCAGCAACGCCTATGTCGAGGCGACACTGACGCGGCGCGAAGACATTATCGGCCGCGGAATATTTGACGTATTCCCCGACAATCCTGACGACCCTGCCGCAACCGGTGCAAGAAATCTTCGCGAGTCGCTCGAACGTGTGCTGAAAAGCTGCAAGAGCGACTCCATGGCCGTGCAGAAATACGATGTCCAGCGGCCGGACGGCGGTTTCGAGGAGCGCTTCTGGAGCCCGATCAACACACCGGTGCTCGATGCGACGGGCAATGTCCGATACATTATCCACAAAGTCGAGGAGGTGACGGAGTTCGTCCGCCTCAAGCAACAGCATCGTGCCGAACTCGAATCCGGCGCAGAAGCGCGCGATCAGGTCAGCAAGGTCGAAGCCGAGATATTTCTGCGCGCGCAGGAAGTCGCAGAGGCGAACCGCAAGCTGCGCGAGCTCGACCGCCTCAGGACCAATTTCTTCGCCAATATCAGCCACGAACTCCGGACGCCATTGACGCTGATCCTTGGACCGGTCGCGCGGATGCTGAGCGAGGCGGAGCCAGGCAGTGTGAACCGTCGCGGATTGGAGACGGTGGAGCGCAATGCCAAGCTGCTGCTCAAGCAAGTCAACGATCTGCTCGATGTCGCGAAGCTCGAGGCCGGCCAGCTGGACCTCAACTACGCGAAGGCCGATATCGCGCAATTCGCGCGCGTGCTGGCGGCCAATTTCGAGACACTGGCTCACGATCAGCAGGTGGCGCTGACGGTGGATGCTCCGGAGGCTCTCGTCGCCGAGATCGACGAGGAGAAGCTCGAGCGCGTGCTCCTGAACCTCCTCTCCAATGCGTTCAAGTTCACGCCGACGGGTGGGGGCATCGATATCGCGATCGAGAGGGACGGGGACGATGCGGTTGTCTGGGTGGCCGACAGCGGTCCGGGCATTCCAGTCGATGCACGAACCAAGGTCTTCGAGCGCTTCCAGCAGCTCGCGGATGCTGGCAAGATCGGGGGAACCGGACTGGGCCTCTCCATCGTCAAGGAGTTCGTCGCGTTGCATCGAGGCAGCGTGCATATCGAGGACAGTCCTCGCGGGGGCGCCGCCTTTGTCGTGCGGCTGCCGCTGTGCGCGCCGACGGGCGCGCCTGTCGCCGAACAGCGCCTGGCCGCGCGGCGGGACCCATCCGTTGTCTTCCTGGCGGAACTGCGCGACCGCCTTGCCGATACGACGCCTGACAAGGACCGCACACCGCATGGCGGGCTGGTGTTGATCGTCGATGACAATGCCGACATGCGCGAACATCTGACCGGCATACTGGCGTCAAACCACCGCATCGAGACGGCAGCCAATGGTTTTGACGGACTGAACAAGATTGTCGAATTGCTGCCCGACCTGGTTATCAGCGATGTGATGATGCCGGTGATGACCGGCGAGGAAATGGCCCGGCGCATGCTGGACGATCCCCGCATCCGCGACATTCCTTTGCTGATGCTGACCGCCAAGATGGATGACACGCTCAAGGTTGCGATGCTCAGGGAAGGCGCACGCGACTATCTAGGCAAACCCTTTTCGGCCGAGGAGCTTGCTGCCAAGGCTGCGCGCCTCGTTGCCGAGCGCCGCCGGATACTGGCTGACAATGCTGTCATGATCGACAAGCTGACCAAGTCGAACCAGGATCTGGAACGCTTCGCCTATGCTACGGCGCACGATCTGAAGTCACCGCTCAGGTCGATTCACAATCTCGCCGGCTGGATCGAGGAAGACGCGGCCGATGTGCTCGGCGTGCAGAGCAAGGACCACATCCAGCGCCTTCGCCAGCAGATACGGCGCATGGAAAAGTTGCTGGACGATATGCTCAGCTATTCCACCATTGGTCTCGGATCGAACCCACGCGCGCCGGAACTCGCCGATGGCGCGACGATCGTGCGGCACGCGGTCGAGCTGATCGCACCGCCTGATGGTTTCGAAATCCGCCTCGACGAACGGCTTGGTGCGCTGGTGCTTGAACGCATGCCGCTGCAACAGATCTTCGTCAATCTCATCCAGAATGCCGTCCAGCATCATCATAGCAAGATCGGCGCGGTGGAGATCGGCGTTGCGGAGAGCGAGACGGATCTCGTCTTCTCGGTCAGGGATGACGGACCAGGCATTGCGCCGGAATTTCAAGACAGCATCTTTGAGATGTTCCAGACCTTGAAGCCGCGCTTCTCCAATGGCGGCAGCGGCATGGGCCTGGCCTTGGCTAAGAAACTTGCAGTATCCGAGAATGGCGACGTCACCGTCGAATCGGTACCGGGGCAGGGCGCCTGCTTCCGGGTGACGTGGCCGAAGAAGGCAGTATCAGGGGCGATAAAGAATGGCATCCGCTATGCATAACGCGGTCGAAATCTTGGTGGTGGAGGACAATGAATTTGATGTCGAGGCACTGAAGCGAGCCTTCCGCAAGGCTCAGATCGGCAATCGGTTGCACAGCGCCGTGGACGGCGTGGACGCGCTCGACAAGCTGCAGGCACCGAAGGAAGACCAGCCGGTCCGTCAGCCGCTGCTCATTCTGCTCGACATCAACATGCCGCGCATGGATGGCTTCGAATTCCTCGACGCGCTGCGTAAGGACGAAAAGCACAAACAGAGTGTCGTCTTCATGCTCACCACGTCGGGCCACGGCGGCGACATGCAGATGGCCTATTCCCGCCACGTGGCAGGCTATTTCCTCAAGGAGAATCTCGACGATCTGGTCGATACAGTGAAGGCCTATGTGCGCGGCAACGAGTTTCCGTCCGTGCATTTCAATTAGGGCGATCACCCTCGGCGACGCTCAAATCCCGCGAAGCTCCAAAACTTGTAATTGATTGGGGCGCCCAGCGTTTGAAGGCGCAGCGAAAGGCGTCAGCTCTTCTTCTCGCGCAACCGGATCACCACGTCGACATGGGCGATCTCCATACCATCAGGCGGCGCCGGCAGGTTGTTGATCGTGATGTTGGACGTTGGGATATCACGCACCTCGTTCCGGCCTTCGATGAAGAAGTGATGGTGGTCCGAGATATTGGTGTCGAAATAGGTGCGGCTGCCTTCTACCGCCAGCACGCGGATCATGCGGGCCTCGGTGAACTGGTGCAGCGTGTTGTAGACAGTGGCGAGCGAGACATTGATGCCGGCGGTCGTCGCTTCCTCGTGCAGTTCCTCGACCGTCAGGTGACGGTCGCCCTTGGCATAGAGCAGGGTGGCAAGCGCCATGCGCTGACGCGTCGGCCGAAGCCCTGCGTGCCGCAATCTCGCCTCGGTTGCCTTGGAATGGTCAATAGCCATCTGTTGAGTTGGTTCCAGTCGCCAAAATAGGAGTATTTTGGTCAACGATATAACCCGCCGACTTCAGCCTTTCAACAGTTTTTAGGTTCCTGAGGCCGGATAGCGCAGGGGATTGAGCTATTTGGGTTGGCTTTTTTCGGATCGATCCTATATTGGCGGGCACGAAAACAAGCGCCGCGACACCCAGCCGCGGGGGCAAACAAAGACAAAAGCGAGGAAGCAATCAGCCATGGCGGTCCAGAAATCCAGCTATACTTATGAGGAGATTCTGACCTGCGCGCATGGCGAATTGTTCGGGCCCGGCAATGCGCAATTGCCGCTGCCACCGATGCTGATGGTCCACCGTATCACGGATATCTCGGAAACTGGTGGCGCTTTCGACAAGGGCTATATTCGCGCCGAATATGACGTCCGCCCCGACGACTGGTATTTCCCCTGCCATTTCGAAGGCAATCCGATCATGCCGGGCTGTCTGGGCCTCGACGGCATGTGGCAATTGACTGGTTTCTTCCTCGGCTGGCTCGGTGAACCGGGCCGCGGCATGGCGCTCTCCACGGGCGAAGTGAAGTTCAAGGGCATGGTCCGTCCGGATACGAAACTTCTCGAATATGGCATCGACTTCAAGCGCGTCATGCGCGGCCGCCTCGTTCTCGGCACCGCCGACGGCTGGCTGAAGGCGGATGGAGAGACTATCTATCAGGCGACGGACCTGCGCGTCGGCCTCTCCAAGGAAAAGGCAGCCTGAAAGCAACCAGCCAGGGCGGTTCTGACGCCGCTCCCGCAATCGTTTTGAACATAGGTAAGGTCTGAAACCATGAGACGTGTCGTTGTCACCGGCCTCGGAATCGTGTCTTCGATCGGCAACAATGCCGCCGAGGTCACCGAATCCCTTCGGGGCGCCAAATCCGGCATCAGCCGCTCCGAGGATTTCGCCGAGCACGGCTTCAAGTGCCAGGTCTGGGGCCAGCCGACGCTCGACACGACGGGCATGGTGGACCGCCGCGCGACGCGTTTCCTGTCCCAGGGCGGACAATGGAACCACATCGCCATGCTCCAGGCGATCGCGGACTCGGGCGTCGAGGAGAGCGATATCTCCAACGAGCGCACCGGCATCATCATGGGCTCGGGCGGTCCTTCGACGAAGGTGATCGTCGAGGCCGCGGAGACGACCATCCAGAACGGCAGCCCGAAGCGCATCGGGCCCTTTGCCGTACCGAAGGCGATGTCCTCGACCGCCTCAGCCACGCTCGCCACCTGGTTCAAGATCCACGGCGTCAACTACTCGATCTCGTCGGCCTGCTCGACCTCGGCGCATTGCATCGGCAATGCCGCTGAGATGATCCAGTGGGGTAAGCAGGACATGATGTTCGCCGGCGGCCACGAGGATCTCGACTGGACGATGTCCAACCTGTTCGACGCGATGGGCGCGATGTCCTCGAAGTACAACGAGACGCCGAACCTGGCTTCCCGCGCCTATGACGCCGACCGCGACGGCTTCGTCATCGCCGGTGGCGCCGGCGTGGTGATCCTCGAGGAGCTGGAGCACGCCAAGGCGCGCGGTGCCAAGATCTATTGCGAACTGACCGGCTACGGCGCGACCTCTGACGGCTACGACATGGTGGCTCCGTCGGGCGAAGGTGCTATCCGATGCATGAAGCAGGCACTCAGCACGGTCAAGAACCGCGTCGACTACGTCAACACCCATGGCACGTCGACTCCGGTGGGCGACCAGAAGGAGATCGGGGCGATCCGCACGGTCTTCGGTGACGACATGCCTCACATCCAGTCCACCAAGTCGCTGACCGGCCATTCGCTCGGCGCCGCCGGCGTCCAGGAAGCGATCTACTCGATCCTGATGATGCAGGAGCGCTTCATCGGCGAGAGCGCGCATATCCAGAACCTCGACCCCGAATTTGAAGGCGTGCCGATTGTCCGCAAACGCATCGACAATGCCAAGATCGATACGGCTTTGTCGAACTCCTTCGGCTTCGGCGGCACCAACGCCACGCTCGTCTTCGAACGCTTTAACGGTTGATCAGGGGTTTCAATGACGGGGATCATGCAGGGCAAACGCGGCCTCATCATGGGTGTGGCAAACAGCCATTCCATCGCTTGGGGCATCGCAAAGGCATGCGCAGCGCAAGGCGCTGAACTCGCCTTCACCTATCAGGGCGACGCGCTGGGAAAACGTGTGCGGCCGTTAGCGGCCGAAGTCGGCTCTGATTTTCTAGTCGAGTGCGACGTCGAGCAGATCGAGTCGGTTGACCAGGTCTTCGATGTGCTCAAGGAAAAATGGGGCGGCCTTGATTTTGTCGTCCACGCCATCGGCTTTTCCGACAAGAGCGAGCTCAAGGGGCTCTATGCCGACACGACGCGCGACAATTTCAGTCGCACGATGGTGATCTCCTGCTTTTCCTTCACCGAAGTGGCCAAGCGGGCCGCAGCGCTGATGGGCGACAATGGCAGCATGCTGACGCTGACCTATAACGGCTCCCAGCGTATCATGCCGAACTACAATGTCATGGGCGTCGCCAAGGCGGCACTCGAGGCCTCCGTGCGCTATCTCGCCAGCGACTACGGTCCGCGCGGCATCCGCGTCAACGCCATCTCGGCCGGCCCGATTCGCACGCTCGCCGGCGCCGGCATTTCGGATGCGCGCGCGATGCTCAACTGGCAGCAGAAGAACTCGCCGCTCCGCCGCACCGTGACCATCGAGGATGTCGGCCAGTCCGCGCTCTATCTCCTCTCCGACATGTCGCGCGGCGTCACCGGTGAGATCCATTATGTGGATTCCGGCTACAACATCACCTCGATGCCGGTGCTGGACGCGCTGAACCGAGCCGATCAGGAGTGATCAGCGCGACGTAGGTGCGGTAATCAGGTTGGTGGAGAAGAACGCCAGGGTGGCTTCACGCATGCGCCATGTTTCCTGGTGGCCCACTTGCGGCTCACGAATGATGGAAAGCTTGCTGGAGTTGTCAGCGTAGGAGGGTTCGAGTTCGCTCAGCGCGCGGTCCACAGCCGCAGGCGGCGTCAGCGGATCAGCATCGCCGATGCATATGAGCTGTGGCCGCGGTGCAATCAGCGACGCTATGGCGCCGGCATCGGCTTCTGCCAGAAGGCCGGGTATGGTGAGGTAGATCCCGTGCAGGTCATGGTTTCCCAATTCGATCAGGGTCCGGAGATCCGCAAAGCAGCACAGATGCGCCACTGCCGCGATGCGCGGATCCATGGCCGCCAGCCAGTAGCCTAGCGTGCATCCCATGGAAATGCCGAAGGCGCCGATGCGATCGGCATCAACATCGGGCCGGGCTGCGAGATAGGTGAGCGCGGCCGATTGTTCCGAGAGCATCTGTCCGAAGAGTGAACGCCCCTGCCACAGAAGCGCTTTGGCGACCGCGCTTTCGCTGAGCGTTGCCCGCTCGCCGAAGGTGGGCATGTCGATGGCGAGCGTGACATAGCCGGCGCGCGCCAGCACCGGACCCATCGGCTCCACGAGAGCGTCACGTCCATTCAGCAATTCGCTCGCGCCGATGTCATAGCGTGCACCATGGGCATGCGCATAGAGAATGGCCGGGCGCCGTTCCCTGCTATATTTTGGGCGGGTCAGAAGGCCGCGCACCTCATCCTGGCCGATCCGAAATTGAAGACGTTCCACGGTGTAGTCGCTTCCGGCTTCCTCGCTGGAGGACAGTTGCATGATAGGTGGTTCGTCCAGTCGGATGAGCTCTCGCAGCCGTGCGCGGCTGATGGACATGGCGATGCTCCCAAGCGTCCTGGCAATTCCAGTCAAGACGTTAGAGCATCGGAAAACAGAAACGAAAAGCCCTCCGAGCGCCATGCGCCGGAGGGCTTGTCTAATGGGGTGCTGCAGACGGGTCCGCCGCCATCGGACAACGACGCAGCCAAACCGGGAGGGGGTTGGCTGCACTGTCGAAAGGCGTCTACAGCACCCGGACCGGAACCGGCCCTGCGAAGGTTACCCCTTCACCTCGATTCCGATCAAACCCTGCTGGATTGCGATCGTGATTGCATGCAGACGGTTGCTGGCACCAAGCTTCCGCTCGGTCCCAAGCAAGATCTGCTCAATTCCGGCTTCACTCGCGGAAAGACGCGAAGCGATCTCCGACGCATCGATGCCATTGGCCACGAGCGTGAGACCGATCAATTCCAGGCGCGTAAGGTCGAACGATTCTTTCTCGGTCGTCTGTTTCAATCCGTAACTCATAAATCTTCCAGCGTTTGCGAGCGGCCTCCCGAGCCCTGTCTGACCTCAGAATTTCTTGCCGGACCCATGCGCGTGTGAATGATTTTTGACCTCGTGGCCCTAGGGCCCGAGGCTTTGAGCCTTGGTCTGGTTCGGATGGTGCTGATATATGACAAAGACGTGCCGATTTCATTCACACGGCACGCCAATATTCGATCCGTTATGGGATCAAATGAGTCTGCTAATATACACCCATAGAATTTTCGGTATCAGACGTTCGTCTTTCGATAGGCTCGCGGGGTGGATCCGAACCAGCGCATCGTCGAGCGCGTAAAAGCGCTCGGCTGTGAATAGCCGAGCCGGCTTGCGATCTCCGTGGCGCTCAGTTCCGTCTCTTCCAGCAAGCGTCCGGCAAGCTCGCGCCGAACCTCGTCGCGCAGGTCGGCGAGGCTGGTTCCGGCTTCCGCAAGCCGACGCTGCAGCGTGCGTTCCGACACGTTGAAATAACGCGCCGCCTCGGCAAGCCCGATACTGCTGTCGGTAATGTTCATGAGAACGAATTCGCGCAGATCCTCGCTGAAGTCCGCGCGCTCCGACGATTCAGGCCGCAGCGCCCGGCATTGCAGGTCCATCAACTGGAAGAGCCGCTTGTCTCCCTTGGGGTTCTCGACACTGAAATATTCCGCGGGCAAACGTAAGGAGTTGATTTTCCTGTTGTATTGGACGCGCTTGGTCAGGCGTTCACGATAGGGCGCCAGATTTATCGGCTTCGGCCGTTCCATGCCGATCTCCAGAGCGTCGACCGAGGCGCCGAGAATAGCGCGCAATCGAGCCGCGATCAGTGCCATATTCAGGTCGACAAACTGGTCGCGCTTGAGGATCAAAGGCGAGAAGGTCCAGACGATCTCGGCGCCGTTGCCGTCAATCGTCACTTTCGAGTAGCTCTTCTCGGATGCGTAGGCATTGTGTTCAGCCATGAAACGGAAGAAATCAAGCACCGTTGGCGCGTGGATGAGGCCGAAGCCATAGGGGCCCGTGGCGCCGGGTTTGAAGAAATCCACGCATTTCAGGCCGAAAGCCTCGTCCTTGGTGAGCAGGGCGCAGGTTTCCAGGAGTCTGCAAAGCCGATCGAGGCTGACTCGTCCGGTGAGATTGGAAAACTCCTCCGGATTGATCTCCAGCGCAGTGCAAATCGGCGCGAGATCCAGGCCATAGCTACGAGCAGCCTCACCGACGGCTGAACCCAGTCCGGCGGCGGCAGTGTAGCGATCGCTTGCTGAAGTCGGTGACGGCATCTTGGCGCCAAATGTGAAAATTATGGCATGTGAGGGAAATAATAGCCCCGTTTTGAAGAAAGGTCTACTAAATCTCGCAACCAGCAATTGCTCATAGATTGAGCATTCGCCTGGTATATCAGCAGGTTAGCGGCGGGTCATTTCTTGGCCCAAAGCACTTTGTAACGGGCGTTGCGCGCCGTCTCGCCGCTGGTGCGGAAGAGCTCCTTGAGCGCCGGTTCATAAGGAAGGCCGCGATTTGCGACCAGCAGCAGTTCGCCGCCGGCACGAAGGGCTTCAGACGCCCGGCGAATGATGGCCTGGCCGAGACCCGGTTCTGTCGCATGCCCCTCGTGGAAGGGAGGATTCATGACGATGAGGTCGTACCGCGCCTTTACCTCCTCGCGGGCGAGGTCAAGCCAGTGATAACGGGTCTGCAGCCTCGGGCAGAGGTGATCGACATTCTTGCGCGCCGCCTGAAGCGCCGCATAGTCGGCTTCGTAGAGGTCGACACCTTCGATTTCAGGCGAAAGCTCAGCCAATGCCACGGTCAGGTAGCCCCAACCGGCGCCAAAGTCCGCCGCATGCTTGCGGTAGTCCTTCGGCAGATAGCGGGCAAGATAAAGCGAGCCGGCATCAACCTCGCCATGCGAGAACATGCCGGGTGCGGTGACGAATTTGTCGGCAACGAAGCTCGGCTTGGCGCGGATTGCCGCGATCAGCGCTGCGGGATCCTGCGGACGCGCGAACCAGAAAGCCTGGGCATGATACTTCGCCAGGTGCTCCACCTCGACATCCATGGACTGGAGCTTCTTCCGCAAGGATTGCACGCCGTCTTCCTTGGAGCCGGCCATGACGATGCGTCCGCCCGGCTTGAGGCGCGAGAGCGCTTCGGAGACGAAGTTCTCGTTCTGGCCCTTGTGGCGCGTCATCAGGATCAACGCCATGTCGAAATCCGTCCCCGTGACTTCAGGCTGCGCATCGACGCCACGTTTCTGCAGCGCATTGTAGAGCGGGCGGAACGCCTGCACGGCCTCGATCTCGGCGGTAAAGCCTTCCGGCAGCGTGTAGCCAGTTTCCGCGCCTAGGAAGAGCACGCGCTCGCCAGTGGCCGGCGGCGTCAGCACATTCGTGTCGAAGGGGTGGAACAGGGTCTTTACGGCGTCGCGCATCATGGGTCTTTCTTGATATGAAAAGGCGCGGGAGTGACCCGCGCCTCGTAAGTCAGGTTTCGCGGAAGCGCCTTACTCGACGTCTTCGCTCTTCTTCTCGGCAACAATTTCCTTGCCGGTCGCCTGGTCGATGATCTTCATCGACAGGCGGACCTTGCCACGCTCATCGAAGCCGAGCAGCTTGACCCAGACCTTCTGGCCTTCCTTGACCACATCGCCGGTCTTGGCAACGCGATCGTTGGCGAGCTGAGAGATGTGGACGAGGCCGTCACGTGGGCCGAAGAAGTTCACGAAGGCGCCGAAATCGGCGATCTTCACGACCGTGCCTTCATAGATCTGGCCGACTTCCGGCTCGGCGACGATCGAGTGGATCCACTTGCGGGCCGCTTCGATTTCCTTGCCGGAGGCGGACGCGATCTTGATCGTGCCGTCGTCTTCGATGTTGATCTTGGCGCCGGTCTTTTCGACGATTTCGCGGATGACCTTGCCACCCGAACCGATGACTTCACGGATCTTGTCGACCGGGATGCTCATGGTTTCGATGCGCGGTGCGAATTCGCCGAGCTGGCCGCGGCTCTCGGAGAGCGCATTGGCCATTTCGTTGAGGATGTGCTTGCGGCCACCCTGTGCCTGGCTGAGCGCGACCTTCATGATCTCTTCGGTGATGCCGGCGATCTTGATGTCCATCTGCAGCGACGTGATACCGTCGGCAGTGCCGGCGACCTTGAAGTCCATGTCGCCGAGGTGGTCTTCGTCACCCAGAATGTCGGAAAGAACCGCGAAGCGATCGCCTTCGAGGATCAGGCCCATGGCGATACCGGCAACGGGCTTGGCCAGCGGAACGCCGGCATCCATGAGAGCAAGCGAAGTGCCGCAAACGGTGGCCATCGACGATGAGCCATTGGACTCGGTGATCTCGGAGACGACACGCAGCGTGTAGGGGAAGGCTTCCGCAGTCGGCAGCATCGGGCGGATGGCGCGCCATGCGAGCTTGCCGTGACCGATTTCGCGACGACCGGGGGATCCCATGCGGCCGGTTTCACCAACCGAGTAGGGTGGGAAGTTGTAATGGAGCAGGAAGCGCTCCTTGTACATGCCGGTCAGCGAGTCGACATACTGCTCGTCTTCGCCGGTGCCGAGCGTGGTGACGACGATCGCCTGCGTCTCGCCGCGGGTGAAGAGTGCCGAACCATGGGTGCGCGGCAGGATGCCCACTTCCGAGACGATCGGGCGAACGGTCGAGAGATCGCGGCCGTCGATGCGGCTCTTGGTGTCGAGAATGTTCCAGCGAACGATCTTGGCCTGCAGTTCCTTGAACACCGAACCGATCACGTCGGACGGATAGGTCGAATTGCCTTCGGCATCGACGAAATGTTCCTTGACCTTCGCCTTGACCGCATCAACTGCAGCATAGCGAACAGCCTTTTCGGTGTTCTTATAGGCGGCGCGCAGCTCGGTTTCGGTGAGCTTGAGCATTTCGGCTTCGAGCTCGGAATAGTCAGGCGGGGTGAAGTCGCGCGGTTCCTTCGCAGCAGCTTCGGCGAGCTGGATGATCGCGTCGATGACAGGCTGGAAGCCGCGATGGCCGAACATGACGGCGCCGAGCATGGTCTCTTCGTTGAGTTCCTTGGCTTCCGATTCCACCATCAGAACGGCGTCGGCGGTACCGGCAACCACGAGGTCGAGCGTCGACTCGTCCATCTCATCGAGATGCGGATTCAGAACGTATTCGCCATTGATGTAGCCGACGCGCGCGCCGCCGACCGGGCCCATGAAGGGAACGCCAGAGAGCGTGAGCGCTGCGGACGTCGCGACCATGGACAGCACGTCCGGATCGTTCTCGAGGTCATGCTGCATGACGGTGACGACGACCTGGGTGTCGTTCTTGTAGCCATCGGGGAAAAGCGGGCGGATCGGGCGGTCGATCAGGCGGGAAACCAGCGTTTCCTTTTCCGACGGACGGCCTTCGCGCTTGAAGTAGCCGCCCGGGATCTTGCCGGCGGCATAGGTCTTTTCCTGGTAGTTCACGGTGAGCGGGAAGAAATCCTGGCCCGGCTTCGGCGACTTGGCCGAAACGACGGTGGCGAGAACGACGGTCTCGCCATAGGTGGCGAGAACTGCACCGTCAGCCTGGCGGGCGATCTTGCCCGTTTCCAGAATAAGCGGGCGCCCTGCCCATTCGATTTCAACTCTATGGGTTTCGAACATATCTTGTCCTTCCAATATGCGCGGGCCATTCCGGCGGTTACGCTGGACTGGCCGCTCTTTCGTTGTGCACATCACGGGCAAGACAGCGTTCTGTTTCTCCTTGAGGAGCGGCGTTCGCCGCGGAAACAGACTGCAATCCTGCCCCATGATGGGCTGTTCATGTCCCGCGTCCGGCCCATCCGGGAAGCGAGTGTGCCGGGCGCGCCCGGCAGAAATGAGATCGGCGGAAGGGTTGCCCCTTCCGCCGGAGTTTTTTAGCGGCGAATGCCGAGAGCGCCGATCAGCTTGGTGTAACGGGCTTCGTCCTTCTTCTTGAGATAATCAAGAAGCGAACGGCGGCTCGAAACCATCTTCAGAAGACCACGACGGGAATGGTTATCCTTCTTGTGGGCCTTGAAGTGATCGGTCAGGGTGTTGATGCGCTCGGTGAGGATAGCGACCTGGACTTCCGGAGAACCAGTGTCACCCGGGACGGTTGCATATTCCTTGATAAGTTCAGCCTTGCGCTCAGTAGTCAGCGACATCGGACAATCCTTTCTTTGCGGGATTTTAAGACGCCCAAAGCCGGGATGTCGTCCAGCTCTGGCCAGTGATAGCTGAGAGCTCTGCTCTCGCTGGCGCGGCCTATAAACGAAATCGTCGTGAAAGGAAAGGGGCGCGCCGGATTTCGGCTTTATCAGCCTTGAACACTGCTTGGCCGAGGATCGAGAAATATGGTAGCGCTATCATCGATGAGGGAGGAAACGATGCCATATGTGAATATCAAGATCACCCGCGAGGGCGCCACACGCGCGCAGAAGAACGAGATCATCAAGGGCGTGACCGATCTCCTGGTCCGGGTGCTCAACAAGGATCCAAACGGCACCTTCGTCGTCATCGACGAAGTGGAACTGGAAAACTGGGGCGTCGGCGGGTTGCCGGTGGACGAGTTTCGGACGCAACAATCCTCGCCCTGAGCGCCGCGCATCCAACAAATGAAATTCGTATCAGGAGAGGGGCGGAGACCACATATCCGCCTTCAGTGGCTTTTTGCGCGCTGTCGCGAGCTAGTTCACCTGAGATTGCCCGAGACGATTGCGACGAAGGATCAACAACCGAAAAAATTGCCGGGCAAAGAAATAGCGAAAAAATTGATAATTTATGAGGGCTTGGCTTGGGAAACTACCAGTTTCTGAACAAGAGCTGAATACCCCATGCAGGTCTGACTGGATGTTCCCCGCGAAACAAAGCCTCGACGCCATCGAGCGTAGGCTTTTCTCCATAAGGCGGTCCCAACCAGGCGTCTGAAGAACTACCGCCGGACGCCTCAATTCCGAGGGCACAGACCCTCTTTGCAAGGAACACCAACATGGCCAAGAAAATCAAGCTCGATGACACCGACAATGACTTCGCAGGCAAGAACAAGTCCGAGAAAGTATTCGGCAACGGCGGCAACGACTCGCTGTCGGGTGGTGGCGGCAATGACACGCTCGATGGCGGCGACGGCAACGATACTCTGATCGGCGGCGCCGACGACGACAAACTCATTGGCGGCACCGGCGATGACACAATGGTGGGCGGTGAAGGCGATGACGTGATCGACGCAAAGTCCGGCACCGACGATGTCGACGGCGGCACCGGCGACGATACGCTGCTGCTCGAGGGCAATTTCGCCGATGCAACGATCACCGCAGACGGCACCGGCTTCAAGATTGTCACCGCGAACGCCACGGTTACGGTGGACAATGTCGAATTGTTCAAATTTGCCGACAAGACGGTAAGCGCCGACAAGTTGCTGGGTGACGGCAAAACCTTCACGCTCACCACCGGCATCGACAACATCGTCGGTACCTCCGGCGCCGATCTGATCGTTGGCAGCGCCGATGGTACTGCCGCGCAGACTTTCAACAACGGCGACATCATTTCCGGTGGCGACGGCATCGATCGCTTGCGCATCACCGCCACCCCGGCAGCCGCGCTGAACATCCTGCCGACGATGACGGGCGTGGAAAACGTCGAATTCACTGCTGGGGGCGCTGCCAACACGACCCTGAACATGGTCAACTCCTCTGGCGCAACCGCCTTCATCTCGCAAGGCAGCACTCGCACTCTGGCAGTCACCAACCAGGATGCGCTTGCGTCGATCACGGTCCAGAACAACACGACAGTCAATTCCGGCATGATGATGCAATATGCCGCCGCGGCTGTGGCCGGTGCGACCGACGTACAGGCGATCAACCTGTCCAACAACGGCGCCCAGTTCACTGCGGCGGGTACTGTCAACGTCGCTGGCGTCGAGACGTTCAACGTCACGTCCACCGGCGTCAACAACCTGACTGCTCTGCTCGGCGACAAGCTGGAAACCGTGACGGTGGATGGGGCCGGCTCGTTCAAGACGAACACGGCCTTCGGTGCAACGCTGAAGACTTTCGACGCTTCCGCCTCGACCGGTGCGCAATCGGTCATCTTCGGCACCGGCAATATCACAGCCACGGGCGGATCGGCCGACGATCTGTTCGACTTCAAGGGCACCTTGACTGGTGCCGACAAAGTCACCGGCGGTGATGGGATCGACACGATCGCGCTGACCAGTGCCGACATCTCGGGTGCTGCTTCGGCGCCGCTTGCCGGCCTCAACGCATCCAGTGGTGTTGAACGGATCCGATTTGACGGCGCCAACGCGGTCAAGGTTGACCACGGCACCCTGACCAATGCCGACATCAAGACGGTGATCTTCAACGGAACCGGTGCCGATACGGTGTTGAACGCCAATAGCGCGATCACTTATCAGTTCACCGGCGACAACAACGGGGCCGCGACTTTCACGATGAAGGGCGGCGAAAACGTCCTCAACATCGATATGAAGGCGTCAACCGTCGCCGTAGACAACGTCTACAATTCGGCCGATGTGACCAGCCTCAATACCGGCACCGCACTCAACGTCAACATCAACTCGACGGGTGTCGGCCCGACGGCGATCGATGACAACGACTTTGGCAACATTACAAACGCTGTCAACGCCACCTTTACGTTCAAGGGTGACGCTCACAACGAAATCTCAAGCTTCAGCAACGCGGTAACGGTCGATGCCAGCGCTTCGACAGGCAACCTCGAACTGATCGCTTCGACCGGTGCCGACAATATCAAGGGCAGCTCGGGTATCAACGATATCGCTGGCCGCAACGGTGTCGACAATATTAACATCTCCGCCAGCACCGCAAATGTCGACCATGTCGACTTGCGCGGCATCCTCGTGGACACAAATCGCGACTTTATCACCGGCTTCACGGCTGGTGCCGGTGGCGATATCATTGAGATCAACAATGTTAATACGACCGCCGCCAACGCAGTTGTCACGTTCCAGGAGATCGCTGCCAATGTCGGCACACAGACCGTCCTGGGCGGAACCGATGTGATGGAATTCACTTTCAACATCGCAGGCACCGGCCTCGGCAACGGCACGGCGGCGTCCTTGGACGGCACCAACCTGCTTGCCGCCGTCGGAACGATCAACAGCAATGTCGGCGCGGACGGCTACCTCATCGCCTACCAGGGTGGCAACGCCTACCTCTACCACTTCGACGATGGTGCTACCGGTACGATCAGCAACTTCGAGATCGAACTGGTGGCGACGGTCAACGGCGTCGCGGTGGGATCGCTGGATGCTTCCAACTTCCAGTTCTGATCGAACCTGGTTCAAAAGCGAGGTGGGCGGCAGAAATGCCGCCCACTGCCTGTTTATGGAGTTGGTGATGCGTGAGGAACGCGCCGGTGACCGCTGAGCGGTTCGATCAGCCGAAGACGTGCTTCGACCGGAATTCGCCTTCTTCGATCGCGCCGAGGTCGCCCGATACTATGGCATAGGCCCTGCGGTGCCGGGCGTCGCCGTCTGCCAATGCCTTCATGCGCAATTTGTGACTGACATCGACAATCGCCGAGATGGCAGGGATCAGTTCACCGCCCAGTTCCGTCATCTGATATTCGACCGATGGCGGTGAGGTGGGCATCACCTTGCGGTCGACGATGCCGCGCTCCTCAAGTTCCTTGAGCCGTGTGCTGAGCACCTTGGCAGAGATCGACGGCATATCGGCCTTCAGCTCGGAAAAGCGGCGCGGGCCCTGGCTCAGATACCAGAGGATATGCGGCGTCCAGGCGCCGACGATCAGCGACATGCACTCGTTCAGCGGGCAGGGTGGCTGTGGGGCCGTATTCTTGCGTCGCTTCAGGGCCATCCAATATCTCCGGCGAAATCAGGTTACCGGCGGGATATCACAATGTGATGGTTACCACAAGAACTGTGGTTACAAAAGGAAACTACCTAGCATATGTACACCGCGTCACGCCAAATCTGGAGAAGACCATGAAGCTCTACTACTCACCCGGCGCCTGCTCGATGGCATCGCATGTCATTTTGCACGAGATCGGCAAGCCCTTTGAACTCGAACGCGTCGATATCGTGAACAAAGTCACCGAGCATGGTGCCGACTATCGCGCCGTCAATGCCAAGGGCTCCGTGCCGGCACTCGACATCGGCGGCGGCGAAGTGCTGACCGAGGGTGCCGCCATCCTGCAGTTCATCGCCGACAGCAACGGCGCCACCGAACTCGCGCCACCGGTCGGCACGCTCGCACGAGCCCGCATGCAGGAAGTGTTGAACTTCGTGGCATCTGAACTGCACAAGGCCTTCGGCCCTCTTTTTATCCCCGGCAAGTCCGAAGCCGAGCAACAGGCGGCGCGCGACGCAGTGGCCCGGAATTTCGACTGGCTGGAATCACGCCTGTCAGACGGTCGGGCGTTTCTTACGGGTGCTGTCTTCACCGTGGCTGATGCCTATGCCTTCGTCATCGCCAACTGGGCCAATGCCAAGAACATGTCGCTTGCCAACTGGCCGCGCCTCAAGGACTTCGTCGATCGCGTCGCCGCCCGACCCACGGTACAAGCCGCGATGCGCGCCGAAGGCCTTGCCTAACCCCCGGAGGAGCACTTCCATGACCGAGCCATTCAATGACGTCGCAAGCGTGCTGGCAGACTATTTCGACGGTCTCTATTTCAGTGACACGACGCGGCTGGCCCGCGTCTTCCATCCCGATGCGCACTATGTCTCGGTAACGGACGGCTCGCTCCTCTACCGCACGATGGGGGAATACTTCCCCATCGTCGATAAGCGCCCGTCGCCGGCAAGCCGTAACGAGCCGCGCCGCGACAGCATCGTCTCCATCGAATTCGCCGGCCCCGTCACCGCCACGGCACGAGTCCATTGCTCGATCGGCGAAAAGCTGTTCACCGATTGCCTGACGCTGATCAAGCTAGACGGGCGCTGGCAGATCATCTCGAAGGTCTTTCATTACGACCTCATCCCCGCCTGAGGAGGCGACCATGCCCTATGTGAATGTGAAGATCACCCGTGAGGGCGCGACGCCCACGCAGAAGGCCGCCATCATCAAGGGCGTGACGGACCTGCTCGTCGAGGTGCTCGACAAGAATCCGGCCACGACTTTCGTGGTCATCGACGAAGTTGCCTTCGAGGATTGGGGGATCGGCGGCCTGCCGGTCGATGAATACCGCAAGCAGGCCGCGCGAAAATCCAGCTAGGCAAAGACGCGCTTCGGCCGGAATTCGCCTTCCTCGATCGCGCCGATGGCGACGAGGTCGCCCGATACCGTGGCGTAGGCCTCGGGGCAGGGCAGGGGGGCATCGCGGCCCCGGAGGATGATCGGGTTGCCTGAGCGTATGCGGCGGGCCTGGTCTTCGCTGATGGGAAGATGCGGCAGGTTCGACAGCGCCTCGGCGGTGTCGATCAGCCAGGCATCGAGTGCCGCGAGCCTCTCGTCCTGATCCTCGACAGCTTCGAGTTCCACGAGCTTGGCGAGCGGCACCATCTGCTCTTCGCCGAAGGGCGCGACATAGCTGCGGCGGAGGTCCGAGATATGGCCGTAGCAGCCGAGTTCGCGGCCGAAATCGCGGGCCAGCGAGCGCACATAGGTGCCCTTGCCGCACTCGACTTCGAAATGCGCCTTGTCCGTTTCGGTCTTGAGCAGCGTCAGCCGGTGGATCTCGACCTCGCGGGACGGTATCTCCACAGTTTCGCCTTCACGGGCAAGATCATAAGCGCGCTCGCCTGCAATCTTGATCGCGGAGAATTGCGGTGGGATCTGCTGGATGACGCCGGTGTAGGCAGGCAGCAGGTCACGAATCTCCTGCTCCGTCGGACGCTTGTCGGAAGTCTGCGTGACCTCGCCTTCGAGGTCGTCGGTCGAGCGCTCCTCGCCCCAGGTCACCGTGAATTCATAGATCTTGCGACCATCCATGACATAGGGCACGGTCTTGGTGGCATCGCCCAGCGCGATCGGCAGCATGCCGGATGCGAGCGGATCGAGCGTACCGGCATGGCCAGCCTTCTGCGCCTTGAACAGCCATTTGATCTTGGAGACGGCTTCGGTCGAGCCGAAATCCACCGGCTTGTCGAGGATGAGCCAGCCGGAGATCGGACGGCCCTTGGGTTTTCTCGGCTTGGACATTCAGTCTTTTTCTTTTTGTTCGTGACCGAGGTCGCGCTGCACTTCCGGCGACTTCAGGAGTGCGTCGATCTTGCGGAAATTCTCGAAGCTCGTGTCGTCCTTGAAGCGGATCTCCGGCATGAACTTCATCTGGCGCAGATCGGGACCGATCTTGCCGCGGACGAATTTTGCGTTCCTGTTCAGGGCGGCGACTATCTTGTCGTGATCCTTGTTGCCGAGCGGCGTAACGAAGGCCGTTGCGACCTTGAGATCGGGCGACATGCGCACCTCCGAAATCGAGATAACAGTGTTCTCGATCAACGGATCGGTGATTTCGCGACGCTGCAGGACCTGGGTCAGCGCTGCGCGGACCTGTTCGGCCACGCGCAGCATGCGCTGCGAGGGCGCGGAGTTGGTAGGTTTCGGCATTTGGATCCAATCGTGCGGCGCCCTTGGCGCCCGCTTCTTCAAGCGCGGGTGAATGACTCGTTTGGACCGAAAGGTCAAGACCGTGGATAGGGAGTCAGTCGAGGCCGGCCGCCACCATCTTGCCGTCATGCTCGCGTTTCAACGCTTCACGCCACAGGTTGCGTATCGTCTTCGCCGCCTCGGCAAAGGCCTTCCGGTCCGTGAACGCCCGCTCGGGGAGGTAGAGCGCAATGCTCTCACACTCGATCTCAATTCGACTTCCGTCGGCGAATACGGCTCGGACAGCAAGCCAGTCGAGCTCGATCCTCATCTGGTCGCTCGACAACCGGATCCCCTCCGGGAATATGTCGACGTCAACGAAAACGTTGGGCTCCAGCCTGGAGATAAGCGCGTTGCGCTGGCGTCTCAAAGCACGCACATAAAGAAATGCGCAGAGCGCCAGGATCAGAATGATAAGCGGCAGCAACTGAAGCGCGACAGTGCCGAGCGGCGCGATCTCTGACGGGCCGACAATGAGAGGCAGCAGGAAACGGCGGTGGATTTCCATGGCAATGCCAACGACAGCGCCAAAGCCGATTGCGATCACCAAACCCGCCCCGCCCGAGGACGGCCGCGTGCTCGTCATCATGCGTTGTCCCGTCTCGAGCATCACATCGGCATGCTCGACGGGATCGCGGTTGAAGGACAGAGACAGGACGCGGTCGGCCGCTTCATAGCTCATCACGTTTTCCCGCCTTGGGTCGTTACACTGGACCGCGACTATTGGAGCCCGGTCCAAGCACCGAGTTCCTACCAGCGCAGTCTTGTAACAAACTTGCAGACGGACCGCCGGGCACGGTTATTCGACGAAGATGCTGATCAGGTCGCCGCGCTGATTGGCTCCGGTATAGGTCAGGTAGAAGATGCGAGATCACGCGAAAACAAGGACTACCCGGATTTCTGGCGGCGCAGACGCTGCCAGGTCAGAAGCGCTGCAATTGTTGCAAAGCCGAGATTGCTGAGGATATGCCGCGGCGAATTTTCGACGCAGCCTTCTGTGATTGCCGCCTGATAATAGGGGTCGGCGAGATCAATCGAGAGGTAGGCGAAGGCGCTGTAGATCGCGAGGCACAGGAACCAGACCATCGCCGTGATCGTGGCCCGCGTGCCATTGCTGGCGACCAGCCAGATCAGGATCGCGCCGGTAATGAAGGACTCCGGCGTGAAGAACTTGCGGAACTGGTCGCCGTCTGCTTGCCCCTTTAGGAAATTATCGAGAAAGGGCAGATGGTCGGCGAAGTTCAGCGAATCCTGGTCGCAGACCCCAGCCACGGCGATGCCGGGCAGAAATATGAGAATGGCGGCCGGAGCCGCCATTCTGAGAATCTGCAACAGACGCGAAGCCAACATTAGAGCGTACGCGTGATATGCTCGACGCGGAAGCATTCGATGACGTCGGCGGCGCGAATATCTTCGTAGTTCTCGAAGGCCATGCCGCATTCCTGGCCGACCTGCACTTCCGAGACTTCATCCTTGAAGCGCTTGAGGGTCTTGAGCTTGCCTTCGTGGATGACGACGTTGTCGCGCAGCAGGCGGACGCCCACGCCACGTTCGACCTTGCCTTCGGTGACACGGCAGCCGGCGACCTTGCCGACCTTGGTGATGTTGAAGACTTCCTGGATGAGCGCGTAACCGAGGAAGGTTTCGCGGCGCTCCGGCGAGAGCAGGCCGGACATGGCCGCCTTCACGTCGTCGGTCAGGTCGTAGATGATGTTGTAGTAGCGGATCTCGATACCCGCCCGTTCGGCCGCATCGCGGGCCTGCGGGTTGGCACGAACGTTGAAGCCGATGATCGCTGCACCGGAAGCTTCTGCGAGCGAGACGTCCGACTCGGTGATCGCACCTGCACCGGAATGGACGATGCGGGCCCGGACCTCGTCGGTCGAGATCTTGTCGAGTGCGCCGGCAATGGCTTCGATCGAGCCCTGCACGTCGCCCTTGATCACGAGCGGGAATTCCTTGACGCCGGCAGCGGTGAGCTGCGTCATCATCTGTTCGAGCGAACCGCGCTGGCCGGCGTGGCGAGCCACAGCCTTTTCGCGGGTCAGGCGCTGGCGATATTCGGCGATTTCACGGGCGCGGCCTTCGTTCTCGGCGACCGCGAACTTGTCGCCTGCCTGCGGTGTGCCCTGAAGGCCGAGGATCTCGACCGGCATGGCCGGACCCGCTTCCTTGATATGCTCGCCGCGATCGTTGACCAGGGCGCGTACTCGGCCCCACTGGTCGCCGGCGACGATGATCTGGCCGGGGCGAAGTGTACCTTTTGACACGAGCACAGTGGCGACGGAGCCGCGACCGCGATCGAGCTTGGCTTCAACCACCGAACCTTCGGCCGTACGCGTTGGATCTGCCTTGAGGTCGAGGAGTTCCGACTGCAACAGAATGGCTTCGAGCAGCTTGTCGAGGCCAGCACCGGTCTTGGCGGAGACTTCGACGTCGAGCACTTCACCGCCCATGGATTCGACGAACACTTCGTGCTGCAGAAGCTCCGTGCGGACCTTCTGCGCATTGGCGGTCGGCTTGTCCACCTTGTTGATCGCCACGATGATCGGCACGCCGGCGGCCTTGGCGTGGTTGATCGATTCGATCGTCTGCGGCATCACGCTGTCGTCGGCGGCGACCACGAGGATCGCGATGTCGGTGACCTGCGCGCCGCGGGCGCGCATCGCGGTGAAGGCTGCGTGGCCTGGCGTGTCGATGAACGTGATCTTGTTGCCGTTCTTTTCAACCTGGTAGGCGCCGATATGCTGGGTAATGCCACCGGCCTCACCGGACACGACATTGGCGTTGCGGATCGCATCGAGCAGCGAAGTCTTGCCGTGGTCGACATGGCCCATGATCGTCACGACCGGCGGGCGCGAAACCATCTCGGCCGCATCGTCCTCGCGGCCGAAGATGCCGGTTTCGACGTCGGACTCGGAAACGCGCTTGACCGTATGGCCGAATTCGACCGCAATGAGTTCGGCGAGGTCGGCATCGATGATGTCGCCTGCCTTCAGCATCTGGCCTTCCTTCATCAGGAACTTGATGACGTCGACCGAACGCTCGGACATACGCTGGCTGAGTTCCTGGATCGAAATGGTTTCAGGCAGGATGACTTCGCGGAGAACCTTCTCGCGGACTTCCTGCATCTGGCTGCGGCGGAACTTTTCCTGCCGGCGGCGCATGGCCGAGAGCGAACGACCGCGACCCGGATTGCCGTCGTCCTCGCCATCGGTGACGACGACCTTGGACGGTGCGCGCCTGACGTCTTCGACCTTGCGGGTGGGCTTCGGCGCTTCGATGCGGGCAGCCGGGACACGGCCGCGCGGTGCGCTGCCGCGACGCTCTTCTTCCTCCTCGGGACCGCGACCACGCGGGCCACGTCCGGGAGCACCCGGGGCGGGCGTGGCATCCGGGCGACGAGTGACTGGGGGCTGCGAAGCGGGAGGGCGGCGGACGATCTCTGCCACGGGCTCGGGGCGACGCTCCTCGACGACGGGTGCCTCGACCTTCGCTTCGACGACCGGCGTCTCGACGACAGGGCGAAGGGCTTCCTCGGCTTTGCGGCGTGCGTCTTCCTCGGCGCGAAGAGCTGCCGCTTCGGCAGCTTCCTTGGCGCGGCGAGCTTCCTCGACGGCGCGGACCTTGGCCTCCTCGGCATCGCGGATGGCCGCTTCGGCAAGCGCGCGTCGGCGCGCATCGATTTCGCCGGCTGAAAGCTGGTTCAGAACAGTACCTGTCGGGCGCTGCGGCTCGGGCCGGCGCTGCTCGACATGTGTACGTGTGGGTTGCTGGGCCACATGCGGCTGCGGGCGGGTCTGGATCGGAACCACAACCTGCGGCTTGTCATCATGACCGCCGGGACGGCGCTTGCGGGTTTCCACGACGACAGCCTTCGTCCTGCCCCGGCCCATGTCCTGGCGCACGGTGCCCTGCGTCAGCCCGGATGGCTTCAGCGTCAGGGTCTTCTTGCCTGATACGTGGAGAGTCTTGTCGTCGTTGTTGTCCGTCATTCCGCTTCCGTTTTCCCAAGCTTCCGCGCCACCTTCTGTCCGGTGGCGGAGCTCCATGCGTTCAAAATTCTCGCGGGCACCGCTGCTTTTCACATAGGTCCGGCGCTGCCGCCGCGATAGGTTTCGAGCAGTTTCGCGCGCTTCACTACACCCTCACCGGCCTGCCCTGCAAGCGCCACGGCGTGGATAAATGCATTATCGCCCATCAGTTCCTGCATTTCGTCGAAGGACAAAAGCCGGAATGCGGGTATTTCCTCGCCATCATCCATCATGAAACTCACGGCCTTGCGGGCGTTTGAAATCTTGCGGATACCGTCGCCGGCTGCGTCGGTCGCATGAAACACGGCGAGCGCTTGTCCGGTGCGCACCGCATTGTCGACCTTCATCGTGCCGGAGAGAAACTGCCCTGCCTTGCGGGCCATGCTCATCATGCCAGTCAACTGGGAGAGGAGCAGGTGATCCACCTGGGCGCCCAGTTCAGGTAGTGCCTTCACGTCCGTTTTCAAGGCACGGGCGAAAAGTTGCTTCTTTACGGCCTGGTCGACAAGCTTGCGATCAGCCTTGATCGAGCAGCCCCGGCCGGGAAGCTGGCGCTTCAGATCGGGTACCACAGTGCCATCCGGCCCGGCCACGAAGCGGATCAGCTCATCGGCCGGCCCGCTTTCGCGCGTCACGATGCACATGCGGTCATTCATCGGCAACTCATCCTTGTCCACCGTCATGAATGACCCCACAATGTGCTCACGAAACCTTCGCCTCAGGCGACGGTTTCGTCGTCCTCGGCGCCTTCGACGGCAAGCTCTTCAGCTTCCTGCGCAAGGTCGTCCTCGGTGATCCAGCCGGCCGAAAGGCGCGCCTGCACGATCATTGCTTCGGCGTCTGTGCGCGAGATGTCGAACTTCTGGAACAGACCTTCGAAACGCTTGGTCTCGCCGTTCTTCTTCTCAGTCCAGCCGACGAGGTCGTCGGCGGCGCAGCCGGCGAAGTCCTCGATCGTCTTGATACCGTCCTCGCCGAGTGCGACCAGCATCTGGGCATTGAGGCCCTCGATCTGGTAGAGTTCATCCTCAACGCCGAGTTCCTTGCGCTTGGCATCCATCTCGGCTTCGATTCGGCCGAGATATTCTTTGGCGCGATTCTGGATCTCTTCCGCCGTCTCGTCGTCGAAGCCGTCGATCGAAGCGATTTCGCTGGCATCGACATAGGCGAGTTCTTCGACCTGCGCGAAGCCTTCCGAAGCCAGCACCTGACCGACCATCTCGTCGACGTCAAGCGCTTCCATGAAGAGCGCTGTCCGTTCGTTGAATTCCTTCTGGCGGCGGCCCGATTCTTCGGCTTCGGTCAGGATGTCGATATCCCAGCCGGTCAGCTGCGAAGCGAGGCGGACATTCTGGCCGCGGCGGCCGATGGCCAAAGACAGCTGTTCGTCCGGTACCACAACTTCGATACGCTCGGCGTCTTCGTCGAGAACCACCTTGGCCACTTCGGCCGGCTGCAGCGCGTTGACGATGAAGTTGGCCGGGTCGTTGGACCACGGAATGATGTCGATCTTCTCACCCTGCAGTTCGCCGACGACGGCCTGGACGCGAGAGCCGCGCATACCCACGCAGGCGCCGACCGGATCGATCGACGAATCGTTGGAGATGACGGCGATCTTGGCGCGCGAGCCCGGATCGCGGGCGACCGAGCGGATCTCGATGACGCCGTCATAGATCTCGGGCACTTCCATGGTGAAGAGCTTGACCATGAACTGCGGATGGGTGCGCGACAGGAAGATCTGCGGACCGCGCTGTTCGCGGCGCACATCATAGACATAGGCGCGGACGCGGTCGCCCGGGCGCATGGCTTCGCGCGGGATCATCTCGTCGCGGCGGATGATGCCTTCGCCGCGGCCGAGATCGACGATCACGTTGCCGTATTCGACGCGCTTGACTGTGCCGTTGATGATCTCGCCGATGCGGTCCTTGTATTCGTCAAACTGGCGGTCACGCTCGGCTTCGCGCACCTTCTGCACGATAACCTGCTTGGCCGACTGGGCGGCGATACGGCCGAAATCCATCGGCGGCAGCGGGTCGGCAATGAAGTCGCCGATCTGGGCGTCCGGATTGCGGTCGCGGGCCAGGAGAAGCGGGATTTCCTTGGAATAGTCCTCGGCATGCTCGACGACTTCGAGCAGGCGCTGCAGCTTCATCTCGCCGGTCTTCGGGTTGATGTCGGCCTTGATGTTGGACTCAGTGCCATAGCGCGAGCGCGCCGCCTTCTGTATCGCATCGGCCATAGCGGCGAGCACGATTTCCCGGTCGATCGACTTTTCGCGGGCAACCGCGTCGGCGATCTGGAGCAGCTCCAGCCTGTTTGCACTCACTACCATCTCGAAGTCTCCAATGCTGATGGTCGGATTGTCTATGATGCCGTCCTGCGCTCAGGGCTCAGGCGTCATCCTCACTCTCGAAATTCTCGTTCGCGGCGGCGCGCGCCATTTTGTCTGCCTTCAACGCATCACGGATCAGGTCGTCGGTCAGGATAAGCCGCGCTTCCGAAAGCGTATTGAACGGTATGGTGACCAAGGGATCTTCGTCCTTGCCCACGGCTTCACGGTCGAGCACGAAAGCATCTTCGGAAACGCTTTTGATCGTGCCGCGGAAACGCTTGCGGCCTTCCACCATGACGGAAGTCTCGAACTTCACAACGTGGCCGGTCCACTTGGAGAAGTCGGACTTGCGCACCATGGGCCGATCGATACCCGGCGACGACACTTCAAGATGATACGCCTTGTCGATGGGGTCTTCAACATCGAGCACCGGCGAGATCGCCATCGACAGCTTCTCGCAGTCGCTGACGGTCATGATTCCATCCGGCCGCTCGGCCATGATCTGCAGCGTCATGCCGTTCTGGCTGGAGAGCTTCACCCGCACGAGCTGGTAGCCCATTTCGACAATGGTCGGCTCAATGATGGAGGCGACGCGGGCGTCGATCCCGGTCTCGGTGATCAGTCTCGGTTCGATAACCGTGTCGTTCATGGTGTCTCGTTTCATCCAGGTTCAAGCTGGAGGTAACAAAAAAGAGCGGGTCCTCGCGGCCCCACTCTTCATCTAATGATCAAGAATTTGGGGTTGCTATAGACCTGTCGGGGGTGAAATGCAAGTCCAATGGCGGTGGCCTCCGACGGAGCATCCACAGGATAGCACGACTCGCCAGTCGGCCAGTCTTCCACGATAGGCGCGCCGTTACCCAAGCCGCCCAGAGCAGCCAGCCGACAATGGCCGAAATCCACCAGAGGAAGCCGAAGGCGATCTCCGCGACCCTCAAGGTCAGCTTTGCGCCGCGCTTGAGATGGAGCGCGCCGCGGAACTTGGTGCCGAGGCCGTCGGAGACACGGCGAAGCTTGCGGACATCGGCGGTATCGTCGGCTACTTCGAGCACCTGCAGCGTTGCGCGATAGCCCTGCTTTCCGAAGACATGACTAAGCGCGCCACCGGTCTCGGCGATCTCGACGACAACGCGTGGCTTGATCAGCCGTCGCGTGCCGTCAAAGGCGGCGCGGAAATTCCAATTGCCGAGATCCCGGGTCAGGGTTTTGAGCACCCTCGTGTCGACGGCATCGCTCGCAAGCCGCACCAACTGACGCTCCAGCCCTTTAGACAGCCGCTTCATCTTCCGTGCCGCCTTGATTGCCGAGACACCGACCTTGCCGGCGGTTGACGTCCCGACGGTGAAGGCGGTGGCACCGGTGAGAATGATCCCCGTGGCGGCCAGGACTACAGTGAGATTGTCCTGGTCGGGATAGGCGAAGGCCTGCTGCGACAGATCCCTGATATCGCCCACCACGGTGAGGTCTGCCGCCAGCGCGCCGGCAAAGGCGGTGGGGCTATCGGCCTCGCCCGTCACGGCTCCGGTGAAGAGCTGCCGGGTGGAGCGCGTCAGCGAGAACTGTTCTGCCGCCGCGATCTTCTGCAGCGTTGCGTCATCGATGACAATGTTCTGTGCTCTGGCAAGATCGGCAAGACTGCGGGCGAGTTCGGGATCATCCTTGCCGAGCGCCTGCGCGATTTCGCGGTCATAGGCCGGCTTGTCGAGGGTCGACAGGCGATAGAGCAGGACCTTCCCCGGATCGTCCCGGATGCCTAAGACCTGCGCCACCTGGGCGGCGACAGGAGCCAGCGCATAGCCCGAAAGGACAAGCGAAGCGATTGTGCCCAACGATATCAGCCGTCTCAGCATGCTCAGTTCACCCGGCGTCCCTAAGGCCGCATGTCGCCCCTGATCGGGCGTTTTTCAAGGCGCGCTGATGAAACGCGAGACCACGCTGACATTGCAGCGAGAAATATTCACCCATATGGTTGACTATCGAGTCGGAATGGAATATTCAACCATTAGGGTGAATAAATGGACGAAGACGCTCTGTCACGCATATTGAAGGCCGCTGGCGACACCACGCGGCGACAGATCTTGACGCTCCTCGTACAGGAGGGCGCGTTGAGAGTGACCGCGCTCGCCGCTCATTTCGACATGTCCCTAAATTCCGTTTCAAAGCACATCAAGGTGCTGGAGGAGGCGGGACTGGTCACCCGCCGGACCATGGGCCGCGAGCATTTCATCGCCGCGGAGCTCGAACCGCTGAGGCTGACCGAAGGCTGGTTTGCGCAACTCAAGTCCATCTGGGAACTGCGCCTCGCGGCGCTCGAAGACGTGTTAGTCAAAAAGGACAAATGAGATGAGTGAACTCGAACTGACCATCAACCGAACCATTCCCGCTTCCCGCGAGTCGGTGTTCAACGCCTGGCTCTCGCCCGAGATCCTGGCGAAGTTCATGAGCACACCGATGGGCGGCTCAAAGCCCACCCAGGTGAGCAACGACCCGGTCAAGGGTGGCCGCTTCTCGATCGTCATGATGAACGGCGACAAGGAAATCCCGCATGCCGGGACCTATCTCGAGATCGACCCGCACTCCCGCCTCGTCTTCACCTGGGAGTCGCCCTATTCGCTCGATGACAGCGTGGTGACGATCGACCTCACCGAGCCCAAGCCGGGCACGACGGACCTCAGCCTGCGGCACGTGAAATTCCGCAGCGAAGAAGCCCGCGACGGCCACAAGGAAGGCTGGACCGCGATCGTCGGCAACCTCGTCAACCTGATCGGTTGAATGCCAATGCCGGGCGGGCCGATGGCGCGCCCGGCGGGCTCAGCCGCCTTGCACCTCATGGTGGCTCAGGCTCGGTCGTGTGGGCGAATAATTCGGCACATCCGCCGCCACCCGCGCGCCAATTTCGGACCGCAGCGCATCTTCCATAGCGGCGACATCGGTGAAATAGGCCTGGAAGATGCAGAAAGGCGCAGGCGCCGGCGTCATCGGCTCGGGGAAACCGTAGCTGAGGGACAGCAGGCCGGGCAGCGCCCGGGCAAGCGGGATATGCGTCTTGACGTAATAATCCTTAAAATGCGCCGGATCGTCGGGCACCTCGTAAGTCACGGTCAGGCAATGCATCGGAAGTCTTCTCCCAAATTTCGACTGTATGCGAGCGTCAGGCCGCGAGCGCGAGATGCCGGTCGATCCAGGCATGGGTACGTTGCTCGCTGGCGAGATTATCCCACTGCCGCTCCGGATAGTTGAAATTCTCCGTGAATTCGTCGCAGAGCTTGCGGTTCTCGGCCATGGTGAAGATCAGCCGTCCAACCGCTGCCGTCGGCGGCTGCAGCATCAGATTGGTCCAGCGCGATGCGGCCAGCACCCGGTTCTCGCGCGCCTGGTCGACCTTCTCGCAGAACCGCGCATCGAAGACATCGGCATCGACGATCGCCTTGCCCAGCACGAAAGCCGCGTAGGACGCCATATTGGCGCCCTGGCCCATCATCGGGTCGACGACCGAATGGACGTCGCCGAGCGCGATCGCATGGCGGCCATTGTCGAAGGCGACCGAGGTCTGCCGCACAGTCGGCACAACGGCGCCTTGCAGCAGGTCCAGCGGCTGGGCGAGATCGAAGCGATGCGTATCTATCCGGTCGTAGGTGGTAGGATGATGCTTTTCCAGCTTGTCGAGCATCGTCTGCCGGAAGGCTGCGGGATCGTCGTCATAGGACAGCGAAACGAGATCCGCCATGTCGCCGCCCGGAATGTTCTCCATCAACAGCGCTTCCTTCATCCCGTCGAAGGTCAGCGTCGGGATGACGATCATCTCGCCATGGCCCGGCGAGACCGACAGCGTCACGCCACGCGGCCCCGTGTGCTTCAGGCCACTGTAGAGACCGACACAGAGCAGGCGCTGTGGCTGGGTGAAGGGCGAATGTTCCGGGCGATAGGCGAACATGCGGCCGAGAGCGCCCTTGCCGGTGGAGACGACGAGAAGATCGAACCGCGCGACCAGCGCCGGAATGTCGTCGTCCTGGATATTGCAGTATTCGATCTTGCCGCCGCGGGCCACGAAATCCTCCATCAGGTGGGGCAGATAGACGCGGTAGGCCACCGCCCGGCTCGGATTGGAAAAGGCACCGCGGAACTGCAACGGCTCGGGGAAGCCGAAGAAGTGATCATGATGGTGATAGATCCAGTCGGGATTGTCCCAGTGATTGACGCCGAGCTCATTCTCCCGGGCGACGGTCACCGAATGATGCGCCACCGTGTTGAGCAGCCGGACATTGGCATATTGCTCCGGCGTTCGGTCGGTGATGACAACAGGCTGGACGCCATGCTTCTGAAGATAGAGCGCGAGATGCAGACCTCCGACACCCGCACCAACGATCCCGATGGATTTCGACATATGCAATCCTCCCTCCTGCACATGTTAAGAATGTAGCCGCGTTCTTTATGTTCGGATATAACATGAGTAGAATATTATTAATTCCGACGAGGAATGAATGGATCGCATTGATGCCCTCCGGACTTTCGTGCGCGTCGTCGAGGCCGGCAGCTTCTCGCAGGCCGCCGAAGACCTCGGCATCGGCCAGGCAGCCGTCAGCAAGCGCATATCCATGCTCGAACAGGAGTTTCGCACGCGGCTCTTCGCGCGCACGACGCGGCGGCTGCATCTGACCCAGGAGGCCGAGCGCATCCATCGGCTGGCGAAGGACATCGTCGCCACGTATGACAGCGTCGGCACCCAACCAGCCGGCGAGACGGTCAAGCCGACCGGCATCTTGCAGATCAGCGTGCCGACCTCCTTCGGCCGGCGCTATTTCAGCGAACTCTTCATCGAATATATGCGGCGCTATCCCAGCGTTCAGCTCAATGTCGGCTTCAGCGAGAATTATGACGATCTCGTTGAATCAGGTTACGAGCTCGCGCTCCGGATCGGTGTGCTGCCTTCGAGTTCGCTGATCGCCCGTCGCGTCGGCACGATCCGGCGCTATCTCGTGGCGACGCCGTCATTCCTTGCGCGGCACGCCATACCCTCCTTGCCCTATCAGCTCTCGGGCCTGCCCTGCATCGCCTATGCGCGCGCTCCCGGCAAGGTGCAGTGGACGCTGGAATCGGACATGGGACGCAATCAGGTCGATATCAATCCAACGCTTCTCTGCGACGATGCCGACGCCATGGCGGAAGCGACGCTGCATCATCTCGGCATTGCGGTTTTGCCGGGCTGGTGCGCCGTGCCGCATCTGCAGACGGGGCGGCTGGTCCATGTCCTGCCGGATTTCGCCATCCCGTCGCTGCCGCTGAATATCGTCTATCCAAACGCCAACTGGATGTCGAACCGGGCGCGGATGTTCTGCGACCTGGTGATCGAGCATGCCGACCTGTTGGCTGCCGATATCTGGCCGGAGCAGCGCTGAGCCGTCAGAGCTTTCCGAGCATCTCTTCTTCGGGATAACAGGTCGGCTTCATGCCGTTTTTCTCCTGCCAGCGCCCGATCGAGCGGCGGGTCTTGTAGCCCGGCAGGCCGTCGATCTTGCCGACATCGTGGCCCATCTTGTTGAGCCGCTTCTGCATCTTCTCGACATCCGAGCGGTACATGTGTCCGACCTTGCCCCACTTGCCCTTGAAGGCACCGGAATCATTGGCGATCCGGTCGGCGAGATTGCCGATGAACAGCGCATAGAGATCGGAATTGTTATACTCCTTGAGCACGTAGAAATTCGGCGTGACGATGAACTCGGGGCCATGCCGACCGGCCGGCACGATCATCATGCCGCTGGCCTTGAGCTCGCCCTTCGGAAAATCCTTGCCCGAGATCCTTGCTATGCCGAGCGAAGCCCAATGGGCGATCGGCTGGGCCAGATCCGGCCCTTCCTGGGCGCAGGTGACCTCGCCGGGAATGCTGACCTCGTAGCCCCAGCTGCGGCCCTTCTGCCAGCCCTTGGCGACCAGATAATTGGCGATCGATCCGAGCGCGTCGGGCACCGAATTCCAGATATCCTTGTCGCCGTCGCCGTCGAAATCGACGGCATATTTGAGATAGCTCGACGGCATGAATTGCGGCTGGCCCATCGCGCCTGCCCAGGAGCCCTTCATTCGCTTGGGATCGATGCCCTGCTCGACCATCAAGAGAGCCGCCACGAGTTCCTTCATGAAGAGCTCCTTGCGGTCACCCATGAAGGCCATGGTGGCCAGCACATCCATCTCGGACGCCGTGATCTTGGCGCGGCCATAACCGGTCTCGCGGCCCCAGATGGCGAGCACGATCTCGCCGGGAACGCCGAATTTCTTCTCGATCTGCTTGAGCAGATTGGCGTGAGACGATGCATAGGACCGGCCGGACGCGGCGAGACCCGCCAGGCGTTTCTCGTCGAAATAGGGACCCGGCGAGGCGAATTCGGCCTGGTTCTGCTTGCGCTTCGCTTTGGGCTTCTCGCCAGGCGGCGTGAGATCCGGGAGCTTCCAGTTGATCTTCACACCAGCAAAGGCGCGGTCGAAAGACTTGCGCGACACGCCATTGGCTTGAGCCGCTGGCCAGGCATCGCTTTCGATCCAGGCAGCGAACTGCTTTTCGACCCTTGCCTGGTTGGCGGCGAAGGCGGGGAGGGTGGCGAGCGAGAGCAGCAGCGCAAGAAGTGCTACGATGAATGCGCGAGAACCCCCCTCTGTCCTGCCGGACATCTCCCCCTCAAGGGGGGAGATTCGATGGAGCGATGCCCCGCGGACATCTATTGTCGAATGCTCAGAAGGCGCCGCCGGGTTGGGGCAATAGAAGAGCCTTTTCCGAATCTCCCCCCGTGAGGGGGAGATGCCCGGCAGGGCAGAGGGGGGTGAGCTCCGCATGAGTACTCCCAATCTAGATCAACGTGCGCGATCGAAGTGCCGCCGTCAGCGTGCCTTCGTCGAGATAATCCAGTTCGCCGCCAACAGGCACGCCATGGGCGAGGCGGGTTATCTTCACGTCGAGCCCGGTCAGCTGGCTGGTGATGTAGTGTGCTGTGGTCTGTCCCTCGACGGTGGCATTGACCGCGATGATGATTTCCTTGACGCCACCCTTCATCACCCGGTCGATCAGCCCGCGGATATTGAGATCGTCAGGCCCGACGCCGTCGAGCGGCGACAGCGTGCCGCCGAGCACGTGATAGGCCGCATTCATCGCGCCGGCGCGCTCCAGCGCCCAGAGGTCCGAGACATCCTCGACGACGATGATCATCGAATGGTCGCGCCGCTCGTCGGTGCAGACCGTGCAGGGATCGATCGTATCGACATTGCCGCAGCAGGAGCAGATCCGCACCTTCTGATGCGCCTCTGCCATTGCGCCTGCGAGAGGCCCAAGAAGCTGGTCTTTCTTCTTGACGAGATGCAGTGCCGCACGCCGCGCCGACCGCGGCCCGAGCCCCGGAACCTTCGCCAGCAACTGGATGAGCTTTTCGATTTCCGGTCCGGTGACTCGCTTTGCCATGGATGGGTTCTAGCCGATATCAGATGTGCATGTGAATGCTTTATCGAGGGGATTTCCCGCGTGCACATTCCATACAGAAACTGACGCCAAACTATGGCGGCTACTTCGCCGCCACCGCAGCGGCCGCACCCGCCATCAGTCCGGCACTTGTCCGGTTTGCGATCCTGACCGCCCGCGGGCTCCTCAGAAATTGCCGCGCCTTGGCCGCAAACAGCACCCAGGCGAGGTCAACCATGACAAGAACGGCCAGCATCACCACGACCAGTTCGGCCCAGCCGGTGAGCGTCACGACATTGAGATCGATGATGGTCGGCAACAGCGCGACATAGAACATCATGATCTTCGGGTTGCCGAGCGTCACGGTCAGGCCGGCGAAGAAGAGTTTGCCTGCGGAGCTCGCCTCGGGCAGCGCCTCGCCCTCGGTATCAACAGGCGCCGTCCACATCTTCCACGCGAGATAGAGCAAATAGGCGACCCCGATCCATTTGATCGCGACGAAGAGGTAGTGGAAGCTTTCGGCAATGGCGGCGAGGCCGAGAACGGCGAGCGAGAGCCAGACGGCTTCGCCGACCCACATAGCCGAGAGGAACGGAAAGACATCGCGCGGGCCGCGCGTCAGCACACGTGCGATCAGCGCGGCGATGCTCGGGCCTGGTGAGCCGGCCGCCACGAGCAGGGCGCCGGCGAAGATGGCCAGCGAAGCGAGGGTCATGTCATCCTCCCCAAATTTTCCTGCCGGATGAAACGCAAATTTCCAGCCTTGGCAAGCGCTATTCTCGGTCAGGCATGTTTCGCCTCGACGCCGTCTCGACCAGCACGCGGGCGGCCTTGGCGGCGGAGAGCATATAGCCGGTGTCGCGATGGAGCATCACGACGGCGAAGGAACCATCAACCAGAAGAATGATCTGGCTGGCGAGCGCCTCGGGTGCTGCGATGCCGTCGGCCGCGAAGCATTCGCCCAGCCATTGCTCGATCTTCCTCTTGTGCGCCGCCCCGCGGACAATGGCCGGATGTCCGGGCAGGTTTGCAAGTTCTGCCGAGGTACGCAGAAAGCCGCAGCCGCGCCATTTCGGATGCGACGCCATTTTCTCGAGGTTCTCGAAGATGGCGGCGATCTTCTCGGCTGTGCTGCCATCCTTGTCGTCGAACCATTTCCTGTAGGCGTCGAGATTGGGCTGGTCGCGATAGGCGAGGTAAGCCTCGATCAGGTCGTCCTTGCTCTTGAAGTGATAGTAGAGCGAGCGCTTGGTGATGCCGGCTTCCGCGGCCACGGCATCGACGCTCACGGCGCGGATGCCCTCGCGATAGAACAGTTTGTTGGCAGCGGCGACGATGCGTTCTCGGGTCGAGAGAGGTTCCATGGCAACAATGTATACCGCCTAGTGAGTATACACAATCTCGGCATTCGACGAACCTCGCGAAAATTCTTGCGAGGCCGACATGCTGAAGACTCCAATCGAGATTGCCTGTGCCGATGGCATCGTACTCAAAGGGCACCATTGGTGCGCGGCACGGCCGGACGTCGAGGGCATCGTCGTGATCAATCCGGCAACGGGCGTGAGGGCAGATTACTATCACCACTATGCCCGTTTCCTGTCCGCGCATGGCTTCGAGGTCATCACCTTCGACTATCGCGGGATCGGGCTTTCACGACCCGAGCGGCTGATGCGATGCGGCTGGGATTGGCGGCAATGGGGCGAGCGCGATGTCGAAGCGGTGATCGCGCTGGCATTAACGTCAGGCCTGCCGGTCTCGATCGTCGGTCACAGCATCGGCGGAGTCCTGGCGGGTTATGCTCCCAACGCGGGGAAGCTCAGCCGCATGATGACAATGGGTGCGCAATATGCCTGGTGGCGGGATTATCCGGCGGACCAGAGGCGGCGCATGTTCCTGAAATGGCATCTGCTGATGCCTGCTCTCACTGCCTGCATAGGTCACTTCCCCGGCCGCCGGCTGAACTGGCTCGAGGATCTGCCCGACGGCGTTGCCTATCAATGGGGCCGGGGTGGGAGTGAATTGGAGGCGCGGCTCGATCCCGACGCCCGCGCTCTAATCCACAGCCGGTTTGCCGCGGTCTCTGCACCGATTCTGGCGATCGGCGTCACCGACGATCCTTTCGGCACCAGCGCCGCGATCTCACGCGCTCATGGATATTATGTGGGCGCCGAACTGACCAAAGTCATGCTGGCGCCCGGCGATCTTGCGCTGGAAAGCATAGGCCATTTCGACCTCTTCCATGCCCGTCACGCGATGGGCTTCTGGCTCGACACGCTGCTCTGGCTGCGCGACGGGTTCAATCCGTGGCCGGGGAGACGCTTCGATTAGAACGGGAACTTCATGCCCGGCGGCAGCGGCAGGCCGGCCGTGACCGAGGCCATCTTTTCGGCAGCCTGTGCTTCACCCTTGTCCTTGGCGGCCTTGTGGGCCGCGACGATCAGGTCTTCGAGGATTTCGACGTCGTCCTCCTTGAACATCGACGGGTCGATCTTGATGCCGGTCATCTGGCCTTTGCCATCGAGCGTAACGGTCACCATGCCGCCGCCGGCCGTGCCTTCGATCGAGAGGCTGGCGATCTCCGCCTGCACCTTCTCCATCTTGGCCTGCATTTCCTTGACTTTGCCCATCATGCCCATGAGGTCTTTCATCGGGATCTCCTATTCATTGTCATCGGGAAGCTCGGGCTCTGGGGCCGTCTCCGCTTCCTCGTCCAGATCGGCTTGATTGACGCGAACGTCGGTGATGCGTGCGCCGGGAAAGCGCGAAAGGATGGCGGCAACATCGGGGTCGGAGCGGGCGTCGGTCAGCCGTTCGTCGCGCTGCTTGGCTTCCTGCTCGACCAGCGTCAGCCCGCCCGGTCCGGAGACGACGCTGACATTCCAGTGAATGCCCGTCCATTCCTTGAGGCGGACGAAGAGGTCGTTGGCGATCGATTTCGGCGCATCGGGTGACAGCGCGATCTCAAGCTTGCCTTGCTCCATCCGCACCGGCCGCACGAATTGCCGCAGCTGCGCCTTGAGCTTCATGTCGCGGTTCTCGCCGGCCATGTTGGCGATGTCGGCGAGCGACTTGAGATGAACCTTTGGTTCGGGCCTCTCTTCGATCTTCGGCGCCGGCGGCGCTTCGAGCCGCGTCTCCGGCACGCTCCGCGGTACCGTTGTCAGCATCGCGGTCGCTCCGCCGGAGGAACTGCGCGCCATGGTCTCGGTCGGTCGGGCTTCGGCCAACGCGTGGCCGTCGAAAGAAGCGCTGGAACCATTGCCGTTGCCGTTCGCGCGCGATGATGGGGCTGCGGCGGGTGCGTCGCCTGATAACAGACCCGCGATGCGCCGCGCGGCATCCTCTGGCGCGGGCAGGTTGCCGGCATGGGCGAGGCGGATGATCACCATCTCGGCGGCGCCGAGCGGGCGCGACGAATTTTCGGTCTCGGGAATGCCCTTGAGCAGCATCTGCCAGATGCGCGATAGCGTCGTCACGGCGATGGCACCGGCGAATTCAGTGCCTTCGCGGCGCTCGATTTCGCTGAGCGAGGCATCCTCGGCCGCGTCGGGAATGAATTTCAGCCGGGTCACGAGATGGGTGAAATCGGCAAGGTCGGTCAGCATGGCGACCGGATTGGCGCCGGCCTCATACTGTGTGTTGAATTCTCGAAGCGCCGCCGCGACGTCGCCCCTCACAATCTCGCGGAACAGATCGACGATGCGGGCGCGGTCGGCAAGGCCGAGCATGGCGCGCACGGCTGCCGTCTCGACATGGCCGGAGCCATGGGCGATGGCTTGGTCGAGCAGGGAGAGGCCGTCACGCGCTGACCCCTCGGCTGCGCGAGCGATCAGTGCCAATGCGTCCTGCTCTGCTTCGATACCTTCCTTTTCAGCGATTGTACCAAAGAGACGCGTAAGGTCAGCCGCCGGGATACGCCGTAGATCGAAGCGCTGGCAGCGGGACAGAATTGTGACGGGAACCTTGCGGATCTCGGTCGTGGCGAAGATGAATTTCACATGCTCTGGCGGCTCTTCGAGCGTCTTCAGCAGCCCGTTGAAGGCCGCAGTCGACAGCATGTGCACTTCGTCGATGATATAGACCTTATACCGGGCATCCGTTGAAGGGCGGAGTTGGGCTCTCGCGATGAGGTCTCTGATATCGTCAATACCGGTATTTGACGCGGCGTCCATTTCTACGACGTCAAGGTGCTCGCCGTTGATGATCTTCTGGCAATGGAACCCCAACACCTTCATATCAATGGTCGGCTTGTCGATCGTATCGGTCTTGTAATTGAGCGCGCGGGCGAGGATGCGGGCGGTCGTGGTCTTGCCGACACCGCGGACACCGGTCAGCATATAGGCCTGGGCGATGCGGCCGCTCTCGAAGGCGTTGGTGAGGGTCTTCACCATCGCTTCCTGGCCGACCATCAGGTCGGAAAAATCCTTGGGGCGATATTTCCGCGCAAGCACGCGATAGCCGGTCTTCTGGCCGTCCTGCCCAGAGGTGTTTTGCCCAGCGATGTCGTCGCCTGCTGCCATCGGTTCCTGCTGCGGTTCGATTCCCTCAAGCCAAGGTTAGCCGCATCGGGCGGAAATGAGAATTCCGCCGATCGATGAACCCGGCATTGTGGTAGAGGGTGGGAGGCCAGCACGATGACCCGTACCGGTCTCGTTGGGGCTGCTTCCTTCCGGACCTGACCCGATTGGCGAGTGGCGCGTCCACCACCAGCCTCCCGGCTTCCATATCGTCAATATCGCTTTCGATTGCAAGCCAAACCTGAAATTATCTGTTAGATCATCAATCAAACAAAAGACAGGGGAGGCGAGGCTTGGCGGCTTTCGAGCTCAATGAGAGACTGCGCGGCGATAGTGAATTCGTGGTGACGCTCGGCCTCTGCCAGATGCGTCTCATGGACGACCGCCGCTGGCCCTGGCTCGTTCTCGTGCCGCAACGACCCGGAATCGAAGAGCTTTTCGAACTGAAGCCACTCGACCAGGCGCTCCTCACTTTCGAGACCAATCTCGCCGCCGAGGCCTTGAACAAAGTCACCGACGCCACCAAAATCAATGTCGGTGCGCTCGGCAATATCGTCCGGCAACTGCATGTCCATGTCATTGCGCGCCACGAAAACGACCCGAATTGGCCGGGGCCCGTCTGGGGTTTCGGTACGCGTGAGCCCTATGGCGCCGACGAGAAGACGGCGCTGATCGACAAGATTTTGAAGGCGATCTAGAGGAAATTTCTGCCGATGCCCAAGACGACGATGTTCGATGTCCTGTCGCCGCATCCCGAGCCGTCGAGCCTTGTGGCCTTCGCCGGCAATCGCATCGACAGGCAGTCCGAGAACCGGCCGGACGATTGCGTCGAGCAGGCATTGAAGAGCGAGAATGTCCATCTCTTCGCCTTCGCCCGCGGCAGGCTTGTGCTCAAGCATGAAGAGCAGGTTCTCGATCCGCTCTTCGCGCCTTTCGAACTGATGGATCTGGAGCCGGATTGGGAGAACGCCATCCTACTCGGTTATGAAAAGACCGGTGAGCCACGCGTCGCGGTTCCGGTCGGCATCGACCCCGATGCAGCAGCCGACCATCTGAAATTCGCCGACGGCCGCACGTTGATGCGGGAGGAACTGATCGGCGAGAATCTGCTCGGCGAATTCGCCCAGGCATCGAGCCTGCTGACGTGGAATCGCGCCACTCAGCACTGCGGCCGTTGCGGCGCCGAAACGCGCATGGAAGCCGGGGGTTATCGCCGCCGCTGCACGTCCTGCGACACACAGTATTTTCCGCGCACCGATCCCGTCGTGATCATGTTGACGGTCGATGCCGAGGGTGACCGGGCCCTGCTCGGCCGCTCGCCGCATTTCAATCCCGGCATGTATTCCTGCCTGGCCGGCTTCCTCGAGCCCGGGGAAACGATAGAGCAGGCGGTGCGACGCGAGACGTTCGAAGAGTCGGGCATCGAGGTCGGAGCGGTGCGCTACCATGCCTCGCAGCCCTGGCCAATGCCGCATTCGCTGATGATCGGCTGCTACGGCCATGCCGACAGCTTCGACATAAAGCGCGACGAGACCGAGCTAGAGGATTGTCGCTGGTTCAGCCGCGATGATGTGCGAAAGATGATCGCGGGGACGCATGAAGAAGAAATCAATATACCGGTCAGTGGGGCGATCGCCTATAGATTGATCCAGGATTGGGTCGATTGGCCGGAATGGGAGGACAAGCGGTGAGCGAATTGGAAAAAGAGCGCGAAGCAAGGCTGGAGATCCTCAAGAAGCAAGAGAGCCAGGCGCAGTTTCAGGGCTTCTCCGAGGAGATCGCTTTCGATTTCGGCTCGGTTGTCTATAGCATCGCTCGCAGCAAGCGCTCGCCTGTCGTGGTCAATATCCGCACATCCGATCGCGCGCTGTTCCACGCCGCCATGCCCGGTGCCACGCCCGACAACGATGAATGGGTCCGCCGCAAGAGCAATGTCGTGCTACGCTATCACATCTCGTCGCTGCAGTTCGGCGACACGCTGGCACTGAAGGGCCGCGATATCAATCCGGACATGGGTATCGACCTGTTCAATTACGGTGCGCATGGCGGCAGCTTCCCGATCCGGGTCAAGAAGGCGGGTGTTGTCGCCGCCGTTACCGTTTCCGGCCTGCCGCAGCTCGACGACCACCGGATGATCGTCGAGGCGCTGGATCAATATCTCAAGGTCGAATTGCCGAAGTTCTGAACTCTTTCGCCACGATCCTGTTAACAGGACCGTCTACACAGCAACCTGGAATCAGCATCAGCAAGGAGGACGACCATGAAAAGACGTGCAACCGCCATGTGGCAGGGCACCCTCACCGAGGGCACCGGCAATCTCACTTCGCAAAGCGGCGCGATTTCAAAGCTGCCCTATTCGTTCAAAGGCCGCTTCCAGGACGAGTCCGGCCAATCGGGCACCAATCCGGAAGAACTGATCGCCGCCGCCCATGCCGGCTGCTTCGCCATGCAGCTTTCGCATTTCCTCGCCGAGAACGGCACGCCGGCCACCAACCTGGATGCCACGGCGACGGTTGAACTCGATATGAGCGGCGGCGGCGCCACGATCAAGAGCAGCACGATCGAACTCGTCGGCACTGTACCTGGCATCGACGAAGCCAAGTTCAAGGAACTCGCGGACAAGGCCAAGGCTGGTTGCCCGGTTTCACGCGCGCTCGGCGCGATCGAGGTTTCACTCAACGCCCGCCTCGGCTAGCTTGCATGGGTGCTGCCGGTTACCGGCGGCACCTCTCCTTCGGGAACCTTTGCCCAGAACCGCCGTTCTTCGCTTGAACCCAAGAGGAGACCGGACCATGACCAGTCCTGCAAAGCTCGAAGAAAAGTTCTGGTTCGCGCTCAAGGACGACATGACCGTCATGCTCGGCCTGAACGGCGTCGAGGACAACCACGCGCGGCCGATGACGGCACAGTTCGAAGGCCGCTCGGGACCGATTTGGTTCTTCACGTCGAAAGAGGCGGCAATCTATCAGAAGGTTACCGCCAACCAGCGCGCCACCTTCACCTTTGCCTCGAAAGGCAATAGCCTGTTTGCCACAGTGCATGGACGCCTCAGCGTTGATAACGACCGCAGCGTGGTTGACCGCCTTTGGAACCGGTTCATTGCAGCCTGGTTCGAAGGAGGCAAGGATGACCCCAAACTGGGGCTTTTACGGTTTGACACGGAGCGTGCCGAGATCTGGGAAGACGAGTGGAGTCTCGTCGCCGGCATCAAGCTCCTGATAGGGGTCGATCCGAAGAAGGATTACAAGGACAAGGTAGCGGAAGTCGCGCTCTGACGCGGTGCTAGTGCAGGCGCTTGCTCCAGTCGGCAACCGCCTCAGCCATGGATTTCATGTGATCGGCATGGGAGAAGCCTGAGACAGCCTTGCGCGGCTTGAGGTCATGGTCTCCATCCTCGAGCCAGCGGATTTTGATGCTCTTCGACAGCGTGTAGGCCGATACTTCGTCTTTACTTCCGAAGATGTCGCGCGTGCCCTGGCAGATGAGGGCAGGTGTCTCCAGTTTTTCGAGATGCGCGGTGCGCAAGCTCTCCGGCTTGCCCGGCGGATGGAAGGGATAGCCGAGGCAGAATAGCCCGGACACCCGGCCAGCGGCGCGTTCCTCGTCGGCAATCATGCTCGCAACCCGGCCGCCCATCGATTTGCCGCCAATGATCAGTTTCGTCTTGGTCTTCAATTCGCTGATCGCTGCCCGGAATTCATCTTTCAGCAGCTCGGCCTTGGGTGGCGGTTTCCGCGTCTCCGAGGATCGCCGCGCGGCCATATAGCCGAACTCGAAGCGAGCGACCCGAAAACTCTCCTTCGCCAGCGCGGAGCTCGCCATCGTCATCGCCGCCGAATCCATGGCCGCACCAGCACCATGGGCGAGCAGGATCATGAAGTCGGCTTTGTCCGGGCCGTCGAACAGGAACATGTCATCGCCTCGCAAAATATCATCGATCCGTCATAGCGGATTCTCGCTCATTCGGAAGTGTCGCGCATTCGACATTCGGCCGTCATCCGGCGGGGCTATTTTGACTCGTCTTTCGGGGTGGTGGTATCATGACGCTGCCGGCCCGAACCTTTGGCTGCTCCTGAAAGAGCATGCGTGGCCGGAAGATCATGGGAGGAAATCCATGAACCGCAATATCGTCATCGTCGTCATCGTCGTCCTGCTGGCAATCCTGGCCTATTATTTCTGGGCTGGCCGAGGCACAGCGCCTGTACCGGCAACCACGACCACCACGCCAGCCGATACGACGCAGCCTGCGACGACGCAGTAAGCGCCAGCCGGCAAGCGACGTCTCTCGCCCAAGCGAGCCCGACTTCCGGGCTGTTGCAGCATGGCTGCGGCTGTGGGGCACGTTGCCCCAGGTCGTTCTATTTCGTCTTTTCCGTTGCTCAAATCAATAATCCTGATATTGACCAGAGATTATGATAATTTGAGACGCCTATGCCGCAGAACTTCCTTGTCATCGATCCGGAGACCGATTTCGTTGTTTTGAGAGGCCTCGCATCACCGGTGCGCGTCGCCATGCTGGCGCTGCTGCATGAGAAGGGGCCGATGAATGTCAATGATATCGCCGCCCACCTCGCACTGCCGCAGTCCACTGTTTCGACAAATATCCAGGTGCTCGAAGAGGCGCGGCTGATCCGGACGGAGAACCAGAAGGCGCGCAAGGGCAGCCAGAAGTTCTGCCATCCGGTGGCCGAGGAAATATTGGTTGTCTTCAAGAGCGCCTACAAGGCGGTCAAGAACGACGCGATCGAAGTCTCGATGCCGATCGGGCTCTATACGAGCTACGAAGTCACGGCGCCCTGCGGCCTCTGCACTACGGATGGCATCATCGGCCTGCTCGACGTGCCGAACTCCTTTCTTGACCCGGACCGCATGAAAGCAGGTCTGTTGTGGTTCACCCGTGGCTATGTCGAGTATCAGTTTCCCAACAACGCCAAGCTCGCAAATGCCGAAATCAGCGAGATCGAGGTGGTGATGGAACTGAGCTCGGAAGTGCCGGGCACCAGTGCCGACTGGCCGTCCGATATCACACTCACCGTCAATGGCGTCGACGTTGGCACCTGGACTTCGCCCGGCGATTTCGGCGACAAGCGTGGCGTCTTCACCCCGGCCTGGTGGAAGCTCAAGGGTTCGCAATATGGCAAGCTGAAGAACTGGCGGATCGCAGTCGACGGCACTTATGTCGATGGACTCAGGATTTCCTCGGTGAATCTGAGCGAGCTCGATCTCAAGAGCCACCACTCGATCCGCGTGCGCATCGGCGTCAAGCAAGACGCCAAGCATCCGGGCGGTATCAACATATTCGGCAAGGGGTTCGGCAATTATGACCAGGACATTCTGCTGAGAATAAAAACCTCTTAGTATCCGATAATCTGATTTGAATTATTTCGACTTTAATTCAGTCCCTTGGCGCGACGGTGGCCATTTAGGGACCATTTATCATACTTGTACGTCGCCGGCGGGTTGACGGGGACCAAATCTTCCGCATTAATATCGCACAAGATGATGTAAATCATCATTTATGATATTGATTGGGAGGAATGCATGAAGGCGAGCGTTACGGCGCATGCGCGCTATACAATTGCAGATATCGACAAGCGCCTTTACGGCTCCTTCCTCGAGCATCTCGGGCGTGCGGTCTATACGGGCATCTATGAACCCGGCCATCCCTCGGCCGACGCGAACGGCATGCGTGGCGACGTCCTGGATCTCGTTCGGGAACTGAACACCCCTGTCTGCCGCTATCCTGGCGGCAACTTCGTTTCCGCCTACAATTGGGAAGATGGAATCGGCCCTCAGGATCTGCGCCCGACGCGGCTTGATCTTGCCTGGCGCACGTCGGAATCGAACCATGTCGGCATCCATGAGTTTGCGACATGGGCTGAGGCGGCCAACACGGAAATGATGCTGGCGGTCAATCTCGGCTCGCGTGGCCTGGATTCGGCCCGCAGCTTCGTCGAATATACCAACCATCCGGGTGGAACCTACTGGTCGGATCTTCGCAAGAAGAACGGCCGGGCGGAGCCTTGGGATGTCAGGCTCTGGTGCCTTGGCAACGAGATGGATGGCCCCTGGCAGGTCGGTCACAAGACCGCCGCCGAATATGGCCATCTGGCCAACGAGACCGCCAAGGCTATGCGTGCCTTCGACGACAAGCTCGAACTCATCGTCTGCGGCTCGTCGCATTCGGAAATGCCGACCTATCCGCAATGGGAAGCGACAGTTCTGGAGGAGACCTACGACCAGGTCGACTACATCTCGCTTCATATGTATTTCGAGAACTACGAGAAGAACACCGCCGAATTCCTGGCATTGCCGGAGAAACTCGACTGCTATATCGGCACCGTTGGCGGCGTGATCGACTACGTCAAGGCAAAGAAGCGTTCCAAGAAGGACGTCAAGATTTCCTTCGACGAGTGGAACGTCTGGTATCACGAGCGCCGCAACGATTCCAAGCGCATGAAGGAATGGGACTGGCCGCATGCGCCGGTTCTGCTGGAAGACATCTACAATTTCGAGGATGTGCTGCAGGTCGGCTGCATCCTCAACACCTTCATCCGCCGGTCCGATGTTGTGCGCATTGCCTGTATCGCGCAATTGGTCAACGTCATCGCCCCGATCATGACGGCACCGGGTGGCGCCGCCTGGCGGCAGACGATCTACTACCCCTTCAAGTTCGCCTCGCTTCACGGCCATGGCACGGCGCTTCATCTCGACGTGACCTGCCCTAACTATGTGTCGAATGTGTCGCCCAACGTGTCCTATCTCGACATTGCGGGCGTGCATGATGGCGATGCCGGGACCCTTACCTTCTTCGCAGTCAACCGGCATGGCAGTGAGCCGATGGCGGTCGACATCTCGCTCGAAGGGTTCGGAGCGGCCAAGTCGGTTGAGCATACCCTGATCAAACACACGGACTTGGAGGCCAAGAACACCGAGGAGAACCCGGACAATGTGAAACCGGTCAGCACGTCTGACGCGGTCCTCAGCCAGAATGCGGTGCAGGTAACCGTGCCGCCCTATTCCTACTCGATGATCAGAGTACGCTTGTAGATCAATATCCGCGTTGCGGCGGGAGGCCGCATAACAGATGGGAGGAGAATACACATGCCGAGATTTATGACTTTGGCGAAGTGCATGGCTTTGGCTGCGGGGTTGTTTGCATCCGCCGCGCATGCCGAGGAAACCGTCGTATGGTGGGACTTCCTCGGCGGTGGTGACGGCGTCCGGATGAAGCAGTTGCTGTCCGATTTCAACGCCGCCCACCAGGGCAAGATCAAGGTCGATGCCACGACCTTGGAATGGGGAACGCCGTTCTACGCCAAGGTGCAGACCTCGGCCGCCGTCGGCGAAGCCCCTGACATGATGACCTATCATGCCAGCCGACTGCCGCTGGCGGTTAAGCAAGGCGTCGTCCAGGAGATCACGGCCGATGACTGGAAGACGATGGGCATCACCAAGGACGATTATGCTACCGCAACATGGGACGCTGTAACGGTCGACGGCAAGCAATATGCCGTGCCGTTTGATACCCATCCGATCGTGCTCTATTACAACAAGGATATCCTCAAGAAGGCAGGATTGCTCACCGACGATGGCAAGCCGAAGGGCTTGGAATCGCGTCAAGCCTTCACTGATACGCTGAAGGCATTGAAGGCGGCCGGCGTCAAATTCCCGCTCGGCTCGGTGACCGCCGACGGCAACTTCATGTTCCGCACTGTCTATTCGCTGATGGGCCAGCAGGACGGCGAACTGATGACCGACGGCAAGTTCCTCGTCGGCGACAATGCAAAGAAACTCGAAAACGCGTTGGCTGTTTTGCAGGAATGGACCAAGGAAGGTTTGCAGTCGACCTACACCGACTATCCCGCGACCGTCGCGCTCTTCACCTCCGGCGAAGCGGCGATGATGATCAACGGCGTCTGGGAAGTTCCCACGATGACCGACCTCAAGAAGGACGGCAAGCTGTTCGAATGGGGTGCCGTGGAACTGCCCGTCATCTTCAACCATCCCTCGACCTACGCGGATAGCCATACCTTCGCCATTCCCGCCAACAAGGGCAAGGACATGACGCCGGAGAAGCGCGCAGCTGTGCTGGAGGTCATCACCTGGATGGAGAAGAACTCGCTCTTCTGGGCGACGGCGGGTCATATACCGGCCTATGGGCCGGTGACCGCGACGGCTGAGTATAAGGCAATGCAGCCGAATGCCACCTATTCGGTGTTGACCGCCAACATGATCTTCGATCCAAAGTCGCCGCTTGCGGGCATTGCCGGTCCGATGTTCGATGTGATGTCGAATTTCTTCGTCCCGACCCTCAACGGTGAAATGGAGCCGGCCAAGGCTGTCGAGGAAATCAAGGCCGGATTGGACGACCTCTGACGAGACTGCCGGGCCATCGCGAGATGGCCCGGCCTGAACACGTGAATGCCGGGAGACCATAGGCCATGCTCAGGAACAGACAGAGCGAAGCTCTCGTCGCATTCGTCCTCATCGCGCCCTTCGTCGTCATCTACGGGCTGGTCTTCATCTACCCGACGATCAAGCTCTTCCTGATCAGTTTCACTGACGCACCCCTCATCGGTAGTGGCACTTACGTCGGTGTCGATAATTACACGCGCCTCGTGGGCGACCGGAAGTTCGACACCTCGTTCTGGAACACGGCTTATTTCGTCCTGCTGACCGTGGTGCCCGGCACCTTGGCAGCCTTCGCCATCGCGCTCGGCGTCAATCGCCTTACCGGCCGGCTACAGGCGCTGGTCCTGTCGCTGTTCTTCCTGCCCTATATTCTGCCTGTCTCCGTCGTCTACTATATCTGGGACTGGACGCTGAACCTTCAGTTCGGCGTGGTGATGCACGTCTTCGATATGTTCGGCATTCCCCGCGTACCGGTCTTCAAATCGACGACATGGTTCATGCCCGCCGTGGCGGTCGTGACGATCTGGTGGACCGCGGGGTTTTCCATCCTGCTTTTCCTGGCCGGCCTGCGCGCGATACCGGTTGAAATCTATGAAGCCGCGGCGCTCGACAACGCCGGCATCTGGTCGACCTTCCGACGGATTACGTGGCCTTTGATGTGGCCGATCACGGCGCTGGTGCTAACAATCCAGCTGATCCTGCAATTAAAGATCTTCGATCAGGTCTATCTGTTCTCGGTTGGCGGCAGGGTGAACGACAATCTTGTTCTCGTCTATTACATCTTCCAGCGCGCCTTCCAATCCGACCAGGGCGGACGCGCGGCGGCGATCGCGGTCGTGCTGTTCTTCATCGTGATCATTGTCTCGGTGGTCAATTTTCAGCTGACCCGGCTCTCGGGAGGGCGCGACCGATGAACGCCGTCACCGCCCGCCGCCTCAACGTCGCCGGCTTCATTATTACACTCCTCACGGTCATCTGCGCCGTGCTCTGGGCGTTCCCGCTTTATTGGGGTGTCATCTCCTCACTGAAACCCGAGGACGAAGTGATCCGGCCCTATGTCGAGCTCTGGCCGGATACGCTCACTTTCTCGCATTATGTCTTCGCTCTAACCCAGACCGAGATCGGCCGCTGGTACATAAATTCAGTCGTGGTGGCATTAGCGGTGACGATCCTGACTGTGAGTTCGTCGCTCCTCTGCGGCTATGCGATCTCGCAGCTCCGGTTCCCGTTCCGCAATGCGCTCTGGTGGCTTATCCTCGCGAGTTTCATGGTTCCGCTGCAAACCTTGATCGTCAACCATTTCGAACTGGTCGCCAGTCTTGGCCTGCTCAACACGTGGGCGGGCATCGTGCTGCCGCAGCTCATCCATCCCGTCATCATCATCGTCTACAAGCAGTTCTTCGACAGTGTGCCGAAGGATTTCAGGGAGGCGGCCGTGATGGATAACGCGTCGGAATGGCGCATCCTGACACGGGTCTATATCCCGATGAACTGGGGCGTGACGGCGGCGCTGTCGATCGTCTGCTTCATTTGGGCCTGGAATGCATTCCTCTGGCCGTTCCTGGCCGTCACCAAGACAAGTATGATGACCATCACCGTCGGCATCACCCAGGTGAATGACGCCTTCGGCCTTTCCTATGCGCGACAGCTCGCTGCCGCCGTGCTGGCCGGCATGCCGGTCGCGTTAGCCTACTTGATTTTCCAACGACGGGTGACGCAGGCGATCACGCTTTCGGCGGGCATCAAAGGCTAAGACCGATCGACATCAAGCTGATGCAGGCCGGCAAAATGGCGGCTTTCTGGGTTCCCGGTGCTCACATACCTCAAGTACGATCCGCTCCGGTTTCCGAGGTCACTATTCTCGCCGCTGCCTGAGCTGAATGTCGATCGGGCCTAAGCCATGGACTGCGCGTGATAGGCCTTGCCCTCGCTATCGAAAAGATGGACCGCCGATGTGTCGAAGCGGAGCGTTACGATATCTCCGGTCTGGACTGTCGAGCGGCCATCATCCTGCGCGATCAGTTCGGAGTCGTCCTCCAGCGTGCAATAGACCAGCGTCCGCTCACCCAACCGCTCGACCACGCCTGCTTTCGCCTTGGCGGTCGCCACTCCGCTGGCCTCTGCTGACACGACACGAACCGCCTCGGGCCGGATGCCGAGCTCATAGGTACCGGGGCCTGGATTGGCGATATCGATCTCGAATGGATTGCTGCCCGCAACTTTCACGCTCGCCCTTCCGGTGCCCGAGACTTCGGCCTTAAGGAAATTCATTCCGGGGCTGCCGACGAAGCCCGCGACAAACCGGGACGCAGGCCGGAGATAGACTTCCATCGGCGTTCCGATCTGCTCGATCCTGCAATTGTTCAGCACCACAATGCGATCGGCAAGCGTCATCGCTTCGGTCTGGTCATGGGTGACATAGATCATCGTCGCCTTCATGCGAAGATGAAGCTGGGCGAGCTCGACCCGTGTACGCACGCGAAGCGCCGCATCGAGGTTGGACAGAGGCTCGTCGAACAGGAACGCCTTCGGTTCCTTGACGATGGCGCGACCGATTGCGACACGTTGGCGCTGGCCGCCGGAAAGCTGTGCCGGGCGGCGCTTCAGCAATGGTTCCATTTCCAGCATGCGGGCGGCTTCGTTGACGCGGCTGTCGATATCCTTCTCCGCCATCCCGATATTGCGGAGCCCGAACGCCATATTCTCCTGCACGGTCATGTGCGGATAAAGCGCGTAGTTCTGGAACACCATGGCGACATTGCGCTGGCCCGGTGCGAGATTTTCGCTTCGCGTGCCGTCGATGGTCAGCGAGCCGCCATCGATCGTCTCCAGGCCGGCGATCATGCGCAGAAGCGTCGATTTTCCGGAACCCGATGGGCCGAGAAACACCATCAATTCACCGGGATTTACGGCAAGCGAAATGTCATCGATGACATTGACGCTGCCGAAACTCTTCGACACGTTGCTGAGCGTGATCTCCGCCATGCAAATTCCTCCCGAAACTTTTCAGATCATCTTTCCAGATACATATCATAAGTCAAGATATTAACTCGATTGTTGGCGTGCGAGCATGGTCGGAAAGGGCGGCGTGTTGCTGCAACTTATGCTGGGAACCGAGCCAGGCCGCCCAGAAGATAGACGGTAGCGCCCCTACCTCAATCGTTCTCCGCTCTCGCGAAAAAAGCGACGCCTGCCCCTGGGGGTGGTCAATTGGATCCTCGAACCATTCTCGACGTCGTCGCCTTCCCGGCGTTCGACAATCAGGCCCTGGCCATCATCAAGCGTGCAATAGAGAAACTGTGTCGATCCGAGATATTCGGCAAAGTCGACGCGTGCGCCGAAGCTGTCGTCACCGCTCGCGCTGAGCTCGATATGCTCGGGCCGCATTCCAAAGATCAACCCGTCGCCCGCAGCAAGCAGAGCATCGGTCGGCAATCCCGACAGCGTGGCACCGGCAAGCTTGACCGTGCCATCCCCGTCCTTCGTTGCCTGAAGCAGGTTCATGCGCGGAGAGCCGATGAAGCCGGCGACGAAGACATTGTCGGGGTCTTCATAGACCTTGCGCGGCGTGCCCACCTGCTCGACGCGACCATCTCGCAACACGACGATCTTGTCGGCCAGCGTCATCGCCTCGGTCTGGTCGTGGGTGACATAGATCATCGTATTGCCGAGCTGGCGGTGCAGCCGGGCGATCTCGATGCGCATCGACACGCGCAGTTCGGCGTCGAGATTGGACAGCGGCTCGTCGAACAGGAACACATCCGGTTCACGCACGATCGCCCGGCCGATCGCGACGCGCTGGCGCTGGCCGCCGGACAATTGCCCGGGTCGGCGATCGAGCAGCGGATCGATCTTGAGAATGCCGGAGGCATGCGCCACGCGGCGCTCGATTTCGACCTGCGGTGTATTCGCCATCTTCAGGCCGAAGGCGAGGTTGTCGCGCACGCTCATGTGCGGATAGAGCGCATAGGACTGGAAGACCATGGCGATGCCGCGATCGGACGGGTCGAGATCCGTAACATCCCGGCCCTTGATCTCGATCTCGCCCTCGGTCACGTCCTCTAGCCCGGCGATCATGCGCAGCAGGGTCGATTTTCCGCAGCCGGACGGGCCGACGAAGACGACGAACTCGCCCTCGCCGACGGTCAGATCGATGCCATGGATGACCTCAAGGCTGCCGTAACTCTTGCGCACGTCGCGGAGCGCAACACTCGTGCTGTTCATCCCGTTCGCCATCAGCATGAACCTATTTCTCCGACTGAAGCCAGACCAGCATTTCGCCCGGTTCGCGGTTATCCCAGAGATGATAGGGCACAAAGCGCGCCTTGGCAGCCTCTCTCTTCGCCGGCTCCTTGCGATAGAGCGATTTGCCCCAATCGACGGTGTCTTCCCTAATGACATCGAGATCGACGGCGACCGCGCCATTGAGATTGTCGATCACGGCAGTCTCGGCGGTCGGCAGTTCCTTGGGCAGGACGATGGCGTTGAGATACGGTCCGTTGTCTGTCGTCTCGACGCAATAGACCAGCGGTCCGCGCATCAGCGCCACGCGGCCGGCATCCTGCCGCACCCGGGGATTGGCGAATTGCGGGCGGAGCGCGAGCGGCAGGATCAGCGCGACGCGGTCGCCGTCATGCCATTCGCGCTCGATGCGGGCGTAGCCGTCGACCGCATTGGCATCGAGGTCGATCATTGTGCCGTTGACGCTGAGCGTCGCACCTTCGGCCCATTCGGGGATGCGCACCGAAAGGCCGAAGCGGGCAGGCGCCGCGAGTTCGGCGGTGAATGCGATCGTGCCTTCCCAGGGGTAGTTGGTGATCTGCTTTAGCGTCACCTTGGAGCCGTTGGCCAGTTCGCAGCGCAACGTGCTTTCGCCAAAGAGGTGAACGGCAATTTCGTCGTCCGAAGCGGCATACATGTAGGAGCCGATCGATGTGACGAGGCGCGAGATATTCGGCGGGCAGCAGGGGCAATGGTGCCAGACCCAGCGATGATGCTTGCCGGCACTTTCGAGCGGGTTGTCATAGAAGAATGTCTTGCCGTCGGTGGAAAGGCCCGGCAGCGCGCCATTATAGAGCGCCTGCTCCATGACATCGGCATAGCGCCGGTCCGGGCCGCGTCCGAGCATCCGGTTCGCCCAGAATACGAGCCCGACCGAGGCGCATGTCTCGGCATAGGCCGTTTCGTTCGGCAGGTCGAAATAGTCGGTGAAGCCCTCGTTGCTCGCCGAGGGCCCGATACCGCCGGTGATGTACATCTGCTTGGTGACGACATCGTCCCACAGCGCTTCGAGCGCCGTCGTCAAGCTGTCATCCTTGTATTCGGTGGCGATGTCGGCCATGCCAGAATAAAGATACATGGCACGCACCGCGTGTCCCACGACCTTGCGCTGGTCGCGCACTGGCTGGTGCGCCTGGCCATATTCGTAGGTCCGTTGATGGAAGTCCGCCGGATCGCGGCCGTCGCGGATTGCCTCGGCGGTGAAGAAATGCGGCTCGGTTCCGCGCTCGTCGACGAAGAATTTCGACAGTTCGAGATACTTCTTCTCGCCGGTCACGCGGGCGAGCTTGACCAGCGCCAGCTCGATCTCCTCATGGCCGCAATAGCCTGCCATCTGCCCCTCGCCATGGCCGAAGATCGAGATCATGTAATCGACATAGCGGCACATGATGTCGAGCAGCTTGCGCTTGCCGGTCGCCTGGTAATAGGCGACGGCGGCCTCGATCAGATGGCCGGCGCAGTAGAGTTCGTGATGGTCGCGCAGATTGGTCCAGCGCCGGTCGGGCTGCACGCGCTGAAACCAGGCGTTCAGATAACCATCATCGCCCTGCAGCTTCTCATACATGTCGATGATCGCATCGGCGCGGGCTTCGAGATGAAGATTGGGCTTGCGGTACAGCGAGTAGGCGATGGTCTCGATCGACTTGCCGAGATCGGAATCCCAGAACATCTGCGTCGACCCGCCCCAGGGGCTGATCGGGATGACGATGCCAGGGCTCGGCTGACTGACGTCGATCGCCTTGATCATGCCGGCCTTCTCGCAACGGTCGAGCAGGATCTCGGCCGTGGAATCGCTGACGGCATCCTGCCATTTGCCCCAGAACCCGCCGACATCGACATCGGGAACGGCGACGGGGCGGAACTGGCGGTCTCTCTTGTTCATGTCGGCACTCACTTTCATCGATATCATTTCACCGCGCCGGCCATCAGCCCGCGCATGTAGTAGCGTTGCAAAAGAAGGAAGACGAAGAGGCAGGGCACGACCATGACGGCGACGCCGGCCTGCACGGCGCCCCAGTTGATGGCGCCAAGGCGCCCGGCACGTACGGCGGTCATCAGCACCGGCAGCGTAAAGTTCTCATTGGTCGACAACAGGATCAGGGCCGCGAAGAACTCGTTCCAGGCATTGAGGAAGGCAAAGATCGCCACCGTCGCCACGCCGGGCATGACGAGCGGGAGCAGCACGCGGACGAGCATCTTGAGGTCGCGTGCGCCATCGATGCGTGCCGCTTCCTCGATCTCTTTCGGCACGGCGTCGAAGGCGTTGCGCATCATGAAGACCGAGAAGGGAAGCTGCAGCGTCACATAGACCAGCATCAGCCCGAACAGCGAATTGTTGAGCCCGAGCTTGGCGAGGATGATGAACAGCGGCGTCAGAATCGACTGGAACGGGATCATCAGCGTCGCGATGATCAGCACAAAGAACACGTTCTTGAACGGGAACTTGTAGCGCGAGAAGCCGTAGCCCGCGAGCACGCTGACGGCGACGGTCAGCAGCACCGTGCCGATCGAGACCACCAGCGAATTGACCGTGTGCTGCCACACGCCCGAGCCGAAGCCATCGAGCGCCCGATAGGCATCGAAGCTGACGCCCGAACGCGGCCAGGGCGGCAGCGGCGGCGAGCCAGATTCACTGTTCGGCCTGAAGGATGAGATCAGGGTGATAACAAAGGGCGCGAGGAAGAAGAAGCAAACGCCGATCCCCACGCCGTGATAGGCGATCTTGTCCCAGAGCGCCTTGCGCGCCCGTATTTCCCGCCGTGTCCTCATGGCTGGTCCTCCCTGACGCGAAGCAGCCAGAGCTGTACGATCGAGAGCGCCACGAGAATGGCGAGCAGCACGATCGAAAGTGCTGCGCCATAGCCGAGATTGAAGGACACGAAGGACTGGATGAAGATGTAGTAGACAACGGAGATCATCTTGTTCTGTGGTCCGCCCGAGGTCATGATGTAGAACTGGTCGAAGGCGAGGATCGAGCCGGTCACCGAGAGGATCAGCGCCAGCGCCAGCGTCCGCCGCATCAGCGGCAATGTCAGATAGCGGAACCGCTGCCAGCGCCGCGCGCCATCGATCCTTGCCGCCTCCGTCAATTCCGTGGGAATGGCCTGCAGGCCGGTGAGCAGGATGATCATGGTAAACCCTGCAATCTTCCAGACCACCATGACAATGATCGTCAGGAAGGCCGTGTCGAACTTGGCGAGCAGATTGATCCGTCCTGTCGTCAGCCCCAGCATCTGGAACAGCGGTCCGAACAGGCCGCTATCGACATTGGCGAGCCACACCCAGAGCAGCGAAGCCGACGCCAGGCCGACGACGACGGGCAGGAAGATGATGGTTCGGTAAGCGGAGATGAACGGTCTCTGCTTTTCGACGAAGATCGCCAAGGGAAAGGCGACGACGAAGATCGCGATGGTCACGACGATGGTGTAATAGGCGGTGAAGCCAAGCGCCGAGAAAAATCTGCTATCAACAAGCATGCGGGTATAGTTCGAGCCCCAATTGAAAGCAGGTGTACCGAGCAGCGGCCACTTGTGCAGGCTCATCCACACGGTGAAGATCACCGGGGCGACGAAGAAGATCACCACCAGCACCATGGCCGGCGCGATGTAGAGAATGCCGCGCCAGCCGGAGCTGCGGCGAGGGCGGCGGGTGGCACGCGCTTGAATCTCTGCCAATATCGTCATGAGAGTTCGACCATTTCAACGGCTGCCGACCGGTGGACGCGGTTCCCCCTCATCCGACCCTTCGGGCCACCTTCTCCCCGCTGGGGAGAAGAGATCCAAGACGTCGCGTCCGACGCAAGAGCCGATACGTCGCCGCTCATGGAGAAGCGGTGCGGCGTGCTCCCTCTCCTCCCCAGCGGGGAGAAGGTGGCCCAAAGGGCCGGATGAGGGGGGCTGCAACGGTTCAGCATATGCAAGTCCAAATGATTGGAGATGGATTGCCGGGAGGTGAACCTCCCGGCAGCATTGCGTCACCTACTGCGCCGCATCGATGATCGACTGCATCTCGCTCTGCGCATTCGAAAACGCGCCATCGACGTCATCGCCATAGATCGCGGCATTGATAAAGGTCGCCCAGGGGCCGTTCGACGAATTGATCAGGTCGTTGAACTGCAGCGTATAGGGCGTCTTGGCAACGGCGATCGCGTCGATGCCGACCTTGAGACGCGGGTCGAGACCTTCGAGGACTTCGTTGGCGATGTCGCCGCGTGTCGGCAGACTGCCATACTTGGCCAGGATCTTCTGTCCCTCGAGCGAATAGGTATATTCGAGGAATTTCTTGACCGACTCGAGCTTCGGCGTGCCCTTGGTCACGACAAAATTGTCGCCGCCGGCGAAAGACGAGGTCTTGCCGTCGACGCTGGGGATCAGCGTCACGCCGAAATTGATCTCCGGATGCTGGGTTACCAGCGTGCCGATGGCAAAGGCACCGAGGCTCTGCTGGCCGATCTTGCCATTGGTGAAGGACAGGAAGTTGGCGCCGTTGTCGCTCTGCGAGCCAGCGGGCACCGTGTCCTTGGCGACAAGGTTGCGGTAGATCTCGATTGCCTTGCGCATCTGCGGCGTGTCGAGTGTCGCCGTCTTGCTGTCCTCCGACAGGATGTCCGCGCCCGCACCCCAGACGAGCGGCGTAAACGTGAAGATCATGCAGCCACCGCAGCCGCCGCCCGAGAAGTAGAAGCCATAGGTGTCACCGCCCAGCGCGCGGATCTTTTCGGCATTCGCTGTGATCTCGTCCCAGGTGGTCGGCGCCTTTTCAGGATCGAGGCCGGCCTTCTTGTAGAGGTCCTTGTTCCAGGCGAAGATCGACGTTTCGACCGACAGCGGCATGCCATAGACCTTGCCATCATAGGTGCCTAGCTTGACATGCGACGGTGAGAGCGAATTGAAATAGGGCAGGGCCTTTGCCCAGTCGCTCAGGTCTTCAAGCTGGCCGGCGGCCGCGAAGGCCGGGTTGTAGATCAGGTCGAGCGAGAGCGCGTCCGGCGCCTGGCCGCCGGCGATCGCGGTCGCATATTTCTGCACCAGTTCGGCGAAGGGCACTTCGGTCATCTCGACCGTGTCGCCGCCCTTGGCATTATAGGCCTTGACGACTTCCTTGAAGGAATCGCCGATACCCGACCGCACCCACATGGTGACTGTCTCGGCCGAAGCCGTCGACACCATGAGCGCAGAGATCAGGGCCGTTGCGGCCATCAATTTCCTAAGCATTGTCACTCCTCCCAAATGCGGACCCGCTCCTCCGGGTCCAATTTCTAGATCAGGTCTGCCGGCTGTCGCCGCCACAGGATTTCCGGACGACGAGCCTGCAGGGCAACCGCCGCACGCCGGGCTCGACCGCCGTGCCTTCGGCCAGCGCGAGCACCATCAGCCCGGCCTCGCGGCCGAGATTCTTCAAATTCATGTCGACGGTGGTGAGCGGCGGCCGCGTCTGCTCCGCCATGATCTCCCAATTGTCGAAACCGATGACCGAGACGTCCTTTGGCACATCGACATGACGCTCGCGCAAAGCATCGACCACGCCGCGCGCGATCTGGTCATTGCCGCAGAAGATGCCGTCCGGCAGAGCGCCACCCGCTTTCCAGATCCTATCGATCGCTTCGTGGCCCCAGTCCTCCGACCATGAGCCATGCAGCACCGGGGCATCCTTGCCGGCAGTGCCACGAAATGCATCGGCGCGCTCGCCGACCGAGGCAAAACTTTCCGGCCCGGTAACATGCACGAGCCGCTTGCGTCCGATCTCCCGCAGCCATTGCGTCGCCAGCGTCGCGCCGTGGCCGTCGTCGGAGGTGAAGGTCACGCTATCGTCGGCGCCCCTGGTGAAGGCATAGACGACGGGCACCGGCAGGCCAGCGAGATCGACCGGGAGAGATTTGTCGATCCGCTTGCCTGTCGCGATGATGCCATCCACCTGTTTGTCCAGCATGGCATCGACATGGATCTTGGCGAGCGCGGGGTCATCCTCGATCGCGCAGAGGAAGACCGATACCCCGTGATCGACCAACGCCTCGGATATCCCGGCCATGACCGGCAACGTGAAGCGGCCGTAAGTGTCGTTGGTCAGGAGCCCGACGGTGAAGCTGCGATTGGAGAGCAGGCCGCGCGCCAGTGCATTGGGCCGGAAGCCGATCTCGCGGGCGATCCGCTTGACCCGTTCACGCGTCGCATCGGCCATGCGGCCATTGTCGTTGAGCGCCTTCGACACGGTCGAAACGCTGACGCCAGCGGCCCTTGCGAGGTCGTGGATCGTGATGCGACTGCCCTTCAAGCGCTGAGCGTTCAGAATGGCCTCCCTTCCATTGTTGACGTGAGAAAACCTTTTCTCTTATCCAGTGTCAATATGAGAAAACGTTTTCTCATATGATTTTTCCATTGACCACTCAGAGACGCCTGCTCGTTGAAGAGGCCATTGATTGGACAAGAGAGTTGTCACCGGCTGCTCCGATGTTCATCATGCAGCGGCGGAGCAGGAGCGAGAGTTTCGTCTGCTGGGCGTATTTCAACCGGGGGGTCTTCCCACGCCCGAACGTGAACGCGGATGTGGCATGGACGTTAGCGGCAAGGAAGATTGTGAACGCTTCGCGGTGATGCGTCGACGCGCTCCGAGGTCATGATCCTCAGTCGTGGCCCTCGGGGACCGCCACGAAGCGATAGCCTACGCCAGGTTCTGTCTGGATCAGCAGCGGGTGATTGGCGTCATCCTCCAGCTTGTTGCGGAGTTGGCCGATGAAGACGCGCAGATACTGCGTGTCCTCCGCATGCGCTGGCCCCCAGACGGCGGTCAGCAGCGCACGATGCGTCAGCACCCTGCCGTCACTGCGCGCCAGGACCGAAAGCAGGTCGTATTCCTTGGGCGTCAGCCGAAGAGGTTGGCCGTTTCTCTCGACGCGGCGATGCACGAAGTCGATCACCGTCCCTGACGCCTCGATCCTCTCGACAGTCTTCCCGGTCTTTCCGGAGTGGCGTAGCGCGGTGCGGATCCGCGCCATCAATTCACCGATGCGGAAGGGCTTTTCGACATAGTCGTCGGCGCCGAGGTCGAGGGCTGCGATCTTCTCGCTTTCCCGGTCGCGGGCCGAGAGGATGACGACGGGAATCTGGCTGAAGGCGCGGACACGGGAGATCACGTCCTTGCCATCCATGTCGGGCAGGCCGAGGTCGAGGATCATGATATCGGGCGCGGCAGTGACCGCCTTGTGGATCGCCTCGGCTCCGGTCTCCGCCTCGATTATCTCATAGCCTGCCGCCTCCAGCGCAGGCTTCAGGAACCGGATGATCTGCGGCTCGTCGTCGACGACGAGTACTCGGGCTTCCCTCACGTCGGGTTCTCCTCCATGAGAGCCTGTTCCTGCACGGGCAGTCGCAGTACGAGCCGCGTGCCGCGCTTGCGTATCGCCGGGCTTTCGGCCCTGATGGTCCCGCCCATCGCTTCCACGAAACCACGGGCAATGGCAAGCCCGAGCCCTGTGCCGGCGCGTCGGCCATCGGTTTTGCGGCCGCCGCGATGGAACTTCTCGAACACAAGTTCGAGATCCTTTTCGGGGATGCCCTTGCCGAGGTCGGTGACCGACAAGACGAGCTCGCGGCCATCCTTCTTGGCATAAACCGAGACCGGGGTGTTGCCGCCATATTTCACGGCATTGTCGATCAGGTTGAACAGCACCTGGCCCAGAAGCACACTGTCACCCCTGATCAGCGGCAGATCGAGCGCAAGGCTTGTCTCAATTTCGGCTTCCGGAAAATACTTCTGTGCCCGCTCGACGGCTTGGTGGACGACTTCGCGCACGTCGATCCAGTCCGCCTTGGTCTCGAGCGTTCCGGCCTCGATCCGCGTCATGTCGAGCAGGTTCCCGACGAAGCGGGTCAGCCGCTCGGCCTCCTCCTCGATCGAGACGAGCAGGTCACGGCGGCTCTCGGCACTCATCCGCTCGCCCAGTTCCTTGAGGCTCGACACCGCACCGGTAATGGTCGCGAGCGGCGTCTTGAGGTCGTGCGAGATCGATGAGAGCAGCGCGGAGCGGAATCGGTCACCGGCAAGCTTGGCGGCCTGGTCCATGATCGTGCGCGAAAGTTCCGCGCGATCGATGGCAATGGCTGTCTGGTGAATCGTCGCTTCGAAAATCCGCTGTGCGGCGCTGTCGAGCGGCCCATTCTCGAAGCGGAAGCCGCAGACGCCGACAATGCCCGTGGGACTCTGCAGCGGGCGAAACTGATATTTGCTCGAAGGCAGTGTCCCGGTGCCGGCTCCCGCCGGCTCCTTCTTCTCGAAAGCCCAGCGTGCTGCAGCGGTGTCGATTACCTCAGGCACGTCATCGGGCGGCCAGCTCGCTGCCAGCATGGGCTCGGCTTCGTTCGGCAGGTAGAAGATGATCTGACGCTTCAAGAGACTATTGAGCTGGGTCGCTGCAACCCAGACGACCTCATCGCTGCGCGATGCAGCGGAGAGCTTGCTCGACAGATCGTAGAGTGCCTCGGTCACGCGTGCCCGCTCGACGGCGACGGCACGTTGCTCGCGTACCCGTGAAGCGATGCCGCCCGCCACGATCGCCGCTGCTATGAAGATGAAGAAGGCGAAGACCTCGTGGGGCGCCGCGATGGTCAGCGTGCCGAGCGGTTCGATGAAGCTGAAATTATAGGCCAGTGCAGACAACACCGCGGCGAGGAACGCCGAGCGGTAACCCTCGCGGATAGCGGAAAAGACGACGGCGAGCAGATAGAGCAGAGAAACATTCGGGAGCGGCAGGATCGTGTTCAGCGAGAGGCCGACGATTGTTGCGGCGGTAACGGCCACAAGCGCCGTGGCTGCCTCAAACGCCAGCGGACGCCATGGCGGCAGTCGATTCTGTTCGCGCGATTCCGATCTGGGGCGCCTTCTCGTGTCGACCACATGTACGCTGATGCCCTCCGCCGCACGGATAAGGGCATCGAGCAGCGAAGGCTGCCACAGGTATCTACGTTGCCCACCGGTGCCGATCACAATCTGCGTGGCATGCTCCTTGCGGGCGAATTTGAGGATGGTGTCGACGAAGTCGGCGCCGACCAGCCGGCGCGTTTCGGCGCCCAACCGTTCCGCCAACCGGAAGTTCTCGTCGAGATATCGCAGGCTGGATGCGGGCGTGGGTTGGTCAGGCCGCTCGACGAAGAGCGCGGTCCAGGGCGCGTTCAGGCTCTGTGCCATGCGGCCGGCGGCTCGCAGGACGTCTTCGGCCGAAGGGTCGGCGGCAATGCAGACGATCAGTCGCTCGGCCGTACGCCAGCTGCCCTCAATCGCGTTCTGCTGCAAATAGTCGATCATCTGATCGTCGACGCGATCGGCGGTACGGCGGAGCGCCATTTCGCGAAGGGCGGTCAGATTGCCGAGCCGGAAGAACTTGTCCCGAGCGCGTTTGGCGTTGTCGGGAACATAGACTTTGCCTTGTTCCAGCCGCTGGATGAGTTCGGCCGGGGGCAGGTCGATGAGGATGATGTCACTTGCGTTGTTGAGGATGCTGTCAGGCACGATTTCGCGAACGGCAACGCCTGATATTTGCGAGACGACATCCGCGAGGCTCTCGAGATGTTGGACGTTGAGCGCTGTCCAGACATCGATGCCGGCGTCGAGCAGTTCCTCGACGTCCTGGTAGCGTTTGGGATGGCGGGACTCTGCCGCATTGGTGTGGGCGAGCTCATCGACGACGAGGATGCGTGGCTTACGTGCCAGCGCCGCATCGAGGTCAAATTCCTCGATCGTGTGGCCGTGATAGTCGATCTGTTTTCTTGGCAGAACGTCTAGCCCTTCGAGAAGGTCGGCGGTCTCGCGCCGGCCATGCGTCTCGGCAAGGCCGATGACGATATCGTGCCCCTCCTGCTGGAGGCGCTGGGCGCGGCTCAGCATCGCAAAGGTCTTGCCGACGCCGGGCGCCGCGCCCAGGAAGATCGTCAGCCGTCCACGACCGCCCCGGCCCGCAAGCGCGAGCAACGCTTCCGGGTCGGGTCTCGTGTCGGTTTCGAACTTCCGCTTGTTCATCGGTCACATGGTATGTCAGCCGGCCTTCATGGCGTCCAGCGCCATGTTGAGGGCCAGCACGTTGACACGCGGTTCGCCGAACAGGCCAAGCAGGCGACCTTCGATCTGCGCTTCCACGAGCCGGGCGACATCCGCCTCCGGCAGGCCGCGTGCCTTGGCAATGCGGGCTATCTGTGCCGTGGCGAAGGCAGGCGATATATGGGGATCGAGGCCCGAGCCGGAATAGGTCGGGGCGTCGCCTGGCAGGTCGCCGGTCAGGCCGGATGTCCTGAGACGGGCTACCTCGGTTTCCACCATTCCCTTCAGCTTGGCCGAGGTCGGGCCGAGATTGGTGCCGGTCGAGGCGCCGCCGTTGTAGGGCTGATCAGCGGTCGCGGACGGGCGCGGCCAGAAGTATCGGTCGGAGGAAAAATTCTGGCCGATCAGTTCGGAGCCGACAATCTTGCCATCGACCAGAACCGGGCTGCCGTCGGCGCGCCAGGTGAAGGCGATCTGGGCGATGCCGGTCATGGCGAGCGGGTAGCCGAGACCGAGGATGAGGGTGAAGAGGACCATCAATGAGAGGGCGGGACGGAATATCTGGGTCATGATCATACCAGGTGAAGCGCGTTGACGATGAGATCGACCGCCTTGATGCCGGCGAAGGGCAGAGCCAGGCCGCCGACGCCGTAGACAAGAAGGTTGCGGCGGAGCAGGGCGGCTGCGCCGACCGGCCTATATTTGACGCCCTTGAGCGCGAGCGGGATCAACGCGACGATGATCAGCGCATTGAAGATCACGGCGGACAGGATGGCGGAGCGCGGCGAGCCGAGGTCCATGATGTTGAGCGCCGCAAGTCCCGGATAGGTGGCGAGGAACAGCGCCGGGATGATGGCGAAATATTTCGCCACATCGTTGGCGATCGAGAAGGTGGTCAGCGAGCCGCGTGTCATCAGCAACTGCTTGCCGATCTCGACGATCTCGATGAGCTTGGTCGGCGAGGAATCGAGGTCGACCATGTTGGCGGCCTCGCGGGCGGCTTGGGTGCCGGTCTGCATCGCAACACCGACATCGGCCTGGGCGAGGGCCGGGGCGTCGTTGGTGCCGTCGCCACACATGGCGATCAGCTTGCCACCCTTCTGCTCGCGCCTGATATAGTCGAGCTTGTCCTCGGGCGTGGCTTCGGCGAGGAAATCGTCTACGCCAGCCTCAGAGGCGATCGCAGCGGCGGTGAGCGGGTTGTCGCCGGTGACCATCACCGTGCGGATGCCCATGGCGCGCATTGCTGCGAAGCGCTCCTTGATGCCGGGCTTGACGATATCCTTCAGGTGGATGACGCCGAGCAGCGTGTTGCCGTCAGCCACGGCGAGCGGTGTGCCGCCGGTGCGCGAGATCCGTTCGACCGCCTGGCGGAAACCAGCCGGAGCGAGATCGGCGTCGACGCCGACATGACGGAGGATCGCATCGACCGCGCCCTTGCGGTAGCGCCGGCCGCCGATGTCGACGCCGGAAATGCGGGTCTCGGCGGCGAAGGGCACGACGGCGTCGATGACATCGGTGGGGTCGGTTACGCCGTAGTCGCTCTTGGCCAGTGCCACGACCGAGCGCCCCTCGGGCGTTTCGTCCGCGTGGCTGGAAAGGAAGGCGGCTTCAGCCAGCTTGGCCGGTTCGACGCCGGGCAGGGCAACGAATTCGCTGGCCATGCGATTGCCGAAGGTGATCGTGCCGGTCTTGTCGAGCAGCAGCGTATCGACATCGCCGGCGGCCTCGACGGCGCGGCCCGAGATGGCGATGACGTTGAAGCGCACGAGTCGGTCCATACCGGCAATGCCGATGGCCGATAGCAGGCCGCCGATCGTCGTCGGGATCAATGTGACGAGCAGGGCCGAGAGAACCGTGACGGAGAGGATCGTGCCGGAATAGGCGGCGAGACCACCGAGCGTCACGACAGCGATCAGGAAGATCAGCGTCAGGCCCGAGAGCAGGATCGAGAGCGCGATCTCGTTCGGCGTGCGCTGGCGTTCGGCGCCTTCGATCAGGGCGATCATGCGGTCGAGAAAGGTGCCGCCGGGCGGAACCGTGATGCGGACCTTGATCGAATCCGAGAGCACCTGGGTGCCGCCGGTTACGGCCGAGCGATCACCGCCGGCCTCGCGGATGACGGGGGCGGATTCGCCGGTGATGGCGCTTTCGTTGACCGATGCGACGCCTTCGATGACTTCGCCGTCAACGGGGATCAGCTGGCCGGCCTCAACCAGCACGATGTCGCCGACCTTCAATGTCGCTGCCGGAACGAGCTCTTCGAGCGAGCTGCCGTCCTTCGGCAGGCGATAGGCCATCAGGTCGGTCTTGGCGCGCTTCAGGCTCTCCGCCTGAGCCTTGCCGCGTCCCTCCGCCACGGCTTCGGCGAAGGTGGCGAACAGCACGGTGAACCAGAGCCAGGCTGCGATCTGTCCGGAGAAGATGGCGTTGGAAGGATCGAGCGCCAGGTCGCGCAGGAAGAACAGCGTGACGAGGGCCGCGACGACCTCGGTGACGAAAATGACAGGATTGCGGAACAGCAGGCGCGGATCGAGCTTGCGAAAGGCGTCCCTGAAGGCCGGGACGATAATCGCCCGATCGAGCAGCGAGGTTGTTTGATTTTTCATGATGGAGACCTTCAGAAAGTCTGGCCGGCGAGCATTGAGAAATGCTCCGCGATCGGGCCGAGCGCCAAAGCCGGGAAGAACTGCAGACCACCCATGATCAGGATGATGGCGGCGAGCAGCCCGACGAAGAGCGGCGTGTTGGTGGGGAATGTGCCCTTGGATGCCTCGACGCGCGTCTTGGCGGCAAGCGAGCCTGCCATGGCCAGCACCGGCACGACATAGCCGAAGCGGCCGAGCAGCATGGCGATGCCAAGCGTCGTGTTGTACCACGGCGTGTTGGCCGTCAGACCGCCGAAGGCCGAGCCGTTATTGCCGGCTGCCGACGTATAGGCATAGAGGATCTCCGAGAGGCCATGCGGGCCGGGCGTGCTGATCGAGGCCACAGCGAAGGGCAGAAGTGCCGCAACGGCTGTGAAGCCGAGGATGGCGAGCGGCAGGATCAGTACCGCGAGCATGGCATATTTCATCTCGCGGCCCTCGACCTTCTTGCCGAGGAATTCCGGCGTGCGGCCGACCATCAGACCGGCGACGAAGACGGTGAGGATCGCAAAGACGATCATGCCGTAAAGGCCGGAACCGACGCCGCCCGGCAGCACTTCGCCGAGTTGGATGAAGAACATCGGGATCAGGCCGCCGAGCCCGGTGAAGGACCCGTGCATGCCATTGACGCCGCCATCGGAAAGGCCCGTCGTGACGGCTGCATAGAGGGCGGTCATGGCCTGGCCGAAGCGGATTTCCTTGCCTTCCATGTTGCCGAGCGCCGGGTCGAGTCCGAGCGAGGTCAGGATTGGATTGCCTGAACTTTCGGCCCAATAGATGACGCCCGTGCCGACGATCAGGAACAGGAACACGGTGGCGATGAAGGCCCAGCCCTGCCTGCGGTCGCCGACGAGACTGCCGAAGGCGTAGAGCAGTGCCGTCGAGATCGACAGCATCGAGATGATATTGAGATAGTTGGCGAAGGCGTTGGGGTTCTCGAACGGATGTGCGGCGTTGACGTTGAGGAAGCCACCGCCGTTCGTGCCGAGCTGCTTGATGGCTTCCTGGCTCGCGATCGGCCCGAGTGCCATGGTCTGCTGGGCGCCCTCAAGCGTCGTCGCGGTCATCGCACCATCGAGCGTCTGCGGCAGGCCCATGGCGACGAAGATGAGTGCCACGACGATCGAGAGCGGCAGAAGCACGTAGAGGACGGAGCGAACGAGATCGGCCCAGAAATTGCCGAGACCGGACGAAGACGACCGCGAGAAGGCGCGGGTGATGGCAAGCGCAATGGCAATGCCGGTTGCCGCGGAGAGGAAGTTCTGCACGGTGAGGCCGGCCATCTGGCTGAAATGGCTCATCGTCGTCTCGCCGCCGTAGGACTGCCAGTTGGTGTTGGTCACGAAGCTGACGGCGGTGTTAAAGGCGAGGTCGGGCGCGACGCCGGCGAAGCCCTGCGGATTGAAGGGCAGGATGCCCTGCAGCCTCAGAATGGCATAGAGCAGCGCGAAGCCGGTCGCATTGAAGACGAGCACAGCGGCAGTGTAGCCCAGCCAGCCCTGTTCGGCATTGGGATCGATGCCGCTGACGCGGAAGAGCCCGCGCTCGACCGGGCCGAGAACGGGTGAGAGAAAGTTGCGCTGGCCGGAAAGCGCGCGCGCCATGAAGGCGCCAAGCGGCACGCAAAGCGCGAGCACGACCAGCAGGACGAGGCTGATCTGCAGCCATCCGTTGATTGTCATGGAAAGAAACTCCGGTTCAGAAACGCCCAGGTCAAAAACGCTCTGGGCTGATCAGCGTGATCACGAGATAGACGCCGACCACGAGCGCGACAGCGAGACCAAAAAAAACTTCGAACATGATGGCCTCTCAGATGCGGGATATGAGCCGCGCATAAAGCGCGAAAAGCCCAAAGGCGCCGACGCCCAGGGCCAGGAAGATGATGTCAGACATGGATAAACCTCAGTGTGATCGAGGCCTGCATCCTGCATCCGCAGCGCATAAGGGTTCGATCCGGAATGCGATCGCCCGGCATAAGGATTTCATAAGGGGAAATGTGTGGCCACCCACGTGGTGCTCTGCGGGATCCGCCCGCAGCCGCAAGAGAAGGCAGTCGGCCACTGGCCGTCCGAAATTCCTCGATTCTGTTACCTCGGATACGCCTCGTCACCACCCGAGCGCATATATCGATAACCAAGTAGGCGATTGCACGCCGCAGACAGGCCCGCACTCTGGCAGCGCTGGCCATTTCGCTGCCAGAGGGAGTTTACGATGTTCAGCATAGGTTGCCCACCGTTCCAGAATGTGGGGGCTTTCATGCGTCTGCTAATCCCAACCATGGCGTTCGCGGCAGTTGCCTGGAGTTCCCAGGCTGAAGATGTCATTCGCAAGATCGCAGAGCTTGAACCCGTCACTCCGGCAATCAAGCGATTGAAACCGGACTTCGAAACCGGTGGATTCCGGGTCGATATGCCTGCCTCGAAAATCGTCGAGCGACTGACCGCAAATGGCTTCACTTCGACGCGTCGCTTGTGGAGCAAGAATGGGGCTGGCGTCGACGGCAGATATTTCACCACGGACAAGTATGACGTGGAAATTGCCGCTTTCAAAGAATCTGAGGAGAAATCCAGCAAGGAAACGCTCCTTTTGAAGTTTCTGCCGGGACAGGGCGGATTGTCCTTCATCAGCCGACGCGTGGAGTTTCAATATCGGGTATGGCAGCCCCAATTGAAGCGAACAGAGGTTGAGGCTGCATTGACCGCCAAGTTCGGTAAGCCGGTGGCCATTGTCGAAAAGGCCGCGGATAAGGCAGCCAAATCGCCGAACGCACATGTCTTGGGACTTTATTGCTTTGGGACAGAGGGAACCGCGACGATTGCCCCCGGCGAGTGTGACGTCGAAAAAGCGCGCATAGACGGATATTCCTTCGACATCGAAGTCGATGAAAGCGGCGATGTTGTTGCTTTCGAAGTTGCGTATGACGCGAGCAGCTATGCAAAAGCCTACAAGGACGCTTTATACGACAAGATGAAAGCCCTTCTGCAGAACGACTCGAATTTGGGAGTGTCAAGTCCGCCTCCGTTGGAGCCTTGAACGGCCAGACAGACGCTCGCTACATCGTTCTGCCAGAATGCACGGCCTCACCACGATGATCAGTGTGATAGGCGCATGAGCTCGCCTCTCCGGCGGGCCTGGCCGCTACCTTTAGAACCCTCGTCCAGCGGTTCGATTGTTCGCGATGCGGACCACGCAACCATTAATCTTCGCCAACAGCATGTCCAAATCGACCGGCTTGGTCAGATAGTCGTCAACTCCCGCGCGAAGAGCCTCGATCGTGTTTTCGCGATCAGTGAAGGCGGTGAGCATGATGAACACTATGTTGCTCAGTTCTGGATAGTTGAGCTGCAACTCCGCCAGCAGTTCGTGACCATTCATGACGGGCATGGAAATGTCGCAGATTACGATATCCGGCCATTTCGTAAGGATAATGTCCAGACCCTCGCGGCCGTTCGCCGCTTGCAGCGTCTTGAAGCCCGCTTCCTCAAGCTCTTCAACCAGCAATTCCCGGATGTCAGTCTCATCGTCAATACAAAGGATCGTTGTCATGTGATGATTTCCTCTTAAGCAGCGGTGTCTATGCTTCTTTCAACGGCGCCTATGGGCAGAGCCACGGTAAACGTGGTGCCGGAACCAAGTTCACTCTCAACTGAGATCGAGCCATCGTGCAGCTCGACAATCTCTTTGGCGATGTTCAACCCGATACCGGTGCCGGCGATACCCACCGAGCTACGCGCCCGAAAGTAGGGCTGGAAGAGCTTCGGCAAATCCTCGGCATCCATGCCGATGCCGTTATCTGCAACGGATATCTTGATCCAATCACCCTCAACCCGCCCGATGACGCGAATTTCTGGCTTGCCGCTAGAGTATTTGACCGCGTTCGAGAGAAGGTTGATGAACACCCGCTCCAGAGCATCCTTGTCGGCGACAATCGTATCGGGCAACAACGAAAGGTCACCCTTGAAGAGATGGTGTGGGCTCAATTCCGCTCTGCGTGCTATGCAATCTTCGAGCAGTAAAAGGAGTGAGCACGGCTGTTTGCTTATGGCAATCTTGCCGGTCTGCAATCGTCCAGCTGCCAGAATGCTCTCCATCAACTCGACCATTCGGTTGACGGCGCTCTTTATCTGCCTGGTCTTCTCCCCGACACGATCCGGGGTGAGTTCGGCATGACTTCTTGAGAGGCGCTGTGCCGCAGCATCAATGATGGTGAGGGGCGTGCGGAACTCGTGTGATATCATTGAGACGAAACGACGCTGAAGCGCATTTACCTCGCGCTCCTGCTGCAAAAGTCGATCGAGTTCTTGGCTTTTTCGCTCGACCTCCACGGTCCTTTGACGAACCGCTTCTTCAAGTTCATCTCGATGTCTACGGAGTTCATCCTGACTGCGCCGAAGCGCGTCAATCGCCAATCGGCGGTCATGGGCGTCCTCAAGCAGGCCATACCAGGCATCGATCTCGCCCGAGGCATCTCTCTTGGCAGCGGCCCGGCCCCGGAACCAACGATAACTGCCGTCAGTGGTCTGAAATCTGGCTTCCATATCAAACGGCTGCCCCGAGGTCAGGGATCGCTTCCAGCTTCGCAACATGCGCGGAAGGTCGCCAGGATGAACCGCGACGAGCCAACCGAAGCCAAGAGCATCTTCAGTCGATCGACCGCAAATCTTTTGCCACAAAGGCCCTACTTCAATCATAGAGCCGACAGGATCAGCGACCCAAGGAACCTGCGGGTGAAGCTCTATCAGCGAACGATGGCGTTCCTGGCTTCGACGCAGACTCTGCTCCGCTTGGCGCAGGTCGGTCACATCAGAAAACGATGCGACCAGAACAGGCTCTCCGCCTGGTAGATCGACTCTGTGTTTGTGTGTCATCAGGAAGCGAGGGCGGCCGTCGGGGCCAGAAATTTGCTCTTCGAAAAGACGTTCTTGCCCTGTGCCAAAGACGTTCCGGTCCATGGCCACAATTTTTTCCGCTTCATCAAACGGTAGCAGATCATAGTCGGATTTACCGACCAGCGATCCCTCGACAACTCCCAGCAGGAGACTGGCGGCCTTGTTGACATGCAGGAACCTTGACGTCCGGTCTTTGATAAGCGTCGGCTGGTGCGCGTTTTGAAAGATCGGCCCGACAATTTCGACAGCGGTCAGCTTTTTCGGACTAGGCATGTACACCTCTATAGCGGGAGTTTTGACGCATTGCCCAATTTTAGGTCCAGGGCCTTACCCGTTGGCATATTGGTCGGGTCAACATTAATGGAGCGATAGTTTGCCATCAGCGACGTACAGGACACTAATCACGGCTCTTGGCCTCCCAGCTTGTCCGTTTGACTGCCGCTGACGCAGGGCGCCAGTTGGCAAATCGGCAGGGACACGGTGAATGTCGATCCTTGACCCTTCTTGCTTTCGATCTCGACGGTGCCGCCGTGCAGGTCCACTATCAATTTGACGAGGTTCAATCCGATGCCGGTTCCGGCAATGCCCGTTGAAGTCCGTGCGCGGAAGTAGCGTTCGAACATGTGCCGCAAATCATCCTCGTCGATCCCTAACCCGTAATCGCGGACAGAGACCCGCGCGTAATCACCTTCCGACCAGCCACGCACCTCGATTGTTCTTGAGTTCGCAGAGTATTTGACCGCGTTGGACAGCAGGTTTGTGAATACCTGAATAAGAGCTGAGCTATCCGCCATGATTGTCCTGGGTAGGGCGTCGATGTCCACGACTATACTGAAGCTCTTTGACAAGTCCCGTTGCTGCGCACAGCATCCGAGGACAATATCATCGAGCTGGCATGTGTCCGGTTGGACCTGTAGGGCCCCAACTTCGAGCTTTTCGAAGGAAAGAATGCTCTCCATTAGCTCAACCATTCGACTGACGGCCTGACGGATTTGCTGAGACTTTTCGGCGATAAAATCTGCGGAGTATTCGCCCTTCCGCCTTGTGAGCCTCTGCGCCGCACCATCGATGATCGCAAGCGGGGTTCGGAATTCGTGGCTTGCCATCGCTACGAACTGCCGCTGCAAGGCGTTGACTTTTCTTTCTTTGTCCAGCGCTCTCGAAAGCTCCTTGGAATTCTCTTCCAGTTCCAATGCGCGCAACCGTAGCGCCTCGGCCTTCTTGCGCAAGGTGATGTCGCGCGCGACTCCGAGCAATCCAATGATCTCGCCGTCGTCATTCCGGACGGGAATCTTGCTCGATGAAAACCATTTCTTGTTTCCGATCGAGTCGATGACCGCTTCCTCTTCATCGAGCATCGGCTCGCCGGAGCGCAATATATCTTGTTCCTTGGAGTGAAACTCGGTTGCTCGAAACCGCTCATGCAGATCGAAATCCGTCAACCCGATCATGTCGGTTGAACGGGGCCGTCCGCTGTCCCTGGCAAGAGCGAGGTTCGCCACCACAAAGCGGGATCCGAGGTCTTTCACCCAGAGATAGTCTGGCAGTTGGTCGATCAGGGCCTGCAAGGAGATGAGTTCGGTCGAAAGCGCGGATTGCGCGTCAATATCGGTAAGAATGCTATGCCTGGTTATCCATCCCCCATCTCTATGCAGGTAGTGGCACATTTGCAGCGCCCGGCCGCCGGAGAGGGGGACCGTATGTCGCTGCTCGCATCCGTTGCCGTGCGCTGGGGTGAGAAAGCATCGCCCGCCGGCGATGGCGACTTGCTCCGCGGCAACCAACCCCTTCACCTCGGTGGCTCTGAGACCAATGAGCTGTTGGGAGCTGTCGAGCCCATAGATCGTCAAGAAAGCTTGATTGTGGAACTCCAGCTTCGTATTCTTGTCGAAGATCGTTACGCCAACAGAGTCATGCTGTAACCCTACTTCAAGCATATCAACCCTACTTTTCTTACGACGCGGATGATCGCCCAGCAAAGGCTTCATGATCGATCGGCGGTTTCGCATAACTGACGGTCGTCAACTTCTGCTCCAAAGATGTTGCGGATCAACCAGGTCTTGAATGACGCAACTTTGAGTATTGAAGGAAGAAATGAAATTTAGGTAAATCTAACATGGCCGAAACTTGCCAGCCGGCGATATGGATCGGAGGTCGACACCGGTGATTGGCACGCCTTTCACGGTACTTTCTAGGGCTCTCACGTTGTCGGTGGTGCTGATGAGATCTGCGTTTTCAAACAATTCAAGCGCCGTGGGACACGTTCCTAATGTGAAACAGCGGGACGCAAAGCGGAGCCTTCCCCATCTAACGCAATGCGTACTGACGTGATTTCAACAGCTAGCTGGCGTCACCACAGTGGGGCATCTTTGCGCCTTGGATCTCGGCTTGTGATCGATCCCCATCGATCGGGCCGGTACGGCAAACGCGAAACCCGGCTGCTCGCCATTGCCCCCGGTCTGGCGGCAGCTGCTGACATCGGGCTGAAAGCGCACGATCGGCTGGCGCTGGCGCGGCAGATGATGGAGCGGAAGCTGGCTGGGCGGTGCACCTTTTTCAAAGTTGCCGGAGCTGATCGAGCCGATCATGGCGCGCCCGCTGGCCTCGGCGGGCACGGTCGCCGCAACCCCGGAAGTGACGCAACAGGCCTTGTATTGCTTCGTCGCCGGTCCAGGGGGCCAGAGGAATCGCTTCCGAGACAATGATTGCCGTCATGCCTTTTTGAGCGAGTCTCTTCGCCTCAGAATATCTTACTCCGTAACCGGGACGAACATTCCGAGCTTGATGTCCTTGAGCACCACGTTGGTGTGAATGCGCTTGATCTGCTGGTTCTCGGACATCAGCCTGGCCGCGATCTCATCGTACTGAGCTACGTCCCGCGCGGTGATGATCGCGATCAGGTCGACCGAGCCGGTCACATAATAGACCTGCTGGATATGTTCCTGTCGGGAGAGCCAAGTGCGGAACCTGGAGAGAGCATCGTAATTCTCGCGCTCGATCTCCATGCCGGCGATGAAGGTCATGGGGTTGCCGGCCACCTTGCGATCGACGAGCGCGATCTCGGCCATGATGACGCCAGTTTCCCGCATCCGTTTCAGGCGGCGCTGGACGGCCGATGCCGAAAGTCCGACGCGATCGCCGATCGCCTCCGCCTTCATCTGGCAATCGACCTGAACAATGTTCAAGATCTTGCGGTCAAAATCGTCGATCGGTTCCATTGCGCTATCCCATCCAGTCGCTCCTGCGCATGGTACAGGTAATTTGCGCGGAAAATCTGCTTATTTCCAGCAGAATGCGCCGGATTTTCTCCCATTTTGCTTCGTGCCGACGCGACGCAGATTGCATGGCATCGTGGCAGAACGACCAATTCTTTGGTCAATTCGCGAGCTTCCGGCTGACATGTCACGCCGTCATGCTTTTCCCATCGCCCATGATGAGGAACCGACATGGTACAGTACAATATCGCGCTTATCGGATTTGGTGGGGTCAACCGCGCCCTTGCCCAGCTTGTGGCAGAGCGGAATGACCGCTGGCAGGCGGAACTGGGCTTCCGGCTCAACATCGTCGCTGTGACCGATCTCAATCTCGGCTCAGTCGTTTCGGCCAACGGCATCGACGCCCGCATGCTCGTCGAAACCCGGTTCGAGAAGGGTGGTTTCGCACGCCTGTCCGGTGGCTCTGCCGAGCCAGACAACGAAAAGGTCATCAGGCAGGCGCCTGCCGACATCATCGTAGAAGCGACCTTCACCAACCCGAACGACGGCGAGCCCGCCGTCTCGCATTGCCGCTGGGCGCTCGAAAGCGGCAGGCACGTGGTCACCACCAACAAGGGACCCGTGGCGCTCGCCGCCGCCGAACTCAGGGCGCTTGCCCACCGCAACCATGTCCGCTTCGAGTATGAAGGTGCGGTGATGAGCGGCACGCCGGTCATCCGCATGGCGAAGAATACGCTTGCCGGTGCCGGCCTTACGGGTTTCGAAGGCATCCTCAACGGTACCTCGAATTTCGTGCTGGGACGCATGGAAGTCGGACTCGACTTCTCGGCCGCCGTGCGCGAGGCGCAGGCGCTCGGCTATGCCGAGGCCGATCCGACCGCCGACATCGAAGGTCACGACGTTCGCCTCAAGGTCGTGATCCTCGCAAACGAACTCTTGGGAGCGACACTGAAGCCGGCGGACGTCTCCTGCCAGGGGATATCGTCGCTCGCCACGGCCGATATCGAAGCCGCCGCGACGGAAGGATGCCGCTGGAAGCTGGTCGGCATCGCCAGCCGGCGCGAGGACGGTCGCATCGAGGCCTCCGTGGCGCCGCGTCGCCTGGCTCTTGATCATCCGCTGGCAGGCGTGAACGGCGCCATCAACGCGGTTTCATTCGCCACCGACATGCTCGGCGCCGTGACTATCACCGGTCCGGGAGCGGGGCGGGTCGAGACCGCCTATGCCCTCCTCTCCGACATCATCGCCATCCATCGCGTCGCACCGGCCCGCATGACGAAGGAAGCCGCCGAATGACCGCCGCTCGACTGCAGATCGCTCCGCCGGCGCGGGAAATCGCCGTGCTCAGCCCCTATGACGGCGCGCTTGTCGGGAGCGTCGATGCGAACGGCCCCGACGATGTCGATACGCTCCTGCATCGTGCCCGGCAGGGTGCGGCACTGTCGCGCGCTCTGCCCCGGCATCGCCGGGCGGCCATCCTGGAAAATGCGGCGAGACTCGTCGAGGACCAAGGCGAAGCGTTCGCCCGCACCATCGTCAGCGAAGCCGGCAAGACGATCGCCCAGGCGCGCAAGGAAACGCTGCGCTGCATCAACACACTGAAGCTGTCAGCCGAGGAAGCCAAGCGCAATGCCGGCGAGATCGTGCCGTTCGATGCCTATGCCGGTTCGGAAGGGCGGCAAGGCTGGTTCACGCGCGAGCCGCTCGGCATCATCGCGGCGATCACACCCTACAACGATCCGCTGAACCTCGTTGCGCACAAGCTCGGCCCCGCGATTGCCGGTGGCAACGCGGTCGTTCTGAAGCCGTCCGAGCTCACACCGCTTTCTGCGCTCAAGCTGGTCCGGACTCTGGTCGATGCCGGCCTGCCGGAGGAGATCGTCACCGTGGCAATCGGCGGCGCGGATCTCGGGCGCGCCATCGTGTCGGCTCGGGATGTCCGGATGGTGTCGTTTACGGGTGGCTTTGCCACCGGGGAGGCGATCACCCGGTCCGCCGGGCTGAAGAAGCTCGCCATGGATCTCGGCGGCAACGCCCCGGTTATCGTGATGGTGGACTGCGATCTCGTCAAAGCGGTGGAAGGCTGCATTTCGGGGGCGTTCTGGGCGGCAGGGCAGAACTGCATCGGCACGCAGCGCGTTCTCGTCCAGGCTTCCTGCTACGGGCGATTCCGGGAGGCGTTCCTGGCCGGCACGTCCAAGCTGCGGGTTGGCGACCCGGCCCGCGAAGAGACGGACGTCGGACCGATGATTTCGCCTATCGCGGCAGAGCGCACGGAGGCGGCAGTCGAGATCGCGATTGCCGCGGGGGCACGGCTGCTGTGTGGCCACCGCCGGGATGGCGCGCTCTACAGTCCGACGGTGCTCGAAGGGGTTGGCCACGAGAGCCGGCTCTGGCGGGAGGAAATATTCGCGCCGGTGGTGATGCTCGAACGCTTCGAGACGCTTGCAGACGCCATCCGCATGGCGAACGAACCCGACTACAGCCTTCATGCCGGCATCTTCACCAGCAACCTTGCGGACGCGCTGCAGGCTGCGGCCAGCATCGAGGCCGGCGGGATCATGATCAACGACTCCTCGGACTACCGATTCGACGCGATGCCCTTCGGCGGCTTCAAGCATGGCAGCATGGGGCGCGAGGGCGTGCGTTTCGCCTACGAGGACATGACGCAGCCGAAAGTGGTCTGCATCAATCGAGCCTGATGCGCGGGAGAGCCGAAGCGGCCAATAGGCGATAACCCATGTGAAATCCATCATCCGCCTCCTCAGGCCGCTTTTGGCTGTCCGCGCCGGAAGTAGGTTTCAAGGCTGCCGAACAGGACATTGGAGACGAGCGTGATCACCAGATAGATCACGGCCGCGGCGAAGAAGAACAGGAAACAGTGCTTGGTATTGCCGGCGGCGAGCCGCGTCGCGAGCGCCATTTCCTGGTAGCCAACGACGGCGATCAAGGCGCTGTCCTTGGTGACCGACATCCAGAGATTGGCCATTCCGGGCAGCGCGTTCGGCATCAGCGCCGGCAGCACGATACGCCGGAAGCGCAACCAGGGCCGCATGATACGGCGCTGACGTCGCCGGAGAGTGGTTGACGACGAGAACGACCGAGCGCCGCGTCACGCCAACCTTTTGGCCCGACATGCACTTGCGCCGCGTCGGCAGCCTGTTTCGGTCCGCTTTTCGGCGGCGCGCGGTCGATTGTGCGGCCGGAAACAACGCCATCTCTTTAGAATTGGGATCGAATTTGCAGGAGAATCCAATGACCGCAACAAGACTTTCGGACCGTGGGGGTCACGGCTTCGACCAGCGCATGACGGCAATGCCGACAAGGATCGGTCTGAGCCGAGACACGCTGGCGCTGAGCGGCGGACTGGCCATCGATCCCGCGACGAAGGCGATCGCGCCGAATATCTCCATGTCCGTCAACAATAGGCTGGTGCCGGGTGAAGGCGCCTTTTCCGCCGATGGCGTGGACGACCTGACGGCGCTGCCTTTCCTCTACGCGCGCTGGACGAACCCGACCGTGCGTCAACTCGAACAGCGATTGGCAGCGCTCGAAAGTGCCGACGACGCGCTCGCGACCGCGACGGGGATGGCGGCAATTGCCGCGACGTTCCTCACCTTCCTCAAGAAGGGCGACCATCTGATCCTGAGCGATGTCTGCTATGCCGGCGCCAACGAGCTCGCCCGGCGTATTCTGCCGGACTACGGCATCGAGGTGACGCCGGTGAACATGTCCCAACTGGAGGATGTGGCCGCCGCTTTCCGGCCCAATACGCGGCTGGTCCATTGCGAAAGCCCGTGCAATCCGATCTTGAGGCTCACCGACCTTGAGGGTGTCGCCGGGCTTGCGCGGGCGCATGGTGCCCTGATGTCGGTCGACTCAACGCTCGCCACCCCCGTAGCCACGCAACCGCTTGCGCTTGGCGCAGACCTCGTCATCCATTCGCTGACGAAGTTCATCAACGGCCACGGCGATGCGCTGGGCGGCGTGGTGTGCGGACGCAAGGAACTCATCGAGAAAATCCGCTCCCGTGCCGGCGTCTATCTCGGTGCCTCGATGCCGGCGATGAACGCCTGGCTGATCATGCGCGGCATCGATACGCTCTTTCCGCGCCTGCGGACGATCTCCGAGACTGCCATGCGGGTCGCCACGTTCCTGCAAGGGCATCCGTCGATCACTGCGGTCGGATATCCCGGGCTTGCCTCCCATCCCCAGCATGACCTGGCGAAACGGCAGATGGAGGTGTTCGGCGGCATATTGACCTTCCAGGTGAAGAATGCTGGACGGATGGCACATCGACTCGCCGAGTGCCTACAAGTTGCCCACTACGCCTTCTCGCTCGGTCATCAGCGCTCGATCGTCGTGTTGCTCGATACACAGGAAATGATGGCATCGACCTATCAGCTCGCTGGTGCGCAACTCGACGATTACCGCCGCTTTGCCGGCGACGGCTTGTTCCGCCTTTCCATCGGTCTTGAGGCGGCAGGCGACCTGATCGGCGATCTCGACAGGGCGCTTTCAGGCTAAACAATAGGGAGATCGGCCACGGTGGAAACCTGCGTTATTTTCGGTTCGAAGGTCGCCGAGCGCCGTGAGCCGATGGAACACCCACGGGAGTTAGGCGATGGCCGTTTTCACGGATCTGTCTGAAGAGGATTGCGACCGGATCGCAACGGCCTTTCGGTTGGGGCGCCTGACCTCGGTGATCGGGATCGCCGATGGCAACGCCGAGACCACCTTCCTCTTCCGCGCCGAACGCGGCGAGTTCATCGTAACATTGTTCGAAACCGGGGCCGAACCCTTCGATCTTGAACGCGCTTTTCGCACCATGGAGACGCTGGCGGCAGGGGGAGTTCCTTGTCCGTCGACCCTTCGCACCGAAGCGGGAGCGGCGACCATCACGGTGTCGGGAAAGCTCGTCGCTGTCGTCGGCTTCGTTCCGGGCTCTCGGCCGAGCGAAATCACGGCTGGTAAGTCCCACGCGCTCGGAGCGTGCGCCGCCCGCATTCACGGGACGTTGCTGCGCCCCATGCCAGGCTTGCCGAAAGGTGCCGTGCATGGTGCTCTCAACCGCGACAATGTCTTCTTCCTCAGCGAGGAGGTCAGCGGTGTCATCAATTTCCGCTTGCGTCACGACGATGTCCTGATCGCCGAACTCGCTGAACTCCTGCTCCATTGGACCGCACGGCCGGACGGTTCGCTCGACGGAGCGCTCGCCCGGGCATTGCTCGCAGGATACCAAGACGTTCGCCCTCTCGATGCGCCTGAGCTTCATGCCCTGCCGGCCTTTGTCATGGCGGCGATGGCGACCTCGCTGGCTGAGGCAGGCAGCCTCGGCGACATCGAGGCCTCCGCGCAACGCGCCTTCGTGTCGGCCCGGGCCTGTATCGAGGAAATGCTACCATGAAACGCATTCTTGACCGGGCGGACGAGCGCATTCTCGGCGAATTGACCCACAATGCCCGCATGCCCCACGCGGAGCTTGCCGAAAAGGTGAACTTGTCGCGCAACGCCGTGCGCCAGCGCATCGAACGGTTGGAGCGCGACGGGCTCATACAGGGATACACGATCGTCGTCGGCGAGGGAAAGCCGCGCGCATCGACCATCGCCGCGATGATGTTCGTCTACCGGCACGACCGCATGCGCGGCGGCGACGTCATACAGGCACTCAAGCGCATGCCGGAAGTCGTGTGCTGCGACGTCATGAGCGGGGAGTTCGACCTCGTGGTTCGGGTCGAAGCGGGCGCGGCAGACCGCATCCGCGAAATCTGGCAGGACGTGTCGGCCCTACCCGGCGTGCGGGACACGCTCACGGCATTCGCGCTGTCTTCAATGATCAAGCGCTAGCCGGGTTCGACACCCACATCAAGCCACAAGTAATGGCGTCATCGAATCGTCAGGCTGCCGCCGCATTTGGTTTTGGAATTCTTGCGCCAGGAAGCGACCCCATTGCCTGACGACGACATCAGGTGTGTCATGGATGGCAGGGCTGGCGAGTCCGATCCCGTCTGTTCAAAGCGATTTGAGATACGAGATGAGGTCCTGCCGGTCTTGTTCCTTGGCAATTCGCATGGTCATCGTTGTTCCGCGGACGAGAGTGGTGGGCGCGGTGAGATAGGCATCCAGGTTCTGTTCGGTCCAGACGATCTGCGATTGAGCCAGTGCCTTGGAATAGCGTGCGCCCTCGACCGTGCCAGCCGTCCGACCGACGACGCCGGCGAGCGACGGCCCGAGCTTGTTCTGGCCGTTCACGGAATGACAGGCGCTGCAGCGGGCAAAGAGCTTTTCGCCGCGGCTCACATCGCCATCCGCAGCAGCGCCGGAGGGACAGAGCGTGAGAGCGGCGAGCACAGAGATCGATGCAGTCAATGTTGTTTTCATAGCAGAAATATCCTTCGTCTCGTTTCGATCCTGGATCGAGCGTGCCCCGCAGGAAGGCGCGTGGACGCTGCTGCCTGCGTACAGGGGGGCCGAGACTGCATAACGCCCGGTCTCCGCGACACGTTAGCTCGTTCCTGCCGATTTCTTGCCCAATTCTCCGGAAATCAAATTAATGTGATAATGCTGGAGAACGCCTTTGATATAGGCGATTGATATAGGCGATAGTTGGCAATGGCGGTTCGATGGAGAGAATTTTGCCCGAGGCAGAGAGTTTTCAGGATCAAACGGCTGCGATTCGCGAGCGTATTCTTGATGTGCTGGCGCAACTGCCGTGGGACGGCATCAACTTCAAGCACGAGATACCGGGACTTTCGCTATACCGTCTCGTCGAACCCGCCGGACCTTTTTCTACTGTATACGAACCCAGCCTCTCGCTGATCATCAAGGGAAGCAAGCGGGTCAGCGTCGGTGACGAAATACTCGTCTATAATGAATCGAGCTTTTTCCTCACCGCCATCGGTCTGCCGATGACGGGCCAGATATGCGAGGCGAGTGCGGTGGAGCCTTACGTCGCCGCCATGCTGCGGCTGAATCTGGAGGCACTGCGGCGGTTGATCGCCGATCACGACTTGCATCCGACGAACATATCCGACCGGGACCGCGGTGTGGTGGTGGGTGCGGCCACACCGGAACTGTTCGACGCTTTCTTGCGATTGATTTCGCTCGTAAATTCGCCGAAAGACATTCCTTTCCTGGCGAACCATATCCAAAATGAAATTCTCTATCGGCTGCTCACCGGCGAACAGGGCGCGCGCCTGCGCCGCTTTGCGCTTGCCGGAACGAACAGCAATCGGGTGGCAAAAGCAGTTGCCTGGCTGAAGGAGAACTACACCAGGCCGCTTCGTGTCGATGAGTTGGCGGACATGGCGAATATGGGTGTTTCCACCCTGCATCATCATTTCCGTGCGATGACGGCCATGAGCCCATTGCAGTTCCAGAAGCATCTGCGGCTGCACCATGCGCGTGAACTGATGCTTTCCGGATCGCTCGATGCGGCGACGGCCGCGCTCAGGGTCGGCTACGAGAGTCCCACGCAATTCAGCCGGGAGTACCGCCGCCTGTTCGGCCATCCTCCTTTACGGGACGTCAAGACCATCCTGAATTCGGACGGTCCGATCAGACACAGTTCAGTCGGCTAGCGCCCTCCGATCAAAGCTCAATTGTGCGTAGATAGACACAAAATGAGCCAACGCGACAGAATCGAGCAATAATCAGGCAGGATCGACTCTATCGGCTTTCAGCATGGTCAAATAAGTTTGCCCGGCAGATGACGAACGTCAAACGGAGCGCGGACCGGCAAAGTCCGAAGCTCCGCGAACGCGTCACAACGCAAGGAGAACACCATGGTGACTTTGACGATCAACGGCAGCGAACATAAGGTCGAGGCTGAGCCGGATATGCCGCTTCTCTGGGCGATCCGCGATCTCGTCGGGCTGACGGGAACGAAATTCGGTTGCGGCATGGCGCAATGCGGCGCCTGCACCGTACTGCTGGACGGCGCGCCTGTGCGTTCCTGCCAGACCTTCATCGGCGATGTAGGCACCGCGAAAGTGACGACCATCGAGGGGCTCTCGGGCAAGGTCGCGGAAACCGTGCAGACGGTCTGGGCCGATCTCGATGTGCCGCAATGTGGCTACTGTCAGTCCGGGCAGATCATATCGGCGACCGACCTGCTCACGAACAATCCCAAGCCCACCGACGACGACATCGACGCTGCGATGACAGGCAATCTCTGTCGTTGCGCCACCTATCACCGAATCCGTGCCGGGATTCATGAAGCTGCCAAGCGTTTGGAGGCCTGAGCGATGATCCCGAAACTGATGCAATCCCTCGTGCTACCCGTGGCCAACGCGCAAGCGTCGCGCCGGCAATTCTTGCTTGGCGCGCTCGCTGCCGGTGGCGGCGTCGCGGTCGGCTACCATATCCTGGCGGCATCGCCCGCGGCCGCTAGCGAAACCGCTGCGGCCGGCAACAAGGCGGCCGCCTTCACGCCCTATTTGACGATCGACAACACCGGCAAGGTCATGGTGCTTTCGTCCCAGTTCGAAATGGGGCAGGGCTCCTATAACGGCCTTGCGACACTCGTTGCGGAAGAACTCGATGCCGATTGGTCGTCGATCGATGTCCAGGGCGTCGCCGGCAACGTGAAGGCCTATGGCAATGTCGCCTTCGGCGGCGCCATTCAGGGAACGGGCGGCTCCACCTCGATGGTGACCTCCTGGGAGCGTTATCGGAAGGCGGGCGCGGCTGCGCGCGCCATGCTGGTGGCCGCTGCGGCAGATGAATGGAAAGTCCCGCCGGCCGAGATCAGCGTTGAAAACGGCGTGTTGGCGCATCCATCCGGAAAGACCGCTGGGTTTGGCGCATTTGCTGCCAAGGCGGCAGCCGTGCCCGTGCCCGCTGACGTGAAGCTCAAGCAGCCGGCTGACTGGAAGCTGATCGGCAACGCCAAGCTGAAGCGTTTCGACAGTGCCCGCAAGACGAACGGCACCGAGCAGTACACGATCGACGTCAAGCTACCGGGCATGCTGACGGCCGTGATGATTCACCCGCCGATGTTCGGCGCAAAGGTCAAGTCCTTCGATGCCGCGGGGGCGCGTTCCGTCAAGGGGGTCGTTGATGTCGTCGAGACGCCGCGGGGCGTCGCTGTCGTTGCCGAGCATATGTGGGCCGCGATCAAGGGACGCGAAGCCGTCAATGTCGTTTGGGACGACACGGCCGCCGAAAAGCGCAGCACGCCTGAACTGATGGCAATGTACAAGGATCTCGTGGCCAAGGCCCCGGCCGCCATTGCGCGCAAGGACGGCGATGTCGATGCCGGCTTTGCGGCAGCGGCCAAGGTCATCGAGGCGACCTTCGAGTTCCCCTATCTGGCGCATTCCGCGATGGAGCCGCTCAATGCCGTCGCCCGCCGGAACGAGGACGGGACGCTGGAAATCTGGGGCGGACATCAGTTCCCCGATGTCTATCAGATGCTTGCCAGCCAGATCGTCGGCATCACGCCCGACAAGGTGCATCTGCATGTCATGAAAACAGGCGGCAGCTTCGGCCGGCGCGCCGTGTTCGATGGCGATGTGGTCGTCGAGTCCGTCTATGTCGCCAAGGCGATCGGGTTCCGGGCGCCCGTGAAGGTGCAGTGGACCCGCGAGGACGACATGCGCGCCGGCCGCTATCGCCCCTCCTATGTGCATACGCTCAAGGCGGGGATAGATGCGGACGGAAAGCTCGTTGCCTGGAGCGACCACATTGTCGGTCAATCCATCATGGCGAAGACGGCTTTCGAGGGCATGGTTCAGAACGGCGTCGATCCGACGTCGGTCGAAGGGGCGAACAACCTGCCCTATGCCATTCCCAACCAGACCGTCGGCCTGACGACCACCGATGTCGGGATTCCCGTCCTCTGGTGGCGCTCGGTGGGTTCGACGCATACCGCCTTTGCGGCCGAGACCTTCATCGATGAAATCGCCGAAGCGGCAGGCCGCGATCCGATCGAGTATCGCCTGTCGATGCTCGATCCGCAGTCGCGCCACGCCGTCGTCCTCAAGCTCGCTGCGGAAAAGGCCGAATGGACCAAGCCGCTGCCAAAAGGCCGTTTCCGCGGCGTTTCGGTGGCAGAGAGCTTTGGCTCGGTCGTTGCACAAATTGCCGAGGTTTCGACCGATGACAGTGGCGGCATCAAGGTCGAACGCGTCGTCGCCGCGGTCGATTGCGGCCTGGCGGTCAATCCGGATCAGGTCCGCGCCCAGGTCGAGGGCGGGATAGGATTCGGTTTGGGCGCCATTCTGGGCGAGGAAATCACTCTGACCGGCGGCAAGGTCGATCAGGGCAACTTCGATGTGTACACGCCGCTCCGAATCGACGCGATGCCGGTGGTGGAGGTTCACATCCTTGCTTCCGCCAATCCGCCCTCGGGTATCGGCGAGCCGGGTGTTCCGCCGATCGGACCAGCGGTTGCCAATGCGATCTACAAGGCTCTCGGCAAGCGCATCCGTTCCATGCCTCTCACCAAGACACTCAATGCGTAATCTTACATCCCCGGCCGGCTCGCCCGGCCGGGGATGGTACTGACACATTGAGATTCAGGAACGAGGCCATCAGGTCTCGGATCTCCGATTGCCTCGATGTCATCCGAAAAAACGTGTGGCCTTGAGGTCAACTGATTTCAGCGAGTGCGCCTCTCCTGACATCGAACGCGCTGTGGCCAACAACGTCTCAGGCGAGCCAAAGCGGCGAGAGTTATCGCAGGAGGCGGTGGGGCATATCCATTTGCCATGGATCTGCTGACCAGTGATGCAACTGTCACTGCTCTGAAGCCGACTTTAAACTCCTCGTAGCCCTGGCGAAAAATCTTGTGCCTTGGATAAGGACCTTGCCAACCGGATCGCCGTGGCCTGGGGCGATATTCCGCCCTGCCGCCAAGGACGTCGCGGACATCATAGGCTGATCGAACCAGTGGCGTAGGGTCATTCGCGCCATCATTGCAACTTGGCTAGCGCAAAGCCGAGAATTGGACGACGACTTTTCGCGCCGGAATATGCGATGCCCCCCACTTGCTCCCGCCTCTAAAATATGTACAGTTGACTGGACAACTTGGAAGCCAGCATGAAGCGTCTATCGGACAGTGGTGAGCCCTATTACCTGCAGATCGCGCAGCGACTGCGGGACATTGCCAACTCACTGCCGCCAGGAGAACGACTGCCGAGCGAACCGAACCTGGCGCGTGATTTCAGGGTTAGCCGCTTCACGGTTGCCAAGGCGGTCGAGCAGCTGGTCAAAGACGGCCTGATCGTTCGCAAGCAGGGCAGCGGAACCTTCGTGGCCGAGGCGCCCCTGCGGCGCCAGCCGGGCTATCTCCTCTCCTTCACCGAGGCGGTTCAGGCGGCGGGGCACGCGTCGACCCATAGGGTGCTCGCCTTCCGAAAGACGGATTGGATGCGTGGTCTTCCTTATGCGCAGGACGAGCCGTTGCTGTTGTTTGATCGCCTTCGCTACGTTGACGATGTCGCGGTTGCGCGACATTGCTCGACACTTTCCGCGGCGCTTCTCACACGCATTGGCCTGACCGAGGCCGTGGCGCGCGCGCCGGATTTCTCGCTGTATCGGCATTTCGAGGAAAGCGGCCTGAAAGTGGCGACGGCCAATGAACGGCTCATCGCGCGGCTCGCAAACGTTGAGGAGCGGCGGCTTCTCGATCTTGCCGACGACACCGTCGTTGTGTCGGTCACCCGCCAGACATTCGCCCATGACGGCACGCCGCTCGACGCGGTGGAGGCGACCTATGACGCCCGTCACTACTCATATGAGGCCAGGCTCACCCGACAACCTGATCCAGGGAACCAGAAAAAACAGGAGAACCAAGATGCATTCAAGAACCCTGACCATGATCGCCACCACGGTCCTCGCCTCGGTCCTTTCGACGGCGACCGCTAGCTTCGCCGCCGACGTCAAGCCTGCCGCGCTGATCATTGCCCAGGGCGGTCTTGGCGACCAGTCCTACAATGATCTCGCCTTCGCCGGCTTCAAGCGCGGCGTGGAAGCAGCCGGCATCGACGGCAAGCCGGTCGAGTCCAAGGACGTCGTGGCCCAGGCTGCCGACATCCTGCGCCGTGCGGCGGATGCCGAGTTCGGCCTGATCGTCGACCTCGAATATGCCCATGGTGAACCAATGCTCGAAGTCGCGCCCGACTATCCGGACACGACCTTCGCGATCCTCAACCAGGTCCAGAAGGGCGACAACATCGTCTCCGTCCTGTTCCAGGAACAGGAAGGCTCCTATCTCGCCGGCGTGCTCGCCGCGCAGGTGACGACGGACACGTCGATCAAGGGCATCAATGACAAGCCGATCCTCGGGGTGATCGGCGGCACCAAGTCGGCCGGCATCGACAAGTTTATCGCCGGCTTCATCGAGGGTGCCAGGTCGGTCAATCCCGATATCGACGTCAAGGTCGCCTATTCCAACAACTTCGCTGATCCGGCGCTCGGCCAGCAGATGGCCAAGGCCATGTTCGAAGAGGGCGCCGACATCGTCTATCAGGTCGCCGGCGGCACCGGCATGGGCGTGATCGAGGCGGCCAAGGAAGCCGGCCACTATGCGATCGGCGTCGATGGCGACCAGGATGGCCTGGCGCCCGGCGCGGTGCTGACGTCGATGATCAAGAAGACCGACGTCGCCGTCGAAGGCGTGGTCAAGGAATATGCCAAGGGCGTGAAGCTTGGCGGCACGACCATCGCCTATGGCCTCAAGGAAGGCGGCGTCGGTCTCTCCGAGATGAAACACACCAAGAGCATCATTCCGGCCGCATATCTTGAAAAGGTGGAACAGGCCAAGGCCGACATCATCTCGGGCAAGATCAAGGTCTGGAATGTCGTCGACCAAGGCTATCCGGACTACCTGAAGTAAGCCACGGTCATGCCTGCATCGCCCCCGTCCTCCCAGGACCCCCGCGCGCGCCTCGGTGCGCGCGGGGTGACCCGCCGCTTCGGCGCGCTTGTTGCCAATGACAGCGTGGATTTCTCGGCCATGCCGGGTACGATCCACGCCATCGTTGGCGGCAACGGCGCCGGGAAGTCGACCTTGATGCGGATTCTCCAGGGCATGGATCATCCGGATGACGGCACAGTTATCATCGACGGCGAGCCGGCAAGGCTCGGTGGCCCGTCGGAGGCTTTCGCGCGTGGCATCGGCATGGTGCACCAGGAGTTCATGCTGGTGCCCGGCCTGACGCTGCTCGAAAATCTCGTGCTGGCTCGGGAGCCCCTGAAAGGCGGCGTACTCGTCGATCACGCGGAGGCTCTCAGGGCGGCACGCAGGCTTGAAAAGGAAGCCGGCGTCAAAGTCGAGTGGAACATGCCGGTCGACGATGCACCGGTCCATGTCCGCCAGATCGTCGAGATCCTCCGGCTGCTCTATCGTGGCGCCGACGTGCTGATCCTCGACGAGCCCACCGCCGTGCTGGCACCCTCACAGATCCGCGAACTGATGGCGCTGCTCAAGCGGTTGAAGGCGGAAGGCCGCACCATTCTCTTCATCAGCCACAAGCTCGACGAAGTCCTTGCCGTCAGCGACGACATCACCGTCATGCGCACGGGCCGCGTCGTCGGCAGCCTCAAGGCGCGTGAGACGACCAAGGCGAAGCTCGCCGAACTGATGATCGGCGAAATCCTCGCCGAGACCACGCCCCGGCCCGGGCAACCGGGCTCGACCATCCTCGATCTCAAAGACGTGTCCGACGCCGAGGGCCGTCTGCGCGGTGCGACCTTTGCCGTCCGCAAGGGCGAGATCGTCGCCATCGCCGGCGTGGCGGGCAATGGACAGGACGAACTGATCGGCGCCGTGACCGGGCTTAGGCCGATCTCCTCGGGCGACATAGCGCTGTCCGGCCAGCCGGTGGCACGGCTGCCGCTGTCCGCGCGACGTGCGGCGGGCCTTGCCTATCTCAGCCCCGACCGTGCCGCGGAGGGGCTTTGCCTCGAAGCCTCGATCGCCGAGAACGTGATCGTCGGCCATCATCGCGCGCCAGAATTCGTCACGGCGGGCATCCTGAAGCTCGGGCGACTTGCCGAACACGCCGAAGCGCTGCTCGACCGCTACTCGGTCCGGCGCGGTTCGTCGGCGCTCGCGACGTCATCGCTGTCGGGCGGCAACCAGCAGCGCGTCGCGATTGCCCGCGAACTCGATGGCGACCCAGACTTGCTCGTCGCCTGCCAGCCGACGCGCGGCGTCGACATCCGCGGCATCGCCTTCATCCATCAATGCCTGCTCGACTATCGCGACAGGGGTGGCGCCGTGCTGCTGGTCAGCGAGGAACTCGACGAGATCATCACGCTGGCCGACCGCATCATCGTCATCTTCAACGGCGAACTCCGGGGCGAACTTCGGCGCGGCGATGGCGACATAGAACAGATCGGCCGCATGATGCTCGGGGAGGCGGCGTGATGGCCGTTGTCGTCTCTCCCGCGCCGCCGCAGCGCGTCACCGCATGGCTGAAGCCGGTTTCGGAAGCACTGCAGCCGCTTCTGGTGGCTCTGGTCGTCGGCGCTGTCGTGCTCGCCGTCGCCGGCCACAATCCGCTCGACGTCTACCGGCTTCTCTTCGTCGAATCCTTCGGTTCGACCAAACGCATCGCCTCGACGTTGTCAGCCGCCACGCCGCTGATCTTCACCGGTCTCGCGACGGCCATTGCCTTCCGCACCGGCGCCTTCAACGTCGGCGTCGAGGGCTGCGTCAATGTGGGCGGGCTGGCTGCCGCCTTTGTCGGCTTTACCTTCGTCTCGCTCTCGGGCTACGTCCTTCTGCCGGTGGCGGTCCTGGCGTCAATGGTCGCCGGCGCCCTGTGGATGCTGATTCCGGCGCTTCTGAAATCCCGGCTCGATGTCGATGAGGTCGTCACCACGCTGATGCTGAATTTCATTGCCATCGGCTTCACCGCCTGGCTGGTCAACGGTCCGCTGCTAGCGCCTGGTTCCGCCAATTCCGCGACGCCGATGATCGACCAGGCCGCACGGCTACCGAAGCTGATGCGCGGCTCGACGCTCAATCTCGGCTTTGTGATCGCACTCGTCTGCGTGGTTCTCTACTGGCTGTGGGGGAAATGGGCTGCGCTCGGTTTCGAGACCCGCATCGCCGGCATGAATGCCCGTTTCGCCACGGCCACGGGCCTTGATGTGCCAAGCCTTGTGTTCAAGATGATGCTGCTATCAGGCGTGATCGGTGGACTCGCCGGCGGAGTCCATGCCCTCGGCACCGTGTTTCGCTATGTTTCGGGCTTCTCGCCCGGCTATGGCTTTGTCGGGATCGCCGTCGCGCTCCTGGGGCGCGGCAATGCATGGGGCATGCTGCTGGCAGCCATCCTGTTCGGCGCTCTGGCCACATCCGGCGCGACCATCCAGCTCTTCAGCAATGTGCCGATCGAGATCGTCAATGTCCTCCAGGGCACGATCATGATCTTCGCTGTCGCCCGTCTGAGCAAGCTCTGGAAAAGGCGCGCGCCATGATCGACAATCTCATTCATGCTGCGCTTCTCATGACGACGCCCATTCTGCTCGCCGCGATCGGGGGACTGATCAACCGGACCGGCGGCATCGTCAATATCGGTCTCGATTCCTCGATGCTGGTCGGCGCGCTGGTCGGCCTGATCCTCGCCGCCAACAATGGCAGCTGGCTGATAGCCCTGATTGGCGCCGGTCTTGCCGGTGGCGTGATGGGACTCCTCATGTCGCTGACCATTACACGGCTCGATGCCAACGAGATCATCGTCGGTCTCGGCTTCAATATCGTGGCAGCAGGCCTTGTCCGCTTCTTCCTGAAATCCGCCTATGACACATCGGGCACGCTGCGCCTGCCTGACGTGACCCGCCTGCCACGCTGGGATATTCCTGTCATCCAGGATATCCCGATTCTCGGTGCCATCTTGTCCGGCCACGATATCCTTACCTGGGCTTCCTGGCTCCTCGTGCCGGTCACTGTCTGGTTCCTGGCACGGACGCGCGGCGGCCTGAGGCTGCGTGCTGCGGGTGCGGGCCCGAAAGCCGCGCGGGCGCTCGGCCTCGACCCGCTCTTCACCCGTGATGCCTCGACCGTCTTCGCCGGCCTGATGTCGGGGCTCGCCGGTGCCTATCTGTCGATCGGCGTGGTGGGCGTGTTCAACGAAGGCATCACGGCCGGTCGCGGCTTCATCGCGCTTGCCGCTTTCTATTTCGGCAGAAACCACCCGGTATTGACTGCCGTTGGCGCGCTGCTGTTCGGCTTCTTCGATGCCTTCCAGATCCGGTTGCAGGGGCGCGGTGTTCCGGCTGAACTGGTTCAGATGCTGCCTTATGCGATGGTCATCGTCATTCTCACTTTCATCGCGGTGTCCAGCCGCAAGGCCCGCGGAGCACGCCCATGACCCAAACACCCAGGACCGAAAGGCCAAGGACCGCGCTGCTGCTGGTCGATGTCATCAATTCCTTCTTCGAACCCGGCCACCCCAACTACTACAAGGGTGTGGAGGACGTGCTCGATCCGATGCGGGCATTGCGCGAGGCGGCAAGGATGAGTGGCGCGATTACCGTCCACGCGGTCGAGCGCCACAGGCCGGAATTTCACGACTTCGAATGGAAGAAGCTGCCCATCCATCATCTGGCCGATGCTGAAGATGCCGACTATTTCCAGGATTTCCATCCTGAGGGTGCCAACGAAACGGCGGTGTTCAAGCGTCGCTTCAGCGCCTTCTTCGCCACCGATCTCGCGTTGTTCCTGACCGAGCAGCAGGTGAACCGCGTTATCATCGCCGGCGTCAAGACCAATGTGTGCATCCGCGCCACCGCGCAGGACGCCTTCGCCAACGGCTTCGAACCCGTCATTGTCCGCGAGGCCACCAACTCGAACCGCCCGCATCTGGCCGACGCCTCGCTCGAGGATATCGACCGCTACATGGGCCGGGTCGTGAGCCTGACCGAGGGCCTGGAGATGCTGTCATGAGCCGAATCGCGATCACGGGCTACGCGAGCCTCGACCACGTCATCGTGCTCGACGGCGACGTCGTGCCGGGTAAGACCACGACCATCGTCAACCGCTCGGTCAAGTCCTGGCCGCGGCTCGGTGGCGGTCCTGCTTATGTCGCACTTGCCGTTCATGCCAGCAATCCGGGCGCAACCGTCCCCGTCAGCTGGATCGGCGAGGATGCGCTGGGTGACAACTATGTCCGCCAACTTGCCGAGCGGGGCATATCCAGTGCCGGCATGGCGGTGGTCGAAGGCGCCCGGACGCCGATCGCCGTGCTGGTCTATGACCAGGCGAGCGATTGCGCCTGCCTCTATGACCCGGGCCTTCCTGGCGGTGTCGGCCTCGACGCGGCCCAGCGGGATCTGATCGAAGGTTCGGAGTGGATCGGCGTGACCATCGGTCCGCTGGCGGTTACGGATCAGCTGCTGAAACTGCTTCGCAACGACCAGCAACTGGCCTGGGTGGTCAAGAACGATCCGAAGGCGATCACACCGGGGCAATCGGCGGCGCTCTACGAACGGGCCGATCTCGTCTTTTGCAATGGCCGCGAGCGCGCCTTTCTCGACGACGCGCAGGCGGCGGGGCGCACGCCGCGCACCGGCCAGATCATCGTCGAAACCCAGGGCCGCCGCGGCGCGCTCTTTTTGCGCGGGGAAGAAAGCCATTTCGTCGCCGCCGAGCCGGTGGAGGTCATCGACCCCACGGGCGCAGGCGATACGTTTGCCGGCGGCGTCATTGCCGCCATCATGAAGGGTGAAACCGATCTGGAAGCGATCGGGCAGGCGGGCAATGCCGCCGCGCGGGCGCTTCTTCTCGACCGGAAAGCCGAAGAGAGCTGAAAGCATGACAGAAAAAGAACAGACCAACCGGGCCTGGTATATCGGCGCCAACCGCGATGACGTGGGCAAGGCCGCCATTCTCGTCGGCGATCCCGCGCGTATCGAGCGCATTGCCGAGCACATGACGGACGTGCACTTCGTCCCTGAGAACCGCGGCCTGAAAACCATTACCGGCACCCGCAACGGCCAGCGCATCACCGTCTCCGCCTTCGGCATGGGCGCGCCGATCGCCACCATCGTGCTCCACGAACTGCATGCGCTGGGCATCTCCACCTTCCTGCGCATCGGCACGGCGATGGCTGTGAGTCCAGCCAAACTCGGTGATTTCGTGCTGGCAGACGGCGCGTTGCGCGCCGATGGCACCTCCAATACCTATGCGCCGCTGGGCTTCCCCGCCATCGCCGATTTCGAGCTCAATACCGAGCTACGGAATCGGCTCATCACCAGCGGACAGACGTGGCACGCCGGCATCTTCGGCACTTATGACGGCTTCTATACCGAGATGTTTGGCCTGTCCGGCGAGCGTCGCGAGATGATCGGCAAGCTTAAGGACGATATCCGCCGCCTCGGCCTCATCGGCACCGACATGGAGACCTCGGCGCTGCTTACCGCCGCCCGCATCCTTCGCGTGCGCGCATCCACGCTCTGCATCGCCACTGTCGATGCGGAGACACAAGCCAAGATCGAAGACGCCGACATGGCGGCACTCGAGCGCGAAATGTTCGAGATCGCGCTTGACGTCAGCGCCCGCCTCGCCGCCGCGGCATAACCAGAATTCGAAAGGACCGCGATATGGAACCGGTTTCCACCCGCTACTTCAACGCCATGATCGAGCGCATGGAAAAGGTGCGCGACGAACAGGCCAAGGCCATCGACAGCGCCGCAGCCCTCTGCGCCAAATCCATTGCGGCGGACAAGCTCGTCTTCACGTTCGGCACCGGCCATGGCGCGATCCCGGCGCTCGAAACTTTCCCGCGCACCGGTACGATCGTCGGCTTCCGTCCGATCGTCGAGAGCACGATGATCTCCTTCCACCATGTCTGGGGCGACATGGGTGCGCGGCAATACCGCTTCATCCATGCGCAGGAGGGCTATGGCAAGGCGATCCTGCGGTCGCATCAGCTCGATTCCGCCGACACGATGATTCTGTTCTCCCATTCCGGCATCAATGCCGTGATCATGGACATCGCCATGGAATGCACGGAGCGCGGCATCGGCCTGGTCGGCATAACCTCGATCCCGCATTCCTCCGCCACGCCATCGCGCCATTCCTCGGGCAAGCGGCTCTTCGAGGTCGCCGATGTGGTGATCGACACCGGTGCCGCACTGGCCGATTCCGCGATCACGATCGACGGCCTTGAACATCCTGTCGGACCGACCTCGACCAGCGTCACCATTGCGATTGCCCATGCCATCGTCTCGGCAACAGCCGAGAAGCTCGTGCAGCAGGGCATCACGCCCGGCGTTATGGTAAGCCCCAACACCACCAGCAAGGAAGCCGCCAACGCGCAGAACGATTCCAACTATGAGGCGCTCTGGGCGCGGCTGAGGGCGCGCTGAGATGGATCGCAAGCTCTATATAGACGGTCGCTGGTGCGATGCCGTCGCAGGTGGCACTGCCGTCATTCATGACCCCGCGACCGGCGAGCCCGTCGGCACCAGCGCGATCGCGACGGCAGCCGATGTCGATGCCGCTGTCGCGGCGGCAACCCGCGCCTTTCCGGCCTGGGCCGCGACCCATCCCGACAAGCGGGCCCAGATCATGCACCGCGCCGCCGACCTGATCGCCGAACGCATCGACGCGATCGCGGAGCTGCTGACCCGCGAGCAGGGCAAGCCGGTGCCTGATTCAAAGAAGGAAATCGCTTTCGGCATCGAGGTCATCCGCTACTACGCGGAGGAGGGCAGGCGTGTGCACGGGTCGATCCGCCCCGCCTCGCGCAGCGACATCCGCAATCTCGTCACCTCCCACCCGGTCGGTGTCGTTGCCGGGATCATTCCCTGGAACTATCCGGTCGACCTCTATGCCTGGAAGGTGGCGCCGGTGCTGGCTGCCGGCTGCGTGCTGGTGGCCAAGCCGCCGTATGAGACGCCGCTCGCCATCGGCATGGTGGTGAAATGCTTCGAGGAAGCGGGTCTGCCCGCCGGTGTGCTCAACGACATTCCCGGCACGGGTCCGGAGGTCGGGGCGGCACTCTCGGCCCATGGCGGTGTCCACATGATCACGGCGACGGCCTCGGTGCCGGCCGGCCAGGCAATCATGCGGGCGGCTGCGGGCAACCTGAAAAGGCTTTCGCTGGAGCTCGGCGGACAATGCCCCTTCATCGTGCTCGATGATGCCGATCCGGCCGAGGCGGCGGCCGCGGCCGCGCGCCGCTCCTTCTCAAACATGGGCCAGATCTGCATCGCGGTGAATCGCATCATCGTCTCGCGCGGCATCCATGACCGCTTCGTCGAGGCGCTTGTGGCCGAGACGGAGACGATCAAGCTGGGTCATGGTGTCGAGCCCGGTGTGCTCTATGGCCCGGTGCTGAATGACAGCGTTCGCGCCAGAGTCGCCCGCCATCTCGCTGATGCCGTTACCCGTGGCGGCAAGCTGCTGACGGGCGGGACGATTCCCAAGGGCGACATCTACGACAAAGGCTTCTTCTACCAGCCGGCGATCGTCGACCAGGTGCCCGAGGGCGCGCTCGCGACGACCGAGGAAACCTTCGGGCCTCTTGCCGCCGTGCAGACGGTGGATGGCGATGCCGAGGCGATCCGCATTGCCAATTCCTTGCCCTTTGGGCTGGCAGCCTATGTCTTTTCCGGCGATCTCGAACGTGGCTGGTCGCTTGCCGAGAAGATCGAGGCTGGCGCAGTCGGCGTCAATGTCAACGATACCAGCGATCTCCAGGCGCCTTTCGGGGGCTGGAAAATGAGCGGCATGGGCCGTGAATTGGGACCCGAGGGCCTAGAGGCATTTCTGGAGAAGAAGCACATCAAGCTTCGGATGAAGCGCTGACAAATCGCCGGTACCGCAGGGTCCTGCGGCCTGGGGACCATCGCCTCAGGCCGCCTGAAGCGAGGTGCCGTAGGTCACGCCCTTCTCCTTCAGCCAGCGGCGATAGGCGATCGACGTCGCATCGGCCCGGGTCGGGATTTCCGCGCGCGGCTCGAGCGGCAGCAGCACCGGACGCTGGTTTTCGAGGATGATGCGGTCCTGCAGGAAGATGAGTTGCTGGAACTGCACCAGCGCTGATGTCGTCGAGACGTCGTCGATCAGGTACATGACCGGATGGGCGCGGCAGCGGTCGGGATCGAGCGGCTGGACGAAGAGGCAGATCACGTCCCAGCGATTGGCGGAGTTCGGGCAGGTCTTGTAGAGCAGCGTCGTGAACGGGGTCATGACCCGGTAGATATACTGCGTCATGATCCCGTCGGTTGCCGACAGGGCAGCCTGCGGCTGGAAGAACTGGCAGTTGGTGGCCCAGACCTCGTCGACATCGCGGCGGATCTCGGCATTGTAGTGCAGGACCTCCGTATGCGGTTCCGAACCGAGGATGTCAGTATGCACGAAGGGGAAATGCGCCATGTCGAGGAAATTTTCGACGATGCGCAGACCCGAGGCCCGCACCGAGATGACGCCGCAGGGTACGTAGCGGCGGTCCGGCTCATCGGTTTCCGGCACCGGGAAGATTTCACCCGCCGGCGTGCCGAGCGAGGTCCAGATGAAGCCGAAGCGCTTGCGGATCGGCAGCGGCGCGGCGCGGTCGACGGCGTGGACGGTGATCTCCCCGTCTTCGCCTTTCGTCACCTTGAGGTCGATCCCGAGCAGGCGGTTGGCCATCGTGCCGACCGGAATGGCCGCTTCCGTCTCGATCACATACCACTGGTCCAGCGATGCCCTGTCCGTTGCAACAACCATCTCCGTACTCTCCCGTGTCAGCTGTCGTAGATTCTATCCAATACCGTCTGGTGCCTGTCGGGCCTTCGGCCGACATCGGCCGGGACGAAGTGGCCATTTGTGATCACCGCGCACCCGTTGATGATGCCCGCGTGGCTGCGAGCCGGCGCCGCGGTCTCGAGATAGTCAATATTCCTGTAGAGCGCCATCGTCACGAGCGGATGCTCCGGAAATAGGGCTCGCCGAGCGCCGCGGGCGCCGCCATCAGCCGCTTCATCCGTTTCCAGGCGATGACGGGTACGATGATGAAGGCGATCGTGCCGAGATAGGGCAGCATCGAGAGGAAGGCGGGCGCGATCGGCCAGCCGCGTGCCTGGCCGACGAAACCGAGCGCGGTGATGAAACCGAAGAGCAGGCCGGAAAGGGCAGCCGGGATCGGCCTGTAGCCGGCGAAGATGACCAGTGCCACCGCGATCCAGCCACGACCGGCGACGACGCCATCGGACCAGGAGGGCACGAAGGCGAGCACGAGATAGGCGCCGGCCCCGGCCGCAAGCGCCGAGCCGGCCGCGACATAGCCGAAGCGGATCAGGTTGACCGGAATGCCGGCGGCATCGGCGGCCGCCGGGTTCTCGCCGACGGCGCGGAGGTTGAGGCCATGCCGGGTGCGGAACATGATGTAGGAAAGCCCGATCGGCAGGATCAGGTAGATCAGATAGACCAGGATGTTCTGGCTGAAGAAGGCCTTGCCGATGATCGGCAGCGAGGAGAGCAGCGGAATCGCGACACCCTCGAAAGTCGCCGGCACCGGCATGCCGGAATAGGCCTTGCCGATGGTCTGGGCCAGACCCGTGCCCATCAGCGTCAGCGCCAGGCCGCACAGAACCTGGTTGGCCCGCAGCGTCACCGTGGCGAGCGCGAAGACCGAGCCCAGCAGGCCGCCGACCACGAGCGCCGCGAGAAAGCCGAGCAAGGGGTAAGGCGCGGCCGTCACGGTCGCCACGGCGGTCACGGCGCCCATGGCCATCAGGCCCTCGGCGCCGAGATTGACGACGCCGACGCGCTCGGCGAGCACCTCGCCGATGGCGGCCAGCGCCAGCACGCCGCCGGCGAGGAAGGCTGTCGTCAGAAGGCCGGTCAAGAGATCCATGTTCGCTTCCCTTCAGGCCTTGTCGCGCACGAGGCGATAATGCGAGAGCTCGTCGCCGATCGCGGTGAGGAACAGGATCAGGCCGGTGATCGCCAGCACCGCCGACGTCGTCAGGCCCTGGGTCTGGAGAATGATCCCGGAATTGAGGATGAAGGCCATCAGCGCGCCGGCGAAGATGACGCCGATGCAGGAGCCGCGGGCAAGCACCGCGACCATGATGCCGAGATAGCCGTAATTGTTGGAAATGCCGCCCTGCAGGCGATGCACCGTGCCGGCGATCTCGATCATGCCGGCGATGCCCGCGATGGCGCCCGAAAGCAGCATGACCGTGATCAGGTGGCGGCGGGCGGCGATGCCGGCATATTTGCCGGCCGAGGGGTTGGAGCCGATCAGCCGCACCTCATAGCCCCATTTCGAGAAACTGAAGACCAGAGCCAGGCCGACGGCGAGAATGACGGCGATCGGCAGGCCCCAGTGGACCAGGCCCCAGAATTCCGGGATTTCCGCCGGAACACGCGGCGTGGCGGAATTGGCGACGCCGCCGCGCTCGCGCCAGGCGTCGGTCGAAACGTAGAAGACGAGGAGGATGGCGACGAAGTTGAGCAGCAGGGTCGTGATCAGCTCGTTGACACCGGCATAGGCGCGGGCGAGCGTCGGAACCAGGATCCAGAGCGCGCCGCCGACTGCACCGGCGACGAACATCGCGATCAGGCTCAGGCTGCCCTCGAGCGGCGCGAAGAGGCCGACTGCGGTCGCCGAAAAGGCGCCGGCATAGAACTGGCCCTCGGCGCCGATGTTCCAGGTGCCGATCTGCTGGGCGACAGTGACGGCAAGGCCGGTCAGGATCAGCGGGATGATCAGCAGGCCGAGATCCTCCATGCCGAAGGTGGAGCCGAGCGAGGCGCTGATCACCTGCATGCCGAGTTCGACAGGGTTGTTGCCAGCGAAAGCGAGTATGATGCCGGAGAAGATCAGGGCGACTGCGATCGCCGCTGCGCGTGCGCCGAGCGCCATGCCGGGGCTCGCTGAGGGCAGCCGCTGCAGACGGAAACTAGTGGCCATGCGCGACGCCTCCCTGGGATTTCCGGCCGCCCATCAAGAGGCCGATCTCCTCGATATCGACATTGTCGTTGGGGAGGATTCCCATGATCTTTCCTTCATAGAGCACGGCGATTCGGTCCGAGAGATTGAGCAGTTCCTCGAGCTCCTCAGAAATCAGCACGACTCCCGCGCCGGCATTCCTGAGTTCGACGATGTAGCGCAGCATGGTGTTGATCGCGCCGACATCGAGGCCGCGGCTGGGATAGGCGGCGACGAGGATCTTGTCGGCCACGCGCATCTCGCGCCGGGCCACGAGCCGCTGCTGGTTTCCGCCCGAGAGATTGCGGATCGGCATGCCGAAATCGGGGATCGCGACATCAGCCGCCGCCGCGATCTCCTTCGCCAGCGCGGTTGCCGCGCCCGGCTTGTAGAGCCCGCCTGATGTGACAGGCGGCTTGCGATATTCGCGCATCACGGCATTGACCGTGATCGAGAGCCCGGGCGCCAGGCCGCTGTGCAGCCGGTCCTCGGGGATGTGGCCGATGCCGCGGGCGACGAAATCCGCCGCATCCGCGCGCGCCACGATCTCGCCGTCGATTGAAATGCTGCCCTGGGAGATGCCGCGCGTGCCGGTCATGACCTGAGACAGTTCGCGCTGGCCGTTGCCGGCCACGCCTGCCACGCCGACGATCTCGCCGGCATGGATGTCGAGCGTGATGCCGTGCAGGGCCCTGCCGCCGGCATCGTTGCGCGCGAAGACGTTTTCGAGGCGCATGACCGGCTTGGCCGAGATGGCGGCCGCACCGGCCGGCCGGCCGCGCATGTCGGCGAGCACGATATCGCGGCCGACCATCATCCGGGCGAGCTTGGCGGGGGTGCAGTCGGCGGCGTGCTCAGTGGCGATCTTGCGGCCGCCGCGCAGGATCGAGATGCGGTCGGAAATCTCGAGCACCTCGTCGAGTTTGTGCGAGATGAAGATCACGGCATTGCCTGTCGAGACGAAGTCGCGCAGCGCCTTGAAGAGTTCGCGCGCCTCGGCCGGGGTCAGCACCGCGGTCGGCTCGTCGAGGATGAGGACGCGGGCGTCTCGCGCCAGCACGCGGAGGATCTCGACGCGTTGCTGTTCGCCGGTCGAAAGCTCGGTGATCCGCGCCGAGCCCTTGACCTGGAGATTGAATTTTTTCGCAAGCGATGCGGTTCTCGCTTCCAGGATGGCAGCAGACGCGCGGCGCGGCGTCTCCTTCCAGCCGAGATGGATGTTTTCCGCGACGGTGAAGGCCTGGACGAGCTTGAAATGCTGGTGGACCATGCCGATGCCGGCGGCGATCGCCTGCTGCGGCGAGGCGAACTGCCTGACATAGCCGTCGATCATGATCTCGCCGGCATCGGCCTGGTAGATGCCGGTCAGGATGTTCATCAGCGTCGACTTGCCGGCACCGTTCTCGCCGAGAAGCGCGTGAATCTCACCCGGCATGACCTCGAGATCGACATTCTCGTTGGCGATCACGCCCGGAAAATACTTGGCGATGCCCTTGAGATGAACGAGCGGGGCGACGCCCGCGGGGGCAACGTATTTCGGCGGGTGATCGGTCATGAAAAGCTACCGGAGAGAGGATGCGATACGGCCCGGGGGCGATTGCGGGCCGGACAAGCCGGCCCGCCTGTTCGATCTGTCGATCAGGCCTGGAGGCCGGTGACGCCTTCGATCGACCAATCCCAGTTGTAGAGCTCCATCTCGGTCATGCGGGTGCCCTTCGGCACCTTGACATTGCCCTTGGCATCCTTGAGTTCGCCTTCGAAGGGCGACCAGCCGCCGAGGATCTTGTCGCGCACCGCATCGGCCTTGGCGGCGACATCGGCGGGGACCTTCTCGCCCCACTTGTCGCGATCGACGCCGGCGCCCATGGGGAACAGCGTCTCGCCCGGCGTCCAGGTGCCGGCGAGGCGCTTGCCGACCTGATCGACATAGAACTTCTTGAAGTCGATGATGATCGACGAGACATAGGAGTTCGGGCCGTAGCGGCGGATGTCGGTGTTCCACATGGCCGCCCAGACGCCGCGCTTTTCGGCGACCTGCAGATAGCCGGCCTCATCCATGATGCCGAAGAGGAAGTCGCAGCCATTGTCGATCAGCGCGGTGCCGGCCTGCGTGGCGGCCTGCGGGTCGAACCAGCTGTTGATGGCGATGGCCTGCAGCGTGGCGTTCGGGTTGACGGTACGCGCGCCCATCAGGAAGGCGTTGGTCGAGGCATAGACCGAGGCGACAGGGAAGGAGGCGACATAGCCGAGCTTGCCGGTCTTCGACAACAGGCCGGCGGCGACACCGACGACATAGGTCGGATACCAGTGGGCCAGGTAGTACCAGCCGAGATTGTCCATAAGGACATGGCCGTTGCACTCGAGGAAGGCGGTCTCCGGCGCACGCTTGACGACTTCATGCAGGAAGTCGCCGGTCGAGGACGTGTCGAAGATCATGTTGGCGCCTTCGCTGACGAACTGGCGATAGGTGCGCGTCGCGTCAGCCGAATAGGGCACGTTCTCGACTTCGAGCACCTTCTTGAGTTTGGGGAAGGCTTCCTTGACGGCGAGCAGGCCCTGGTGATGGCTCCAGGTCCAGCCTTCGTCGGTGATCGGGCCGACATGGCCGAAGCCAATAACGGCATCTTCTTCCTTGACCGCAGCGAGCGGCGCGGCGAAGGCCGGGCGGGTCAGCGCGCCGGTGGCGAGCGCAGCGGCGCCGGCCGCCGACATGTTGAGAAATCCGCGGCGGGACAGGTCTTGCAGCTTGATCATGAGTACCCCTCTTTGTTGTTCTAGAGTCCGTGTGGCTGACATGCGGTTCTGGTGTTTTCCCATCCAGTCGAGCAACAAGCGTGCCAAGTCGCCTCACGCCTCTGTTTCGGTGTTGCGTCCAGATGGACAGCCTCGACCGGACACCATCGGGAATTCGGCGATGAACGCTGGTTTGTCGGGGAACCACATGGCTCCGGATTCAGCTTTTCAAATAGCCGGTGTTCCGAATAGAGGGAAAAAATCGAGTGCGATGTTGCATAAAGCGCAACAAGATTTCGGAAAAAACTGCTTGATCAGGTCCGATTTCGTCCGCTAGTCTGATCAAAATAGAGGCTTGTGCAAATTTTAGGCAAATGCTTCGCGGTGTGATGGCTTGGTGAGCAGAATGACGGGCATGACGGGAACAGGGGCGGGCAGCATCGGATGTCCATGCATCCGTCGTGCCGGACGGGCGGCCTGCCGATGACGGATGCCGTTCGCTTCCGCTTCATCGGTGACCTGGACGAGGCCAGTTTCGCCGAGTTCGCTGAACACCGGGCGCTTCGCCTCGATATCGCATTGACGGTTGTCGAGAGCGGACCGGGATCGGCGACCTTCGACGTCGAAGGCGCGCCCGATCTGGTGGACATGTTCGAAATGGCCTGCAGCCTCGGGCCGCTTGCCTGCATCGTGCGGGACGTGGAGCGCCGGGATATCGGGCATGCCGCAGTCGTGGCAAAGGATAAGTAGGGAGATGGTGATGGTGAACGAGGACAGGTGGGTGCCGGTTGCGCTGTCGAACGCGATCGAGCCCTCGACTTCGGCGGGCGCGGTGGTCGGCGGCGCCGAACTGGTGGTCTGGCGCGACAGCAAGGGTGCGGCCCATGTGTGGGAAGACCGCTGTCCCCATCGCGGCATGCGCCTGAGCTTCGGCTTCGTGCGCGGTGATCATATCGCCTGCCTCTATCACGGCTGGGAATATGATACCGGCGGCCAGTGTCAGTATATTCCGGCGCATCCCGATCTCGAAGTGCCGCAGACGATCAAGGCCAGGACCTATGCGACCGAAGAACGGGACGGGCTGATCTGGACCCGGCTCGAGGACGGTGCCGATCCCGCGGAGATTGTCGCGACCGGTCCGGCCACGCCCGTCAAGACCGTCTATGTGGCCGTGGACATGGAGGCCGCGGCTGCGGCACTCGGCAGCGCCCGTTTCGGCGACGGCGCTGTGACAGTGGCCGACATCGGGCCCGACTGCTTCAGGGTGGAGGCCGGCGGCCTCAGCCTCGTCATCGCCGGCCAGCGAATCCGGCCCGGCCATGTCGCGCTGCATATCCTGATAGCAGGCGAAGCCGAGCCCGCCGAGCGGATCAAGGTGGCGCGCTGGGCGGAAGGGTTTCGCCTCGCGCTGGAGGACCGCAGGCTCGCCAGCGCCATGGTGGAGTTCGCCTGATGTCCCAGATCAAGCTCTACAATTTCGAACTCGACGACCAGTGCTACCAGGTCCGGCTGATGCTCTCGATGCTCGGCGTCGATTACCATGCCGAGGCTATCGACATGATGCCGGGCGAGGAGGAGAAGAAAGCGCCGATGCTGGCGCTCAATCCGCGTGGTTCGCTGCCCGTGCTGGTCGATGGCGGCCTGACGATAGCAGGCGGCGGCGCGGTGCTTGCCCATGTCGCCGCTGCCCATGATCCGGACGGCAAATGGCTGCCGCGCGCGCCGGCCGAATTCGGCCCCGTGATGCACTGGCTCGATTTCGCCATGACCGTGCTTGCCGGAGCGGCGACCGCGCGCAAGATCTCGCTCTTCGGGCTGCCGGGACATTTCGAGCGCCTCAAGGCGGAGGCGGTGGCCGCATTCCGCATCATGGACGACCACATCCTCCGCCGGCAGATCGCCGGCCGCGAATGGTTTGCCGGCGAGACGGCGACCGTCGCCGACGTGGCGCTGTTTCCGCTCTTCGCGCTAAGCCGCGATTTCGGCATCGACCATGACGAGTTCCCCGGCCTGCGCCGCTGGATCCGCCGCTTCCGCGCGCTTGACGGCTTCATCACCATGCCGGGCATTCCCGACTATCACTGACAGTTCAACCGAGGCCCAAACGAGGCAAGACACCCATGGCTCCGATCACCCGCTTTTCTGTCGCCCCGCTCGCAACCATGACCCGGCATCTCGCCGACGTCGCCTCGGCACGCGTTCGGCCGGATCTCATCATATCAGGCGCGCGGGCGCTTTCGACCTATTCCGAGCGCATCCTCGACAACCGGGAGGTCTGGATTGCGCGCGGACGCATCGCGGCGGTTAAGCCCTCGGGCAGCAATCCCTTCGGCGACGTCAAGCGCTACGACGCCAGGGGCGGCATCATCGCGCCGGGCCTCGTCGATCCGCATATCCACATCGAATCCTCGATGGTGACGGCCTGCGCCTATGCCGAGGCCGCCCTGCTCAACGGCACAACCTCGATCTTCTGCGACAGCCATGAGATCGGCAATGTCATGGACGTGGCCGGCGTCGAGGCGATGCTGGAAGACGCGCGGCATGCGCCGTTGTCGATCTTCCTCACCGTGCCAAGCACGGTCCCCGCGACCTCGCCAAAGCTGGAGACGGCAGGCGGCGACCTGACGGCGGAGAAGATTGCAGCCCTGTTCGACAAATGGCCCGAAGCCGTTGCGCTCGGCGAGAAGATGGATTTCGTGTCCGTCGCGATGGGCGACGAACGGTCACACGCGATCCTGGCTGCGGCGCTGTCGCGCGGCCGGCCGGTCTGCGGCCACGTCTATGGGCGTGAGTTCGTCTCGGCTTACGCGGCTTCGGGCGTCACCGACACGCATGAGGCCATCGACCGAGAGATTGCCGACGACATGCTGGAGGCGGGCATCTGGCTCTTCCTGCGCGGCGGGCCGCCGACGACGCCATGGCACTCGCTGCCCGAGGCGATCAAGACCGTCACAGAGCTCGGATCATCGCACAAGCGCATCGCCGTCTGCACCGACGACCGCGATGCCGACGATCTGCTGACCTTCGGCCTCGACTGGGTGGTGCGCGAGGCGCGCCGTGCCGGCATGAGCCGCGAGCAGGCCTGGGCGATGGGGTCGCTGCACGGCGCGACGCGCTACGGCATGGAAGGCGAGTTCGGCGGCCTGGGCGGCGGACGCCGCGCCGACCTCGTCCTGCTCGACGACGATCTCAATCCGGTCAGCACTTGGTATGGCGGCGAGCTTGTGGTCGACCAGAAGAAGATCACGCCGGTGCTCGATGCGGCGCTCTCCAACCGCTGGCGCTATCCGGACGCGGCCTATCACACCGTGAAGCTGCCGAAGGAGATCAAGCTGACGCCGGAACTGCCGACCGAGAAGATCGTCGCCAACACGATCAAGACGGAACTGCCCGGCATCATCCTCGGCCATGTCAAGGTGGCACTAGAGCCGGCAAACGATTGGCAGACCCATTTCGACCGCCACGGGCTCTGCTTCGTCACCGTGATCGAGCGCCACGGCAAGTCGGGCGGCAATGTTGCGCACGGTCTGCTCAACAGTTTCGGGCTCGCCCGCGGCGCGGTTGCCTCGTCCGTCGGCCATGACAGCCACAACATCATCATCGCCGGCACCAACGAGGCAGACATGCAGGTGGCGCTCCGCGCCGTCGAGGCGCATCAGGGCGGCGCCTGCGTCGTGCAGGATGGCAAGGTGACGGCGATCGTGCCGCTGCCGATTGCCGGGCTGCTCTCCGACAAGCGCGTCCACGAAGTGGCCGACGAGGTCAAGGCGCTCAAGGTCGAGTGGGACAAGGCGGGCTGCCTCATTCCCTATATGGGCTTCAACCTCATCCCGCTCTCGGTCATTCCCGAGATCCGCATCACCGACATGGGGCTGGTCACGGTTCCGCAGATGGAACTGGTGCCGCTGTTCGAGGAGGCCTAGAGTATGTCCGGTCTAGATTGCATCATTCTGTTGGCTCAAACGGAGTCGGATGGTCGATCGGCCGGCGCAGGTCGTAGCCCAGTTCTACGGGCAAGCCGGCCGGTCGATCAGGCGGCCCGTTTCAGCCGACCCCTCCCGCAGATTTGCAGAATGCAAATCTGCAAGAGATCAAGACCGCCGGGCGTCGCGAAGCGCGCCCGGTGGGGCCGGGCATCTCTCCGCCAGGAGAAGGACGATCGGCTCGGACGTACGAGCAGTATGCCCATCGCCAATCGTCCTTCTCCTGACGAAAACCTGCTCCGGCAGAATGATGCAATCTAGACCGGACATACTCTGATGGATCCTTACCGGCTCGGGCTCGTCTCCACCAGGATCCATTATTTCCAGTTGATCGCCCGGCTCGGGTCGATCCGGCAGGCGGCGCTGACGCTGAATGTCGCGCCGTCCTCGGTCAGCCGGGTTCTGCGCCAGCTCGAGGAGGAGATCGGCGCGCCGCTGTTCGAACGGGTGCGGCGGCGGCTGAAGCTGACCAGCGCCGGCGAGCTGATGCTCTATCACGCGCGGCTCAGCCTCACCGAACTCAACCGCGCCTGCCACGAGATCAACGAATTGCACGGCCTGCATCGCGGCACGGTGTCGGTTGCGATCGTTGAAAGCGTGGCGCGCGGGCTGATGCCCTCGGCGCTCGAAGCCTTCTGGAAGCGCTATCCCGGTATCACGGCCGACATAAGGGTCATGGGTTCGCAGCAGGCGGCCAATGCGGTGAGCGAGGGCGATTGCGATCTCGCCGTCGTCTTCGACGTCCGCGTGCCCCGCAGCGCCCGCCAGATGGCGAACATGGCGCTGCCGCTCGGGGTCCTGGCACTGCCCGGAAGCCGGTTTGCCGCCCGCGACGAACTGAAGCTCTTCGATCTCGCCAATGAGCGGGTGATCCTGTCGGATTCGAGCCTGACGCTGGGCGCGAGTGTCGAGCAGGCGCTCGGCCGCGCGCTGGTCGACCTCCAGCCGCGCGCCCGTACAAACTCGATCGGCCTGATGGTCGATCTTGCCCGCCGTGATCTCGGCACGGTGCTCCAGACCCGGGTGGGCATCGAGCAGGAACTCGCCGAGGGAACGCTTGCCTTCGTGCCGATCAGGGATACACGCCTGCCGCCGCGCAAGCTGATGCTGCTCTCGCGATCGGAGAAGGAAATGCCCGATGCGGCCTCGGCGCTGGGGCGCCTGCTGATGGACATGGTCGATCGGCTTGGCTCGGAAGCGGGTGGCTGAGTTGTTGCACTCGGAGCAACAACTTCGTCGAAAAATGCCGTCTATTCGAAACACATGGCGCCTGCCAACCTGTCTTCCAACAGGAGACACGAGATGAAGCAATCAGCCGTGGACGCGGTCATAAAGGGGCTCAAGAAGGCGGGCGTCAGCATCGTCTGCTATCTGCCCGATTCGCTGTTCAAGCCGCTCTATCCGGCGCTCGACGCCGATCCCGATATCCGCACCATCAGGGTGACCAACGAAGGCGAGGGGGCCGCGATCTGCGGCGGCGTGTTTCTTTCGGGCAAGCGGGCGGCGCTGGTGATGGAGAATTCCGGGCTGCGCGCCTCGGTCGAACCGCTCGCCCGCATGGGCCTCGGCGCGGGCATCCCCGTCGTCATGCTGATGAGCTATCGCGGCGAACTCGGCGAGAACAACTGGTGGGCCATACCGCACGGCATCACCATGGAGCCGGTGCTCAACGCGTTGCGCATACCCTACCGTATCGTACGCGAGGAGGAGGAGATCGAGCAGTCGATATCGGACGCCTATAACTGGTCCTACAATTCCTACTATCACTCGGCCATCGCGCTTGGCGGGAGCATCGTACGATGAAGCGTTTCGATTGCATGACCCGGCTGGCCGCGCGGCTGAAGGACGAACTGGTGATCCTCTCGCTCGGCGCCAGCGTCGACGAATGGTACAATGCCGCGCCGCATATGCGTCAGGCGAGCCTGTTCCAGCAACAGCTCGGCTGCGTTACTCCGCAGGCTTTCGGCCTGGCGGCCGGGCTGCCCCATCGCCGCATCATTTCGCTCGATACCGATGGCGGCATGATGTTCAACCTCGGCATCCTCGCCACGCTCGGCAATGAGCAGCCGAAAAATCTCTTCGTCGTGGTCTGGGACAATGAGTGCTACCAGTCGATCGGCGGCCCGCCGACCCATACGGCAAGTGGTCGCGTCGATATTTCGGCGATCGCGCGCGGCGCGGGCGTGGAGATGGCCTTCACCGCGCGGACGCTCGAGGAGTTCGATGCCCATTGCGAGGCCGGGCTCAAGGCGGACGTTCCCTATCTCGTGGTCGCCAAGGTCGCCGGCACCGTCCAGCCCGACATCAAGCGCAAGCATTCCGATGGCCGTGAGGACAAGTATATCTTCGTGCGCCATGTCGAGGCCAGCGAGGGCATTGTCATCATGGGGCCGAGCGAGCACAATTGACGATGGTCACGATCCCGGGACGACCGCTCGAAAAGACCTACGATTACATCGTCGTCGGGGCGGGCTCTGGCGGGTGTCCGGTGGTGCGGCGGCTGATCGCTCGCTCGGATGCGCGGGTGCTCCTGGTCGAGGCGGGGCCGGCGGGGCTTGACGTCGCCGAGATCGACGACCCCACGGCCTGGGTCGGCCTCGGGCGTGGATCTCATGACTGGGGCTATGACTATGCGCCGACGCCCCGTGTCAACGGCCGGGTTATCGGAATCCCGCGCGGCCGGGTGCTCGGCGGGTCGAGCGCCACCAATGCGATGATGTGGTATCGCGGCCATCCCTCCGACTACGATGCATGGCGTGACGCCGGCGCGGAAGGCTGGGGCTTCGACAGCTGCCTTGCCTATTTCAAGCGGGCGGAAGACTGGGCCGGCGGCGAGACGCGTTTTCGCGGCGCGGGCGGGCCGCTCCGGATCGCGCCCTCTCCCGAGCTTCACCCGGTCGCGCAGGCCATGATCGACGGTGCGGTGGAACTCGGCATTCCCAGGATCGACGACCCGAACGGCGAGACCAACGAGGGGGCCGCATCGGCAAACTTCAACATTATCGACGGCAGGCGCTGGAGCTCGGTGACCGGCTATCTGCTGCCTGTGGCCGACAATCCACGGCTTACGATCCTCACCGGATCGCTGGCGGTATCTCTCATCTTCGAGGGCACGCGCTGCGTCGGGCTCAGACATGTGGTCGAGGGCGAGTTGGTGGAAACCCGTGCGTCGTCGGGCGTCGTACTAGCGCTCGGTACTTTCGATACGCCACGGCTCCTGATGCTGTCGGGCATCGGCGATCCCGATGATCTCAAGCGGTTGGGCATTCGCCCGATACTCGCGCTGTCTGGCGTCGGCAGGAGCCTTCAGGACCATCCGCTCGTGCAGGCCGTCGTTTTCCGTGCGCGTTCGGCGCTGGGCGCGAAACGCGACAATGGCGGCGGCTCGATGCTGAACTGGAAGTCGAGCCCCGGCCTGTCCAAGCCGGATATCCATGCCTTTCCGGTGCAGGGCAACAGCGCAGAGCCGGCGATCCGGGCGCGCTACGACACGTCGGGCGAAGTTTTCTCGCTCGGCGCGGGCGTCATGCATTCGAAGAGCGTCGGCCATCTTCGCCTGCTCTCGGCCGAGCCGGGCGGACCGCTCGAGATCCAGCCCAATTTCCTGTCCGAGCAATCGGATCTCGAAGCCATCAAGGTGGCGGTCGCCACCATGTTCGACCTCGCCTCAACGAAGGCCTTCGCGGGCATCGTAGAGAGCCTTGCCGCGCCGGACGGGCGGATCTCCGGCGCGGCACTGGAATCCTTCATCCGTGATGGCTGCTCGACGTTCTTCCATCCCGTAGGCACCTGCCGCATGGGGTTGGACGAGGACGCGGTGACGGACAGCAGGTTGCGGGTCAGGGGCATCGAAGGGCTGACGATATCGGATGCCTCGGTGATCCCTGTTATCCCCACCTGCAACACCCATGCGCCGGTGACGATGATCGGCGAACGCGCCGCCGACTTCCTGCTCGAAGCGGCTTGAAAATTGCTTGTCAGCCTCCGGGCCAAGAACGAAGGAATGGAGTACTCATGACGGAGCGGACGATGATCCTGGCAGGCGATGCCGTCGTGACGATGGATCCGGGGAACCGGGTGATAACCAACGGCGCCGTTGCGATCGAGGATGGTCGCATCGTCGGTGTCGGAAAGCTCGATGCGATGCGGGCCGCCTTTCCGGCGCTGTCGGTCAAGACGGTGCAGAACAGCGTGCTGATGCCGGGCCTGGTCAATGCGCATGCTCATTCCGGCTTCCTGCGCGGCACCGCCGAGCACCTGCCGGTCTGGGATTGGCTGACGATCCATATCAATCCCATGCACCGGATGTTGAGGCCCGAGGAGGCCGAGGCCGCTTCGTGGCTCTGCTATGCCGAATCCGCGCTCTCGGGCACCACCACCGTGGTCGACATGTGGCGCTACATGGAAGGCAGCGCCCGCGCCGCCGAGCAGATCGGCACCCGCCTGGTGGCGGTGCCCTATGTCGGCGAGCATCCCGATTACAACTACTTCGACACGCTCGACATGAACGAGGCGATGATCGAGACCTGGCATCGCCAGGCCGGCGGACGGGTCAATGTCTGGGTCGGCCTGGAGCATCTGTTCTACGCCGATGAGCCAGCGCAGCGGCGGTCGATCGAACTGGCGAAAAAGCACAACACCGGCTTCCACACCCATTGCAGCGAGGCCGAGATCGAGATCGAGGAATTCCAGATCCGCTACGGCAAGCGGCCGATGTTCGCGCTCGAGGAACTCGGCTTCTTCGAGACGCCGCGCGCCATGATCGCGCATGCGGTCTGGCTCGACGAATCCGAGGTGGACCTGATTTCGCGCTATCCGGTTTCGGTCGCCCACAATCCCGTGTCGAACATGAAGCTCGCCTCGGGCATCGCGCCCATCGCCGATATGCTGGCCAAGGGTGTGCCCGTCGGCATCGGCACCGACGGCGAGAAGGAGAACAACAATTTCGACATGTTCGAGGAGATGAAGGTCGCCTCTCTGCTCGGCAAGCTCCGGCACCGCGACGCGGCGGCGATGGACAGCTGGGATTGCCTGAGGATGGGCACCATCCTCGGCGCCAAGGCTATCGGCCTCGATCACGAGATCGGCTCGATCGAAGTCGGCAAGCGGGCCGACATCATCGCGGTGCGCAACGATACGCCGCGCATGACGCCCTATTTCCCGGATGGACCCTACTTCAACCTGCAGCATAATCTCGTCCATGCGGTGCGCGGTGGCGACGTGGCGTTGACCATGGTCGACGGCCAGATCATCGTCGAGGACGGCGTGCTGAAGACTGCCGACATCAAGGACATCATTGCCGAGATTTACGCCATGGCGCCCGGACATTTCGCCCGTCGCGCCGAGTGGCTGGCTGCCAATGGCGGCGGCACGCGGCAGTGGACCGAGAAGGGGGCCACGACATGACCAAGACCACCGACCAGGCGGCGCTGGACGACTGGTACGCAGTCGCGACCGCCCATGAGGTGACGGCGAAAGCCGAGCGCACAAGGCTGCTCGGGCAGGATATCGAGATCGGCCGCAGCGAGGGCGGTGGGTTCATCGTCTCGGAGATCGGCACCGATGGGAGGCCTGTGCGGCAATTGCCGGCGCAGGAGCGCTACGGCTTCCTGTTCACCACGCTCGGCACGCCGGTAAAGGACATCGTCCATATCGAGGAGGCCGGCGAGGCGGACCGACGCTTCGTGCTCTGCGGCTGGGTCACCATGCGGGCGTCCGGTCTCAGGGTGGTCGAGAATTTCCTCGACATGGCGCATTTTCCCTTCGTGCATACCGACATCCTCGGCTCGGAGCCGCATACCGAGGTGCCGGCCTATCTCAGCGAAATTCGCCGGGATGTCGACGAGGTCTGGGCGACCAATTGCACCTTCTTCCAGTCGCGCATCGCCGCGACGGAGTCCGAAGGCGACTTCGTCCAACTGACGTACCGCGTGCCGTCGCCGTTCGTCGTCATGCTTTATCGCGTCTGCCCCTCGTCGCCGAACCGGCTCGATGCCATCGCGCTGTTCATCCAACCGATGGAGGAAGGGCTCTGCCGCGCCCAGCCGGTGATGTATCTGGTGGACGACGTGTCCTCGCACAACGCGCTTTTGAGGTTCGAGCAGGTGATCTTCCTGCAGGACCGGATCATCGTCGAGAACCAGCGGCCGCTGCTGCTGCCGCTCGAGCCGCGCGCCGAAATCCCGACCCGGGCGGACTCCTCCTCGATCGCCTATCGCCGCTGGCTGAAGGAAAAGGGTCTGCGTTTCGGCACCACGGCGGGCGGCCACTGAGATGAAGGTGCGGCGGCCTGCGCGTTTTGAGGATGTGTTCGCGCTCATGGGCGATGCCGAAGGCACAACGCGTCTTGCCGCCGGCGCCACGGCGTTGCAGCTTGAATGGGCAATCGGCAAGGCTCTGCCCGACATCCTCGTCGATATTTCTGCGCTGCCGGGCATGGGTGCCGTTTCGGTCGCCGACGACAGGCTGCGGATCGGCGCCTGCGTCACGCTCAACAGCCTGATCGCCGACGATCGGATCAGCGGGCGGCTGCCGATGCTTCACACCGCGCTCGGCAATGTCGCCGCGCCGGCGGTGCGCAACCTTGCGACGATCGGCGGCAATGTGGCGGGCCGCACGGGCTGCCTGCTGCCGGCGCTGCTCTGTCTCGATGCCGAGGTGGAGACCGTTGCGTTCACTGGCCGCTCTCGCCAGTCGCTTGCGGACTGGCTGGCGGCCCCTGTGGGGGAACTCATTGCCGCGATCTTGGTGCCGCTCCATGCACCTGAGGTCTGGACCTTCCGCAAGATCGGTCGCCGGGCCACCTTCAGTGCCAGCGTCATCAATGTTGCGGCGGCGCTTGTTGTGTCGGACGCGCGGGTGCGCGAGGCGAGGCTGGCGGTTGGCGGCGGTATCGTGGCACCCGTGCGGCTGCATCGCGCCGAGGCGATGCTTGCGGGGCAGACATTCGACTCGATCGACTGGCCGGAGGTCCATGCGGCGCTGATGGCGGAGATTGATGCACCTGACAACATTTTCCGGTCTGCAACCTATCGGCGACACGTGGCGGCGAATGCGCTGGTGGCGGGGCTGGGCGGTGCATTCTGGAATGCGCAAGGACCCGGCATAAGGCGCACATGTGGCGCTCCCTCTTCTCCCCTTGGGGAGAAGTGCCGAGCGGAGCGAGGCGATGAGGGGTTCCCAGAAGCGCGCTCAGCATCATTGAGAACCCCTCATCCGACCCTTCGGGCCACCTTCTCCCCAGGGGGAGAAGAGGGAGCAAGCAGCGATCTCGCGCCTTCCGTCTCAGACGTTGACCCGACCTCGACCGACGAAGTCACCCTCTCGCATGCCGACCTCCCCGACCGCTGGCATATCCGCCCCGACGTCGCCGCCAAGGTCGAAGGCACATTCACCTACCTCACAGACCTTCGCGAACCGGACATGCTGGTGGGCCGCATCCTGCGCGCCGGCATTCCCCACGCCCGCATCCTCTCGATCGACACCAGCGCCGCCGAGGCGCTGCCTGGTGTCGCGGCCGTTGTCACCCATCGCGATGTCCGCGGCACGAACACGTTCGGCATCGTCGTGCAGGACCAGCCGGGCGTCTGCGCCGACAAGGTGCGCTATGTCGGCGATGCCGTTGCCGCCGTGGCGGCGGTCGATGCCGATACGGCGGAGAGGGCGCTGGCGCTGATCAGGGTCAGCTACGCGCCGCTTCCCGTCATCAATGGGCCGGAACAGGCTCTGGCATCGGGTGCGGCTCTCATCCACGAAGCGGGCAACCTCCAGCGGGACCTGCATTTCGGCCGTGGTGACGTGGATGCCGCCTTCGCGGCAGCGGCTTGTGTCGTCGAGGATGTCTATGTCACGCCGCGCCAGATGCACGGCTTCATGGAGACTGAGGGCGGTATGGCCGTCGTCGAGCCGGATGGCACGCTCACCGTCAAGGCCGCTGGACAGCATGGCCGGCGCGACCGGATGCAGCTCGCCCGTATGCTCGGCATGCCGGAGGAGAAGGTCCGGGTCGTCACCAGCCCGACCGGTGGCGCCTTCGGCGGCAAGGACGAACTGACGGTGCAGCCGGCACTGGCGCTGCTCGCGCTCAAGTCCCGGCGGCCGGTGCGGCTGCATCTCACGCGCGCGGAATCCGTGCTCGCCGGGCAGAAGCGCAATCCGATGACGATCCGCATGAAGACGGCCTGCGATGCCGAAGGGCGGCTGCTGGCGCTCGAGGTCGACGTGCTCGCCGATGCCGGCGCCTATGCCTCCCTCGGGCCGGGCGTGCTGGAGACGGCGATGGAACATGCGGCCGGTCCCTATGTCGTCGTCAATGTGCGAAGCCATGGCAGGCTCGCCTATACCAACAACGGCGTCTGCGGTGCCTTCCGCGGCTTCGGCGCCAACCAGATGACCTTTGCGATCGAATGCCAGATGGACCGGCTGGCGGCACTTCTCGGGATCGGTCCGCACGAAATCCGGGCGCGCAATCTCCGTCAGCCGGGCATGCCGGGCTATCTCGGGCAGGCCGTCGCCGGATCCGAACGCATACACGAGATGCTGCAGGCGTCCAGGAACTCCCTGCTCTGGCAGGAGTATGACGAATCCGACGGCGAATGGCTCATCGGCACCGGCATGGCGCTCAATTACCAGGGCAACGGGCTCGGTTCGGTCGTGCCGGATCCGGCAGGCGGGCGGCTCGCGCTGACCGCCGATGGCATGATCGAAGGGGCTTTTGGTCTCGATGAAATGGGGCAGGGGCTGCTGACCTTGATCAAGACGTCTGTCGCCGATGCGACAGGCTGCGGACGAGACGATGTCCAGCCTGCCGTCGGGGATACGGCACGGGTTCCGGAGTCCGGTTCGACGACGGCGTCCCGGGGCACATCGGTCGTCTGGGCCTCGGCCCGGATGGCGGCGCCAGACTTTATCAGGCAGATGCTTGCCGCGGCCGGCAAGGTGCTCGATCGCGAGCCCGCCGCACTCCGCATGGCACCGGGCGGGATTGCGGAGGTCGGCTCAAACAGCGGCGATATCCTGCTTAGCTACAAGGCACTGGCAGCGTCGCTCAAAGACGATGAAATGCCTGAGACGACTGTTGCATACGAGTTTCCCAAGAATGAGCACAGCGCCGGCAACGCCCGATACCTCTTCGCCTTCGGCGCGACGCTGGCGCGGGTCGCGGTCAGCCGGGTCACGGGCGAGATCCGAGTGCTCGATCTCCACCAGCACACGGCGGCAGGGCCGGTGATGGACGTCGCGGCCTATCTCGGACAGATGGAGGGCGGGGCGGTTCAAGGACTCGGCTTCACCCTGACCGAGGACGTGCCGATGCAGGATGGCCTCTATCTGACCGGCAATCTCGACGACTACATGATGCCTGGTGTCGCGGATGCGCCGGTGCGGATGAAGGTGCTCGCGCTTGAATCACTCGACCCCGGCGACGAACTCGGCCCCCGCGGTGTCGGCGAACTTGGCATTGGCGCCGTCACGCCGGCCATCGCCAATGCGGTGGCCGATGCGACCGGCTGGTGGCCGACGGCGGCGCCCTTCTCGCCGGAGGCGATGATCGAGCGATTGGCGGCCCGGTCATGACCATCCGTTTTGAACTCAATGGCGAGCCGGTCTCGGTCGATGTCGCACCCGAAACGCGGCTGCTCGAACTGCTGCGCGAGCAGTTCGGCCTGATGGCGGCAAAGCCGTCCTGCGGCATCGGTCGCTGCGGCGCCTGCACGGTGCTGGCGGACGGGCGGCCAGTGAATTCCTGCTTGCTCATGGCCTGGCAGCTCGAAGGCCGTAGCATCGTGACGGCGGAAGGCCTCGATGGGATCGAGGCGGCGAAGGTGGTTCGCGCGGCACTGGTCGCCGAGAATGCCTTCCAGTGCGGTTATTGCGCACCGGGCTTCACCATTGCCTTGACCGCCCTGCTGATGGACGATCCCCATCTTGACGAGGCGGGGCTCCGTGCCGGCCTCGCAGGCAATATCTGTCGCTGCACGGGCTATCATTCCATCCTGCGCGGGGCGCTTGCCGCCGCCGCCGAATTGCGCAAGGCGCATGCTACCGGAGTTGAACAATGACCACCTTTCCCGAGGCTGTGACGCCGGCCACGCGCGCCTTTCTCGACGCGCCCGCACGTCGGATGCTGATCGGCGGCAGATGGGTCGCGGCCGCCGGCGGTGCCACCTTCGCCTCGCATGATCCCGCAACGGGCAGCCATCTTGCCGAGATCGCACGGGGGACGACTCAAGATGTCGATGCGGCGGTGGCTGCTGCCCGCAAGGTGCTCTCGGCGCCGGAATGGAAGGGCATGACGCCGTCGGCGCGTGGAAAACTGCTCTGGCGGATCGCCGAGTTGATCGACGCCCATGTCGACGAACTGGCCGAACTGGAAACGCTGGACCAGGGCAAGACGCTCCGGACCGGCCGCTTCGGCGAGATCCCGGCCTCGGCCGAGCAGTTCCGCTATTACGCGGGCTTCGCGACCAAGATCCTCGGCACAACCATCCCGACCTCGATCGCCTACCAGCCGCCGGGCAAGCAGATCTTCGCCTATACGACACGCGAGCCGATCGGCGTCGTCGCGGCGATCACGCCGTGGAACTCGCCGATGCTGATGGCGGCGATGAAGCTCGCGCCGGCGCTCGCGGCCGGTTGCACCCTGGTGCTGAAGCCGGCCGAGGAAACCTCGCTGACGGCGCTCCGGCTCGGCGAACTGATGATCGAGGCCGGCCTTCCGGACGGTGTCCTCAACATCGTCACGGGATTGGGCGAAGAAGTTGGTGCGGCGCTGACGACCCATCCCGATGTCGACAAGGTCGCCTTCACCGGATCGACGGAAGTGGGCAAGCTGATCGTCAGCGCGGCGGCGGGGAATCTCAAGAAGCTGACGCTCGAACTCGGCGGCAAGTCGCCCGCCATCGTCATGCCGGACGCAGACATGGACCTCGTGATTCCCGGCATTGCGCGCGGCATCTTTGCCAATTCGGGACAGGTCTGCGTCGCGGGCTCGCGGGTCTATGCCCATCGTTCGATCCATGGACAACTGGTGGAAGGCCTCGCGACAGCCGCGCGCGGGATGCGTCTCGGCCACGGGCTCGATCCGTCCTCCGATCTGGGCCCGTTGGTCAACGAGAAGCAGGCGAAGCGCGTTGCCGGCTTCATCGACGAGGCGCGGGCCGATGGCGCGGTGATTGAGGCCGGCGGCACGCGTTCCGGCAATGCCGGCACGTTCTTCGACCCGACGGTCGTCACCGGCACGCGCGAGGAGATGCGGCTGATGCGCGAGGAGATCTTCGGGCCTGTCGTGGCGGTCGTGCCCTTCGACGAGCCAGAGGAGGCGATCGCCTTTGCCAATGCCTCGCCCTACGGGCTCGCCGGCAGCGTCTGGACGCGCGACCTCTCGCATGCACACCGGATCGCGAGCCAGGTTCGGTCCGGCACGGTCTGGATCAATTGCCATTCCTATTTCTCGCCGGAGCTGCCGAAGGGCGGCCACCGCCAGTCCGGCTGGGGGTATGAGAACGGCGCCCCGGGGCTCGACAATTATCTCGAAACCAAGACAGTCTGCGCCCTCATCTGATGTTGCAGATGAGGAGTGGCGATCTGGCTACCCTGATGCCTCTCCAACACTATTCCGCAGGATAAGCCGGCTGGGAACGACCAGCCTTTCGGGCGGCTCCACTCTCGCATTGTCAATGCGCTCCACGAGCATTCCCACTGCGGCTCTGCCCATCTCCTCGACCGGCTGCTCGATCGTCGAGAGGGGAGGGTGGCAGTATTCGCATACGGGCGAGCCGTCGAAAGAAATCACGGATAGATCTTCCGGAATACGCCAGCCTGCGGCCTGCACGCCGCTGATGAAGGAAATGGCCATGTCGTCGCTCTCCGCGATGACCGCGGTCGGCTTGGTCGCCAGTCGGACGAAATCCTCGACGGCCCGTTTCCCGGCCTCGAAGCCGTGCTGATAGGAAAGGATGCCACCCGACCGTTTGATCGAGCCCGGCTCGAGTCCGGCTTCGCGGAAGGCATCGACCAGGCCGCTGAATCGCTCGATGTCGTGGTAGTTGTCGGACGGACCCGCAATGTAGAAAAATTGCCGGTGGCCGCGGGCGATCAGCGCCCGCGCCGCGTCCATGACCGCGCTGCGATCGTTGGTCACAACGGATGGAACGGAAGCGTCGGTCATGTCGAGCAAGAGAGATACGATCGGCAGCCCTGCTTCGGCGAGCGAACGGCCGCCCACTTCGGGAAGTTTGGAGGAAAGAATGATCGCACCCCGCACCGTGCCGCCAAAGGCCAGGTTGAGGATGTGCTGTTCGGATGCCTCGTCACGATCCAGATTGGCGATCATGAGATTGTAGCCATTCTGGATCAGTGCCTGGTTGATGCTTTGCAGCACCTGCGGGATGATCTGTGACGCGCCATAGTGTAGCGAGCCGGGCAGGATGATCATGATGATGTTGGACTTGCCGACGCGAAGGTTGCGGGCCATCGCGTTGGGCGTATAGCCGAGCTTTTCGGCAGCGGCGGTGATCTTGGCGCGCGTCTTCGCATTGACGCGCGCGGGATTGGCGAGCGCACGGCTCACCGTGGAGGTTGCCACGCCCGCAAGTTTCGCCACATCCGCCATCAATGGGCCGGAATTTTCCTCCGCGGGCAAGTTTTTGTTTTTTTTCACGCTTTTGTCTTTCACCTGAATGCCTGCGTCGCCGATGCTATGGCAATTGGCAGGTTTTGGCAAACGATTGCCAAAAACCACTTGCACAAAAGAACGGCTTGGCTATTATCTAGCCATGGCAAACGATTGCCATTCGTAATGCATTGTAAATAGTATGGATTTTCGGCGCGGAGGTGCGTTTCCGCAAGCGATCGACCATGCCCTGAGAACTGGACCTGACCATGGCCTCGCGTGACAGCCTCCGTTTTGGTGTCGACCTCGTCACTTTTTTCCATCCGGGCTTCTGGGGCGTCGAGGGTTATGACGGTATCGTCGATCATGCTCGAAACCAGCCACGCGCCTTTTGGGACAGGATTCTCGACAGCGTTCAGGCTTCGGGCGTCACCGGTGTCGAACTCACCTTCTCGCCGTTCAACTGGCAGGATGCGATCAAGACCTATGGCTCGGTGGAGGCCTTTGGTGCCGAACTGGCAAGTCGGGGCCTTGAGCTTGCCAGCGGCTTTTTCGCCGAACTGGAGGCGGCGGGTGATTTCACGGAACCCAGGGCCCAAGCGGCGCTAATCGAGAAGGCCGAGAAATATGCCGGGTTTCTCAAGGCCTGCGGCAGCGACATCATGGTCATCGGCGCGCCGCTGCGCCAGACGCTTGGCGCTCAGCCGGTGCGATTCCATGATTTCGACCATGCACGCAAGATCGCAGATTTCCTCAACCGCCTCGGTGCTGTTCTCTATGCCAAGGGCGTAAGGCTCGCACTCCACACCGAGGCGCATTCGATCTTTGCCTCGGCGCGCGATGTCGATCTCATGATGCTGCTCACAGATCCGGCCTATGTGCATATGTGCCCGGATACCGCCCATATCATCGTTGCCGGCTCCGACCCGATCCAGGTGGTCGAACGCCACCATGAGCGGATGATCATTGCTCACTGGAAGGATGCGCTGGGACCGATGCCGGCGGATACGCCGATCGACGCGCACATTCACGAACGCCATCAACCCTATTTCTGCGGCTTTGGCCTTGGGCGCGTGGATTGGCCGGCCTGGGCACGGCTGCTGCGTGACCGCGGCTACGAGGGCTGGGCCGTTCTCGAGCTCGATGCCGCACCCGATCCGGTCCGGGACATCGCCAATGGGCTGACACTCGTCCGGCAGGCGCTGCTGCCGATCTATCGCTGAATTTCTATAGCCGAACGACCAACGGTCCCGCCAAAGAGGGCCATTTTTGAAGAGGTGGAACAATGCAGAATGCCATGAAACTATTGCTCGCCGGGGCCGCTTTGATCGCGCTGTCTGGGCCAGCGCGTGCCGAAGACAAGCCGATGGCGGAGGTGATGACGTCCTGGACGTCGGGGGGCGAGGCCGCGGCGCTCAATATCATCCGGTCGGAGTTCGAAAAGCGCGGCGGCGAATGGAAGGATTCTTCGATCGCCGGATTCGGCGCCGCCGACGCGGCCTTCCAGAACCGCGTGGTGGCAGGGGATCCGCCTACGGCCAAACAGGTGGTCATCGGCCGTGATCCGGCCGAGTTCATCAAGCAGGGCCTGATGAACCCGATCGACGAGGTCGCGGCGGCGGGGAAATGGGCAGACGTCCTGCCCAAGACGATCTTCGATTTCATTTCCTATGACGGAAAGGTCTTTCTTTCGCCGACCGGTGCGCATGGCGAAAGCTGGATGTTCTACTCCAAGGAAGCTTTCGCAAAGGCGGGCATCACGTCGGAACCGAAAAGCTGGGACGAGTTCTTCGCCGACATGGACAAGTTGAAAGCGGCGGGAATCCTGCCCATCGCCTGGGGTGGCCAGTCATGGCAGGAAACCAAGGTCTTCAACATGATCCTGCTTTCCCAGGCGGGTATCGACGGTTTCCTGAAGATCTATGTCGACAAGGACAACAGCCCTGCCTCGATCGAGGCGATCAAGAAGACGCTGGCCATTCTTGGCAAGATGCGGGCCTATGTCGACGAGGGCGCTCCGGGCCGCAACTGGAACGACGCCACCGCAATGGTCATCACGGCAAAGGCCGGGGTGCAGTTCATGGGTGACTGGGCGAAGGGCGAATTCACCGTGGCCGGCAAGGTGCCGGGCAAGGACTACGGCTGCATGATCGTGCCGGAATCCGAGGGCATGGTCTACGTCGCCGATTCATTCGACTTTCCGAAGACAGGCGATGCCGGCCAGGACAAGGCGCAGAAACTCCTGGCCGAGGTGGTCATGGACCCCGTCGTGCAGGTCGCGTTCAGCATCAAGAAGGGTTCTATCCCGATGCGCACCGACGTCGATCAGTCGCAGCTCGATGTGTGTGCCAAGAAGGGCCTCGAACTGATGAGCACGGGCAAGATCGTTCCCGACCAGGCCATCATCCTGACCCCACAGCAGGCCGGTGCACTGACGGATTATGTCGATGCCTTCTGGAGCAACCCCTCGGCTGATATCGATGAGGAAGCCGCCAAGTTCTCGAGCATCTTCCAGTAAGATGATCCCGGTTGCCGACCATCCGCTTCCGTCTGGACGGGGATGGTCGGTTCGGGACTGGATACACGCCAATGACACGAAAACGAAAGCGTTCGTTTGACGTCACCGCGGCGCTGCTGCCGACCTGGGTCGCAGTCGTGGTGGTGTATATCGGAACGATGCTATGGTCGGTCCGCCTGTCGTTCACCGATTCCACGCTGTTTCCGTCTTCGAACTATGTGGGTTTTGCCCAATATGCCAAGCTGTTCTCGACGCCGAAATGGCTGGCGGCGCTGCAGAATGTCGCCGTCTTCGGCCTGCTCTACGTTCTGGGCTGCCTCGCACTGGGCTTCCTTCTCGCTGCCGCCCTGGATCGGAAAATCCGCTTCGAAAGTCTCTTCAGGACGATCTTTCTCTATCCCTATGCCATGTCCTTCGTGGTGACCGGCCTAATCTGGCAATGGATGATGAACCCGACGCTCGGCATCCAGGCCAGTGTCCGCGCCCTCGGCTGGCAGGGCTTCACGTTCGACTGGGTCGTCAATCCGAAATTGGCGATCTATGCCGTTGTCATCGCCGGGGTGTGGCAGGGCGCCGGTCTCGTCATGGTCATCGTGCTCGCCGGCATGCGCGGGATCGAAACCGAACAATGGCGTGCGGCGCAGATCGACGGTGTTCCCGTCTGGCGCATTTATCTTTCCATCATCCTGCCGCAGCTCGGACCGGCGCTGGCCGCGGCGGGCATGCTGCTCGCCATGGGGGTCATCAAGACCTACGACCTGATCGTCGCCATGACCAATGGAGGTCCTGGCTATTCCACCGAAGTGCCGGCAAAGTTCATCATGGACAGCCTGTTCCAACGCCAGAATCTGGGGCTGGCCACCGCCGGCGCCACCGTTCTGGTCCTGACTGTGATCGCGGTCGTCGTTCCCTTCCGCTATGCACGCCATATGCGGGCGACACGTTCGGAGGGCGCCCAATGAACAGCAGCTTGCGCCCCAACGGGCCGAAACCTTCACGCCTCACGGCCGGCCGCATTGGCCTCTATGCGTTCCTCATCACAGCGGCGCTGTTCTTCCTGCTTCCGCTGTTCGTGATGCTCGTCACGTCGCTGAAGACGATGGACGAAATCCGGCTGGGCCAGATCTTCGCGCTGCCGGGGCAATTCGATCCAGGCGCCTGGAGCACGGCCTGGTCTGGCGCCTGCCAGGGCATCGAATGTGTCGGTGTTCGCAGCGGTTTCTGGAATTCGGTCAAGATCACCGTGCCGGCGGTCGCCATCTCCGTCTTCATCGGGGCGCTGAACGGCTACGCCCTTTCCTTCTGGCGTTCTTCGAGCTCGCAAATTCTGTTCGCGCTGCTGATGGCCGGCGGGCTGATCCCGTATCAGATTTTCCTCTATCCCCTGGTTCGGATCATGGCGAACCTCAATCTCTACAATTCGCTCAGCGGCATCGTCCTGGTGCATGTCATCTTCGGCCTGCCGCTGGTGACCCTGCTCTTCCGGAATTATTTCGCGAACATTCCGGAAGAGCTCTGCCGCGCGGCGCGTGTCGACGGTGCCGGGTTCTGGCGCATCTTCTTCGAGATCATGCTGCCGCTATCGACACCGATGATTGTCGTCGCCTCGCTCTTCCAGTTCACAGGGATCTGGAACGACTTCCTCCTGGGACTCGTCTTTGCCGGGCGTGACAATCTGCCGATGACGGTCCAGCTCAACAATATCGTCAACACCACGATGGGCGAGCGCGCCTACAATGTGAACATGGCCGCGACCATTCTCACGGCATTGGTGCCGCTGGCGATTTACTTCTTCTCCGGGCGCTGGTTCGTCCGCGGCATCGCTGCCGGTGCTGTGAAAGGATAGGCTTCATGGAGACATCGATTTCCATCCGCGATCTGAAGATCGGTTACGGTACGCAGACCGTCATCGATCGCTTGTCTCTTGATATCGGTGCGGGCGAATTCCTGGTGCTTCTCGGGCCGTCAGGGTGCGGAAAGTCGACACTTCTCAATACGATCGCCGGATTCAATGACACGTCCGAGGGCGAAATCTGGATTTCGGGTCGCAACGTGACCTGGGAGGAGCCCAAGGATCGGGGTATCGGCATGGTGTTCCAGTCCTATGCGCTTTACCCGCATATGACGGTACGCAGGAACCTGTCCTTCGGGCTACGGGTTGCCGGCGTGCCGAAGGCTGAAATTGCAAGGCGCATCGAGAAGACAGCGGCCCTGCTGCATCTCGACAACCTGCTCGACAGGCGCCCCGCGCAACTGTCCGGCGGGCAGCGCCAGCGCGTGGCGATCGGTCGCGCGCTGGTCAGGGAGGTCAGTGTTTTCCTCTTCGACGAGCCGCTGTCCAACCTTGACGCTAAGCTCCGCAACGAATTGCGCGTCGAGATCAAGAAGCTGCACCAGCAGCTCGGCAATACCATGATCTATGTGACCCACGATCAGGTGGAAGCCCTGACGCTCGCCGATCGCATCGCGGTAATGCGCGAGGGCAAGATCATGCAGCTCGGCACGCCGAAGGAGATCTATCACAGGCCGGCCAACCGCTATGTCGCGGGGTTCATCGGTTCGCCAGCGATGAACTTCATCGAAGGCGAAGTCGTGCTCGGAGATGGCGCGCCGGTCTTCAAGAGCAAGGATTTACTCATCGACCTCTCGGCCTATTCGTTCGCAACGGCGCCGAAGGCGGGTTCGGCCACGCTCGGCATCCGACCGGAGCATTTCATACCTGAGGGACGGGCGATGAACCTGCCCACTCTCCCGGGCATCGTGTCCGTCGTCGAGCCGATGGGCACCGACACTGTTGTCTGGTTCGAATGGGTCGGCGAGAGCCTTTCCTACCGGGTCATGGGCGACGTGTCGCACGAGCCAGGCGATGCGATCACGCCAGGCCTCGACGTCGCCAAGGCCTCTCTCTTCGACGCCAATGGCGCTCGCCTCTGACACAGTTTCCATAGAATGCGGAATTCATACATGTCTCAGCCTGTTTATGACGCGCTCGTGATCGGGTCCGGCGCCGCCGGATCCTTCGCCGCAAAGGAACTGACCGCCCATGGGCTCTCCGTGCTTCTCCTGGAGGCCGGGCCGGCGGTCGGAGCCAAGGACTTCGATCCTTCGCGCAAGAAGCTGCCTGCCAGCAGCATCAATATCTGGGAGCGGGCACGTGCCACGATCAAGGGCCAGCCGATCCAGGCCCGCGCCGCCTTTTTCACCGAGCGTTTCAGCCACTTCTTCGTCAATGATCGCAAGAACCCCTATACGACTCCCAAGGACGCGCCGTTTCTCTGGATCCGCGGTCGGCAGGCCGGGGGCCGTCTGCACAGCTTCGGCCGCGTGTTGCTCCGCTGGACCGACGAGGACTTCAAGATCAAGACTCTGTCGGGCAAGGGAGTCGACTGGCCGGTGTCCTATGCTGAGCTCGCCCCCTTCTATGACGAGGTGGAATCCTATCTCGGGCTTTACGGCAACGAGGATCATGTCGCGACATTGCCGGACGGCGCCTATGCGAAGCCGGCGAAATTGACACCCGCTGAAGAGACATTCAAACGCGCGGTTGAAAGCCGCTGGCCGGACCGGCATGTCGTGTCCTGGCGCTATGTGGCGCCCGAACTCGAGCGCACGCCGCGGCCGTTGCGCGATGCGCTTGCGACGGGAAACCTCACCATTCGCCACGATGCGGTCGTTCGCCGCGTCATGACGGATCAGCACAGCGGCCGCGCGACCGGCGCGGAATTCGTGGATCGTGTCACGGGTAAGATAGAGACAGCCCAGGCGACGATGGTCGTGTTGTCGGCATCGCCGATCGAGAGCGTCAGGCTGCTCCTGAATTCGGCTTCGGCGCGGCATCCGCAAGGGTTGGGCAACAGCTCGGGGGGTCTCGGGCGCTTTTTCATGGATCAGCTTCCTTGTCTTGCCTTCGGCTCGTTTCCAAAGGCAAAGGGCTGGGTCGTGGACGATTCCGCGCCCGCTGATCCGTTCTACAATCCGTCCGGCGGCATCTTCATTCCACGCTTCGATGCCGGTTCGCCTGCGCGCGGCGACTTCGATTATCAGGGCAGCGTGGGCCGCGCTCCCGCCGGGGAGGACGCTCCCGCACGCCTTGCCTTCTTCGGATTCGGCCGCATGCTGCCCTATGCCGACAACCGCATTACACTCGACCCAAGACGCAAGGACGCGTGGAGAATTCCGGTTCCACATATCCGTTGCGTGATGCATGGCGAAGAGCTTGCGCTCCTGCGGCAGCAGCAGGAGACGATGATCGAAATGGTTCGCGATGTCGGCGGCGAGCTCGAATTCATCGGTTCGCCTCACGGTTTGACTGAGATGGGCCGCGGCGCCTTTCCCGACGCCGATCCATTCAGCCGCTTTATGTTCCGCAAATGGTTCCGCAAGACCATGTGCATGGGCGCCGCGATCCACGAAACCGGCGGCGCGCGAATGGGAACCTCCAGCAGTGAGTCGGTTCTCAATCCATTCAACCAGAGCTGGGACGTGCCCAATCTGATCGTGACCGATGCGAGCGCCTTTCCGGGCAGCGGCATTGCGGGCACGACACTGACCGTGATGGCTCTGACGATCCGCGCTTGCCGCCATCTGGTTCAGCAATATGGGGCAGGGACGATATAGCGTTCGTTTTCCCGCGCGCTCAATGCATCTGAAGAAGGATTTCTGCTTTGCACCCTTGGCCCAATCTTCGCTGACGACCGTAAGGGCGTTCGCGCAGCGCTTCGCCTGTCAGTTCGGTCATAGTGCAGCCGGGGGCGATGAGCCGAGGGATAGTCGGCGTGCTGATCATGGGTATTGCCGAAGACGTCATGAACCTCCTCAACATCCAGGCTTTCTATCAATAAGTGGTGCGCGGTCTGATCCTGCTCATTGCTGGACACTACCAAGCAACCGGATGGCTCTTTCCGGTTTGTACATTGACGAAGCCCTCTGGTGCGAGATGCGAGGGCGCGACGAGCACCCATCGCCAGGGCGCGCAGGTGAGCGTCGCGAATTTGAGGAATTCGGGAAAACCCGGCTTCCAGAGATTGAGGTCGCTCGGCGCATACATCCAGTCCACCTTGGCTGCGGCTCGATAGAAAGCCTGCATGTCCGCGTCGAAGTCCTCTGCTGGTCGTGCCGTCATCAGGCCCGCGATTTCGAAACACATCTCGGCCGACACCTGGTTGCCATGCACCAGCACCCAGCCGCCGTCGATCTCCTGCAGCCGGTTGACCGCGAGCGCCATGGCTTCGTCCGAGGAACCGACCACCCAGACATTGTGGCTGTCATGGGCAACGGAACAGGCCAGAGCCGTGTCCGGGTCGGCGGGGCCGCAGCCGGTCCAGAACATCTTCGCGACGGCTCCGTCGCCCCGGTAGCGGTCGACCAGCGCCCATTTGGTGATCAGGCGTCCCGGATCACGCTGGACGGCGCCGTCGGCGACCGCGAGTGTCTCGGTGTGAAAATCGTCTTCCCAGTGAAATGGTCGAAGTACGGCGGCGGACATTGTGTCCCGGCCGGGTGCGGCAGGAATGACGAAGTCGCCCGCCGACAGCGTACGGCCAACATTCATGGTCTTGCGGGCCCAGTCCGGCCAGTCGATCCTCACCTGAGGGCCGGTATAGGTCGTTGCCTTCGATGCCAGTTTTCCGTCGGCATAGACATGGGCGATCGAGATCGAGGGGACGTCGTCCAGGAGCACGATATCGGCGTAGCGGCCGGGCGTGATCGAGCCGACCCAGCGATCGATGCGCATGTGGCGCGCCGGATTGATGGTCGCGCATTGGATGGCGATCTCCGGTGGCAGGCCGAAATGGATCGCGTGGCGCACATTGTGATCGGAGGCGCCGATCTCCAGCGTTTCGGACGCGCTGCGGTCGTCCGTGGTGAAGGCGACGTTCTGCCAGTCCTTGAGCCCGCGCTCGATCAGGCCGGGAATGATCGCGTCGTAGGAGAAGGGCCGGAGCTCGGTGAAGAGACCGCGCATCAGCCGGTCCCAGGCCTCGTCGAGCGCCCAGACCTCGTGGTCGGAGGCAATGCCGGATGCGGCGAAGGCGGAGATGTCATGCGGGTCGGTCAGGCCGGAGCCATGGCCTTCGACCACGCCGCGCATTTCGATCGTGGCCCGGATCATGCCCCACATCCTGGCATATCCAGGGTTGGACGGATCCCAGACGGAGGGCCAGTCCATGACCTCGTCGAGGCTGGTGACGGAGAGGTCGCCGGCGAGAAAGGCCTTCTGTTCGTCGTAGCCGTAGTAGCCTCCGCTCTCCTCCCATGCGCTTGGCGGCACGGCAGAACCGGGCTGGATGAAGATTTTGAGCGGGGAACCGGCGAGGCGTGCCTTCTGCCAGAATTCCGTGTTCTTCGCGCCATTGACCTTGGCAAATTCGTGGCTGGCCTCGCAGGTCCAGGTGTTGCCGCGCGGGATGACCAGCTCGGCCTCGAATTCGGGCGTCAGATGGGTGGATTCGATATGCTTGTGGACTTCACCGAAGCCGGGAACGGCGGAGAGGTCGCGATAGCGCACGCGTTCCCTTGCCTCGCCGCGATAGGAGCCGATGGGACCGACATAGGCGATGCGGCGGCCTGCGATGACGATTTCCTGATTGTCGAGCCATTCGCGTGCATGGACGGCAAGAAGCCTGCCGACCTCGATGACGCTGTCGGCGGGCCGCTTGCCCAGCGCGACAAGGGTCAGGTTCTGCCGGATCGAGACTTCATCGGCGGCGTTGATGATCAGGTCGTCGGGTATCATGTCAATGCTCGATCACGGGTTTGGTCCGTCGTGCCTGCATGGCGCGGTAGCTGAAGAGCAAGAGCGCGGCAATGGTAACGACGAATGGGATCATGCGGATGAGTTCGGCCGGGATCCAGTTGAACAGGCCGGGCATGACCACGGCCAACGCCTCGAACATGCCGAACAGGACCGCGGCCATGAGCGCGCCGACCGGATGGCGGGCGCCAAGCAGGACGGCGCCCAGCGCGATGAAGCCACGTCCGGCCGTCATGTCGCGGGTGAAGCCGACATAATTGAACATGGCGAGCTGGGCGCCGCCGAGGCCGCAGAGCGCGCCGGATACCACGAGGCTCCAGGTGCGTACGGCCGTGACGGGGATGCCGGCGGCCTCGGGTGCCGCCGGATATTCGCCGACACCGCGCAGCCAGAGACCCCATGGCGTGCGGTAGAGGAAATACCAGATCGCGACGACGAGCAGGACCGCGATCCAGGACAGCACCGAATGGCCGGACAGGAATGAGACAAGGATCGGGCCGATGCCGGGTATTGCGCCGAGGAAGGAGAGGTCGACCGCCGGAACCGCCTTGGATGTCAGGTTGATCGACGTGCCCTTGTCGCCGCCCGTCGCGAGCGCCAGCGCAAAGACGGTGCCGCCGGCGGCCAGGATATTGATGGCGAAGCCGACGAGGATGATATCGGCCTTCAGCCGGAAGGAGAAGAAGGCGATGATGAGGCCGAGCAGCGAGCCGGCCAGAAGTGCTGCCATGACGGCGACATACCAGGGCGCATAGACGGAGACGATTACGGCGGTCAGGCAGGCGATCAGCATCATGCCCTCAAGCGCGACATTGAGCGCTCCCGAGAGGTCCGAGATGAGGCCGCCGAGGGTGGCCAGCAGGAGCGGCGTCGAGGTCCGGATGACCGTGACGAAGAAGGAGGCCGAGAAGATTGCGAAGAAAAGCTCGGTCATGACGCGGAGCCCTTCGTTGCTGCGGTGGCAGGGGTTTCGGCTTTCCCGCGGTTCAGGAACTTCATGAGGGCCTGCCGGCCCGGCAGGGTGAAGCTCGACGAGACGAGCAGGATGATGATGGCGGTGACGATGCCGATGACCTCGGCAGGTACGTCGCTGCGTATGTTCATGAGCTGTGCACCCTGGCGCAGATAGCCGTAGAACAGGGCTACGACGGGCACGGCCAGCGGCCGGTTGCGGGCGACGATCGCGACCAGGATACCCTCGAAAGCAAGTCCGCCCTCGAACAGAACCAGCAACTTGCCATAGCTCTGTCCCTGCACGAACATCGAGCCCAGCAGTCCACCAAGCGCGCCGGCGGCGGTCATGGCCGAGACCATGATGGCGCCGGCGCGGATGCCGGAATATTCGGCGAAGCGCGGATTGTGGCCCACGAGCCTGAGCTTCAGGCCCCAGGAGGTGCGATAGAGCGCGAACCAGACCAGGAAGACGCAGACCAGCGCAAGGATGAGACCGAGGTCGATGCGGGTCCGGTCGATGAGCGCCGGGAATATCGCCGTGGAGGGAAACTGGATCGTGGAGAGCACGCCGGGCTGCGGCTTCGGCAGCGATGTCCGGACGAGAAAGTTGCACAGCTCGATCGCGACATAATTCAGCATCAGCGTCGAGACGATTTCGTTGGCGCCGAGCTTCGCCTTGGCGATGCCAGGCAGGAAGCCGTAGATCGCGCCGGCCAGCATCGCGGCGAGCACGCCGAGCGGCAGCGCCGCCCAAGTCTCGCCCAGCGGCGACAGCACGACATAGGCAGACGCCAGGGCTCCGACATAGACCTGGCCTTGGACGCCAAGCGCAAACTGACGGGCCTGAAACACGAGCGAGAAGGCGAGGCCGGTCACGGTCAGCTTGGCGGCGTCGTCGAGCCAAAGGCCGATCGTCCGTGTCTTGAGCGGGATCTGGGTAAACAGGATCTCGAGCGCTTCGAACGGCGCCTTGGAGGTGAAGAGCACCACGACCAGAACAACGAGCAGGGCGATCGCCAGCGAGCCGGCGGCGCGCAGCACCTCGCTCCTCAGCGCCTTCCATCGTGCAGTTCGATCGATCTTCGGAACGTTTGTCATCGCATGGCCGCCTTCATCACATCAGCGGTTTGAGTGGAAAGGCCGAGCATGTAGGTGCCGAGGGTTTCCGGCGTCAGCTCCGGCGTGTTGACGAAGGCCGCAACGATCTTGCCGCGATAGAGCACGACCAGTCGGTCGCTCAGAGCCAGCAGTTCGGAAAGGTCGGCGGAGCTCAGCAGCACGGCCGCGCCGGCATCGCGCGCTTCGGTGATGGTCTTCCAGATGAACTGGGTCGCCCCGAGATCGACGCCGCGCGTCGGCTGGTTGACCAGCAGCAGGCGCGGTTGTTCGGCCAGTTCGCGGGCGACGACGACCTTCTGCATGTTGCCGCCCGAAAGCGTGCGTACCTCCGCTGCCGGGCCGCCGACCCGGATGGAGAACCGTTCGATGAGTTGCTCCGCATTCTGTCTGATGGCCTTGAGATTGAGCAGGCCCTGGCGGACGAACCTGCTGTCGCTGAGCTTCGTCGCGACGAGATTCTCGGCGACCGATGCGCCGACCGCGAGGCCGCGGGCGATACGGTCTTCGGGGATCGACGACAGGCCGAGATTGCGCCGCTCGAGAACCGAGCGTGGGGAAAAATCGATGCCGTCAACATTGAGGGAGCCACCCTTGGTCGGGCGCAGGCCGGCAATGGCTTCGAGCAGCTCGGCCTGGCCGTTGCCCTCGACGCCGACCAGCCCGACGATCTCCCCGGAATGGACCCGGATGTCGAGATCGTAGCAGACAGGCTTGTCGTTTTCATCGACCACGGTCAGGCCCTGGACATCGAGGGTCAGCGGGCCGTTGGTCGGCTTGCGCTCGACGCGCAGCGTGACTTCGCGCCCGACCATCATCGTGGCCAGGCTCTGTTCGGTGACCTCGTCGACACCGACCGCGCCGACGGTCTTACCGGCCCGCATGACGGTGATGCGCTGCGAGATTTCCAGAACCTCGGGCAGCTTGTGGGCGATGAAGATGACGGTATGGCCCTGTTCCACCAACGCCCGGACGGCGAGGAACAGTTCCGACACTTCCTGCGGCGCGAGCACGGCAGTCGGTTCGTCGAGAATGAGGATCTTGGCGTTGCGATAAAGTGCTTTCAGGATCTCGACACGCTGCTGCTGGCCGACCGGAAGCTGGCCGACAGGCGGCAGCGGATCGACATGGAGCCGGAAGCGCTCCGACAGGGCCCGCACCTCGGCTATGGCCTTTTCGCGGTCGAACCTGACGCCATTGCGCGGTTCGGCGCCGAGAACGACATTCTCGTAGACCGAGAAGGACGGTACCAGCGAGAAATGCTGGAAGACCATGCCGATGCCTGCTTCGATGGCCTCCTTGGGATTGGAAAACCTGACAGGCTTGCCGTCGAGCAGAAGTTCGCCGGCATCGGCCTGTTCGATGCCGAACAGGATCTTCATCAGCGTCGACTTGCCGGCGCCGTTTTCGCCGACGACGGCATGTACCTCGCCTCTTTCGACCGTGAGGTTCACCCCGTCATTGGCGACCACGCCTCCGGGATAGGTCTTGCCGATGCCGATTGCCTCGAGAAGTGCCATACTGTCCGCGCCCATGCTGGAAGAGCGGGCGCCGCCCGATTGGACGGCGCCCGCGAAGGATTACTTCATGTCGGTCGCGACGGTGATTTCGCCCGAGATGATCTTGGCTTCCAGCGCGTCCACTTCGGCGCGGATGTCGGCGGGCACCAGCTTCTCATAATACTTGTTCTTGGAGATGCCGACCGCGCCATCCTTGAGGCCGAGCAGCGCGCGCTCGCCATATTTCGCCGAACCGTCGAGCGTAGCCTTGAGCGCGAGGAAGAGCGACTCGCCGACCTTCTTCTCGACCGACGTGAAGATCACGTTGGCCTGCGCCTCATCGCTGGCCCCGAAGATGGTTGCCTGGTCGCTGTCGACGCCGACGGCGAGCGCCTTGCCGGAATCCTTGACGGCCTGCAGCGCGCCGATACCCGTACCACCCGCGATCGGGAAGATGATATCCGCACCCTGGTTGAGCTGCGCGAGGCCGATTTCCTTGCCCTTTGCCGGGTCGGAGAAGGTGCCGGCGACTGCATTCAGGATCTTGATGTTGGGATTTGCCTGTTTCGCGCCCTGGTCGAAGCCGGTCTTGAAATCGGTGACGGTTGGGAATTCCATGCCAAGAATGGTGCCGAGCGTGCCTGTCTTGGAGATCTTCGCAGCCGCGTAACCCGCGAGGAAGCCCGCGGTCGATGTGCCGTACTGGACGGCCATGACGTTCTTGCAATCGCACTTGGAGAAGTCGGGCGCATCGTCGAAGTCGATGAACTTGACGTCGGGATATTGCGGGGCGAGTTCGGAGATGTAGCCGGTCATGTCGAACGTGCCGGCGATGACGACATCGTAGCCGGAGTCGACGGCGTCGGCGAGGCCAGCCTGCCACTTGGCGCGGTCATAGCCGAGTTCGATGACCTTGACGGTGACAGGCAGTTCGGCCTCGGCCTTCTTCATGCCTTCCGCCGCGCTGTCGAAGAAGCTCTTGTCGCCAAGGGTGCCGTGCAGCACAAGCGCGACCTTCAGCGGATTGTCCTTGGTGTAGTCTGCGGCTGACACCGTGGTGACAGGCAGCGAGGTCATGAGACCGGCGGCCAGCGCCAGGCCGGTGAACGTGCGGCGGGTAAATAGATGCTTCATGGCTGTTCTCCTGTTGTTTTAGTTGTTCGTAATTGCTGGTTTGAAGGCGATCGATGCGGCGTAAAGCGCGGTGAGTTGATCCTTGTCGGCTGCTTCGATCAAGGTGACATCAGGGGCGCCCAGGCGACCCCTAGGATCGATCACAGTCATGCCGCGCGCAATACCCTGATCTAGCACGATCCGAACCGCAGCCTTGGTTGATTTCGTGACGATATCCGGCCGCAGCAGAACCGCTGCCGCGAAGGGGTCGACGAAGCGGAACGCGTCTCCGCCGCCGAAGCCGGCCACCGCCTGCCGCGCATGTTTGGCAAGCGTCTCCGAAAAGGTCTTCAACAAGCTGTCCGGCACCCTGGCGAAAAGCGCATTGACCTCATCGCCCGTCAGGTAATGCTGCAAGCATGGCTCCCATGGTACGACCACCGTTTCGATCCCTGCATCGAATACGATGCTCGCCGCCTCGGGGTCGCAGAATATGTTGAATTCGGCGGTGGCCGTGACGTTGCCGCGGCCATGGATTGTACCCCCCATGATCGTCAATTTCCCGATCCCCGCGATGATGTCGGGCTCCAGCTTGAGGGCCAGCGCCAGATTGGTCAGCGGACCGATCATCAGGATATCGACTTTTTCGGACTTCGATGCGGCCTCCCGGAAGGCATCGCGCAGGAAGCCGACGGCGTCGTGACTTGCGGGGGAAGCCACCTTCTCCGGTCGTGGCGCGCCGCCGAGCCCGTCCTCTCCGTGAACATGCTTGGCGTCGATGAGCGGCTGGATCAATCCGCGGGAAGCGCCGATATGGACCGGAATGTCGGTTCCCGCGATTGCCAGCGTGGCCAGCATGTTGGCCGTCGCCGCCTCCACCCCGACATTGCCGAACACGGTGGTGATCGCGGCGGGCGGCCTGCCGTTGGCGATAAGCAACAGAAGGGCCTGAGCGTCGTCGACGCCGCCGTCCGTATCAAGCACTAAGCGGTTCTGCGACACTCAGGCGACCTTTGTTGCTGCCCGGACCCTGGTCCAGAAATCGTCGTAAACATCGGAATAGGCCGTGCGGATCTCGGCATAGCTTGCCCTGGTGAGCTGCCTGTCACGCACGAGATGTTCGCCCTCGACCCAGACCTGGGTGACGTCCCGACCACTGCCCGAATAGATCAGCAGCGTCTCCGGATCCGGCGTTTCGGAATATCCCGGCCGGTTGAGGTCGATCGCGATGATATCGGCGGTCTTGCCCGGTTCCAGCGAGCCGGTCTCGCGATCGAGGCCCAGGGCTTTCGCGCCGTCGATAGTCGCCATGCGGATGAGGTCGCGGCTGGACAATGGCTGGGCACGGCCCTCGCGATGGGAGGCGACAAGCCCGGCCATCCGCATCTCTGATATCATGTCGTAGGAATTGTTGGCCGCGACATTGTCGGTGCCGAGCGCCACCGTGACGCCGGCCGCGCGAAGCTTCAAGACGGGGCAGATGCCCGCGCGGCCAGACCTGAGGCCGGCTGTCGCGCAATGTGCGACGGACGCAGCGGGCGCGGCGCCGAAGACCGCGATATCCTCATCGCTCAGATCCAGGCAATGCGCTGCATGAACGCGGCCCTGGAAGAAACCATCTCGCGCCAGCGCCTGCGTTGCGGTCAGGCCGTAACGCGCCAGCGTTTCCTCGTTATCCTCGGGGCCGGCCGCCATGTGCAGATGCATGCCGCAGCCATATTTGTTCGCCATGGCGACTTCGGCACGCAACAAGTCTTCGGAATTATCGACATAGGGCGCGTGGGGGCCGAACCATGGCACGACTCGCCCGTTTGCCCGGCGCTTGCGCTCGACGAATTCGGCGGCCCTGGCGAGTTCGATGTCGCCCCGGGCCTTGTCGCCGAGCTGGACGATGCCATAGGCGATGACGGCGCGCAGTCCGCTTGCGGTCGCAGCCTCTGCGATCTCCTCGGCAAAGAAATACTGGTCGCAAAAGGTCGTGGTGCCGGACAAGGCCATTTCCGCGCAGGACAACGCGACGGCGGGGCCGATATCTCCGGCCTCCAGGCTGAGCTCGGGCTCGCGGATGGAATTGTACCATCCTTCCATCGTCAGAAGGCTCTGGCCCTCGGAGCGCCCACGGAAAAGGATCATGGCGGAATGGGTGTGCGCATTCACCAGCCCAGGCATGACGAGGTGGCCGGCAAGGTCGAATGCCTCGTCGAATGCAGCTGGGTCGGGTCGGGTTTCCGATGCCCCGAGTTGGGTAATTCTGCCGTTCTCGAATGCGATCCAGCCGCGCTCGAAAACACTGTTTCTGGCGTCCACGGTCAAAATTACGCAATTGAAAATCAGGACAGACGCCATTTGACCTTTTCTTTGTAAGGCCGTTTACTAGCCTATCTATTGCGATCACCAACCACATTGTCAAACCGAAACGCATCGCCTATGCACAAAATTGTGCCACGAAAGAAGTTGCTCATGAATGCGGCAAACTTGCCCGGACAGCGCTTTTGGCGCCGGGGAATCCAACCTTGACCGGGCGGACGGATTTCGCCCGGGCCAGCTGGCCCGATGTCGACGCAGCCATCCGGCGCGACGCCGTTGCTGTGCTTGCCATTGGCGCCGCCGAGCAGCATGGTGCGCATCTGCCATTGAGCACCGACACGATCCTGGCACACGGCGTGGCGAGCCGCATCGCTGATGCGCTGGGCGCTATTCTCCTGCCGCCGGTCAACTATGGCGACGCGTGGAACAATGAGGCCTTCACAGGGACGATCTCGCTCTCGCCCGACACACTCCGGGCCGTGATCACCGATATCGGCTGCGGCGTGCTCAGGATGGGCGCGAAGACGCTGGTGATAGTCAACGGCCATTTCGGCAACCGGGAGCCGATCGCGCTCGCCGCCCGCCGGCTGAGCGGCGACGGGCTGCCGGTGCTCTATCTGGATTATCCCGGGATGGAGGCCCTGGCGGAGCATGTCTGTGACAGCAAGCCCGCGGCACCGGGCTTTTACCACGCCGATGAGGTGGAGACCTCGATGATGCTGGTTTTCGCGCCCGAGGCTGTCGATATGGACCGCGCGGCGCCGGAATATCCGCTCTTTCCGGAAACCTTCGGCATGGAGCCGATGCAACTGCGGCGGTTCAACGCCAGCGGCGTTTTTGGCGATCCAAGGCCGGCAAGCGCGCAGAAGGGCGAGGCCCTGGTATCAGGGATAGTCGAGGAGAGCGTGCGGCTGATCAGACTGTTCCACGAACGGCGGGCCTAGGACGCCGTTGATTGTTGTTTGGATGTCAGGAGAGATTCGATGATCAAGGTAGAGCAACCGGACGACCCGTGGCAGAGAACGACGACCGCGCACGGCTTTGCCGCCGATGACGTGATCTCCGCGCTGCAGAAAAGCGTCAGGCGTGGGCTGGTCGACAATGTGCTCCTGCTGGGCTGGGAGATGTTCATCACCAGCCCGGAGATGGAAGAGATGATGTGGTCGCGCCTCGTGGTGATGGCCGTCGAGGACATCGGCGCCGGCAATTTCAATGCGCCGGTGCTCATCGAGACGCTTTACCAGCAGCATTTTCGTTACGAACGTCCGCGCGGCGACCGCTTCCTGTTCGCCGCGCATGCGATCCGTGTCCTTGCCGGCAGTGCCAAGGACCGGACGAGCGACGACATGGTGAACTGGGCGATGCGCAGCGTGACCCTCGGCGAGAACCTCCCGGAAATTCCGGATGTCGCCCTGGACATGCACACGCTGAAGGGTCAGCAAATGGGCAGGGACTATCGCTTCTTCATGGAGGAAGCCTCGCGCGTTGCCAACGAGATCCCGAACCGCGAGACCAAGTACCGCGAATGGATCATTAAGGCGCTGGACGACGGAAGGCTCACGTGAACAAGCCCCTTCCCGACGATCTCATGCTCAACGGCAGGGACGAGGTTGCCATCCGCCAGGACCTCGTGCTGACCGCACTCGGCAAGCGAAAGGCCGATCGGGCGCTCCGCGTCGGAAGGCTTCTCGATGTCGGCACGCGGACCTGGCTCGAGGACCAGGAAATCGTCATCCGCGGCAGGCGCATCGCCTGGGTCGGGCCGGCGGGCGCCTATGAGGGCGAGGTCGCCGAGCGGGCTCACGAACCAGAGCTGTCGGCGGTCCCCGGCTTTGGCGAGGTGCACAAACATATCGAAAGCTCGCATCTGACACCGGAATGGGAGGCGGCGCTGGTCCTGCCGAAGGGCAATACCTGGACCTGCGAGGCGAGCCACGAGTTTTCCAATGTCGATGGCGCGCACAATCTCGAATTCTGGTTCAAGGCGCGCGAGCATGGGTCTCCGCTCAAGATCTTCCCGCAGCCGGGCTCGGCGGTGCCGCCGACGGCCTATGAATGGGGTGGTGGGTGGTTTGGCCATGACGAGCAGGACCGTTTCATGCGGCAAAGCGTCATGGTTCCAGGTCTCGACGAGGTCATGGACTGGCCGGCGGTGTGGAACCCGGAAAATCCGTCCCATGACCGGCTCTGGGGCATGATCGGCGCGACGATGGCCAATCGGGGCGTGGTCGAGGGACATGGCGCAGGCCTGCGCTCCATGGCCGAGATCAATGCCTTCGCAGCGGCGGGCCTGGCGTCCGATCACGAGGTGCAGACGCCGGAGGAGACCTGGGACAAGCTGCGCCACGGCCTTTTCGTCGAAATCCGCGTCTACAATATGGAAGAGATTGTCCGCTTCCTGCTGGACAAGGGACTTCAGGACTGGTCGCAGATCGCGTTCACGACCGATGACCGAAGCGCCTCCCATACAATGCGGGATGGAGCGACCGATCACAATGTCCGGACGGCGATCCAGGCGGGGCTCGCCCCCGAAATCGCCTTCCAATGCGTCACCATCAATCCCGCGCGTCACATGCGCTTGACGCCCTATGTCGGGTCGATAGCGCCGGGGCGTTTCGCCGATGTCGTGCTGCTGGACGACGTGCCCGGCGTTGGGATTGCCCAAGTGTGGGCCGATGGCCGCAAAGTGGCGGAGCGCGGACGCTATACGGCGGAGGTGCCTGATATCGACTGGCCGGGCTGGGCGCGGCGGACGGTCAACATCCAGCGCCGGATCGAGGCGGAGGACTTCCGGATTGCCGCCGCTCCGGGGCGGGAGACGATGAATGCCGCCGTGGTGCGGCCCTTCCACTGGCACCCGGACTTCTACACGATGGAACTGCCGGTGGCCGACGGCGCGGTCCAGCGCCTCGCGAGCGAAAACCTGACGAAGTTCGCGATCGTCGACCGCTTTTCCGGCGAAGGCAAGGTGTCGAAGATGTTCTGGCGCGGCTGCGGACCCGCCGATCCGGAGACGGCGCTCGCCTGTTCGGTGGCGCATGACAAGCACAATATCTGGGTTTGCGGATCGTCCGACGCCGCGATGGCGAAGGCGGTCAATGCGCTTGTCGATCAGCAGGGTGGCTGGGCGCTGGTGCATCATGGCGAACTGGCCGCAACTGTCCGTTTCGAGATCGGTGGGCTGATGTCATGCCGACCGGCCGAAGACCTCGACGCGGAGATGCAAGCGCTCTATCGCGCCGCCGAGAAGGTTGCATGGATGTATGAACCGACGTTTCGGCCGCGCTGGTATCCCGGTTTTCCGGAAAGACTGATGTTCGCCACACTCACCTGTTCGCCATGGACCTGGGTGCTCGTCGCGCCCAGTCCGCTGGCGCCGGAAGGCTTCGTCAATGTCGGCACCGGAGAGACGCATCCCGTCGTCTGGTAATCCTGAAGCCGACATTGAGCAACGGGAAGCACGAAACACGCCTGCTGCGACGATTCAAATCCCCAAAGCCAATCGAAATTGTGTGGTTGATAGCTGGCAGTTCGATCGATCTGCAGGAGCACGGGCACCGTAAAGTCAAAGTGCAACGGTCACAAATGTTCCTCGTGGATTTCGCCTATGCCGCTTGCAGGCCTTGCGGCCCGTTTGTGTCCAGAGAGGCCCTGACGGTCACGGAAGATCGGGCGTTTCAGATCCTCTCACGCACTCGCGATTCCCTCCATGAGCGTCCCGAATGCAGCTTTTAGCGGCTCGACGCCGACCTTCTCGGGCAGCAGCAGGCCGTCGATCGACAACATGGTCATCCCGTGAAGCAGCGACCAGCACGCCGTCGACACGCAGACTTCGCGGGCATGAAGCTCGCTCGCTGCGAAGATCTCATTGAACGGTCACATCCTTCGATCCCGCGCCGCCGCCGGTTTCCTATGTGAAGGTATCCGGCGGATTGTTCCGTGATATGATGATCCATGATTTCGATATGGCATGCTGGTCCTGCACAACGATGCCGACAGTGACCCTGCCTTTGTACCAAAGGTTTGTACCAGCGTCAGCATGTACGTGATTGATTTTCAGGATTTACCAATCAAGTCAATCACTTGAAAGGGGAATGGTGCCCAGAAGAGGACTCGAACCTCCACGCCTCGCGGCACAGATACCTGAAACCTGCGCGTCTACCAATTCCGCCATCTGGGCAGCGACGGTGCATGTAAGGGGGTGGGCGGGTGATGTCAACTGGGTTTTTCAAAATTCGCGTGGAGAGTTCACCGGCAGGGATTCCTTTGCCGTGCAACCTTCGATGTGACGAAGGTTGCACGGCCTCGCGCCAAACATTGCCTGTCGAAAAGCATGTTTGATCTTGATCAAAGCGAAGTTCAAAACTTTCCGCTATTTTGCCTCAATGAAAGCAATTGGTAACCGACGAACGGATGCGCTGGCCAGCAACTCGGATTTTGAAGTTGCAAACTTGAGCATTCCCGTGCTTATAAAAGCGAATAATAACGAACGGCAAACCGTTTTGCGCAAGGGACACTTGGAGAGCTTGCAGGCTCTTTTGAACAAGAGAGGATAAAAAATGTCCAGGATTCGTAGAATTGTCGTTGCCGGCGCATTGGTCGTTGCATCGATTGTTCCGCTCACCATTGCGGAAGCGATGCCCGTCACCAACGCTCCCGCCAAGGCGGAAAAGGCTTCCGACGTCCAGCAGGCCCGTTGGTGCGGCCGGTGGCGTTGCGGCTATCGCCGCGCTTGGCGTCCGCGCGCCCGTATCTGGGTGCGTCCGCGTCGCGTTTGGATTGCCCCGCGCGTCATCATCCGCCCGGCTCCGCGCTATGTCGTTCGCTCGGGCAGCCGCCACGTCCGTTGGTGCATGAACAACTATCAGTCCTACGATCGGGATACGGATACGTTCATCACCTATGACGGCGAAGAGCGTCGCTGCAACTCGCCCTTCCGTTGATCGGAAGGCGCAAGCAAGCAGTGAGATCGAAGGCAGGGCCGTGGCCCTGCCTTTTTCTTTGTTTGATTTTCTCGACGGCGTTCAGTGCCTGTCAATATGACCAAGATCGCGGTCGGGCTCTATGATGTTCCGCACGCGTTGCTTGAGTTCCTTCGGCCCCGGAAAACCGCCGTCGCGCTTGCGCTCCCAGATCAGTTCGCCATTGACCCTGATCTCGAAATTGCCGCCGGTCCCGGGAATAAGGCCGACCTCGCCGAGCGTGTCGCCGAAGGTCGAGAGCAGTTCCTGCGCCATCCAGCCGGCGCGGAGCAGCCAGTTGCATTGGGTGCAGTAGAGGATCGTGATGCGCGGCTTGTCGGTCATGCCCTGAGGTAGCATCAAGCCCGCGGGGTTGCAAAGCGGTCTTGGCGAACCGACATAGTTTCCGGACATGAAGGGGACTTGCCGATGATCTTAGCCACCGCGACCCGAGCCTTTGGCGATCTGTTCTCCGCGCCGATCCGCGGCGTCTTCTGGAAGGTGATCGGGCTGACGCTGCTGTTCCTTGCGGCACTCTGGTACGCGCTGCGTCTTCTCTTCCTCGACTACGCGATGCCCTATTTCGAAGGCTGGTTGCCCAATATGGGGGAATGGTCGGGCTGGTTCGATGTGGTCATCGGCATCATCTCGGCGCTGGGCATCGCCGCCGGCGTCGCTTTCCTGATTGCCCCTGTCAGTGCCATCATTGCCGGCCTCTTCCTCGATGATGCAGCTGACAGTGTCGAGAAAGCGAGCTATCCGGCCGATGCCCCGGGACAGGCGCTGCCGGTCGGACAATCGATCCTGTCGAGCCTGCGTTTCTTCCTGGTCGTGATTGCCGCGAACCTCGTGGCCCTGATTTTCCTGCTGGTGCCGGGTGTGAACATCGTCATCTTCTTCGTGGTCAACGGCTATCTGCTCGGCCGGGAATTTTTTGAGTTCGCTGCCGGCCGCTATCTCGGTCCCGAGCGGGCGCGGGCCTGGCGCAGCCGCAATCAGGGCCGGGTCTGGCTTGCGGGCCTTGCCATCGGTCTCTTCCTGATGGTGCCGCTGCTCAATATCCTGACACCGCTCTTCGCTGCCATCTTCATGGTACATTATGTGAAGGCGCTGATGCGGCAGGAGGCCGGGCAGCCGGCGATGCAGACACCGCATTAAACAGATGACAGGCTGATCAGATCACCTGCTGCGGCAGTTCCACCAGTTCGGCCGGAACATCAGAGGTCTTGTCCGGCGACTTGCAGAGATCAGCGATAACGCAGTGCTCGCATTCGGGGCGCCGCGCCTTGCAGGTATAGCGCCCGTGCAGGATCAGCCAGTGATGGGCGTGATAGAGATAGTTCTCCGGAATGATGCGGAGGAAATTTTCCTCGACTTCGTCAGGCGTCTTGCCGGGCGCGATCTTCAGACGGTTGCCAATGCGGAAGATGTGGGTATCCACAGCCAGGGCCGGAATGCCGAAGGCCATGGAAAGTACCACATTGGCGGTCTTCCGCCCCACGCCGGGTAGCGTCACCAGCTCTTCCCGTGTCTTGGGCACCTCGCCGCCGAAATCGCGGAGCAGCCTCTCGGATAGGAGAATGACGTTCTTCGCCTTGTTGCGATAGAGCCCGATCGTCTTGATGTAGTCGCGGACCTTTTCCTCGCCGAGCTCGAGCATTTTCTCCGGCGAATCGGCAATGGCGAAGAGCGGCCGGGTTGCCTTGTTCACGCCGACATCCGTCGCCTGCGCCGAGAGCGCCACGGCAACAACCAGCGTGAAGGGATTGGTGTGATGGAGCTCACCCTTTGGCTCGGGCCGCTGGATCGAGAAACGCCGGAAGATCTCGTCGATCTCGGCGGCACTGTACGGACATCGGAACGTCTTGCGCGCGGGTTTCTTTGCCGCGGGGCGCGGGTCGGGCTCGATCTTGCGCTTTGTCATGGAATTCCTGTAGGCTTCGATGCCCGGCGAGAAAGACATCGGCATGACGATAATGGACGATTCGAGCGCGATCAACAGCGAGCCGGTGTTCAACGCGGTGCTGACGCCGTACCGTTCGCTCGGACGGACAGGCTTCATCATCCTGGTCGCAATCACACTTGCGATCACCGTGTTCAACGTGATTTTCTTCCTCGTCGCCGATGCGCTGCCGGTGGCGATGTTCTTCGGTCTTGATGTCGTGCTGCTCTATGGCGCCTTCTATCTGAACTACCGCGCGGCGCGGGTCCGCGAAGAGGTTCTCGTCTCGCGCACCAAACTCGAAATCCGCAAGGTCGCACCTTCGGGCCGGGCGAAGGTCAGCCGCTACAATCCGTTCTGGGCGAAGTTCCAGGTCGACAGGCACCATGAATTCGGCATTACCGGCATGGCAGTGACGGGGGAAGGGCGGCGCACGGTGCTCGGCAGCTTCCTCAACCCCGATGATCGGGAAAGCTTCGCTCGGGCTTTCACTGCGGCGCTCGCCAGCGTCAAGCGGAGACTCTGAGCGGTAGCAGAAGCCCCACGTTTCGGGTGGCTGCATTGCCTCTTGCATGCGATTCTTCTGCAAAATGGAGGATCCGAAAGATGAATATGGAAATCAAGCTCACCAAGGACATCACGCCCGTCGGCTCCGACTATCGGACGGTGTCGGATGTCATAGCGCTGCTCACCGAGGACTATCAGGCGCAGCCGTCGCTCGAAGCGATCGCGCGCAAGATCGGCCAGGACCCGACGGAACTGCAGAAGACGTTCACCCGCTGGGCTGGTCTGTCGCCCAAGGCCTTTCTGCAGGCCGTGACCATCGACCACGCCAAGCGCCTGCTGCGCGAAGAGAACATGCCGCTGCTTGAGACGAGCTACGAGCTCGGCCTGTCGAGCCCCGGCCGGCTGCACGATCTGTTCGTGACGCATGAGGCGATGTCGCCCGGAGAATGGAAGACCGGCGGCGTCGGTCTCGAAATCCGCTATGGCTTCCACGATTCGCTCTTCGGCCGGGCACTGGTCATGATCACCGACCGCGGCCTCTGCGGCCTCGCTTTCGCCGACGATGAGGCGGCGGAGCCGGAGGCGTTGCGCGACATGACTGATCGCTGGCCCGGTGCGCGCTATGTCCAAGATGTCGAAGCAACCCGGTCCTATGCCATTCGCATCTTCGACCCCACGCGCTGGAACCCGTCCGAGCCGCTGCGTGTGGTCATGATCGGCACGGATTTCCAGATCCGCGTCTGGGAGCAGCTGCTGGAAATCCCAATCGGCCGGCTCTGCACCTATTCCGATCTCGCGAATCGCATCGGCGCGCCCAAGGCGTCCCGCGCCGTCGGCGCTGCCGTCGGGCGCAATCCAGTTTCGTTTGTGGTGCCGTGCCATCGCGCGATCGGCAAGTCCGGTGCGCTGACCGGCTACCACTGGGGTCTCACCCGCAAGCGGGCAATGCTCGGCTGGGAAGCGGCGAAGGCCTGAGTCTTCCCGCTAGCCCGAGATCTCGACGGTGAAGCCAAATTTGGCCGAAGCACCCGGCGCTAGCGTCAGCGAATAAGGCCGTTCCGCAATCTCCGCTGATGCACCGACCTCAGGCGCGGTGCCATGCCAGGGCTCGACGCAGAGGAATGGCGCGCCGGGCTTCGTCCAGAGCGCCAGGTTGGGCAGGTTATCGAAGGCGAAATGCAGGCTCGGCCCGCCGGTGGCGGCGTAGGTGAGCCCAGGTCCAGCGCCTTCAGGGAAGATCATGGCATCGTCCACGAAATGGCCATGCTCGAGCGTGAGCCGCCCCTTGCTGAAGGGAGAAGGCAACAGTCCCGGCTTCCGCAAGCCGCCGTCGATCCGCGACAGCTTTGGTTCCCCGCCATTGTCGAGCTGCACGAAGTGCTCGCGTCCCTCGGCGCCCGGCAATGGCCAGGCGAAGGCCGGGTGGAAGCCGAGCCCGAAGGGCAGGGGCTTGGCGCTGGTGTTGGTCACGTCGGCCGTCACCTTCAGGCACAGGCCCTCGACGGCATGGAGCAGCGTCAGCCGGAAATCGAAGGGATAGGCAGCCTTGCTCGCCTCGGATGAGACCAGCTCATGCAGGCACGAAGTTGCGCTGGTCTCGGCGAGCCGGAACTCGCTCCGCCGCGCAAGGCCATGCTGTTGCATCTCATAAGCCTGACCATCGACGAGCACCTTGTTATCGGCGGCCTTGCCGACGATCGGAAACAGGATCGGCGAACGTCCGGCCCAGAAGGCCGGATCGCCGTTCCAACCCCAGGACCGCCCGTCGCGCGTCGCGAGCGACTGCATCTCTGCGCCGAGCGAGGAGACCTCGACGGCAAGCTTGTCACTTTCGATGCGTACGAGGTCCGGCATTCCATGCCTCCATCGAGATTGGCTTTGTCCGGCCGCTTAGTGCGCGCCAGACATATCCCCCAGCACTTCCTTCGAAGCCACCGTCGAATCTGCCTTGAGCTTGTAGACCATCGGCACGCCGGTCGCGAGGTTGAGCGCGAGGATCTGCTCCTTGGAGAGCCGGTCGAGGACCATCACCAGCGAGCGGAGCGAGTTGCCATGGGCCGCGACGAGCACGTTCTGGCCGGCCAGCACGCGCGGCAGGATGTCGGTCAGGTAATAGGGCCAGACGCGGGCGCCGGTGTCGCGCAGACTCTCGCCGCCCGGCGGCGGGATGTCGTAGGAGCGGCGCCAGATATGCACCTGTTCTTCGCCCCATTTGGCGCGGGCATCGTCCTTGTTGAGACCGGACAGGTCGCCATAGTCGCGCTCGTTGAGCGCCTGGTCGCGGATGGTTTCGAGGCCCTGTTGGCCGATCTGGTCGAGGACGATTGTCAGCGTGTTCTGCGCCCGCTTCAGGACCGAAGTGAAGGCAATGTCGAACTTGATTCCATAGTCCTTCAGCGCCTGGCCGCCGGTCTTGGCTTCCTCGATGCCGAGTTCGGTCAGGTCAGGATCCTTCCAGCCGGTGAACAGGTTCTTGAGGTTCCATTCGCTCTGTCCGTGCCGGACCAGCACCAGCGTACCGCTCATCGCTTCATCTCCGTTTGATCGCTTGTCAGTGATTACTTGTCGAACCCGAGCACGTCGAGCATGTCGTAGAAACCCGGCTTCTTGTCGAAGGCCCAGCGGGCCGCGGCGAGCGCCCCCTGGGCGAACAGCGACCGGTCATTGGCCCGGTGCGATAGCGTGATCATTTCAGCGTCATTAGCGAAGATCACCTGATGATCGCCGATCACCCCGCCGCCCCGCAGCGTCGCAAAACCGATCGTGCCTTCTTCGCGGGCTCCGGTATGGCCATCCCGGACACGAACCGAATGATCGGCAAGATCGATGCCGCGTCCCTTGGCGGCTTCCTTGCCGAGCAGCAGCGCCGTGCCCGAGGGTGCATCGACCTTCTTGTTGTGGTGCATTTCCAGCACCTCGATATCCCAACCCTTGGCGGCGAGCGCCTGGGCTGCCTGCCGCACCAGCACGCCAAGCAGATTGACGCCGAGGCTCATATTGCCCGACATCACGATGCGCGCATGACGGCCGGCAGCCTTGATCTTGGCAATGTCGTCAGGCGAGCAGCCGGTCGTGCCGATGATATGGACGATACGGGCCTGCGCAGCCAAACCGGCGAATTCCACGGTCGAGGCGGGTGAGGTGAAGTCGATGACGGCGTCGGCATGCAGGAACGCCTGCAGCGGGTCGCTGGTGATCGGCACGCCGATGTGACCGATGCCGGCGATCTCGCCCGCGTCCTTGCCGAGAGCCGGTGCCCCCTCGCGTTCCAGCGCGGCATGGATCTTCATTCCCTCGGCCGTGTGGATCATCCTGAGCAGCGTCTGGCCCATGCGCCCAGCGGCGCCGGCCACGACCACCATCTTCATGTCCTTGTCCGTCATCTCGCACCCATCCGCGCCTATTTTTCCCGTATTTGCAGGCGGTTGAGGCGAGCGTAGAGTCCCGCTTCCTCCTGCGCAAGCATTTCGTGCGTGCCTTCCTCGACGATCCGTCCGTCTTCCATGACGATGATCTTGTCGGCCTCTGAAATGGTCGAGAGCCGGTGGGCGATCACCACCACGGTGCGACCGTGCATGGCATGCTGGATCGCCTTCTGGACGGCTGCTTCGGACTCGGAGTCGAGCGCTGATGTAGCCTCGTCGAGCAGCAGAATTGGCGCATTGCGCACCAGTGCACGCGCGATCGACAGGCGCTGGCGCTGACCACCGGAGAGGTTCAGCCCGTTCTCGCCGACCGCGGTGTCATAGCCATCGGGCAGGCCGAGGATGAAGTCATGCGCATAGGCCTGCCGCGCGGCTTCCTCGATCTCGGCATCGGTGGCGCCGGGCCGGCCGTAGCGGATGTTATCGCGCACTGTACCCTCGAACATCACGGCGGTCTGGGAGACGAAGGCGAGCTTCTCGCGCAGCGACTTCTTGGTGACGTTGCGGATGTCCTGACCGTCGACCAGGATCTCGCCCGGCTCCGGGTCGTAGAAGCGGGGGATCAGGCTGATGATTGTCGACTTGCCCGCGCCGGAAGGCCCTGCAATGGCGGTCGACTTGCCGCCCTCCGCGACAAAGCTCATGCCCTTCAGGATCGGTTCGTTGCGATAGGCGAAGTTCACGTTCCGGAACTCGATGCGACCCTCGGTCACGACCAGCGGCTTGGCATCCGGCGCCTCGCGCATCGGCACCGGCGTGTCGAGAATATCGAAGATCATCTTCGCGTTCACATAGGCCTTTTCGAGCTGCACCTGCAGCTTGGCGAGCCGCCGCGCCGGATCGTAGGCCAGCAGCATCGCGGCAATGAAGGAGATGAAGGCGCCAGGCAATTGGTTCGCATAGATCGACTGCCAGGCCGCATAACCGATGACGGCGGCGATCGCGGCGCCGGCAAAACTCTCCGTGATCGGCGAGGTGCGTTCCGAGAGACGGATGATCTTGTTCGCCCGTCTTTCGGATGTGTCGATCAGGCCGTCCATCCGTTCGCGCAACTGGTCTTCCATCGTGAAGGCCTTTACGATCATCAGACCCTGGATCGTCTCCTGCATCACGCCGCTGACATGGGAGTTGTATTCCACGGATTCCCGTGTCGCACTGCGGACTCTCTGGGCGAGATAGCGCACCGCCAGCAGCATCGGCGGCGCAGTGAGGGCCACCAGCAGCGTCAGCAGCCAGTCCTTTGCGATCATGACGCCGACCAGCGCCACGAAGGTCACCGCATCGCGCGCCACTGACGTGACAGCGAGGCTCATCGTCTCGCGGATGCCGTTCACGTTCTGCGTCGCGGTCGCCGCGATCTGGGCCGAGCGGGCATCCGAGAAATAGCCGAGATTCAGTGCCATCAGATGCGCATAGAGCCGCTTCTGGTATCGCGCGACGATCGCATTGCCGATCTTGTTGAGCAGCACGGACTGCCCGTAGGATGCAAAACCCTTGATCGCGAAGGCGACGAAGATTGCGATGCAGATCCAGATGACGAGGCCGACGCGCTTGTTGGTGAAGGCCTCGTTGATAACCGATTCCATCACCCAGGCGGTGAAGGCGGTGGCGAGCGCAACAGTGACGAGGCAGGCGATGGCGGCGGCATATTTGCCGACGTGATCGCGCGCGTTCTCCATGAACAGGCGCTTGATCACCGGCCACATCGCGGCCCGGTCCTCTTTCGGCTTTATCGTCTCGTCAGCGCTCAACAGCAGCCATCCTGATCTTGATGGGCAGGCTCATAGCGGCTGGGGATGGCTTTGAACAGTCATTTCCGCCAGCGGCGGCCGTCGGTCGCGACGCCGAAATCGCCGGGCATGCGGGCATAGGCCGACAGGCCGGCAAGCGCTGCGAGCGGATGGGTGACGACGAAGGTCGGGATATGCGACATCATCTCGCGATGCGGCGCCTTGTCCTCGAAGGCTTCGCGGAATTCCGGCTTTTGCAGCGCGGCCAGGATCCGCTGCGGGATGCCGCCGCCGAGATAGACGCCGCCCTTGGCATTGAAGACCACGGCCATGTCGCCCGCGACCCTGCCGAGATAGACGGCAAAGAGGTTCACGGCTTCCTCGGCCTGCTTGTTTTCGCCCGAGAGACCCGTGTTGGACACATCGGCCGGCGTCGCGAGCGTTGGCGTCACGCCATCGGTGGTGCAAATCGCCGCATAGAGCCCAAGCAGGCCGCGTCCGCAAAGAATCTGTTCGGCCGATACGCGGCCCTCGATACGCTCGATATGTGGGAAGATTTCGAGGTCACGGGCCGAGCGAGGGCCGAGATCGACGTGACCACCTTCGCCCGGGACCGGGATCCAGGCATCGAGCGCGTGGACGAGGCCTGCGACACCGAGCCCGGTACCCGGCCCCAGCACGACCTTCGAATGGTTGGGCTTGACCGTGCCGCGGCCAATCTGGATCTGGTTTTCGCCATCGAGCGTCGCGACCGCCAGTGCCTGCGCCTCGAAATCGTTGATCACGACCACGTCCTCGAAGCCGAGATGGGCGAGCAGGTCGTTCGGGCGGACGACCCATGGGCAATTGGTCAGCGGAATTTCGTCACCATTGATCGGGCCGGCGACCGCGAGGATGGTTGAGCGCGGCTTGATTTCGGCCTTGGACAACACCGCGCCTTCGATCGCCTCATCTATGGTCGGATAGTTCGCAGTCAGGACGATTGTGACATCGCCCATCGCCGTGGAATTCTCATCAAGCAGCGCGAAGCGGGCATTGGTGCCGCCGATGTCGCCGATCAGGATCGGAAACGGAAAGCGATCGTGGTTCGTGCTGGCCATCGGTGTCCTGCCCTGCATGTTCTTGTCGTTCGTGTCACGCCTGGCCAGTCAATCTTGGTCAGGCGCGATCAGCATCTCCGCGGTGGCACGGTTGAGCGCCATCGGTATGTCATAAACAGTCGCGAGCCGGGTCAGCGCCTTCACATCGACATCATGCGGCATCGGTGTCAATGGATCGGTGAAGAAGATAAGCATCGACACCCTGCCTTCGGCGATCATGGCGCCGATCTGCTGGTCGCCTCCGAGCGGACCGCTCTTCATCCTGACGACCTTCAATGACGGTACAGCCTCCATGATCCGCCCGCCGGTCGTGCCAGTCGCGACGAGATCGTAGTCCGAGAGCGCCTGCCTATGTGCGGCGGCAAACTCGGCCATGTCGTCCTTCTTCTGATCATGTGCGATCAGTGCGATGGTTTTTCGCTCGGTCAGACCATGCCTCCATCCCGCTTTGCGACCGAACCTGCCGCAAATGCCTGCTGCCTATCAAGGCGCTATAGACGAATTTTCGTGTCGTTCAACAAGGACTTTGGCTCCGCGCGACTTCCCAACCGGACATGGCGCTAAAAAAGAGATTGAAAAGAACAAATCATGAACTAAATTGCTGGCCCTGATGAGGGAGACGCTGATGATCAAGGGAAGTTGCTGCTGCGAGGCTATCCAGTTCGAGCTGTTGTCCATGCCGACAATGATGGGGACATGTCATTGTTCGCGTTGCCGCAAGGTTGGCGCGAGTACATTCGTCTTCGTGAGCAAGGCGTCATTGCGCTGGGTGCAGGGGAAGGAGTTTGTTTCACGATACGAGCCGGAAGCCCCTTACCTCTATGCGCGCTGCTTCTGCCGGAAATGCGGAACAGCGCTGGGCGAGATCGATTCTGCCGAGGAAACATTCCCGATCGCCGCAAATTGCCTCGATGACGATCCGGGCATACGCAACCTGTTTCATGAATTTGTCGCCGAAAAGCCGGACTGGTATGAGATTTGCGATGGCGCCAAGCAGTTCGAAGCCCATCCTGTCAAATCATAGACATGGCCCGAACCTTCTGTAAGAACGGCGGTTAGATTCGCCGCGGGCGCCTGCATGACCCGCATATTCATTCGGTCGTCAGCATGGAGGATATCACATGAGCGAAATCGAGGCCGTACTCTCGAAAGCCGATTCCAATCTCGAATCAAGCCTGGACAGGATGTTCGCGCTCTGCCGCATCAAGTCGATCTCCACCGACATGGCCTACAAGGCCGAGTGCCGTGCTGCCGCCCAATGGCTCGTCGACTATTTGGAGACACTGGGTTTCGAAGCCGCGGTGCGGGATACCGCCGGCCATCCGATGGTCGTCGGCCATCATGCGGCCGCGACCGAGAATGCGCCGCATGTCCTGTTCTATGGCCACTACGACGTCCAGCCCGTCGATCCGCTCAACCTCTGGGACTTCGATCCCTTCGAGCCCACGATCCGTGAGCAGGGCGGCAAGAAGGTCATCACCGGCCGCGGTACGTCAGACGACAAGGGCCAGTTGCTCACCTTCGTCGAAGCCTGCCGCGCTTACAAGGAAGTGCATGGCGCCCTGCCTGTGCGGGTGACCGTGCTGTTCGAAGGCGAGGAGGAGTCCGGCTCGCCGTCGCTCAAGCCCTTCCTCGAAGCCAATGCCAAGGAATTGACGGCCGATTTTGCCCTCATCTGCGACACCTCGATGTGGGACAGCGAGACGCCCGCCATTTCGGCCGGCTTGCGTGGCCTTGTCGGCGAGGAAATTACCATCAAGGCCGCCGATCGGGATCTGCATTCCGGCTATTTCGGTGGCGCGGCCGCCAATCCGATCCATATCCTGAGCGACATTCTTGCCGGCCTGCATGATGAAACCGGCACGGTGACGCTGGAAGGTTTCTACGAAGGCGTCGAGGAAACGCCCTCCCAGATCAAGGCATCCTGGGAAACGCTGGGCATGACCACCGAGAAATTCCTCGGTGAGATCGGCCTGTCCATCCCCTCGGGCGAAAAAGGCCGCAGCGTCATGGAACTGACCTGGGCTCGCCCGACCGCCGAGGTCAACGGCATCTGGGGTGGCTATACCGGCGAAGGTTTCAAGACCGTCATCCCCGCCGAGGCATCCGCGAAAGTCTCGTTCCGCCTTGTGGGTAAGCAGAATCCGGACAAGGTGCGGGAAGCGTTCCGTGCTTACGTGCAGGCAAGGCTGCCGGCCGATTGCCGCGTCGAGTTCCACAAGCACGGTGGCTCGCCCGCGATCCAGCTTCCCTACGATTCGACGTTGCTCAATAAGGCCAGAAACGCACTCTCCGACGAATGGCCGAAGGCGGCCGTCATGATCGGCATGGGCGGATCGATCCCCATTGCTGGCGATTTCCAGAAGATGCTCGGCATGGAAACACTGCTGGTCGGTTTCGCGCTTTCGGACGACCGCATCCATTCGCCGAACGAGAAATACAATCTCGATTCCTTCCACAAGGGCATCCGCTCCTGGATCAGGATCATCGATGCCTTGAAGCCTTGAGCCTCCACCCGTGACAATGAACAGCCCCCGGCGTCATGCGCCGAGGGGCTGAATGCTTCCTGGGCGGGATCTCATGACCCGCTTCATCCGCGCTGTCGGGCTCACAGAATGTGATGCCCAAGTTTACTGCATGTTGGGATCAACGATGCAGTTGCCGAACTCGTCAAAAGACTGGGATTCGCAGCCCTGGATCGAGCCGGTGGAGTTCGGGTCGACCAGTTGGTCACCTTCCCAGATATCAGGTGTGTCGATGCGGTTTTCCGGTCGGCCGTCGCGGCTGAAGTCGGACCGGCCGCCGTTGTTGTCGGCTGCGTAACCGACGGAAGCGCCGGCAAGGATGGAAAGTGCGACAAGCGAAGTCTTGATCATCTTGGACATTATCTTCTCCTTCAATTCGGCCTCTACAGGACCTGCTGCCCAACCCCTCGGATTCGGAAAGGTTCACAAAAGCGTATGAAAAAAGCGCGCCGACTCACGAAAAGTTGAGGGTTTGACATCATCAGTTCCGGGAAAGCCGGTAGCCTTAACGACCCTTTAAACGGCCACATTTAAAGTTCACCCGGAACGACGCGGGGGATATCGGACAAAATGGAAAAGCGGCGGAATGGCGGGTAAATCGCGGTCTAGGACGAGGATCGAGCCTTCTTTCGAAGGAAGTAAGCGCGGCCGCGATAGCGAGCTGCGGGCCGATCCACGCGACCGCTCCGGCCGTTCCAGCAAATCCAAGGCGTCTTCGCGCTCCCGAGGCCGCAGCTCCGGCGGTGGTTTCTTCGGCTTCATCCGCCGGGCGATCTACTGGTGCCTCGTTCTCTGCCTGTGGGGCGGATTGGGTGTCGCCGGGCTTGTCGCCTATTATGGCGCCAAGATGCCGAGCGCCGAGAGTTGGGCGATGCCCGATCGGCCGCCGAACATCAAGATCGTCGACGTCAATGGCGAGCTACTCGCCAACCGAGGCTCGACCGGCGGCGAGGCGATACCGCTCGATTCCATGTCGCCCTATATACCGCTCGCCGTGATGGCGATCGAAGACCGGCGCTACTATTCGCATTTCGGCTTCGACCCGATCGGGTTCACCCGCGCCATGCTGCGCAACGCCATGTCCGGCCGAATGGTGCAGGGCGGCTCGACCATCACCCAGCAGCTCGCCAAGAACATGTTCCTGACGCCCGACCGGACGCTGGAGCGCAAGGTGCAGGAAGTGTTGCTCGCCTTCTGGCTGGAGAGCAAATATTCCAAGGACCAGATCCTTGCAATGTACCTGAACCGGGTCTTCTTCGGCTCCAATTCCTATGGTGTCGAGGCCGCCTCGCGTCGCTATTTCAACAAGTCGGCGCGTGACGTGACGCTCACCGAAGCCGCGATTCTCGCAGGCCTCCTCAAGGCGCCCTCGGCACTGTCTCCCGCCAAGAACCCGGAAGGTGCGATGGAACGCGCCAAGCTGGTGCTCGCGGCTATGGAGGACGAAGGCTACATTTCCAAGGAAGAGCTCGTGGCCGCGGTCGAGAAGAAGCCGCAGAAGGCGAAGAGCTACTGGTCGGGCGCCGAACACTACGCCGCCGACATGGTGATGGACGAACTCCCGGCGCTGATCGGCGAGGTCAAGGAAGACGTGATCGTCGACACCACCATCGACCGCACGCTGGAAAAGGCGGCCGAGAAGGCGATCAAGGATACGCTCGAAAAGGAAGGCAAGAAGCTCAATGCCAGCCAGGCGGCGCTGGTCGCGATCGACGGCACCGGTGCCATTCGCGCGCTGGTCGGCGGCCGCGATTATGCCGCAAGCCAGTTCAACCGCGCTTTCAAGGCCAAGCGCCAGCCGGGTTCGGCCTTCAAGCCCTTCGTCTATGCGGCTGCCCTCGAACAGGGCGTGCGCCCCGATTCGATCCGCAACGACGCGCCAGTCAGGATCGGCAAATGGACGCCTGACAACTACGACAACAAGTATCGCGGCAACGTGACTGTTGCGAGCGCACTCGCTCAGTCGCTCAATACCATCGCCGCCCAGCTCGTCATGGAAGCCGGCCCGCAGAATGTCATCAAGGTCGCCCACCGCATGGGCATCGACACGGACATGCAGGAGAATGCCTCGATCGCGCTCGGTACGTCCGAGGTTTCGCTGGTCGAGCTGACATCCGCTTATGCACCGTTCATGAATGGCGGCTACAAGGCGACCGCGCATGTCATCAGGCGCGTCACCACGGTCTCCGGCAAGGTGCTCTACGAGAACACCTACGACGCCCCGCCGCGCGTGGTCTCTGAGAAGATCGCGGCGATGATGAACCAGATGATGGCCGGCGTGATAAACCGCGGCACAGGCAAGAATGCCAAGCTGCCCGGCTGGCAGGTGGCTGGCAAGACCGGCACGACACAGTCCTTCCGCGACGCGCTCTTCGTCGGCTACACCGCCAATATCGTTGCCGGCGTCTGGTTCGGCAACGACAATGGTGATTCGATGAAGAAGGTCACCGGCGGCGGCCTGCCGTCGAAGGCCTGGAGCCAGTTCATGATCGCGGCGCATGAGGGCCTGACGCCTGCGCCGCTCTTCGGCCTCGGCACCTATACTGCGCCTGCGCAGGATCTCTCGGTCGATGCCGCGCCCAACAGCGATCAAAGCCAGGACACGCTCTTTGACATGATCAGCCACGCGCTCGGCGAGGACAAGCCGGCGAAGAAGGTGGAAAAGAAGCCCAACAGCGTGGTCCCGGACGAGCGCCCGGCCGACGAAGCCGTGCTGCCGCCCGCCGATGTCGATGATGTCATTCGCCAGGAAGAACAGGCGAACAGCGACGGTCTCGTGCCGCCTGCGGACGTCGGCGAGACCACAGGCGCTACCCAGAACAAGCGCAAGGCCAACTCCACTCTGCTCGACGTGCTCATGGGCAATTGAGGCCTGTAGCAGCCCGACACCGTCCCCGAGGCGACTTTTGCTTGCGCGGACCTGATTTTCTGTCACGAAACGGTGAATTTTGAGCGCCTCGGCCGCTTGTTCTGCCTTGCAGAGAAAAACCGGCCTCCTTATATACCCCGCATCGGCTTGAACAGCATGACGTTCAGGCACCTTGAGTGAAACCATCCAAACGGGGGTTGCCAGGGAATGCCGGTTACCGGGTCCAGGCAGCCTGCTAAAAGGAGAGAAGTAGAATGGCAAAAGTTATTGGTATCGACCTCGGAACGACGAACTCCTGCGTAGCCGTGATGGACGGCAAGGACGCCAAGGTGATCGAAAACTCCGAAGGCGCCCGCACCACCCCTTCCATGGTGGCGTTTACGGAAGATGGCGAGCGTCTCGTAGGCCAGCCGGCCAAGCGCCAGGCCGTCACCAATCCTGAAAATACCGTTTTCGCGGTCAAGCGCCTGATCGGCCGCCGCCACGAGGATCCGACTGTCGAGAAGGATAAGGCGCTGGTCCCCTACAAGATCGTCAAGGCCGGCAATGGCGATGCCTGGGTCGAGGCCCGCGGCACCGGCTATTCGCCGTCGCAGATCTCCGCGATGATCCTTCAGAAGATGAAGGAAACCGCGGAAGCCTATCTTGGCGAAAAGGTCGAAAAGGCCGTCATCACGGTTCCGGCCTACTTCAACGACGCCCAGCGTCAGGCCACCAAGGATGCCGGCAAGATCGCCGGCCTCGAAGTGCTCCGCATCATCAACGAGCCCACCGCAGCTGCCCTTGCCTATGGCATGGACAAGCGCGACGGCAAGACGATTGCGGTCTACGACTTGGGCGGTGGTACCTTCGATATCTCGGTTCTCGAAATCGGGGACGGCGTCTTCGAAGTGAAATCGACCAACGGTGACACCTTCCTCGGCGGTGAAGACTTCGACATGCGCCTCGTCGAGTATCTCGCGGCCGAGTTCAAGAAGGAGCAGGGCATCGAGCTCAAGAACGACAAGCTCGCTCTGCAGCGCCTCAAGGAAGCTGCCGAAAAGGCCAAGATCGAGCTCTCGTCCTCGCAGCAGACCGAAATCAACCTGCCGTTCATCACGGCCGATGCGACCGGTCCGAAGCACCTGACGATGAAGCTGACCCGCTCCAAGTTCGAAAGCCTGGTCGACGACCTCGTGCAGCGCACTGTGGCACCCTGCAAGGCAGCGCTCAAGGATGCTGGCATCACGGCTGGCGAGATCGACGAAGTCGTCCTCGTCGGCGGCATGAGCCGCATGCCCAAGGTGCAGGAAGTCGTCAAGCAGCTCTTCGGCAAGGAACCCCACAAGGGCGTCAACCCGGATGAAGTCGTCGCCATGGGCGCCGCCATCCAGGCCGGCGTTCTGCAGGGCGACGTCAAGGACGTGCTGCTGCTCGACGTGACCCCGCTGTCGCTCGGTATCGAGACGCTCGGCGGTGTGTTCACCCGCCTGATCGACCGCAACACGACGATCCCGACCAAGAAGAGCCAGATCTTCTCGACCGCCGAAGACGCGCAGCAAGCGGTCACCATCCGCGTCGCCCAGGGCGAGCGCGAAATGGCCCAGGACAACAAGCTGCTCGGCCAGTTCGACCTCGTCGGCATCCCGCCCGCACCGCGCGGCGTGCCGCAGATCGAAGTGACCTTCGACATCGACGCCAACGGTATCGTCCAGGTTTCGGCCAAGGACAAGGGCACCGGCAAGGAGCATCAGATCCGCATTCAGGCTTCGGGCGGTCTATCCGATTCCGAGATCGAGAAGATGGTCAAGGACGCCGAGGCCAATGCCGAGTCCGATAAGAAGCGTCGCGAGGGCGTCGAAGCCAAGAACCAGGCCGAAAGCCTTGTTCATTCGACCGAGAAGTCGCTCAAGGACTTCGGCGACAAGGTCAGCCAGGCCGACCGCGATGCGATCACGACCGCGATCGAAGCCCTGAAGGCTGCGACCGAGTCTTCGGACATCGACGCCGACGACATCAAGGCCAAGACCCAGACGCTGATGGAAGCCTCCATGAAGCTTGGTCAGGCTATGTATGAGTCCCAGCAGGCCGAGGGTGGCGCTGCCGAGGGTGATGGGCCGGCGGATGACGACAACGTCGTCGATGCCGACTTCGAAGATGTCAGCGACGACAAGAAAAAGTCGGCCTAAGCGCTCTCATCGAATAGGCCTGCAAGTCTCTTGCAGGCCTTCTCAATTCACCCAATCTCTCCTTCCGTGCCGCATTGCCTGCCGATAATCCGGGAGAAGGCCAATGGCCGAAGGTGAGACGCGCAAAATTCAATGTACTCGCGTATTTCGCGTCGGTTAAGGAAAAATGGCGAAACCTGATTTCTATGAAACGCTCGGAGTGAGCAAGACCGCGGATGAAAAGGAGCTCAAGGGCGCCTTCCGCAAGCTTGCTATGAAATGGCATCCCGACAAGAATCCGGGCGATGCCTCCGCCGAGAAGAAGTTCAAGGAAATCAACGAGGCCTACGAGTTCCTCAAGGATCCGCAGAAGCGCGCCGCCTACGATCGGTTCGGCCATGCTGCTTTCGAGCAGGGTGGCGGCGCCGGCCCCGGGGGCGGCTTCCAGAATGCCGGCGGGTTCTCCGACATATTCGAGGACATTTTCGGCGAGATGATGGGCGGCCGCCGACGCGGCGGTGCCGGTGCGAGCCAGGGTCGCGAACGCGGCGAAGACCTCCGCTACAACATGGAAATCTCCCTTGAGGAGGCCTATTCCGGCAAGGTCGCGCAGATTCGCGTGCCGTCGTCGATCACTTGCGACGTCTGTTCGGGCTCCGGCGCCAAGCCGGGCACCAAGCCGACAAGCTGCGCCACCTGTCACGGCTCGGGCCGGGTCCGTGCCACCCAAGGGTTCTTCTCGATCGAGCGTACCTGCCCGACCTGCCAGGGGCGCGGCCAGACGATCTCCGATCCCTGCACCAAGTGCCACGGCCAGGGTCGCGTGACCGAGGAGCGTTCGCTCCAGGTTAACATCCCCGCCGGCATCGAGGACGGCACCCGCATCCGCCTGCAGGGCGAGGGCGAGGCCGGCCTGCGTGGTGGCCCGTCGGGCGACCTCTACATCTTCATGTCGGTCAAGCCGCACTCGTTCTACAAGCGCGACGGCGCCGATCTCTATTGCATGATCACCATCCCGATGGTGACGGCGGCTTTGGGCGGCAAGTTCGAGATTTCGACGCTCGACGGGACCAAGTCGCGCGTGACTGTGCCCGAGGGTACGCCAACCGGCAAGCAGTTCCGGCTCAAGGCTAAGGGCATGCCGGTGCTGCGCTCGCATCAGCAGGGCGACCTTTACGTCCAGATCGCGGTAGAGACTCCACAGAAGCTCACCAAGCGCCAGCGCGAATTGCTAGAAGAGTTCCAGAAGCTTTCATCCAAGGAGAACAACCCGGAATCGACCGGTTTCTTCGCCAAGATGAAGGATTTCTTCGATACGCTGAGCGATTGATGCCGCTGACCGATTAAGCCCGGGCCCTCTGGGCAGCAAGAGGGTAGTGTCCTGCGCTCTCGACTTTCGATGTCGTCTGAAGCGACTGCAGGACCGGCACCGGCAACTTCAGCGCCGTTTCGCGGATGACATTGACGACCGCTTCATGTGCCGCTGCCGGCGTTATGTTGTGGTCGGCATCCTGCAGGCGCGTCAGAGACGCATCTTTGAAACGCCGCAGGCCGCGGAAGTCGCGACCGAAATAAAACGCCATCTGCTCGAGGCTCACATCGCGTTCGCTGCAGATGAAGCGTATCGCAGTGCCCCGCGCGTTGATGTCGTCCATCATCGCCCGGCACTGCCGGCGCAGGCGGGTGACCTTCGAGAGCGATCCCATGACTGGCGCGACCCGATTGACAAGGCGCCGGTAGAACTGGGTTCCCAGGCTCTTCGCCACGCCTATCACATCGACTTCGCCCGCCAGGATGCGTTCGAAGGTCCGGGCGCTCACGGCGAGGTGGCGATAGGTTGCAATTGAGCGCGGACCGACCCGGATTGCCACTTCGACATCCTCGCCAGCGTCCCAGATGAAACGCAACGGATTGATGATAACGCTGCCGGTGATCCTGCTGTCTCTCCGCGTCGCATGCAGCGCGGCAAATGCGCCGCTGCAACGGCCAACAATGACAATGGAGGTCTCGCCACGCTGGGCGAGCATATCGATCGCGGACTGGATGTCGGCCTGCTGTCCGTCGTCGTATAGCACCTGTGACCGGGCGCCCGTTCGCAGACGGCTGTCACCGATATTGCCCATGTCGAATCGCAAGGACGCCACGCCGGAGTCGGCCAGCACCTGCGCCGAGCGCGTCCATTGATAGGCCCAGCCGGAATGGTGATCGTAGCCCGAATTGAGGAAGACGACGATTGGCGAGGCTGCCCTATGCACAGGATGCGTCAGGACACCGAAGAGACCATGGCCGAATATGATCGGCTCCTCGCAGTGGCCTTCGCCTTCAGTCATAATGCGCTCGGGCGGCGCGACGGAGTGGGAAGCCACGCCAGGTGATGTCGCAGTCAGATCACGGCACCACCGGACGATGGTCTCGATCATTTCCTCGGGCTGTATCGCGAGTGTCGGGTTGTCCATCACCTCGTCGTAACGATCGAAGTCGGCGCGATCGACCTTCGCGCCGCGCCGCGCGAGCAGGTCGGCGAGAGCTGTATCCTGCGGCTGGGAAGGTCTCCCGATCACGAGTGCCGGAAGAGGTGTTCCGAATTCGGCGGTCATGAGATCAATCGTCTTCAATTCAGCCGCGACTGCGACTGGCATGTTGATCCCGCCGATCGAGACTCCTGCGGGTCGCTGATCTGCATTGAGGCCCAACCCTTCATCGACCACGTTTGCGGCAAGGGCGATTTCGCGCAAATAGCGCCGGCCGCTGATGACGGGAGCAGCAAGAACGAGTCCCTCGACATCCTGGCGCCGAGCGCCTGCGAGCATTGCGATTGTCGCACCGATCCCGACGCCGGCAAAGACGATCCTGTCGAGGCCACAGGTCTCCTTCAACCGGTTGGCGGCACCAAGAGCAGCGCCAATCCAAGCCTCCAGACCATCGGCCGGAGCTGCAATGGCATCGGCGGTGCCGGGATAGTCGAAGCGGATTGTCGACATCCCCGCAGCTGCCAGACGGGAGGCGATCTGGAAGAACATCTTCCGGGACGAAAGCTCATGGATGCCCCAGGCGCTGCAGAGCACAACGCCGGTGCCGCCGTGTCGCGCCGAAGCGGCATGATGGAGCAGGCCGAAACCGTCGCCCAGCTTGACGGGGATCATGAATGGTTCGGAGTCAAATGTGGTCATGCGGCTTTGACCTCACCCTTGCGGCGTGGAGTTATCAACTGGAGGATCTTCACCGCCAGTGCGGCGAGTGGGCCGGGTAGGGCGGATCCAAGATTGTAGGACAGCATTTCGACGTCATCGGCCGGTATGGCCGAGGTCAGGCGAAGGCAGATCGGATAGGCCAGCCCCGCGGCGATGACTGCGACGAACATTCCGAGGACGCCGCCCAGCACCTGCATCACGACATAGGCGACCAAGGCGCACATAGCGGCACTCAGCGCGATCTTGATCAGATCCAGCAGCGGTGGCGCCATGGAGAGCTTGCGCCAGCAATAGTTGGTCAGCAGCGCGAGCCAGGCAGTGTGTATGACCGCGCGGACGATCGCGGCACCGACCGAACCGCCCGAGGGAACGACGAGTGCGAGCAGAATGACCATCAGGACCGCCAGAGCCGGCGTTGCCCAGGTGAAGAAGTTGCTATGTTCGCGCGCCGAGATCATGGTCGAAGGAAGGATCGTCAGTGCAGTTATGCTGGCGGTTGCCAGGAGGATCGTTGCCGACGGCACGGCCTCCGAAAAGTCGGCGCCAAAAAGAAATGGTAGCAATTCCGACATGATCACCGCCCCGCCGAAGCAGATTGGCAGCACGAAAAGCCCAACCCAGCGATTGGCCCTTTTGTAGGAACGTTCGAGCTGCGCGACGTCGTTATTGTCGTGGTGTCGGCCGAAATAGGGCAGCAGGGCGTTTGACATTTGCTCGGGCAACTGGATGACCAGGCCAGCCAGCGTCATGCCGACGGCGAAGAAGCCGACATCGGCCACCTCATGGTTATAGGCCAGGAAGACGAATTCGATGCGAGTCCAGATGAAAAGGCCGATCGTTGCGGAAAACCAGGTGTTGCGGCCGAAAGCGCGCATGGCCGGTGTCACGGAAACCGACGGCTCTGCCGGACCGGAGACATATTTCCGGAGTGCGAGCGCCGAGGGGAGATAGCGCATCATCTGGCCGAGAATGGCGCCGGCCGGTCCAAACAAGTAGGCGCCCACAAAAACCGCAGGCAACTGCATCAGGCAGCCCTGCATGACCTGACGCGCCGAACCGGAAAAATCGCGGACACCGCGCGCGGCGCCGAGCGACAGGGATGAGAAGGCGAAGATCAGATAGAAGACGGCCGTCGCGCACCAGACCGCCCACATTTCCCGGTCGCCGGTACTCCACTCATAACTCGCCCAGGCAAGCATGCCGAATGTCGCAGCGAAGGCCGCGATGGAGAAGGGCCTGAGCAGCTTGCGCGCGAGACCGTTGGCCGTGGGGGCATCGTCCGCCACGCCCATGTAGCGCAACAGGGTATTCTGAATGCCAAGCCCGGCAACCGTCGCTGCGGTGCTGCCGAACCAGATGGCGAAAGCAACGAGGCCCGTGCCATGCGCGCCCAGCAGGCGCGCGGCCGCAACATTGGCCGCGAAGCCGAACACCAGGGAGACTACGCCCGAGATGGTGCTGATGACGGAGGCTGTCAGCAGGTTTGCCATGGTTAGCCTCCCTTCAAATCAGCTCGAGGGCACGGATTGGACATTGTATTGCTTCCTGGGTCGCGATCAAAAATGACCTGCTTCCGGCGCGTGAGACGGCCGGTGTTTTGCGTTCACCAGCAAGCCTTGCGACCAATGTTATTACGAATTCCTTAAACGAACTTTTACCGGCGCCAAGAGCCTGTAACTGGCCGGAAAAAATACGAAAACCGTATCAACACCGCCGGGCTTGGTCCCATTTTGGCACGATATTTATGCCAGTATGGCGATTGGGTTACCGAAGCCAGTGGCCATGGCCCGGTGCAGGCCGCTCAAGCGGGTGGCGAGCGCCGCGGCGCTCTGCGGCGCGTAGCCGACATCGATGCGCGGCAACAATTGCGGATGCTGGAGGTGCTGGGGGAAGAGATGGCCGTGCCGCGTGGTGAAGCTCGCGCGAAAGCCTGCCTTGGCCGCCGCAGCCGCCTCGCGCTCACCGCATGCTCCGGGCGTGCCGTAGGGATAAGCGAGATAATCGACCGGCCGGTCGAGCAGAGCTTCGAGATAGGCCTTGTTGCCTTCGAATTCCGCCAGCAGATCTTGCTCGGTCAGACTCGTGAGGAAACGATGGCTCTTGGTGTGCGCACCGATCGTCACCAGCGGGTGGCCGGCCATCTGGCGCAGTTCGTCTACTGTCATGGCATAGCGATTGACAAGGTCCGGTATGCTGATGCCTTGGGCCTCGAAGAGTGGCGCTAGGCTGTCTGCATGCGCCTGGCTCTCGCCGATCCAGGAGGTCACGTGCCGCATGGTCGAGAGCTTGCTGGCCAGGTCTGCGCATTCGAACTGGCGGCCCATCGGCACGATGTCGACGGAATCGCTTTGCAGTATCCAGGCGCGAAGGGCGAGCCACCAGGCATAGACATCCCGTGTGATCATGCCTGTCGGTGTAAACAACGTCATTGGCGCATTGAGCCGTTCCAATATGGGAAGGGCATTGGTGAGGTTGTCGCGATAGGCGTCATCGAAAGTCAAGAGCGCGAATGGCTCTGAACTGGTATCGCCAAGGCGCCGGAGACCCTCATCGATGGTTACGATTTCGCGATTTGCCGCCCGCAATGCGAGAATGATCCGCTCCAGCTGGGCTGCATCGCAGCCGGTTCTGAGTTCGGCATCGACATCGGCATGGACTTCGTGGAACATCACGACAATGCCTGCGCCGCGATAGGCCCGGCCCAGGGCGTTGCCGACGGGTGTGCGGTATGCGATCTCTTCGAAAAGCCGAACCGACTTTCTTTTGGCGATCGTGGCCAGCCGACCCGGTATCGCAGATGGTCCGTCCTGTTGGAGATTGCGCAGCAAGTTCCGAAGATTGTCCGCCAAGAAGGAGGATGGCATGGCAAGCCCGTCCCAAGTTCGTAACCGTTTGAGATACTCCGCTATACGAAATAGAAAGAAATAATTCCTTAAGAGAGGATGGAGTGATCTTGGGACAGCCGATGATAGAGCCGTTAGTTTCCGTCGTGGTTCCGTGTTTCAACACGAAGGACTGCGCTGCCAGTGCGATTAACAGTGCCCTTGAGCAGGTCGATGTGCCGGTTGAGGTGATCGTCGTCGACGATGGTTCGTCAGATGGTACACCCGACATGGTGCGCGCGACTTTCGCTGGCGAAGAACGCGTACGGCTTTTCGAGATGCCCGCCAATGGCGGACCGTCTGCTGCGCGCAATGCTGGATTCAAACTGGCGCGCGGAGCATGGACAGCCTTGCTCGATTCGGATGACCTCTGGCGCGAGAACCGTCTGCAGCGACTGCTGAAGCATGATCATGAAGCAGACTTCATCGCCGACAATCTGATGAGCTACGACGCTGGCGCGGCCAGGGAGACGGGACCGGTCTACACCGACCTCTCCGACAAGTTCCTCACGCTCACGGATTTCCTGCTGCCGTCGCTGCCTGATCGCCATGATTTCGGTTACCTCCAGCCGGTCATTCGCACGGACTTTCTCCGCCGTCACCGCATCAGCTATCGTGAGGACGTACGGGCGGGCGAAGATCTCCTGCTGAACCTCAGGATCATGGTCGAGGGTGGTCGGGCCTACTATGTGAACGAACCCCTCTACATCTATACGACGCCCGTGGGCGCTGCGAGTCGCAGCGCTTCGCCGCATTCGCGGAGTTCGGCCGACACGCGCCCCCTCACCAACGCGCTCGAACAATTCCGCGTTGAGTTCGAGTCGCGGTTCAGCGACGAGGAGCAGCGGGCGTTCGATCTACGTCTCGCCCATCTCCGCGCCAACCGCGCGATCGGTGGCTTCCACCGTGCCAAGGCCAAGGGCGACCATGTTGAAATGATCAAGCTGATGCTCACAGAGCCAAGCATCTGGCGCAAGGCAGCGGAGCGGTTGCTGGGCAAATCCTAGCGGAACACCATTCATCGTAGAGGCGCGACCGCCCGCGTTTCGCCAGCGATATTTTACCCGATCTTAAGCTGGTCACCGTATTCCGAAGGATACCCTAACGGAGCTAGGCCGCCTTGAAAGTCGTCCTCATCGTCACATCGCCCGGAGATTCGATGTGCGGCGTCGCCGACTACAGTTATCGGCTCGCGGACGCGCTCAAGCAGCTCGGCGTCGAAGTCGTGATGGAGGAGCCTTCCACCTGGTCGCTCGATGCGGCGCGCGCCCTTCGCAACCGGCATGGAGGCGATCCGGATGCGGTCTTCCATCTGCAATATCCGTCGCTGACCATGGGCAATTCGCTGTCGCCTGCCGCGCTGCCTTTTCTGCTGCCGCGGCTTTTCGCGACGCTGCATGAATTCCGCGTGTTCAGCTTCCCACGCAAGGCGCTCTTCGCGTCTCATAGTCTCTTCGCCCGCAAGATCGTCTTCTCGAACGGCACGGAACGCGACATTTTCCAGCGCTGGTACCCCTGGTCCGGCTCGCGGCTCGAAGTCATTCCGATCGGCAACAACATCACCCGCATCGGTGGCCGCATGCCCGGCCCGGAGCGGCTCGTCTATTTCGGACAGATCTCGCGCAACAAGGGTGTCGAACTCTTTCTCGAGACGGCAGGCCTGCTGCGCGCTGCAGGCAACCCGATCGAGATCCGCATGGTCGGCGCAATGACGGATAGCGACCCAGATTTCCAGTCCCTGGTGCTGAGTTCGGTCGAGCAGCACGGGATCGTCAAGCGCCTGAGCCTGCCGGCTGACGAGGTCTCGGCGGAACTCAATGCCGCGAGTCTCGCGCTCATGCCTTTCCCGGACGGCGTCTCGGATAAGCGCGGCTCGGCGCTCGCGGCCCTCGATCACGGTGTGACCGTGCTTACCACGCACTCCGCGACGACGCCCGGTTGGCTGAGGGCAGTGACCCATCCCGTTGCATCAGCCAGCGACGCGGCTGGTGCGATAACAGGCTTGCTTGACGGTTCACGCCAGCGACACAAGGCTGCGGAATTGCTGGAACAGGAAATGCTGGCCCGCGACTGGCGCGAAATCGCCCGCCGCCACCTCGCACTCTATCGCAACGCCTAGCGCGCCAGCGCCTCTCGATAGAGCGCCAGATAGCGTTCAGCCGCGCCGGCCCAGGAATAGTCCGAGGAAGTTTCCATCAGCCTGTCGCGGAGCCTGTCATCCGCTGAAAGGGTCGCATATGCCGCCTCGATCGCTGACGCGGCCCTTTCGGAATGTGCGAAATCGGTGAGGCGGATATCGGAATGACGGCTTGCCAGGTTCCGATAAGCCGTGTTGCGCTCGAGCACCGGCACCAGTCCGGCACTCATCGCCTCGATTGCGACCAGGCCGAAGCCCTCATATTCCGACGCGGAGGCGAAGATCGAGGCGCGGCCGAGCAGTTTGCCGATCGCGGCGTTATCGAGCCCGATGCGCAACATGGCGTTACCCGACAGGCCACGATCGGCGATGATCATTTCAAGATCCGCCACGCTTAAGTCCGACGGCACGCCGATGATGTCGAGATGCCAGGCGGGATCGCGCTTGGACAGCTCTCCCAGCGTATCGACCAGGCGTTCGAGCCGCTTGTTGACCGAGAAGCGGCCGATCGTGACGATCCGCTTGCGCGGCCCGGGCGAGGATGCGCCGGCGAATTTCTCGGTATCGGTGCCATTCTCGATCATGACAGTCCGGCGAGGCGCGATCTTCGCGAATGTGTCGAGGTCGGACTGGCTGCAGCCGACCACGGCCCGGAAGCGCGACGCCGAAAAGCGGGTGAGCGTCTGAAACCAGATCTTCTTGATCGACGCGAAACGCTGGGTGTGGAAGAAGCCGCCATGGGTGGTGGCAATCATCCTTCGGCCGTGGATCGGCCGCGTCAACGCCAGGAAATCGAAGAAGAAATCTATCGCATGGACGTGAACAAGGTCTGCGTCGCGGATATGCAGCAAAACGGACGGCGCAACGGGATAGCGCGTCGATCCGCGCCAGGAGATACGAACGACCTCGATCCCGTCGATCGTCTCCCGTTCGGGCAGCAGCCGTTCGCGATCGGAAAAGAGCGAATTCAGCGTGACCACACGCACGCGATAGCCGGCCTGCAGCGAATGACGCGCCAGATTATAGACGACGTCCTCGAGCCCGCCGCGATTGGGCAGGAACTGGCGCACGACATGGACGATAAGGGGCGCGTTCAAGGGCACCGCGCCTTCGGCGAGCATCGCGTGATCGATCGGCTTCATGGGTGTGCCCGTCACTTCGAACCTGTTTCCTCAAGCATCTAGCGACGAAGCCCTCATTCCGCAGTTAACTCGCGCCCGCTGGGCGCTGGTTTCCCGCGGGATGGTAAATGATTTCTCTTCATTTTAGCTGCAATCGGGGTGCGATGGTTACCGGTCGTTAACCATAGTTTGAAAGATTGGGGTAACTTCTTCGCATTGCGAAATGCTTTGGGGTCTCTCTTCGCCTGCCGGACTTCCCGGCGGGACCGGAAGGCTGGTCATGGGCATCGATATCTTCCAACTGCCAGGCATCTTGCTGAGGCGCTGGCTCTATGTCGTCATCACCGCGCTCGTCTGCATGGGCCTCGCGGCGGGCTTCGTCGTTCTGCGCAAGCCGACCTTCACCGCGACGACGGATATTCTCATCGATCCACAGGGTCTTTCCGCCCGGCCCGCCGATCCGACGACCGTTGCGGTCGGCAATCAGGACTCGTCGACGCTCGAAAGCCAGATCTTCATCGTCCAGTCGCGCGAAGTACTCAATCCTGTCGTCAAGACGCTCAACCTCGCATCCGATCGCTATCTTAACCCAACCGGCGTGGCGGACAAGGAACTGGCAACCGTCGCCGTGGTGGCCGCGCTTCAGAAGAACATGACCATTGTGCGCGGCGGACAATCCTTTGTGCTGACGCTGACGGTCAAGCATCGCGATATGACGATGGCGGCGAAGATCGCCAACACCATTGCCGAAGTCTACCTCAAGCGCCTGCACGAGGCGCGCTCCGATGCCTCGACGCGAGCGAGTGGCGCCTTCGAACTCCAGGCGCGTGACCTGGCAGACAAGGTCCGCCGGGCGGAGGAGGAGCTCGAAAAATTCAAGGAGGCGAACAATCTCGTTTCCACGGGTCCGCAGCAGAACCTCGTGATCGACCAGCAGGTCGAGGGCGTCAACCGCCAGCTCATTGCAGCCCGCGCGGATCTCGAGCTAAAACGCGCCAACTATAACCAGGTCAAGGGCCTCACGGTCGGCTCGATCGAGGGAGGTGGGATTCCCGAGGCGCTCGCCTCGACATCCGTCAGCGCGATGCGCGGCCGCTATGCCGATCTGATGGCTCGGGCCGACCAGCTTGCCGCCACGCTCGGCTCCAGCCATCCGCAGATGCAGTCGGCCCGCTCTCAGGCCGCCGGCCTCAGGCAGGAAATGGAGGACGAACTCGCCCGCATCCGCCAGTCCATGAAGGGTGCGATGGAGCGCGCAGACGCCAATGCCGAGGCGCTTCAGCGCCGGCTCGACTCGCTCACTGCATCGAGCCACGATACGAGCGAGGCCGGCATCAAGGCACGCCAGCTGCAGAGCCAGGTCGAGGCACTACGTGCGCTCTACAAGACGCTGCTGACCCGGGCGAGCGAACTCGGTCAACGCGACACCGTCAACATCAACAATTCCCGCATCATCTCCAAGGCCGTGCCCGGCGGCGGCTCGTCCTTCATGATGAAGATCATCATCATCGCGGCGGGCGCGATGTTCGGCGTGGCGCTCGGCAGCGGCCTTGCGGTGCTGCGCGAAATCATCGCCCGGATGATGTGGGGGCAGGGCAGGACTGCGGCGACCGACCCGGCATCGGCAACGAATGAAACCGTCGAGGCGGCGCCGGTCCCGCAGCCTCAGCCACGCGAACTGCCCGTCATTGCGCATATTCCGGCCGCCCAGGCGAGCCAGCGTCGCTTCTCGCTCTCCGGCCGCAAGTTTGTCGAGAACGGCGATGTCGCGCGCAAGACCCAGATCGGCGTCTCCCGCACCGTCGACACGCTGCTGCGGCATTCTGTCAATGATACCCCGTCGATGATCGTCTTCATCTCGCCCGACAATGACAATACCGGCGGCTACCTGCTGCCTGATGTCGCCGGAGCCTTGAACCGGCTCGACAAGGAGGTGCTGTTCTCGGGCGGCGAGGGCGGGCGCGATGCCAGCGCGGCCGAAGCGCCACTCGGCGACAAGTTGAAATTCAACCGGCTTTCGCGCGCTGCCGCGCGGAGGGTGCGGGGTGCTGCGCCTACTTTCTCCAATTTTGCCGGCCAGCGCCGAAAGGCCGACTTCATCATCATCGACGCCAACGGCGAGGAGGCTCGACACCATCTTGCCGAACTGCTGGAGCGTGCCAGCGGCATCCTGCTGTTCGCCCGCGAGGGCGACGAAGGCCATCTCGGCGAACTCGTGGACTCGCTCTCGCCGTGGCGCGACCGGATGCTGGGCACGATCAAGCTTGGCACAGCGGCCTGAGGAGACGGTCATGGCCGTCGCCAGCGTCGAACGCCTCCAAGGAACCGACGAGACCTTCGTCTCCGGATTGCTTCGCTTTTGCGCGATATCGAGCGTCATGGGCGGGCTGGTCTTCAATTTCCTCCTCTGCTTCGTCAACACTCGGGTCATGGCCGTCCGGGACAGCCATGTGATGATGATGGAACTCGCGATCATCGGCGCCGCCTTCCTGGTGGCCGCCGATCGACGGGCGGGCCTCTATCTCGTTCTCGGAATCTTCACGACCTACATGCTCTTCTTGTTCACGCTGCGCGGCCAGAACGACATCAAGGCTCTGCGCGACATCTTCATTCCCGTGGTCTTCTTTGCGATGGGTTCGCGCCTGCGCGACATCCAGCTCGCCGACCGGCTGGTTATCTGGTCCGTCGTCATCGTGCTGATCTTCGCGTGCTTCGAGTATTTCTTCCTCCCCGTCTATCTCGATTGGTTCAACGTGCTGGGTTACTACATCTCGCGTGGCACCGTGACCCTCGCGGACAGCTATGGCGTGACGAAGGGCCTGTTCATCTCCGGCAACCGTCCGGAGCCGCGTTCCATCTTCGCGTTCCTCGGGCAACACCGCGTGTCCTCGGTGTTTCTCGAGCCGGTTTCGATGGGAAATTTCGGAGCGATCATCTTCGCCTGGGCGATGTTCCGGCGCGGATGGGCCGGGCTCTGGTTTCTGTTCCCGGCGGCGATCACCATGACGATCTTCGCCGATGCCCGCTTCGGCCTCTTCACCTGCATTCTCATGGCCGTGCTGTCGCCGTTTTTCCGTATCATTCCGCGTACGGTCTGGCTGGTAATGCCGATCTTCTTCCTGGCGGTGATCGGCGCCTATGGTCTCGCCACCGGCACGCAAGGAGGGGACAACAGCTTCTCGGGCCGCATCGAGGCCACCGCCGCCATAATCAGCAAACTGCCAGTCGGCGTGGTGCTCGGAGTCGAGGCCACGACCGGCTTCACCGCCGATTCCGGCATGGCCTACACCTTGACCAAATTCGGCCTCATCGGCTTTGCCGCACTCTGGGCGCTCTTCGTCTTCCAGCCGCTCCGTTCAGCCCGCGCCTGGAACCTTCATTCGATGATGATCCTCTACATAGTGCTCATCATGGTAATCTCGAACTCGTTCTTCTCGATCAAGACGGCGGCGTTGATGTGGTTCATCACAGGAACCGCTGCCGCCGCGAACCTGCCGCGTAGCCGGTCGCTCTGGGACATGCTGGCGCCCGCGCCTCAGCCGCCGTCGAGCGACTCGCAACGGCTGCCCTCGGCCGACAAGTCACGCAGCGCCGGCATCAGCCCCTGAAGCTGTGGACGATCGCCGTCCTTGGTCGGCTGGATGTTGAGCGGCTCGTCCGGTGACCACCAGTCGCCCGCTACCCAATAGGTCCAGCCGGTCCAGACATCCTTGTTGCGCTCGACGACATCGACCATGCCCTGGATCGCCGCGACGCAGGATTTGTCCTTGGGCGCGCCGAATTCCCCCAGCATGCCGCGATAGCCGTTCGACTTCAGCCAGTCGGTAAAGGCGTCGACGGCCGCGACCGCATCCGCGGCACGCGAACAATTGCCCTTTGTGCCTGAAAAGTCGTCGTCGAAATATTGATGGACCTCGAAAGCGAAGTTGTTGCCGGGATCGTGGAAATTCTTGAGTGCGACCCCATTCGGCTCGCCGTCAACCGGCTTCAGCCAGCTATGCGCACCGCTCCAGGCGGTACCGGGCACGAGGATCAGGTTCTTCGCGCCAGCCTTGTTGCGGATCGCGTCCGTCGCTGCATTGGCCGCATCCACCCATTGCGCGACCGGCATCGTGTTCGGCTCGTTCATCAGCCCGAGCACAACCTGGTCGTCATTGGCATAGAGTTTGGCAAGGCGCGCCCAGAAGTCGGCAAGCGCTTCCTTCGGCACGGCGTCCGATCCCACGACCAGCTCATTGTAGCGGGCATAGTTGTGCGGATCGAGGATCGTCTTCATGCCGCGAGCGCGGATCAGTTCGACAGTTTCCATGAGACGGGAAAGTTCGGCGTCATCCAGCGGACCCATCAGCTTCGGCTGCAGCCGCTCCCAGCGGAACGGCAGCCGTATCGTGTTGAATCCTTTGCCGGCGAAATAATCGAGCGTGTTGATCGATGGCCAGACGTAGTCCTTGTCGACCTTGCCACCCAGCGCACCGAATTCGGCACCCGAAATGTTGATGCCGCGGAAGCATGCAGTCGTAGCCGACAGGACAGGCTGCGCCGTCATGGAAGCGATCGTAAAAGCCGTGAAGGCAGCGAGGACTCTTCGCTTCATGATTTCCTCACAGATGAATCACGCTGGATGACCCCAGCTGCCGGATCTCGCCCTCGATCCGATCCGGCTTTTCGCCAAATGGATGAAGACGGACAAGTTTCTGCTGGCTGGGCGCGAGATGGAACCAGTTATCGTCGGGCAGATAGCCCGGGGCCGCGATGCTGACGGATTGTGCCAGTCGATCCGTCGACAGCATGATGAAGGCGCCCTCCGCATCTTCGCCGATTTCTGCAACCATCGTCGCGGCATGCATCGCCGCCGCCCGTCCGCGGGGAAAGTGGAACGCCGATGCGATCTCGTCATTGCCGATCATCAACCGGCCCACTGTGACATCATGCGCCGGCGGACCGAAGCGGAAGGCATAGGTCGTATCGAAAAAGGCGCCGAACAACTCGGTCGCGGCGAGGCTGATTTCGCCCCGCGGCTGGAGCACCACGTCCTTCTTCCCGGAAACGATAGGCTGGCTTCCTTCACGGAGTGCCACAATCTCGATCGTCAACGAAAGCGCTTCCGACGTCTCGTTGATCGCATGGACATAGAGCCCGTTCGTGCCTTCGTCGGAGAAGACCAACTGCACCGGCCGGAAGGCGCGACGCAGGCCATACCAGACCGGTTTCGGCAATCCGGTCGAGTCGATCACGCCCCAGCCGGGGCCGGGCAGCAGGTCCTGCAGGGTCCAGACAAGTGCGCCGGCACAGGTCGAGCCGGGTCGGCGCCATTCGGCATAGGTGGCTTCCGTGACTTCGGCTGTGACGGCGCGAGAGAAATCTAGATAGCGCGCAGGATCCTCTCGCCGCAGGCGCGCCGGGTCGACGCCGTAGAGACCCTGCAGATAGTGGTCCCTGACATCCTCGAAATCCCACGACGCACCGCGGTCGCGCGGCACGCGCGCCTTCCAGTCCGGATGGTGCACCGGTGGCACGGCGAGATGGGCGTCGAGCGTAACCTGCTCCGGCACCTGCGCAAAAGCGAGGCTTTCGGCCGAGAAACGCACTTCCGCCCGGCGTGCATCCTCGAGCGGCCGGCAATAGGCGCCGACGCCATAATAGTGGGTGATCCCCTCATTCGGCGAAAACGGCATTGCGCCGCCGAACGGCGTGTTGGGCACATAGATGACATCCGGCCGCAGCGCCTCGTAGATCGAAGGCAGGATTTCCTCCGTCACCGGACCAGTCCAGGCGCGGGCCGGCAGGCCCATCATCGCCGCCTGCTGATAGATTTCCGAGCCGCCGCAGAGGACGGTGAGCGAGGGCGATCCCTGCATCGCGCCAAGCAAATCCTCCGCCTCACGCCGAACCAGCGCGGCGAAATCCGCGTCGGCGGCGGGATAATCGAAATTGGCGAACATGAAGTCCTGCCAGACCATGATGCCGAGTTCGTCGCAGAGATCGAAGAAGTCGCGCGACTCGTAGGCCATGGTCCCGCCGATGCGGATCATGTTCATGCCGGCGTCGCGCGCCAGCCTGAGCCAATGCTCATAGCCATTCCGCCCGCCCGGCAAGTTGACGATATCAGCCGTGGTCCAGACGGCACCTCGGCAGAAGACCGGTACTCCGTTGATTGCGATGCCGAAGCCGCGGCCATCGGGACCGCGGTCGAGCGCGATATTTCGGAAACCGACCCGGCCGAGCGGCAATTGGCGACCATCGACGACAAGCGACAGCGGATAGAGCTTCGGCGTGCCATGCGTATGCGGCCACCACGGCGTGACGGCCCCAATAGTCATCGAGGCGCTCAGCCTGTCTTCCGCCGACAGGGTAACAGGCGTCATGGCCTCACCGCAGAGAATGCGGAGATCCGTCGCCCGGCCCGAGAAGCGGAAGGAGAGATCGAGCAACCCATCGCCCTCGGGCGAGAGCGAGGCACTGATCCTGATATCATCGAGCTCTACGCCGCCGTCGCGCAGCAGATGCACCGGCCGCCAAGGGCCTACGGCATGAATTTCGGGACACCAGCCCGGCATGTGGCCGAGCAGGGTCGCGCGCACCATCCGCATGCCCGGCGGCGTGATCATCTGCGGCCGCCATTTGGCGCGCGGACCGGCCGCCTTGAGATGCGGCGCCAGCGCCCGGAAGGCAATGGCGAGCGTGTCATTGCCAGCGAGCGTTACCGGCACATCATGCGTCACAAACTGGCTTCGGCTGTCGAGGACGCGATGTCCGTTGAGATAGACCTCTGCGATGGTCGCTAGGCCCTCGAAGATCAGTCGGGCAGGGCCGGGCGCTTCGCCGCCAAGGTCGAGGAGATACCAGAAGTCCCGTGTCTCAAGCGGCATCGGGGCGGTACGGTCAAACCGCCCTGCTGCCTCCAGCGCCTGCGCCACGGTGCCTGGAACGGGAGCCGCAATACGCTTCTGCACGGCCGGAATATCGACAGGCGAGCCAAACTGGCCGGCATCCGACACGACCATCTGCCAGCCGCTGTTGAGCGGCCGGTCGCCCCTGTTGCCGAGACCTCGGAAGATTGCCATTGCCTTGCGCCCTCATGACGAAGCCCCCGAAGGGGCTGCGTTCATTGGTCTAGTCTGACCTGAATCAGTTGTTGGCTTTACGCATCACGCCACTGAGTTGGTCCCATGCTTCGACTGCGGGATCAAGCCCTTGGGCGAGCGTGTCGAACTTCCGCCGGGTCACGGCGCGGGCGAGCTGGAACTGAACACTCTTGGCTGTCTCGGCGATCCTAAGCGAAGCGGCGATTGCATCGCTGAACTCGCTCGCACCCATCCAGTCGAGATGTGTCGCGAGCAGTTCGAAATTGGCGCCGAGCTGGCGGAGGGTGTTGAAGGCATATTTGTGGAAGAAACCGAACGGCCGGTCCGCCACCATGCTCACCTGTTCCGGCAGCACCTTGGCGAAGGCCGCAACCGGGTTGGCCATCGGCATGCGGCGAAGATGTCGGCTGAGCAGCAACCGCGCCTCTTCCCTCATGGATGCAGCGCTCGGCACCTGTTCCGGAAGCTTGGCGAATTCCGTATAGGGCAGGAAGGGCGCCGAGCCCTCAGGATAGAGCCGCCCGAACAGGCCGTCGAAATCGTCGCCGGCCAACCGGTAATAGCCGCCATTGTGGAAGTAATCGATCTCCCTGTCCTTCTCGGACAGGCGATTGATCGCCACGGTCGTCTTGCCATGCTCGGTCTTGTAGGCCACGCCCTGGGTGTCGGGCATGAAGAACGAATCCATCTCGACCAGGCAGAGCCGGCCGCGATCGATCTGCTGGGCGATATGATCCTCGACCCGGTCGAAGATCGCGAGCTCCGTCACGCGGATGCCGTAGAGGCTTTCGAGGTCCTCCAACGGCACCTTGAAGAAAGTGAACTGGTCACCCTCGAAATCCTGGGTCAGCGTGAAGCCCAGCATCGCCTCGGGCGGCAGGCCCATGGCGTTGAGCACCTCGATCCAGAGATCGACATAGCAATTGGTCTCCGGCCAGATGCGCTCGCTCGAATGCAGCGCATGCGGCCGGTAGCCGTCGGGCCGGAGGGCAGGAAAGACTGCGGTCATATGCTCAGCCCCAGAGAGCCTTGCGGACATATTCGGGCCAAACCTTAACGTCGAGACCGTGATGGGCGAAGAGTGCCAGCGCGATGCGCTCGAGGCCGAAGCCAACGCAAGCCGTGTGCGCGACACTGCCATCGGCGAGGTTGAGGCCCCATTTGGTGCCGAACGCGTCCTGATGGTAGTTGAAGCTCATGCAGGCGGTCGGATTGGCGGTCGAATTCACCGGGATCAGCAGCTCGAACTTCAGGTTCTGGTCGCGCTGGTTGTTGGCCAGCAGGCGGCCGGCGCGGCCGAAGAACGGGTCGTTGGCGATGTCAAGCTCGACCGGCAGGCCGAGATCGGCAAGCATCTTGGTGCCGCGATCCATCCATGTCTGGCGGAAATCGGTGACATGGGCTTCGGTGCCCATGCAGACATATTCACGCATGCGGAACATCTGCTGGCGCGTTGGCTCCTTCGAGGGCTCGTGGCGGAAGCAGTAGGATTGCAGGTCGAAGAGGCCGCCGGTCATGGCAATCGGGCCGCGCTTGGCAACGGTCGGATAGAGCGGATAGCAGGCTGCAGGCGTCAGCGCGATGTCGGTCGCCTTCTGCTCCTTCGTCCAGTCCTTGCCTTCCTCCATGCATTGCAGGAGGCCGATATGGTCATGGTCGTTGCCGCAGAAGGAGTGAACGGTACCGGCGAGCTGCGGGAAGCTCTTCATGTAACCGCTTTTCTCGAAAAAGCTCATCGCCATGCCGGGCGGGAAGCGGATGGCTTCGGCACCATCGGCGCCGCCAACCTTGTCGATCAGCCGCTCGAAAGCTGCGATCACGTCCTCGAACTGGCCCGAACGACCATAGAGTCCGTCGACGCCAGTCTCGATCAGCAGCCCGGCATCGAAGAGCCGGTCGAGAAGGGAAACCTGCATATCCATGATGACTACCCCAGAAGGCTCGTGTCCTGTTTGTGGATCAGGAGCATGGTTGATGTGTTGCCGAGAATGCGGTCGTTGGAGATCATGAGCTGGGCCGAATGCGCATCGCGCAGGTGCCGACCGAGGCTGAACGGCGTGCCGTTCTTGTAGCCCATGATGCCGCAGATCAGCATGGCATGGTTGATGATGGTGAGGATCGTCTCGGAGGAAGCGATCTTGACGTTGTTCATCGCCACGGCGAAGGCGACCGAGGAGAGCTTCTCTTCATCATGCTTGGCGTCTTCATAGGCCTTCACAGCCGCGACGACATTGGATTTCATCATCTGCAGCAGGTTCGAGACCTCGGCGAGACGGATCGCACCCGGCGGAACCGTGCCTGGCGACTTGCGCGCTGCGGCGCGAACGAAGGCCTGCGCACGGCTTACCGCGTCCACCGCGATGCCGTACCAGACGCCGCTCCACAGGATGTGGCTGTTGGCGAGCATCGACTGTGCCGCAATCTCGGCGAAGGGCTTGGGGAAGATTTGCGCCGCCGGCGCCTCGCCGGTGAACAGGAAGCCCTCGGAGCAGGTGCCACGCATGCCGAGCGTGTCCCAGTCCTGCGTCTTGACGAGAGAATACTGATCGCGTGTGAAGGCGGTCATCACCTGGTCGCTCGGGGCCGCGTCCTTATGGGCACGCGACGTGATCAGGATCGCGTCTGCATTCTGCCCGTAGGAAATCACTGTAGCGTCCTTGGTCAGGCGGCAGATGCCGTCCTCGACCTCGATCGCGCAGATCGAGTTACGGAGATTGCCGCCAATGCCTGCCTCGGTCGTGGCAGAACCGAACAGCAGCTGTTCGGACACGACGCGCCGCATGAAGCCGCGATGCCATTCGGTGTCGATGCCGTGCTCCACCAGGCTCGAAAGCTTGATGTGATGCATGGCGAAGACCATGGCCGAGGAAGCGCAGGCCTGGCCGATGATCGAGCAGAGTTCGGCGAGTTCGCCGGTGCGGGCGCCTTCGCCGCCGAGCTCGGTCGGCACCTGGATGGAAAGCAGCCGCTCCGCCTTCATGGCGTCCACGGCCTCTTGCGGGAAGCGGCCGACGCGGTCGACCTCATCGGCATAGACTTTCGCGACCGTCGCCACGCGTGCGGCACGGTCCGTCAGGCTGCCGACAGCCAGATTGACGGGGATGTTCATCAGGCGACCTTCCTGTCTTCCGTGATGGACGTGACGGTGCGCGCGATCGCGTCGATGCTCTGGAAGGACTTTCGGTTCAACAGGCTATCGGGGAATTCGATGTCGAAATGCTCCTCGATCGCCAGCATCAGCTGAACGGACGCAAAGGAAGAGAGGCCAGCAGCATAGAGGTCGGCGCCGCCGTCTAGGCCAGCAACATCGGCCTGCAGGCCGGCATGCTTCTTGAGCAGTTCGCGAATGGTCTCGTTCATCCCCGTTTCCTTTCCATAAGGATTGTTTTCCGTGCGTTCATGCCGGATTGGCACAGACCATAGCGGTAACTGGATAAGGTTTGGCTAAACGAGGTGGTTAAGATTGCCTCTTTATGATCGCTCAAATCCGAACGAAATCAGGCATTTGCGGTGGTCTCAATTGCCCTTGAACGTCATCGGAACCGAGACGGGGTAGGACTTGAGGCCGGTCTCTGGCGGAAGGGCCGGGAAGGGGCTGGCGCGGCGGACAATATCAAGCGCACCCTGGTCGATCGCCGGCTTGCCGGAACTCTTCCTTACTCTCAGGTTAACGACGTTGCCATTGGCGGAAATGGTGAAGCTGACGATGACGGTACCCTTGGCGGCGACGCGCACGCGCTTCTTCGCCCGCTCCAGCTTGCGCTGCACGAGACCCTTGTAGTTCGAGGTCGAGGCGTTACCCTTGATCTTCTTTTTGGAATTGCCCTGCGAAGCGTCCTGGCTGTCGCCGGCCTTCTTGTCGGCCTTGCTGCTGCCCTTGTTGGAGTCGGTTTCGGCGTTGCCCTCGCGTGCCTTGGTTTTCTTCCGTTCCTTCTTCTCGACCTGTTTTGGTTTTTCCTTCTTGACGACGGGTTTCGGCTGTTCTTGCTGGACGGCAGGTTTTTCCACCGGCTTGTCGACAGGCTTGACCTCGGCAACTTTCTGCACGACGCGCGGCTTGGAGACGGGATGCTTGAGCGGCTGGGCGAGCTTCTTTTCAGGCTCCGGCGTCTTCTCTTCCACCGGCGTGATCAGGATCGGTGGCGGATTGCCGGGCAGCGGTTTGATTTCTGTCTCTCGGAGGATCTGCTGAGCGGCCGCTTCGATCTGGAAGCTCGATGGCTCCGTCGTCGACAGCACTTCCGGCTGATCTGTGGCCACGGGCTGCTCGATCGGCTTTTCAATTGGCTTCTCGACAGGCTTTTCCACAGGTTCCGCAAGCTTAGCCTGCTCGACCGGTTTGGGCTCTTCGATCGGCTTCACCGGCTCGACGACTTCCTTCTTCGGTTCTTCTTTCGACGTCTCGACGGCCTCTTCCTTGCCGTCCCGTTCTTCCTGCTTGACCCGCGTGGTTACCTCGGAATCGGTCTCGCTGAAGAATTCGACTGCGATGACGGTCTCGCCTTCGAGCAGCGCATCGTCATTCGGCAGCTTGATCGTCGCATAGCCGATGGAGATGGCCGCGGCGGCATGAAGGAAGACGGATAATCCAAAGCCCGAGCGCAGCAATTTCTGGCCGAGCGATAGCGTGGGCGCACCGCCGTCCTGTGCCACGTCGGGCACGTCATCATGGGTCGGCTCGTGGCCAGCCGGGTTATCCGGATATCCGCCAATGCCGGCGTCAGCCCCCATATAGGGCGATATGCCGTCATCCTTGGCAAAGGAACATGGTGGTACATCCTTGAATGCATGCTCCAAGCCCGCACGTGCACGATCGTTCGAATTGGCGGGCCGAAACCGCAATTCGTTGATCGAGACGATCTGGGGACCGGGAGACGCCATGTCGGGTGTCAACCCTTCCCTGTCCCGTTCGTCGTCGTCGGGATCACGGCACACTCCTTGAAGAATTTAACTTGACGATGTTAGTCAGCTATTGCGTCCTTAAATAAAGATGAGTATCGAAGTCAAGAAATGAATTGGCATTGCGAGGCCCTCGCGGTGCAGCGTGGAGACATGCAATGATGGTCGAGGCGGAGAAAAAGGACACCGGCGCAGCCGATGCGCAGCGTCCGAGCCAGGACGCACTTCCGGAATATGACACCGGCACATTGTTTGCTGGCAAGCGCGAGATCGTGATCTGCCACGCCGGCGCCGATTACCGGATGAAGATCACCAAACAGGGCAAACTTATCCTCAACAAGTAATTTCAGGCACCCAGGCGGACACCCCAGGGAAGATTAAGGGACGAGAAGACATGACCGAGAAGACGATGCCGACGCCAGCGGAAATCCGCGCCTATCGTGCGGAGAATGCCAAGATGCGCGAGCGCGACATTGCTGCCAATCTGGGCATTTCCGAAGCGGCACTGGTCGCCGCCGAAGTCGGCCTGACCGTGACCCGCATCGAGGCCGATCCGAACAAGCTGCTGGCCCGCGCTCCGGACTTCGGCACCGTGATGGCGCTCAGCCGCAACGAAAGCGCCGTGCACGAGAAGATCGGCGTCTATGAGGCGATCCAGATCGGCGAGAAGACCTCGCTGACGCTGGGTGAGAATATCGATCTGCGCATCTTCAACTGGGTCTGGGCGCATGCCTTCGCCGTCACCAAGACCGATGGCGAGACCATCCGCCGCTCGCTGCAATATTTCGACAAGTCGGGCGAGGCGATCCACAAGGTTCATCTTCGCTCGGAATCGAATGTCGAGGCCTATGAGGCCTTTGTCGCCGACCATAAGCTCCGGGACCAGAGCCAGGACTTTGTCGCGCAGCCCTTTACCAAGCTCGCTTCGGGCCGGACGGAAGGTTTCGACGTCGCCGAACTCCGCGATCACTGGTCGAAGATGACCGACACGCATGAATTCTTCGGCATGCTGAAGAAGCTCGATATCGACCGCCGCGCGGCCGTCCAGAATGTCGGCGAGGATTACGCCTGGAAGCTGTCCGACGGCGCCGTTGAGGCATTCTTCGGCAAGGCGGTCGAAAGCCAGGTGAACCTGATGTGCTTCGTCGCCAATCGCGGCATCGTCCAGATCCATACCGGCCCGGTCCACAATGTGGCGCCGATGGGCCCTTGGCTCAACATCATGGATCCGACCTTCCACCTCCACCTGCGCGCCGATCGCATCGCAGAAGCCTGGGCCGTGCGCAAGCCGACCAAGGACGGCCATGTCACCTCCGTCGAGGCCTATGACAAGAATGGCGAGATGATCATTCAGTTCTTCGGCAAGCGCAAGGAAGGCAATGTCGAGATGGCGGAATGGCGCGCGCTGGTCGAGGGCCTTCCCACTACCAATGCGGCCGAAGCCGCCTGAGGATAGAATGATGTCTCAATCCGGAATCCGTCGTTGCGCGCTTATCGCGTTCGCGGCCCTCTTGGCTGTGAGCGGGCCGGCGCTGGCCGAAGAGATCAAGCCCGTCGACACGTCGCGCCTGGTGACGGTCGGCGGCGCCGTCACCGAAATCGTCTTTGCTTTGGGCTACGGCGACAAGGTCGTCGCGCGCGACATCACCAGCTTCTATCCGGATGAAGTCAACAAGCTGCCAAGCGTCGGCTACATGCGGGCGCTCTCGCCGGAAGGCGTGCTGTCGGTCAATCCCTCCGCCATCCTGATGATCCAGGGCAGTGGCCCCAAGGAGACCGTCGACGTCCTGAGCAAGGCATCGGTGCCGCTGGTCACCATTCCGGAAGGCTATGATCGCGACGCGCTGGTCGCCAAGATCAAGGCCGTGGGCAAGGCGCTCGGCGCCGACGCCAAGGCGGACGAACTGGCTGCCAAGGTTGGGGCGGATGTTGACGCTGCCGTCGCCGATGCTGGCAAGATCGAGGAAGCCAAGCGCAAGCGCGTGCTCTTCGTGATGACCGTGCAGAACGGCAAGATCATGGCGGCCGGCGAGCACACCGCCGCCCACGGCATCATCGCGCTCGGCGGCGGCATCAACGCGACGTCGGATTTCCACGGCTACAAGCCGCTCAACGACGAAGCCGTGATCAATGCCAAGCCGGATGTCATCCTCCTCATGGACACCGGCGCCCAGACGGTGTCCGAGGCGGACATTCTCGCCAATCCCGCCGTGGCCTTGACGCCGGCCGGCCAGGCGAAGAAGGTAATCCGTCTCGGCGGAAGCGCGCTTCTCTTCGGCCCCCGCACCGCCAATGCCGTCCGCAAGGTCTACACGACGCTCTACGGCGGCTGAGACATGGCACTGAACGTGGAAGCCGGCCTCGACGAACTGGCGTCAAGCGAAGGTCGGGCCGGCCGCGACCGTGGTTCATTGGCACTGGCTTATGGCCTGCCGGCGCTGGTCATCCTCACCATCCTCATGCTGCTCGTGTCGATCATGACGGGCGCCAGCGCGGCCTCAGTGACCGGGCTGCTCAAGAACCTCCTTCTGGGTGGAACGGACAATCCGGCTGATGTATTGCGTGACCGCATCGTCATCCTCGAAGTGCGCATGCCGCGTGCGGCTCTCGGCTTTCTAGTCGGCGCTGCCCTCGCGGCCTGCGGGGCGACGATGCAGGGCCTGTTCCGCAATCCCCTGGCCGATCCGGGCGTCCTCGGGGTCACCTCCGGCGCCAGCCTGGGCGCCGTGTCCACGATCGTTCTCGGCGGCACCTTGCTTGCCCCGCTCACGGCTGTATTCGGCATCTTCACGCTTCCCATCATGGCCTTCGTCGGTGCTCTCATCGTCACCTATATTCTCTATCGCCTCGGACGCCGGGAGGGCGAGACGCAGATCGCTACCATGCTGGTCGCGGGCATCGCCATCTCCGCGCTCGGCATGGCCGGCACCGGCCTCTTGATCTACATGGCCAACGACACCCAGATCCGCGACATCACCTTCTGGAGCCTCGGCTCGCTTGCCGGCTCGACCTGGCAGAAGGCAGCCATCGCGGCCGCGGTCATCCTGCCGTCGCTGCTGACCTTGCCGTTCCTCGCCCGTGGCCTCAATGCCTTCACGCTCGGCGAAGCGGCGGCCTTCCACATGGGCGTGCCGGTCGAGCGCTTCAAGCGCGCGGCGATCCTCATGGTAGCGGCGGCCACCGGCGTGTCGGTCGCGCTCTCGGGCGGTATCGGCTTTATCGGCATGATCGTGCCGCATCTGATCCGGATCGCCGCCGGCCCCGATCACCGTTTCCTGCTGCCGGCTTCGGCGCTGCTCGGCGGTTGCCTGCTGCTCGCCGCCGACATGGTCACAAGGGTGATCGTCGCGCCGGCCGAATTGCCGATCGGCATCCTCACCGCGCTCATCGGTGCGCCCTTCTTCCTCTGGATCCTGCTCAAGGACCGCTCGGGGAGAATGGCATGACGATCGATGTCAAAAATCTTTCCGTCGCGCTCTCAGGCCGCCCCGTTGTCAACGAACTGAGCTTTCAGGCGATGCCGGGCAAGCTCACCGCCATCATCGGTCCAAACGGCTCGGGTAAAACCACGACCATGAAGGCGATCTCGGGCGAGCGGAAATTCGATGGCAAGATCCGCTTCAATGGCCAGGATTTGCGGTCGCTGAGCGCCAAGCAGCTGGCGCTGTCCCGCGCCGTACTGGCCCAAACGATCAGCCTCGGCTTTCCCTTCCTGGTCCGCGAAGTGCTCGAAATGGGCATCGTCGCGGGCGACACGCATGATGCGGCGGAAGCAGCGCGCGTGATGGGCAAGGCGCTCGACGCCGTCGATCTCAAGGGTTTCGAATCCCGCGTCGCGACCCATCTGTCCGGCGGCGAGCAGGCACGGCTGCATATGGCCCGCGTGCTCTGCCAGATTCCGGATGCGGTCCGGAATGGCCAGCCGCACTGGCTTTTCCTCGACGAACCGGTTGCCAGCCTCGACATCAAGCATCAGCTCGCCATCATGCGGCTGGCGCGCGACTTCGTCGCCCGCGGGGGCGGCGTCATCGCCGTCATGCACGATCTCAACCTGACCGCCATGTTTGCCGATCATGTCGTGATGCTGAGGGGTGGCCGTCTTCACGCCGCCGGCGCGCCGGACGAGGTGTTCACGGAAAGCGCGCTGGAAGCGGTCTACGGCTGCCGGCTCTCCGTCAGCCGCGAGCCGGAAACCGGCCTCATCCGCGTCCTGACGCCACTCGCGGCCTGATATCCCCACCGATTGCACGAACGAAAAGGGCCGCGCATCGCTGCGAGGCCCCTTCTGGTCAGTTAATACGGATCACGCGAAGAGGAAGTGTCCTTCCTGGAGGTCGGCGACTTCCCAGCCTGTCAGCGTGACGCTGCCGCCGTCATAGGCGATGGTGGCGCCCTTCTTGCCGTCGGTTGCCGCGTCGAGGACGGCGTCGAAATCCGCGAACTGGCCGGAGAAGTTGATCAGATCGGCACCATTGCCGAAGTCGCTGATCGTGTCGTTGCCGTCGCCGGCTTCGAAGACGAAGGTGTCGATTCCCTTGCCGCCCGAAAGCTTGTCGTTGCCCGCGTCACCGAAGATGGTGTCGTTGCCCTTGCCGCCACCGAGCGTGTCGGCACCGCCTTCGCCATGCAGCGTATCGGCCTTGTTGAAGCCGGTGAACTTGTCCTTGCCGGTGGAGCCGGTGAACTCGATCGAATCCGAGTTCAGGAATTTCATCAGGCTGGTCGTGTTGTTCTTGATCTCGTCGTCGGTGAGGTCGGAGATCCAGCTCTTGGAGTAGTCGGCGATTTCCATCTCGTCGAAGGAAATGCGAAGCTCGCCGTTGTTGGTATATTCCGGGTTCGAATCGCTTTCCTTCGTGCCGGTGCCGAAGGTGATCGCGGTGAGGTCGCCGCCCATCACATGGCCATCGAAGACATATTTCCAGCCGTCCTGGCCGCCTTCGAGGATGACGCTCTGGCCGTTGGTCTTGCCATCCCAACTCACATAGTCATCGCCACGATAGACGTCGTCCTGCATGTCGGCTGGAGTGCCGCCGTCGTCGTAATCCTCGTTGACGAAGCCGCCGAAGTCGCTCGCCTCGAACTTCTTGTCGAAGTTCTTCAGATAGCTCGCGAAGTCGATACCCTTGCCGTCATTGTTGGCGTCGGAGAGATTGATGTTGATTGCCATGGGTCGGCCCCTTCCTGAAATATGAGCGCGGAAGTCAACTATTAAAGCTGACGAATCGAGTCAAGTTAAAAGAGGGGGATGGAGAGGATTAGCAGTTGTCGAAATCGGTCGCGCATTTCGGGTTGCGCCAAAGTCCCTTGGCCGCCAGCCTCTGCGCGTCGGCCTGTGCGGAAAGCAGGGTTTCATCGCCCACCGCCATGCCGTAACCCTGGCTGACGATCGCGGACGCCACATCCCGCGACCCGATGACGCAATGGCTGAGCGTCATCTTCTTCTCGCCCTGCGCGACATCGCAGAGCAGGCGCTTGCCGCGCACCAGATTACCAAGAAAGATCGATGCTATGCGGCCGCAGGCCCAGCGCCCGCCCTCGATGGCCTGGCAGAGCCGCTTGTTCTTGACCGGGCGAATGTGGTCGATCTCGTAGAGAATATCGCCGACGCTGAAGCTCCGGCTGTCCACGACCTTGATACGCTGCGGAACGACGATCCAGATGCGGCTGTCACGCGCAACCACCTTTGCCGGCAGCCGCTCATATGTCTGGTGGGTGCGATCGATGCGGGTGGGCTGTGTCGTCCAGAGCGGATCGTCGCTCTCCTGCGCCTGCGCAGCCGGCAGGAACGACATCAGGAGGGCGAGGGAAAGCCCGGAATAACGCAGCATGGTCATGGGCGGAGAATAATGCGGCGCATCGGGAATGTCACCGCGGGCGATTGGCTCGATCAGAAGCCGGTGCCGCCGCGGATTTCTTTGACCAGCGTGCCGACGAGGATCTTGACATCGGTCCACACGTTGAAGTCGCGGATATATTCGACATCGCTCGTGAAGCGTGCTCTTGCCAGGTCCTCGCGGTCGGTCGGGCCGCGATAGCCGCGGAACTGCGCCAGGCCCGTCAGGCCCGGACGGACCAGATGGCGGATGTGGTAATCCTTGACCAGTTCCTCATAGAGCACGCCACCTGCCAGCATGCCGGGCACATGGCAGCGCGGGCCGACCAACGACATGTCGCCGAGCAGGATGTTGATGAGCTGCGGCAATTCGTCGAGATTGGTCTTGCGGAGGATCGCGCCGATGCGGGTGACCCGCGGGTCGTCACGGCGCGTTTGCGCCACGCCCGATACGTCGCAAAGATCATTTCGCATGGAGCGGAACTTGAAGATGCGGATAATACGTCCGCCGCGACCCCAGCGGTTCTGCATGAAGAATACGGGGCCCTTGCTTTCCCACTTGATCGCTGCAGCGATCGCGAGGAAGAAGGGCAGAAGCACTATCAGGGCAACCGCCGACACGAAGATGTCGAAGAGGCGTTTCGCCGCGAAATTCAGCGGCTTCTGCAGTGCAACATCCTTCCAGTCGCGATCGGTCGCATCAGGCAGCGCGATGCCGTTTGCCGGCAGCGCGTGCTGGCGGCCGTTAGCAGAGATCGCGATAACTGAACGAACGTCGGCAGGATGCATAACTGATTGCCCGAACTTGACTATTTCCCGCGGGGAACGGAGCTTCCTTAGATCAATCATTTCGGAAAGTCACCATGCCTTAACTGAATGTTCATCATGAGCGCATCGCATATCGCTCCGCAGCAAATCGCATTCACAACACGAAAATCGCGGAATTATGGCCCCTAACGTGAAATCCGGGCAAACTGTTCCGCTACATCAGGTCGCGGTGCCAAGATTTTCCAGCGGCGGGAAAGAGGAATGCAGGAAAAGCAGATCAGATCTGCGCCCGCCGCATGACTGTAGACGGGGTCAGGGACTGGGGCGTCCAGTCTGGGGTTGCCGCCATTGTCTTCGGAAGGGCCAGTGGCTCGCGCCGAGGTCTCAGCTGCGGCCCTGCTTCATCGTCGAGAGATAGCCATCGAAAATGGATTCGACACTCTTCTGATACGCCTTCTGCACTTCGATGCCGCTATCGAACATCTGGCTCACGATTCCACCAAAGGCATCCTGAGCGGCCTCTGCCTGCGGCTTCTCTGCAGTGTCATCCACCTTGGCCTCCGGCGCCTTGGCTTCGTTCATCTGCGGGAACATGGCGAAGAAGGGATTGGCTGCGCCGCCTTGGGCCGAAGCCTGGCGCAGGAAGGATTGGAAGCCCTGCGTGAAAGGGTTGTCGAAGAAAGGGTTGGATTCCTTCGGCTTCTCCTTGAGGCCGGCCGCCTCCATCCACTGGCCGAAGAAGTCGGCCGGCTTGCCCTGGGTGATTGCTTCGCCCGCGGCCTGGAATTGGTTCGCCATCTGCTTGAAGAAGCCGCCCATCATCGTATTGGCAACCACGGGCAGCATCTGCTTGTAGACGTCCTGGCCGATCCCCGACATCTGCTCGGCCTGTGCCGCGACCGCGCGGGACACATCCTTCGAGCCGAAGATCAGCGCCAGCACATTGTTGCCGTCCGCAATGCCCTTCGGTGAGAAGGCCTTGGTCATGTCCTCGAAATATTGCGCGTAGTTGCCGCTCGACGCAGCCGTCATAAGCGAGGAGAAGTCATAAGGATTGGTCACGGAACGCTTGAGCCCGGTCGAGAAGGCTGGCATCAGCGCAGCCATTGCCTGCTGCATCTGCTCCTGGGCCAGCCCGAACTGCTTGGCCATCGCTTCCATGGCGTTGCCGCCCTGAGCCTTCGTCATCATGTCGAACAGGGGGAGCATGGCAAACCTTTCCTTGCGAAGCAGGGTGGGGACGGATTGCCGCACTATAGCGCTAATGGCCGATTATCAAACAGGAATTGTGCGGGAGAGGGCGCGCTCGCCCGCACGGCATTCCTCAATATTGATAGTCGTCGAAGACCGCTTCGATATTGCCGTTCCAGCGGCCCTTCCAGAGCGAAAGCATATCGTCGGCAAGGGTCGATCGCTTGGCGAGCATTTCGTCGAGCGGTGCGAGGAACACGGTTTCGTCCTGCTCCGAGGCGTTCAGCCTGTGACGGCTCTTGAGGCCTGCGCGGGCGATATCGACAACCTCCCGGCCGAGTTCCCAAAGGCTGCGACCGCGGAAGGTGGCATCGAGGCCCTGCGCCGGCACCGCGCTGCGAAGCGTCTCCACTTCGTCGAAGCCCCAGTCCTTCGTGAGCGCCTCGGCAGCGTCAAGCGCTGCGCCATCATAGAGCAGGCCGACCCAGAAAGCCGGCAACGCACAGATCCGTCGCCACGGGCCGCCATCGGCGCCGCGCATTTCGAGGAAGCGCTTGAGACGGACGTCCGGGAAAAGCGTCGACAGATGGTTCGTCCAGTCGCCCATGTTCGGCTGCCAGTCGGCAACTTCGCCCTTGAGCGCACCGCCCAGGAACTGGCGGAAAGTGATGTGAGTACAGTCGTGATACTTGCCGTCGCGCACGACGAAATACATCGGCACGTCGAGCGCCCATTCGACATAGTCACCGAAGCCGAAATCCGGCTTGAAAGCGAAGGGCAGCAGGCCGCCGCGCTGGTTGTCGGTGTCGGTCCAGATGTCGCCGCGCCAGGATTTCAGCCCGTTCGGCTTGCCTTCGGTAAAAGGCGAACTCGCGAAGATCGCCGTCGCCAGCGACTGCAGCTTCAGCGACACCTGCATCTTGCGGCGCATATCGACCTCGGAGGAGAAGTCGAGGTTCACCTGGATCGTGCAGGTCCGGTACATCATGTCGAGGCCCTTGGTGCCGACCTTGGGCATGTAGCGGCTCATGATCGCATAGCGCGACTTCGGCATGCGCGGGGTTTCTTCGAACGTCCATTTCGGGCTGCCGCCCATGCCGAGGAAGGCGATGCCGAGCGGTTCGGCGATTTCCTGCACCAGCGCCAGATGCTGGTTGGTTTCCTTGCAAGTCTCGTGCAGATTCTCCAGCGGAGCGCCCGAAAGCTCGAACTGGCCACCGGGCTCGAGTGAGATAGCGCCCATGCCGGAGGGGCCGCCGAGCCCGATAATGTTGCCGGCATCGATGATCGGCTCCCAGCCGGTCCGCGCTTGCATCGTATCGAGGATTGTCTTGATTCCGGCATCGCCGAAATAGGGCACAGGGCGCTTGCCATCGCGAAAGAACGGGAATTTCTCATGCTCGGTGCCGATCCGGAACTTGTCTTCCGGCTTTGACCCTTCGGCGAGATACTCTGCCAACTCGTCGGTTGAGGTAATAGGCGTGCTGTCGGAGGTATCGCGTGCCATGAGGTGCTTCTTGCAAGAGGGAAAGGCCCTCAAGGGGCCGGAACCGGCGGGATGGTTGGACCGGAATTATTTGCGATGCAAGTGAAAAGGATTCAAGCCGGATTGAATTTCGCTTAACGCAAATTTCAGTGCCAGTCGCCGACCGTCGCCTGGATCACGGCCATTGCCGCAACGGCAGCGGTATCAGCCCGCAAGATCCGTGGACCAAGCGGTATTGCCGTGACGAAGGGCAGGCTACGCAAGATTGTCTGCTCCTCTGCGGAGAAGCCGCCTTCCGGACCGATCAACAGCGCATGGTGCTTTTCGGTGATACTCTTCAACGCCGACATCGGGTTGTTGGTCTCCGCACCCTCGTCGCAATAGATGATGCGGCGCGTGGCATCCCAGCTCTCGAGCAGGCTGGCCAGCCGCACCGGTTCGCGCACGTCGGGGATCGCCAGGATGCCGCATTGCTCCGCCGCCTCGATGGCATTGGCGCGCAGACGCTCGATCGAGCCGATCTTGCCCTGCACATGCTGGGTCATGACGGGTTGCAGCACGCCCGCGCCCATCTCCACCGCCTTCTGAACGAGATAGTCGAGACGGCCGACCTTGAGCGGCGCGAAGAGATAGTGGAGGTCGGATGGCTGCGGCTGCGGCCGGGACTGCTCGACCGGTTCGAGCGCGATCTTCTTCTTCGAAGGGTAATGCAGCTTCGCGAGCCATTCGCCATCGCGGCCGTTGAAGGCGAGCAGTTCGGCGCCGTCCTCCATCCGCAGCACATTGTGCAGGTAATTGTATTGGGCATCGTCCACGGCTATCGCGGTGCCGGGACGGATGTCGCCATGGACGAAGAGCCTTTGCAGGCGGAAATTGGCACGCATGGTCGCCTCAGATGATGGTCTGCAGGATGGTGACGATCAGCGCCGCAAGTAATCCGGAAGCCGGCACCGTGACAAGCCATGCCGCCAGGATCGAGGAAAGGTAGGAACGCCGTACGAGATATCGGTAGCCCCGATCCTGCAACGTATCGCCCTCGTCGTCATCCCTGTCAGCGGCAGCAAGCAGCTTGGGCAGTTCATGCGGCTCGGCACGGGCGAGGATATAGTCGCGCCGCTTGGCGGAATTGGCGGTGTACCATTCGCGGAAGAGACCAACGCCGAACACGGACCCGACCGCGACATGCGTCGAGCTGACCGGCAGGCCAAGCGCCGAGGCAATGATGACGGTGATTGCCGCCGCCATGGCTACACAGAAGGCGCGCACCGGATTGAGCTTGGTGATCTGGCTGCCGACGACCCGGATCAGGCGCGGCCCGTAGAGCGCCAGACCGACGGATATGCCGAAGGCGCCGATGGCGGTCACCCAGTAAGGCGCATCGAGGTTGCGGGCGACGGATTGAATCCCTGCTGCCTCGACGATCGCGGACAGCGGGCCGATCGCATTGGAGACGTCGTTGGCACCATGTGCGAAGGACATCAGTGCCGCCGCGAAGATCAGCGGCATGCGAAATAGCACCTTGAGCGACTGGTTCCGGTTCTCGAGGTTCTCGGACTGCTTGGCGATCACCAGCCGCAGGCAGAAATAGCTGACGAGCCCGAGTGACAGGCCTGAGATCGTCGCATGATACATGTTGATGCGGGGAAAGCGGCCCGTGAGCACGATCAGGAGATAAGTGACGAACGCGCCCGTCATGACCGCCAGCAGCACCGGCACCCATCGCCGCGCCGAGGCCACCTTGTCGTCGGTATAGATGATGGCCTCCTTGATGAACCAAAGGAAGGCGATGGCGATCGCCGCTCCGAGGATCGGCGAGAGGAGCCAACTCAGCGCGATCTGGGCAATGACCGTCCAGTTCACCGAGCCGGCGCCGGCGGCAACGGTCGTCGCGCCCATGATACTTCCGACGATGGAATGCGTGGTCGAAACCGGTGCATTCAGCCACGTCGCGGCATTGATCCAGATCGCGGCCGAGAGCAGGGCGGCCAGCATGATCGCGATGACCGTTCCGGGATCGCCGATAGCATAGGGATCGACGATCCCGGATTTGATGGTCTGGACGACTTGGCCGCCAGCGACGAAGGCGCCGAAGATCTCAAAAACGAATGCGATCGAAAGCGCGCCCACGAGCGTGATCGCCTTGGCGCCCACCGCAGCGCCGACATTGTTGGTCACATCATTCGCGCCGATATTCATGGCCATATAGGCCGCGACAGCGGCGGCGGCGATGATGATCATCGCGACTTCATCGGTCGAAACGAAAAATGAAGAGAGAACCGCCGCGAGCGCAAGGAAGATCGCGGCCAAACCGGGTGCAGCGGCCCTTTTCATCACGAATTGGGTCGAGGCCTCGATGAAGGAAAACTTCTCGAGATCCTTGTCGAGCGTTGGCTTTTCAAATCGGGATTGTGGTTCGCTCATCCTGCTGCCTGTTGACGCTGTCAGCTAACGCCAACGTGAGCAGTGATGCAACTGTAAAAGATGTTTCAGGATTCGCGTTTCGCGAAGGCCAGAATGATCTTTTTCAGCCCGGCCTCGGCGACACGGCTTGCGGCTTCCTGCGGGCTGACCCATTCTAGCTTGCGCACGCCCTTTTCCTTGTAGTCCTTGAAAGAACCGGTGACTTCCAGCGCGTGGACCTGAACCTCGCAGGGCAGTACCAGTCCTTCCGCCATGGCCTTGCCGTAGCCGAAAGAGCCGAGCGGGTCGTGCTCGACGATGCCTTTGACACCGGCCTCTTCGCGGGCTTCGGTTGCGGCCACGACATGCGAGGCCTTGCTGCCCATCGGCCATCCCTTGGGAATGACCCAGCGGCCGGTATCCCGGCTGGTGAGGAGGAGGATCTCCAACTGTCCGTCCTTCTTCGACCGTCGATAGCAAAGCGCAGCATATTGCGTCCGCTTGGGACGGCGGAACATAAGCTGGAAGGTCGACGATAGTTCGGACAGCACGTTCAAGTTTTCAGGTCACCTCTTCACCGAAGGAATCGATCTGCTTCAGACTAATATAGGACGGACGGGTTGCGCGTGGCTTTTTTAGCTGAACGTTCGATACTCCACTGATATTCTTGCTTAAATCACGACAGAATCATGATCGGACGTCGATGCGCGCCACTTTACCGCCGATGAACGCGCTGAGAGCCTTCGAAGCAGTCGCCCGCTGCGGCAGCCTCAACGCCGCGGCAGCCGAACTTGGCGTGGTTCGCGGCGCCGTGCGCCAGCAACTTGCCGTCATTGAAGCGCATTTCGGGCGGCCGCTTTTCGTGCGGTCCGGCAGGCGTCTGCAACTGAGCGAGGAAGCGAGCGTCTATTTTGCGGAGGTCACCAAGGCCTTCGCCATGCTGCGTCGCGCGTCCGATGCGTTCGCGCGTGCTTCGGGGACGCTGCGTTTCGGCGTGCCCTCGGCCTTTGCAATGTGGTGGCTGATGCCGCGCCTTTCAAGGCTGGAAGCGGCCATGGGTGCCCAGGCTTTCACCATCGTGCCGCTACCGGCGGTTCGTCCGATTGGCGAATTGCCGGACATTGATGCCGTGATCATGGGCGCCGAATTCCGGCCAGCCGCCGATATCTCGGCCGTCCGTTTCCTGGCAGATGAATTCGGCCCGGTATTAGCGCCATCCCTCGCCAGGAACCTTGATGGCGCAAGCGAGACCTCCGCCCTCACGCATCTGACTGCCATCGTCGCTGGAACCGCCCCGACGCTCTGGACCGACTGGTTCTCCGAGACGGGGCGACCGCCCGTATCCTTCGCGCGCACCACCCATCTCGAAGACCTCGTCCTCGCACTCGCCTCGTCACGATCGGGCAACGGTGTCACCATCGCGCCGAAAGCCTCGATCGAGGACGATCTTGCTTCCGGCAGGCTCATCGCGCCCTTCGGCTTTCATGCGAGACCTGCCGGCTATCACGTCTGCTACCGGTCCCAGGATCCGTCCGCTCGAGCAATCCGGCACTTCGTCGACTGGCTCGTCCAGGAAGCTGGGTGAGCTCGATAGGTCAGAAAATCTGCCCTATCGAGCACTATTAAATCCCTGCCGCCAACCGCGACAGCGGCCTAGCATCCGGGCACTTGCTCAACCTGGATGCCTGCCATGACCGAACTCACTCGCATCGACTGGATTTCCCGTTCCTGCCGGCTGCTCGGCCAGATCTCCAGGGAATTCAACGAGACCCGTCCCTTCGATGGCCTGACCATCGCGACCGGCATCCATCTCGAACCGAAGACGGTCGCACTCCTGATGACGCTGAGGACCGGCGGCGCGCGCCTTGCGGTCACCGGCAACCTCAATTCGACCCAGCCCGCGACGGTTGACTATCTCCGCGCCCAGGGCATCGAGGTTCATGCCGAGCAGACGACCGACTCGCAGGCGCATGGCCGAAACCTCGACCGCCTTCTCGCGGCAAAGCCCGACCTCCTGCTCGACAACGGCGGCGACCTGTTCGCCCGCTTCGCCGCAAATCCCTATCCGTCGCTTCGTGGTGGCACCGAGGAGACCACCTCCGGCCGCGCCTGCCTGAAGCCGATGCGCTCGGCCATCAAGGTTCCGGTACTGGTCATCAATGACAGTCCGATCAAGCAATTCGTCGAGAACCGCCACGCCGTCGGCCAGAGCCTGTTCGAGAGCTATCTGCGCTTCACCAATCGCTCGACCAACGGCAAGCGCGTCACCGTCTTTGGCTATGGCGCCTGCGGCAAGGGCACGGCCGCCTGCTTCCGCAACGCCTTCGCCTCGGTCAGCGTCGTCGACATCGATCCTGTCACCGCGCTCGAAGCCCATTTCGATGGCTTCACCACGCCGGAGCGCGCCGCCGCGATCGCCAGCGCCGATATCATCGCCACGGTCACCGGCGCGCCCAATATCATCACGGTCCATGACCTGCCCCATTTCAAGGACGGCGTGATCCTCATGAATGGCGGGCATTTCCCACATGAAATCGACGTCGCCGGCATCAAGGACAGCCCGCTGGTCGAGCAGGTCGAGACCTATCCTGGCGATGGCATCGAGACCATCACCCTCAGGAATGGCCGGCATATCCACATTCTCGGCCATGGCCATATGGCAAACCTCGCCGGTCCGCGGCCGCTCGGCAATTCGGTCGAATCCATGGATATTGGCTTTGCACTCCAGGCGCGCTGCCTGGAGCGCGTCGCCCGCGGCGGGCTGGGCGAGGAGGCCTGCGTCGTGCCGGTCCCTACAGACATCGACGCATCCGTGGCCTCCGCCTATCTGGCACTCAACGCTTAGTCCTGCAGCAGGATATTGCGGTCGATATCCTTGATATCGCGCTTGCCGCAGAGTGCCATGGTGATGTCGAGTTCCTTCTGGATGATTTCCAGCACCCGCGTCACGCCGGCCTTGCCGCCGGCGCCGAGGCCGTAGAGGAAGGGCCGGCCGATATAGGTGCCCTTGGCGCCATAGGCGATCGCCTTCAGCACGTCCTGGCCCGAGCGGATGCCGCCGTCGACATGGACTTCGATCTTGTCGCCGACCGCGTCGACCACCTTCGGCAGCATTGATATCGACGACGCCGCACCATCGAGCTGGCGTCCGCCATGGTTGGACACGATGAGGGCGTCGGCGCCGCTGCCGGCAGCGGCGATCGCATCCTCGACGTCATTGATGCCCTTAAGGATCAGCTTGCCGTCCCAACGCTGCCTGATCCACTCGACGTCCTTCCACGACAGCTGCGGATCGAACTGCTCCGCCGTCCAGGAGGACAGCGACGAGAGATCGGAGACATTCTTGGCGTGGCCGGCGATGTTGCGGAAGGTGCGGCGCTCGGTGCCGAGCATCCGCATGCACCAGGCCGGCCGCGTCGCCATCTGCCAGACATGCTTGGGCGTGAATTTCGGAGGTGCCGACAGGCCGTTGCGCAGGTCGTTGTGGCGCTGGCCAAGCACCTGCAGGTCGAGCGTCAGCACCAGCGCCGAGCAGCCAGCGGCCTTGGCGCGGCCGATCAGGTTCTCGACGAAGTCCCGGTCGCGCATCACATAGAGCTGGAACCAGAACGGCTTCTTGGTCACCGATTTCACATCCTCGATCGAGCAGATGCTCATGGTCGACAGCGTAAAGGGAATGCCGAACTCCTCGGCAGCCTGCGCCGCCAGCATTTCGCCATCGGCATGCTGCATGCCGGTGAAACCCGTCGGCGCCAGTGCCACCGGCATCGCCACCTTCTCGCCGACCATCTCGCTTGCCAGCGTCCGCCCGGCCATGTTGACCAGCACGCGCTGACGCAGCTTGATCTTGGAATAGTCTTCCTCATTGGCCCGATACGTGCTCTCGGTCCAGGCGCCGCTATCGGCATAGTCGAAGAACATTTTTGGCACCCGTCGCCGCGCCAGTGTCTTCATTTCGGCGATGGTGAGGACCGACTTCATTTCTGCTTTCCTTCTTGCATTCTCGTAGCGCGCTGCAAAGGCCGCCTGTTGGTTCGATGGATCATAGGGCACCACATCCCGTGCGCCGGTGGCGACGGCCAGAGCGCGGCTTGTGTTCGGCGCCACCGAGAGGCCGGAGGCCGGTGTCGTGTCAGCGCGTGTCTCATCGGAATTGATTGTGGAGGTCATGACTTCACCCCTTCGCTCGCCCGGCTTCTCGCCCGGCCGTTCTGCGCCGTGTCGCGCTGGATCTTTCTCAGGCCTGATACGTGTTCGCGCTCGCCCGCCCGCCGCGCTTCGTCCACGGCGCCGGCGACATAAGCAAGGTGACGGTCGGATGCCCCCCGCGCCGCTTCCGGATCGCCCGAAACGATCGCGTCGATGATCGCGAGATGCTGGTTCAGGATCGCCTCTCGCCCGCCGGGCAGGTCGAGGATCATCCGACGGTGAAAGAAGATCCCTTCGGCGAGCAACTTGTAGCAGGCCCTGAGCGTATGGATCAGGATGACATTGTGTGCCGCGTCGCCCACCGCATTGTGCAGCTCGATGTCTCCATCGACCTCACCCTGGCTGTCGCCGCGTTCATGGGCCGATTTCATCGCCTCGCCGATCGCCACCAGCCGCTCCCGGTCGGCGGCTGTCGCCCGCGTCGCTGCCATCGACGCCGCAAATCCTTCCAGCTCCCGGCGATATTCGAGATAGTCTCGCGTCGACCTCTCATGCCGCGCCACGAGCTCCGCCACCGGCTTGGAGAACACCTGCCCGATCAAATCGGCCACGAAGGTGCCGCCGCCATGCCGGCTTTCGATCAGCCCACGCGCCTCGAGCTCTTTCAGCGCCTCGCGCAGCACCGGCCGCGATATCGCGAGCTGGTCTGCCAGGTCTCGTTCGGCCGGCAGCCGGTCGCCGCTGGACAGCACACCGTCCAGCAACAGGAACTCGATCTGCCGCACGGCTTCGTCGGCCGTACTTCCGTGATCGATTTTCCTGAACAGCCCGTCGGTCATCTCCGTCTCCTGGGCCTCAACTATCAGACCGAGCCTAAGTGGTCAAATTTTTTGTCCACTTTCTTCCAAAGTTGCGATATAGCTGATTTTGCTGGGCCTGCGTCAACCCGCCCGGTTACAATTGGCCGCGAATTTCGCGACAATGGGCCGCAGGGGACGTGGAAGAGGGGATTTTCATGGGGCAGGGCATGTTTTCATTTCCGCAGGCGCCGGATCGCGCACGGGCACTGGGCGAGATTCACGCTCGGCCCTATGTGCTGGTGACCGCGCCGCGGGTGATCTTCCAGCTCGCTTTCATGATGGATGGCGGCTCCGGCGTCGACCACGCCGTGATGGCCGAGATGTCGCGCCAGCGCGGCGTCTCGCCGCCCGGCCGCGATGCGCGCCATCATGCCATGCCCTGGGGCCCCGGCACGTTGCGGTGGGAGCAGCATACCGAATTCTCGACCTGGTTCTGGGACGGTCCGCTGCCCGACAAGTTCGGCGGCGAGGTGCCTGTCCATCCCTTCGGCGACGGCTTCCGTCCGCCGGGATCGCTGATTTCAGGGATCCGGCTCGAGCTCCGCCCCGATGGTCCTGAAATCGAGCAGGCGATCGCCCAGTTCGATCAGGCGAGCCTCTGTTTCAGCGAAGTCAAGAACGGCCAGGGCCTGGTCTATACCGACTTTCGCCAGAACGGCGACGGCCTGACCCAGATCCTCGTCGTCGACAAAAGCCTGACGCCGCTCGGCACCGGTGCGCTGGTACAGCGCCTGCTGGAAATCGAGACCTATCGCACGCTGGCGATGCTGGGCCTGCCGCTGGCGCAGACGCTCTCTCCGGAAATCCGCCGCATCGAGGATGGCCTCACCGGCATCACCCAGCGGATGAAGTCCGAGCCGCGCGAGGATGCGGATGCGGTGCTGGCCGAAATCACCCGGCTCGCCGCCGATCTCGAGGCCAATGCGGCAATCTCGCTTTACCGCTTCGGGGCGTCGCGCGCCTATTACGGCATCGTCAAGGAGCGCATCCTCGCGCTTGCGGAAACACCGGTCTCGGGCTTCGAGCATCTCGGCTCCTTCCTCGAACGCCGGCTGGCCCCCGCCATGCGCACCTGTCAGTCGGTCGAGGAGCGCCAGGCCAACCTGTCGCGCAAGCTCACTCGCGCCAATGCGCTGGTCCGCAGCTGGATCGATGTCGAACTCGAGCGTCAGAACGCCGAACTGCTCGGTACCATGAACCGGCGCGCTGAAATGCAGCTCCGGCTTCAGCAGACGGTGGAAGGCCTCTCGGTCGCCGCGATTTCCTATTATGTCGTCGGACTTTTCGGCTATCTGGTGAAGGCCTTCGTGCATGAAGGCGATGATATCGAGCCCGCACTTCTGACCGGCGCCTTCGTGCCCGTCGCCATTTTTGGCGTCTGGTATGTTGTCCGGCGGATCAAGCGCAAGCATGATGCGCAGCAGGCATAGACTGAAAGGCTCTGGATGCCGAAATCGGCGAAAGCGAGATTGGACCAAGCCGGCCTGACCGGCCTCGGGTTGGATAAGCTCGTTGAAATTCTCCTCGACGAAGCGGCCTTCAACAAGGCGCTGAAAAGCCGTTTGCTCGCAGCGCTCGCCGGGGGCGCCGGCGCGGGCGAGGTGGCACGTCTCATCGACACGAAACTCGATTCGCTTCAGAAAAGCCGTGGCTATCTCTCGCCGACCAGGGCCAATACCCTCTCGATCGAATTGCGCGGCCTGCTCAAGACCATCACGTCGGAACTCGCGGGCCTTGATCGCTATGCGGCGTTTGAACGGATCCTGCGGTTCCTTGATGTCGGCGCCGTGATCGAGGAACGCGCGCGCAATGGCGGAGCGAGGCTCGCCAAGCTACTGGACGAGGCCAGAGACGGTCTTGTCGAAGCCGCGTTGAAACTCGATGGTGACGAGCAGGTCAGGTCCGTCGCGGTGCTGGAAAAAGCGAGGGTCGGTGACGACGATGGAAATCTCAGGGAGGCGCTTCTGGACATCCTTTGCGGGATGCAGAGACCCGCGGCCGATGCCTGGAGGTCGATTCTAAGAGGAAAACTCAAGAGCCCGACGGAGAAGGCCGCTCATTGGCGAAACACGGAACCGGTGGCCTATCTCCAGACGCTCGCGTTACACAGTGCTGATTTCGACGCCTATATCGAGCTGGAACAGATGAAGCCGCAGGAGCGCCGGGACAGTCAGATGATTGCCCGGATGCTGCATGGCGCAAAGCGTCATGCCGAGGCGCTCGAATGGGTGCGCAAGCCTGCTGCCACGATGCGCCTCACGCAGAAGGACGACGCAGTCGTGGCTCCTGCTCAGCCCCCACGGCTGCTTGAGGCGGATATTCTCGACGCGCTCAAACAGAAGACCGACGCCCAGGCGATCCGCTGGAAGGAGTTCGAGCGGACGCTTCGGCCAGAAATTCTCCGCACCTACATTTCGAAGCTCGACGATTTCGCCGAGTTCGAAGAGACCGACAAGGCCTTCGCCGTCGTCGCCGGCAGCCCCCGGATCCATGAAACGCTGGACTTCCTTGTTAAATGGCCCCGTCTCGATCTGGCATCCGAACATGTGCTACGCCATCTCGGCAAATGGGATGGCCGGCAATCCGGGATCCTGGTCGAGGCCGCCGATGCCCTGTCGGCCGACTATCCTGTTGCGGCGACGATGCTCTACCGCATATCGCTCGACGATATCCTCCGGCGCGGCAACAGTGATGCCTACCTGGATGGCGCAGCCTATTTCGTTGTATTGCATGAGCTTCAGGAGAGGCTCGGCGCCGACTTCCCCTACCAGCGCCACGCCGGCTATGTCGCTGACCTGAGGGAGAAGCACGGCCGTAGACCCGCTTTCTGGCAGCTTATTCCACGGGAACTGCTATGAAGCCCGATATCACGGCGGTTGACGCAGGCGGCCAAAACGCGAAAGTGCGGCATGCTGCTTCATCGCGGCGCCAAGGGAGGAGACGATGACCACAGGCATGGCATTCCTGCCGCCCGACCAGAAGGTGCTCGCGCGCCGTGACATCATCGTCGGCGATCTCAGGGATCTGCTTGGCGCCGAAGGCATCGTCAGCGATGCCAGGGAGCTCGTGCCCTTCGAGACCGACGGCTTCATCGCCGTTCGCCGCCTGCCGCTCGCCGTGGCTCTGCCGCGCACGACGCAGGAAGTCGCCGCCGTCCTCAAATATTGCGCCCGCTACGACATCCCGGTCGTACCGCGCGGTGCCGGTACCTCGCTTTCAGGTGGCGCCATCCCGCAGGAAGACGCGGTGGTGATCGCGCTCACCCGCATGAACCGGATCCTCGAAGTCGATTTCCCCAACCGCACGGCAACCGTCCAGGCCGGCGTCACCAATCTCGCGATCTCCGACGCCGTGTCCGCCGACGGCTTCTTCTATGCGCCTGACCCGAGCTCGCAGCTCGCCTGCACGATCGGCGGCAATATCGGCATGAATTCCGGCGGCGCCCACTGTTTGAAATATGGTGTGACGACCAACAACCTCCTCGGGGTCACACTTGTGCTGTTCGACGGCACGACCATCCAGCTCGGCGGCAAGCATCTCGACGCGCCCGGCCTCGATCTCCTCGGCGTGGTCTGCGGTTCCGAGGGCCAGCTCGGCATCGTCACAGAGGCCACCGTCCGGCTGATCGCCAAGCCCGAAGGCGCGCGCCCGGTCCTCTTCGGCTTCGAGACGGCCGAGGGCGCCGCGGCCTGCGTCTCCGACATCATCGGCTCCGGCATCATCCCGGTGGCGATCGAGTTCATGGACAAGCCGGCGATCGAGATCTGCGAGGCCTTCGCCCATGCCGGCTATCCGATGGATGCCGGCGCGCTCTTGATCGTCGAGGTCGAGGGTTCCGAGACCGAGATGGACCAGATGCTGAAGGGCATCATCGACATCGCTCGCCGCCATGGCGTCCAGACGGTCAAGGAAAGCCAGTCGGCCATGGAGGCCGCGGCGATCTGGAAAGGCCGCAAATCCGCCTTCGGCGCTACCGGCCGCATCGCCGACTACATCTGCATGGATGGCACCGTGCCGCTCTCCGAGCTCGTCGCGGTCCTCCAGGGCACCTACGACATCGTCGCCCGCCACGGTCTGCGCGTCGCCAATGTCTTCCATGCCGGCGATGGCAATATGCACCCGCTGATCCTCTACAATATCAACGACCCCGACGAGAGCGCCCGCGCCGAGGAAGCCGGCAACGACATCCTCAGGCTCTGCGTCGATCACGGCGGCTGCCTGACCGGTGAACATGGGGTTGGGGTGGAGAAGCGCGACCTGATGCGACATCAATATGCGGAAGCGGATCTGGCGCAGCAGATGCGGCTAAGGGCGGCGTTCGATCCGAAGTGGATCATGAACCCGTCGAAGGTGTTTCCGCTCGAGGGGCGGGTGGAATGAGAGTGATGGAGTTCGCGGCATACCCCCCTCTGCCCTGCCGGGCATCTCCCCCTCAAGGGGGGAGATTCGTCAGACGCGCCGACATCGCTCAATACAAACGTCTTGAACATCTTGAAAAACGGTTGAAAGGTGTGGCCAGCGTGCCCCATCGGATCTCCACCCATGAGGGGGAGATGCCCGGCAGGGCAGAGGGGAGTATCTCGCTTCTCGCCAGCGCAGAAGCGTGTGCCCCGCTCAGCACAGGGATCGCCACCCCATGCTGACCCCCCACACCGAAACCGACGTCGTCAATCTCGTCCGCACCGCCGCGCGCAGCAAGCTCACGCTCGAAATCCGCGGCGGCGGCACCAAGGTCGGCCTCGGCCGCCCCATGGACGCATCCGAAGTCCTCTCGACCTCAGAACTCAAGGGCATCACCGCCTACAACCCCGCCGAAATGGTTATGACCGCCAAGTCCGGCACCCCGCTGGCCGAGATCATCGCGGCCGCCGCCGAACACCGCCAGGGCCTCGCCTTCGAGCCCGCCGACTGGGGCGCCCTGATGGGCAGCGCGGGCGAACCCACTATCGGAGGCGCCTTCGCCTGCAACCTTTCCGGCCCGCGTCGCGTCCAGTCCGGCGCTGCTCGTGACCATCTGCTCGGCGTCCGTTTCGTCAACGGTCTCGGCGAGGCGATCCAGGGCGGCGGACGGGTGATGAAGAATGTCACCGGCCTCGACCTGCCCAAGCTTCTCGCCGGCTCGCATGGCACGCTCGGCGTCATGACCGAACTCACGTTCAAGGTCCTGCCGCTGCCGGAAACATCCGTCACGCTGGTTCTGTCGGGGCTGGACGAGGCACTGGCCACCCAGGCGATGGCTCATGCCATGGCGATGACGGTCGAAGTCTCCGGCGCCGCCCATCTGCCGGAAAGCTGTGTCGGTCGCTTCATCAGCGGCCACCTGCCGGAAGGCCCAGCAACCGTGCTCCGGCTCGAAGGTCTCGCCTTCTCGGTGCGTGAGCGTGCGGCCAAACTCGCCCAGGCTTTCGCCGACATCGCCCCGGTGACCGAACTCGATCACGAACAGACGACGTCGCTTTGGCGAGAAATCCGTGACGTCCATCCCTTCGCCGCCGACGGCAGCGAGCGCCCGATCTGGCGGGTCTCGACCGCCCCCTCAAAGGGCCACCACATCCTCTCCGCCATGCGCATGCAGACCGGCGTCGACGGCTATCTCGACTGGCAGGGCGGCCTGCTGTGGCTGAGGATGGAAGCTGGCGCGGAAGCGGACCTCGTCCGCGATCTGGTTAAGCAAGCCGGCGGCCATGCAACACTCGTCCGTGCCAGCGAAGACGCGCGGCGTTCCATCCCCGCCTTCCAGCCGGAGGCAGCGGCCGTCGCCGCGCTCTCGGCCCGCATCCGCGAGAAATTCGATCCTGCGGGCATGTTCAATCCGGGGAGGATGACCTGATGGGACGCCTGGCAGGATCCAGCCCGCGCTGGGAGGCGGACTATGCGGCCTCTCTGAAACAATCCGAACATCAGCGGCGTCTTCTCGCGGCCATCACGCCGGTCGTTCATCCATCCGCCGGCCGGCGGCAGCTTGCCTTGCTCTGGTACGTGGCGACAGTCTGCGGCGGACAGCTGAGGATCGGCTGGCGCAATGACCCGCCGCTGACCGACGACATGCGGGCGCTGATCCGCAAGAAGCAGATGATCCTCACACGCAGTTCGAGCGGCGACAATATCGCCCGACCGCCGCGCAGCAACTGGATCGGCTTGACACCTGCCGGCGAGGCGATCCTCGCCCGGGCGCGGATCAGCGATGCCGACAAGCACTATGTTGAAATGGCGATGAAGACCGGCGTCGTCCGCTAGGAGCAACCTTGCAAACCAACTTCTCCCTCGCCCAGCTCGCCAATGCCGAAACTGCGGAAGCCGAGGGCATCATCCGCAAATGCGTGCATTGCGGCTTCTGCACCGCCACCTGTCCCACCTATGTCACACTCGGCAACGAGCTCGACAGCCCGCGCGGCCGCATCTATCTGATCAAGGAGATGCTGGAGAATGACCGTCCGGCCGATGCCCTTACGGCGCTCCATGTCGATCGCTGTCTCTCCTGCCTCGCCTGCACCACGACCTGTCCGTCGGGCGTCGACTACATGCACCTGATCGACCATGCCCGCGTCCATGTCGAGCGCACCCACAAGCGTCCCGCCATGGTCCGGCTGCAACGCGCGCTGCTCGCCTACTTCATGACCTCGGCGAACCGCTTCCGGTTGGCCATGCGCCTTGCCGCGCTGGGCCGGCCCCTTTCCGGCATCTTGAAGAAGGTCCCCGCGCTCAAGGCCTTCGGCGCCATGCTCGAACTCGCCCCGAGATCGCTGCCGGCCAAAACGCGCTTCGCCGAACCGGGCACGTTCCCGGCCAAGGGGCCGTGCCGCAAGCGCATCGCCATGCTCACCGGCTGCGTCCAGCCCGCCATCGACCCCGGCATCAACGAGGCGGCCATCGAACTGCTCACCAATCTCGGGGTCGAGGTCGTGCTGCCTGGAGGAGAGGGCTGCTGCGGCTCGCTCCGGCATCACATGGGCCACGAGGGGCCGGCCCATGCGGCCGCCAAAGGCACCATCGACGCCTGGATCGCCGAAATGGACGGGCAGGGCCTCGACGCCATCGTCATCACCGCCTCGGGCTGCGGCACGACGATCAAGGATTATGGCCATATGTTCCGCCACGATCCCGCCTATGCCGAGAAGGCGAAGCGCGTCTCTGACATCGCCAAGGACGTCACCGAATTCCTCGATACTCTCGACCTGCCGGAGCAGCCGTCGCGTGGTGTGACGGTGGCCTACCACGCGTCCTGCTCGCTCCAGCATGGCCAGAAAGTCACGATCCAGCCGAAGTCGCTGCTCCGACGTGCAGGCTTCGCGGTCAAGGAGCCGGCCGAGGGTCATCTCTGTTGCGGCTCGGCCGGCACCTACAACATGCTGCAGTCCGACATCGCCGACCAGCTCAAGGCGCGAAAGGTGCGAAACATCCAGGTGCTCAAGCCCGATGTCATCGCCGCCGGCAATCTCGGCTGCATCACCCAGATCGGCAGCGCCGCCGGGATTCCCGTCGTCCACACCGTAGAGCTGCTCAATTGGGCTTTTGGCGGCAAAAAGCCGTCCAAGCTGAAATAAAACCGTGCCATCATCCGTGTTCTGGCAAACCCCAGGGTTCGACGGGACATATGACACCATCAGGCAAAATTCTGGCGATCGTGATCGCGCTCTTTCCGCTCTGCGCGACGGCAGACGAGCGGGGCAAGATCATCTGCATCCTCGATGACGAGAATGCGGCGGCAAGAGTGATGGCCGGTTTCAGCTACACCGGGGAAAACCCGCTTTTCGGCGTCAAGGGCGTCCTTGATATCAAGGGTGCCGGCAGCCAGATCGCGGAGCAGAAACATGCATTGAGGCCGAGGTATCTCGTTCAGCAATGGTTCTATGACCGCGACTTCAACCTCCATTTCCGCATTCCGACGCGCGATGGTTCGGTGCAGTTCGCACTCCATACCACCCGGGACGACGACGGGTTCACGTATCAGGGCACTTACGATTTCTCGATTGCCGGACGCTATGCCTCCGAGGAGCCGGTTGGCCGTGACGGCAACATCACCTGCAAGATGGACTGAGCAATGAAAAAGACGATCGCCTTCTTCTCCCTGCTGGCCGGCTTCGCTGCCTTGCCTGGTATCGCCTCCGCCACCGGTGGCCTCGGTTGCGGTATCGACGACAAGAATGTCAAACTCGAATTCGAGTCGCTGTTCAGCTATTCGGATATCGGCGGCCTGTTCCAGATCCGCGGGGTCCTGGAATCGAAGGACAAGCGCACCTACGAGGCCCTGCAGAAGATGACGCTCGAGGAGACCGACCTCAAGCAGCAATGGTTTCGCGACAATGATGTCAAGTTGATGCTCTATCGCGAGACCACGGGCGATGGCGTGCCTTTCGCTTCGGTCAAACTGATCATAGAGGCGACCAAGCCGCCCGAAGAGGATTTCGGCTATGACGGGAAATACTCGTTGACGGTCCAGCCGGTCGGCGATGGCGCGGAGGCCTTCACCGTGGAAGGCAAGGTCGGATGCTCGGCGGGTTGATGATGATGAACTGGAAACACATTGCCGCCGCCGGGCTTCTCGCGCTGATGAGCCCGCTCACGGCCCATGCCACTGGCAATGCCGATTGCTCGATCGAGGAGCCAGGGCTCAAACTGTTCTTCGAAGGGCTCTACAGCTATGGCGGCACAGGCGAGATTTTTCAGTCACATGCCAGCATCGAGCTCACGGACCCGAAGCGGCCGCCGGGCAACTGGACGTTCGACATGGACGGCTCGGTGCTCCAGCAGCAGTGGGTCCGCGGCGACGACTTCCGTGTGCTGATCTACAAGGAGCGGGAGGGCGCCGACATGGTGCTCGAGATCAATGCCAAGCGCACCACACCCGACGACATAGAGTTTCCAGGCACCTACAAGCTCGTCATCGGCCCGTCCGACGGTTCTCTCTTTTCAAGGACGGGCAAGGTCGCCTGTTCGGCGGGTTGACGCATGAACCTGTTCTTTCGCTCCCTTATCTGCCTCGGCCTCTGCAGCCTGCCCTCGCTTGCGCATGCGACGGGCGGCGTCTGGTGCGATCACGACGACGCCAACATGAAATTCGACTTCAAGGCCGTGATGAGCCGCGACGGAACCGGCGGGTGGTTCGACATTGCCGGCAGCCTCACGACCAAATTCGGCAAGCTGCCGACGCATCTCGCCAGCTTCGATATCAAGGACAAGAACCTGACCCAGCGGTGGATTGGTCGCGAAGGCATCCTGCTCGAAATCCAGAAAAACAATACGGATCCCAACACGGCCGTGATGCTGACGGTCGTTACCAAATCCATCGACGAAGGGCCCTATGAAGGCACTTACGAGCTCCGCATCACCGCGGACAGCGGTGACGAGGCCTTTATCATCAAGGAAGGCAAGATCGAGTGCGGCGCCGACTGATTGGAATCTGGCGGGTCAGAAATTGTAGCTGATGCCGAAATTGATCGCGTTGGTGATGATGTTGGTCTTCAGCTTGTCGCCCGAGTCGATATCGACATTGATGTGGCTGTAGTTGAACTTCCACTCGGTGAAGGCGGAGACATTGTCCGTGAACCTGTAGTCCAGCCCGATAAGCGTCTGGCCGGTCACGCCGCCGAGCTGATACTCCGAGGTCTTGCCGGAGGCGCGTGTCACCTCGACATGCGGAATGTTCGCGCCGATTCCGACGCCCAGATAGGGCGTCCAGTCGCGGTCGCCCTTGAAGCGATAGAGCAAGTTGGCGGTCGCGAGGTTGAGCCCGTCGGTGAATTCGAAATGCGTCCAGCCGCTCTTGTTGAGCGTCGATTCGCGCGCATAGACTTTGGAATGGCTGTAATCGAGCGCGATGCCGAAATCGCTGTAACCCCATTCGTCGAGCCACCACGTGCCGCGAACACCCCAATAGGGCGGAAATTCGAAGGACTTGCCGTCCCAGCCGGCCGTGAAGTGCGGTCCGCCCGTCACGTCGACGCCGCTATGCGGTGCCGTCTGCCAGCCGCCATAGATCGAAAGCGCTGGGTCTGCCAGTGCGGCGCTGGAAGACGCGAGAAGCGCTATGAGACCGAAAACCGTACCAATGCGAAATCGTGACATCGAAGAATCCCTGACACCGCCGCGCGCCGCGTATGCCCGCGAAGCGCTTAGAAATAGAGTGCTTCGACTGCAGGGAAAAGTTTCGAGATGCGGCGGCGTCAATTACATCACGCAGTGTTGGATCCATGCAACATGGCCGCCTGTTCAAACAAAAATCCCGGGACCTTTGAGCCCCGGGATCGAAGTGCCGTGCTGATGCGGCTTATTCGAAGGATGCGAAAAGCTGGCGCAGGACATCCACGCCCTTGTCGTCGTAGCGCACTTTGCCCTGGCGGTTGCCGGGGCCGACGACGATGACCTTGGCGCCGATTCGGGCGCGGGAATAGAGATGGACGACATCTTTGTTCATCATGCGGATGCAGCCGGAGGACATGTTGAGGCCGATCGACCAGGGCTCATTCGTGCCGTGGATGCGGAAGCCCGAATCATTTCTGCCCTTGTAGAGATAGAGGGCGCGCGCGCCGAGCGGGTTCTCCAGATTGTTTTCCTTGCCCTCGATCTTCGGCGGCAGGATGCGGCCCTTCTTCCGTTCACGGGCAATCATTTCCTTGGGCGGGATCCAGGTCGGCCATTCGGCCATGCGCTGGACTTTCATGACGCCCGACCAGCCGAAGCCATCGCGGCCGACGCCGATGCCATAGCGCGTTGCCCTGTTGTTGCCCTCGATGAGGTAGAGATATTTGTTGTTGGTATCGACGATGATCGTGCCGGGCTTCTCGTCCGTGTCGAGACGGACCACCTTGCGGCGATACTTGGCCGCCGGCTGCTTCTGTATCGCGACCTTGACGATCGGATTGTCCGAAGCCGTGGCGACAGATGAGTTGCGCGAAAAAGCGTTGGCTTCGGCCGTGAGGAGCGTCGACGCGGCGACAACGCCCGCAAGAAACACGCTGCTGAACTTGCCCATACTCTATTCCCCTAGTTACCTCGTGCGAAAACGGTATCGCACTCCCCGAGATTTACAAGAAGCGGGACGTGTCACGCGCCCCGCCTATGCGTTCACATTCGTGTGTTTGCCGGAAGAATCCGTGACAATGCGGCCGCCTTGCGCAGCCACTTAGCACTCAAATCACGATGACGCGAGTGCCCACCTTCACGCGTTCGTAGAGATCGACGACATCCTGGTTGCGCATGCGGATGCAGCCTGACGATACGCCGAAGCCGATTGTCCAGGGCGCGTTCGTGCCATGGATGCGATAGAGCGTCGAGCCGAGATACATGGCGCGGGCGCCGAGCGGATTGGCCTCGCTGCCTTCCATATGGGCTGGCAGGAAATGGCCCTTGGCCGCTTCGCGCTCGATCATTTCCTTCGGCGGATGCCAGTCCGGCCACTCCGCCTTGCGGGTGATCTTGTGCTCGCCGGCCCATTCGAAGCCCGGCTTGCCGACGCCGACGCCATAGCGCCGCGCCTTGCCGCCCTCCAGAACGAGGTAGAGGAAGCGGTTGTTGGTATCGATCACGATCGTACCGGGCTTATATTGGGTCTCATAATCGACCGTTTGAGGCAGGTATTTCGGGTCGAGCTGCACTGCGGCCGGCTGTTCGGCACGATAGGCCACCTGCTGCACCGGCTGGACGTCGAACAGGCCCTTGCGGCGGGCCTGGCGATATTGCACGACCGGCTGGCGCGCGACGCGGCGCACGACCCGGGCACGCACCGGCCCGTTGAGCTGCATCATCCATTCGCCGGCAATGCCGGATTCGATGATAACAGGACGGATGACCTTGTAGCGCTCGGCGGCTTCGGTCGAGACGGCAGACAAGGCAAAGGCGCATGCGAGAACAAGGGACTTCCTGAACATCGGGAAAACTCTCTACTAATCCAATGAACGTGATGCCCCGACCATGCGCCCGTCTCGCCAAGCGAATGGTAAACGGGTGGTCATGAAAACCTTAATCGATGCATGAACCTTTTGTCAGGGTTACTGACGGGTTTTGAAAGATGGTTATGGGATGGTAAATCCCTCAAAAAGAAGCGATTCCGGAGGAATTTGATGGAAGGTCTGATGACATCAGACGACGGGTTGACGCGCTGCCACTGGCATGGCGGGCTCGAGGACTACATGCGCTACCACGACACCGAATGGGGCTTCCCTGTCCATGATGACACCAGGCTCTTCGAGAAGATCTGCCTTGAAGGCTTCCAGTCGGGCCTCTCCTGGCTGACGATCCTCCGCAAGCGCGATGCCTTCCGCGCCGGCTTCGCCGGTTTCGATGTCGAGAAGGTCGCCAAGTTCGATGAATCCGATATCGAGCGCCTGCTCGCCGACAAGGGCATCGTCCGCCATCGCGGCAAGATCGTCTCGACCATCAACAATGCGAAACGCGCGATCGAGCTGAAACAGGAATTCGGTTCGCTCGACACATTCTTCTGGAGCCACGCCCCGCAGGCTGGCGAACGGCCGGACCGCATCGATCTCACCTGGCTGCGCGCAAATCCGACCTCGCCGGCCTCGATCCGCCTCTCCAAGGACCTCAAGAAGCGCGGCTGGACCTTCGTCGGCCCCACCACGGTCTACGCCTTCATGCAGGCCATGGGCTTGGTCAACGATCATCTCGAAGGCTGCTTCTGCCGTGCAAAGGCGGCGGCGATGCGTTAGTCTCCCAGCATATGGAATGGCGTGACCAGGGTATCATTCTCGGCATCAAGCGGCATGGCGAAACCAGCGTCATCGCCGAAGTGATGACCCATGCCCGCGGCCGCCATCTCGGCCTCATGCGCAATGGCCGCTCCCGCACCATGTTGCCGGTGTTGCAACCGGGCAATCTGGTCGAACTCACCTGGCGCGCACGGCTCGACGAACATCTCGGCAATTTCTCCGCCGAACCCATCAATTTCCGTGCCGCGAGCCTGATGGAACATGCCGCGAGCCTGCACGGCGTCCAGGCGCTCGCGTCTCTTCTCCGGCTTCTGCCCGAGCGCGATCCGCATCCGCATCTCTTCGATATGCTCAACATCGTGCTCGACCATCTGAGCGAGGCATCCGGCGCCGGTGAACTCTATGTCCGCTTCGAACTTGCCGTCCTCAACGACCTCGGCTTCGGCCTCGACCTCGCCGAATGCGCCGCCACCGGCAGCCGCGAAGACCTCGAATTCGTCTCGCCGAAATCCGGCCGCGCCGTCAGCCGCGATGCAGGTCTGCCCTACCAGAGCAAGCTCTTCCGCCTGCCCGATTTCCTCAAGGAAGGCTCGAAAAAAGCCGCTACCCGCGACAGCCTCGACGAGGCCTTCCGCATGACCCGCTACTTCCTCGACCGCCACGTCTATGAGCCGCGCGGGCTGGAAGTGGGCACGGCGCGGGATGGGTTCATAAGAGCGGTGCTGGAGGGCCTTTAGCTAAAGCAGCTCCACCAGCCCTTCTCCCCGGGGCAGGGATCGGGGAGAAGGTCCGGCAGGCGGTCGCAGGGCATCATGCCCCTCGGTCAGGATCAGGCGATCTTGCCGCCGCCTTGCTGCTAGAGGCCGACGGGCGGGCCGATGCGTCCGCTGGGAGGCGGCATTGTCGCGCCCGTCAAACTGGTCCATGATCCCCTCGGAGTGGGAGAAGGGATCGGACGCGACGTTTTATCGACGCGCCTGCAACGGGCGTGTGACAACACGCCAAATAAAACATGGCGGCGAAACGTCTCTTCGCAAGTTTCAAGTCGCGCCGGGTGCGCGGGGGCAAGGCGTGGCATAATGTTCGAACTGTTGTCGATGATCGCGATCGTGCTGGCGATCGTGGGGCTTTCCACTGCACGCGGCGTGCGCAACAGGATGGAAAGCGAACTCGCTGCCCTCACGCTCGAGATGAAGCGCCTCGAAGCTCTGCGTTCCGCTGGCCCTCCTGGAGAGGCAGCCATTCGCCAGGAGACCACGACGGAGCCGACATCGCTCGAGTCCGCCCCGGAACAGCAGCTTGAGGCGGTGGCGGCCGAAGCCGCATCCGAGCCGGTCGAAGCCCCCGTACAGGAGCCAGCCGAAGAACCGGTCGCGGCCATGGAAGCGCCGGCGGAAGCAAGCGCCCGGACCGAGCCGGCCGCGCAGCAGGCGCCCGCCAAGCCGAAGCAGAGCCTCGAATCCATCATCGCCGCGCAGTGGACCGTTTGGGTCGGTGGTGTGGCACTCGCGCTCGCCGGCATCTTTGCCGTCAAATATTCGATCGACCAGGGCTTCTTCAGCCCGGAGGTCCGCCTCTCCGCGGCCGGGCTTTTCGGCCTGCTGCTGGTGGCCGCAGGCGAGTTCCTGCGCCGGCGCGACACGCCGATCGGCGGCAACGCCTTCCAGCATGCGATGATTCCCGGCGTGCTGACCGCGGCTGGTACATTGACGCTCTTTGGCGCGATTTATGTCGCCCACGGCTTCTACAATTTCTTTGGCCCCACCACAGCATTCATCCTGCTGGCGCTCGTCTCCTTCATGACGATCGGGCTCTCGATGCTATATGGCCAGGCGCTGGCAGGGGTTGGCCTGCTGGGTTCCTTCACCACGCCGCTCCTGGTCGCATCCACCAGCCCCCGGCCCTGGGCGCTGTTCGGCTTCCTGGCGCTTGTCTGGGTCGCAACAACCCTCGCGTCCAAGATCCAGTCGTGGCGCGTCGTGCCGGCGCTCGCCAATGCCGGCCTCTCGATCTGGGGCTTCCTTTATCTGGTCGCATCGCGCCCCGAGACACCATTCGAGGTGATGCCGGTTCTGCTGCCGATGCTCATCATGGTTGCCGGTCTTGCCTTCATCTGGCCTGGTAACTGGATTGCCGCTCTCGAACCCGAGCCTCAAACCCAGCAGCCTGTGGTCCGCCTCGATTCCGCCGGCCGTCCGCTGCCGGCAAGCGCCCCGCGTGAAAAATCAGCCTGGGGCCACATCTTTCTGCCGCGGCACATGGCGAGCACGCTCGTCGCTGCAGTCGGCGGCATGATCGTCGCTACGGTGTTCAACGCACCGGACATGCCGAGCACCGGCTATTACTATCTCGGCTTCGCGGTCCTGATCGCGGCCCTCGCTCTCTTCGGCGCCTTCCGCACCTATGCCATCTATCCCGCGATCTTTGCGGCCTTGGGTGCCTTCGGCGGCATCCGCGTGCTCACCATCGCGACGGCCTCGCCAGGCTTCCAGTCGGCCGAGAATTTCACCTATACCGACCCGAATCTCGTGATCTGGCTGGCGCTCGGCCTGGGCATGATGCTGGCGGTGCTTAGCCTCGTAGTGACGCATCTCCGCCGCGCGTCGCATGTGGAATTTGTCCGCGCATGGCTGGTGATCGGTATTGTCACGCCGCTCGCGCTCGCAAGCATCAGTTTCTTCTTCTTCGGCAATTACCAATTCGATATCAAACATGGCCTCTATGCCGTCTTGCTCGGTGCCCTGTTCCTCGGCGGCGCTTACGCCTTCTATGGCGAGGCACAACGCGAGGGTCGCTTCGAGATTAACCGCGACCTGCTCGTCGCCGCGTCCTTCGCTGCCTTCCTCCTCGCGCTGATCGTCATGACCAATGGTATTTGGACGACGATTGGCGCGGCTGTCCTCGGCTTTGCCTATCTTAACGCCCAGCGCGTCAAGGATTGGCCGATCCTGCCCTGGGCCATGGTCGCAGGCGCGATCTTTGTCGCCGGGCGCATCGCCTGGGAGCCGACCATCGTCGGCCCCGAAAGCCTGTCGGTGACCCCGGTCTTCAACCAGTTGCTCGCAGGCTACGGCATCCCTGCTGCATTGTTGATCGCTTCGGCATGGCTGACGCGCAATAGCGCCGATGGCAGGTTGAGAAGCGTGCTCGAAGCACTGGCGAGCCTGTTCACCCTGCTCACCATCGCGATCCTCGTCCGCCACGCCATGAACAAGGGCGTGCTCACAAGCGACGTCCCGACATTGGCCGAGCAGGCGATCTACACGCTGCTCGCAGTCGGCGCCTCCGCGACGCTCATGGGCATCGACCTCCGTCGCCCCTCGATCGTCTTCCGCACCGGCTCCATGGCGGTCGGTTACCTCTCGATGGCCTCCGTCGTCATCGCGCATATGCTGACGCTCAACCCCTACTTCACCGGGGAGACAACGGGCGCGATCCCGTTCTTCAACCTGTTGCTGCTGGCCTACCTGCTGCCCGGCATCGCCTATGCCGGTGCCGCATGGATGGCCAACACGCGCCGGCCACAGCACTATGTGATCGCACTTGCACTCACGGGTGCAGCTCTGGTCTTCGCCTATGTCACGCTGTCGGTGCGCCGCTTCTATCACGGCGCCGATATCTCGGACTGGAAGGGCTTCCTGCAATCCGAGCTCTACACCTACTCGGTCGTCTGGCTGCTGCTCGGCGTAGCGCTCCTCGCGGCGGGCTATCGCTTCCGCTCGACCGCACTCCGCATCGCTTCGGCCATCCTCGTCTTCATCGCCGTGATCAAGGTCTTCCTGATCGACATGTCGAACCTCGAAGGCCTTTATCGCGCGCTGTCGTTCTTCGGTCTCGGCGTGGCGCTTATCGGCATCGGCCGCTTCTATCAGAAGGCGCTGCTGGGGCTGGCGAAGGAGGAAAAAGCCGAGGAGCCAAGTCGTGAGGCGCAAGCCTGATTGTGCGGATGGTGATCGCTCGCTAGGTTCCGGCCCTAAACCGGAGACGAATCGCGATGGCGGTCACCGCCCAATCCTTCACACCGTATGAAGCCATCGCTGTCGACCTGCTGCCGCATGCGGCGGACACGACCGATGGCTCTCACGACCTCGCCCATATCCTGCGCGTCTTCCGCAATGCCATGCGCATCCATGCTGTCGAAGGCGGCGATGGCGCGGTGCTGGCCGCCGCCGTGCTGCTGCATGATTGCGTCGCAGTCGAGAAGAATTCGCTGCTCCGCGCCCAGGCCTCGCGGCTTGCCGCCGAAAAGGCTTCCGCAATTCTCCGCCATCTCGATTGGCCGGAGGTCAAGGTCGTGGCGGTGGCGCATGCCGTCCTCACCCATTCCTTCTCCGCCAACATCCCGCCCGAGACGCTGGAGGCAAAGATCCTGCAGGATGCCGATCGTCTCGACGCCATCGGCATGGTCGGCGCAGCCCGCTGCTTCTATGTCGCCGGCCGCCTGAGCTCGGAACTCTACGATCCCGCCGATCCCAAGGCCGAGCACCGCGCCATCGACGACAAGCGCTACTCGATCGACCATTTCCCGGCCAAGCTTTTCAAGCTTGCCGATGGTTTCCAGACCGCGACCGGCGCCAAGCTCGCCCGGGAACGCCACGAACGGCTCGAACAATTCTACGATCTCTTCCTCGAGGAAATTTCATGAAGGTCCATTCGCTGCACATCTACCCCATGAAAAGCGCCCGCGTGATCGATCTCGATTCCTCCGACGTCGGCGCCTGGGGCCTCGAAGGCGACCGGCGCTACATGGTGACCGATCCAACCGGCAAGTTCATCACCCAGCGCGAATTGCAGGCGCTGGCACAGGTCACTGCGGTCGAGAGCGATGGCGTGCTGCATCTGACCAAAGCTGGCGAGGAGGGCGGCCTCTCTGTCACTTTCGATCCCGCTCGCCGCATCGATGTTGAGGTCTGGAACAGCCATGTCACGGCCGCGATCGCTGACGACCGGATCAATGCCAGGCTGAGCGACTGGCTCGGCCAGCCGGTGAAGCTCGTCCATGCCGACGAGATCACGCAGCGCCTGTGCAATCCGGACTGGGCCGGGGATGGCGTCGTGACCGGCTTCGCCGACGGCTATCCGGTTCTGATCACCACCACCGGCTCGCTCCGTCTGCTCAACGAGGCGACGATGGAGGAGGGCGCCCAGACCTTCGGCATGGAACGCTTCCGCCCCAACATCGTCATCGACCACGACGAACCCTTTGCGGACGACTTCTGGGGCGCCGTCGACATCGCCGGAATCCGCTTCGATCTCGTCAAACCCTGCGCCCGCTGCATCATGACCACCCAGGACCAGCTAACCGGCGAACGCGGCGGCCCCGATCCGATGCCGGCGATGCGCAAGCTCCGTATGTCCACGGATCGCCGCGTGCCGGGCGTGCTCTTTGGCTGGAACGCCGTGCCGCGAAGCTGCGGATCGATCAAGATTGGCGATCCGGTATCGGTGATCGAGCAGCGGCCCGAGGGCTGGCCAGTGAGACCTAGATAGGCTCAGGCTGCGATCGCGGTCTTCCTCAGCACCGAGTCGATCTCGTCAGCAACCGTTTTCGGCAGTGGCCCCTTGTCGAGCGCGCCGGCATTTTCCTCGACCTGTGCCACGGTTCGGAAGCCCGGGATCGGCAGCGTCCGCGCCGACTTCGCCCACAGCCAGGCAAGCGCGCCCTGCGACAACGTCCGCCCCTCGGCGCGCAGCAATTCCCTGATGGCATCGAGCATGCGCGCGAATTCCGGCGCCGCACGGCCGTCCTTGAAATAGACCATCCAATCCAGTGCCGCGCCGCGCACATCCTTCTCGCCGATTGTCTTGTCGGTCGAGAACTTGCCCGACAGCAGCCCCATGGCGAGCGGACCGCGATCGATTGAGATCAGCCCGTGCCTCTCGATCACCGCAAGCAGTTCCGTCGCCGGCGACAGCACGTTCATATTGTGCTGGATCGCCACGAAACCTTCGCGCTTGGCCTGCCGGTCGGCGCGATCCGGATAATCCGTGCTCCAGCCGAAGGCCCCGATCTTGCCCTCGGCCTTGAGCCGCTCCAGCACGTCGAAGACTGCGTCGGAGCCCACCGGATCGAAATCGTTGAGGTGAAACTGCAGGAGATCGAGCCGCTCCCGCTTCAGCCGCCTGAGCGATGTCTCCACCGAGGCGCGAACGAAAGCCTCGTCCGCGAAAGCACCCGTTGCCTGCTTGGTCGCCGGATCGGTGGCAAAGCCGAACTTGGTGGCGATCACCACATCCTTCCGGCCTTCCAACGCCCTGCCCAGCACCTCCTCCGAGTGCCCCGCGCCATAGTTCGATGCCGTGTCGAAGAACTGGATTCCGAGATCGAGCGCGCGATGCACCGCCGCGATCGATTCATTGTCGTCGACTTCGCCCCAACCGAGTGGGACGTCACCGGCATAGAAGGGGCCGCCGATCGCCCAGCAGCCCATGCCGAGTCGCGGTATCGTCTTCCCGTCCCAAAGCGTTATCGTCGTCTGGGTGGCTGTCATCTTCCTATCTCCCACATTGCGGGTCGCAGGTTACCCACCAGAGACGAAAGGGTGTAGCGCCAATTCCGCGAAGCATTTTTCGCCAATGAAAAATAAGGGAACGTCCAACGATCAGGCGCCTTTATTTCTGCTATCAATTTTTCACGCTTTTCGATTGTTCATGGCTGACGTAAATTCGGCCCTCAAGTCGAGGACACCCCATGAACGCCGTTAGCCGCAAAGATGCCATGCCGTGGATGATCATCATCTGCGGCTCCCTGATCGCCATGATCACCTTCGGTCCGCGATCGGGCATGGGCTTCTTCCAGCTGCCGCTGCTTGCCGACACCCACTGGAGCCGCGAAACCTTCGGTCTCGCCATCGCCATCCAGAACCTGTTCTGGGGCCTTGGCCAGCCCTTCTTCGGCGCGATGGCCGACAAATATGGCACGGCAAAGGTGCTCATGGCCTCGGCCGCGCTCTATGCCGCCGGCCTGCTCTTGATGTCCTCGCCCGTGCTCGCCTCAGCCCCGGAAAACGCGATCCTGCTCCATGTCGGTGGCGGCATCCTGTGCGGCTTGGGCGTCGCGGCGGGCTCCTTCAGCGTCATCCTCTCGGCCTTTGCCCGCAATGTGACGCCCGCCCAGCGCTCCATGGCCTTCGGCATCGCCACCGCCGCCGGTTCCGCCGGCATGATGGTCTTTGCCCCGCTCACCATCGCCCTCATTTCCGGCCTTGGCTGGCAGGGCGCCCTGATGGTGATGGCCGGCCTGATGGCCGCAATCCCCTTCCTCGCCATCGCGCTTCGCGGCAATTCCTCGTCCGGCACCCAGAGTGCCGCCCAGTTCCAGCAGACGGCAGGCCAGGCGCTCAGCGAGGCGCTCGGCCACCGCTCCTATCTGCTGCTCACGTCGGGCTTCTTCGTCTGCGGCTTCCAGGTCGCTTTCATCACCGCCCACTTCCCGGCCTATCTGCTCGACATCGGCATCCCGGCCTGGGTCGGCGGCGTCGCCATGCTGCTGATCGGCGGCTTCAACATCATCGGCTCGCTCGCGGCGGGCTATATCGGCCAGCGCTATTCAAAACCCTGGTTCCTGGCGCTGATCTATATCGGCCGCTCGATCGCGGTGACGCTGTTCCTGCTGCTGCCGATCACGCCTGCATCGGTCATCATCTTCTCGGCGGTCATGGGCCTGCTCTGGCTCTCCACCGTGCCGCCGACAAATGGCCTCGTCGCCATCATGTTCGGCACCCGCCATCTCGGCCTGCTCGGCGGCATCGTCTTTTTGTCGCACCAGATCGGCTCGTTTCTCGGCGTCTGGCTCGGCGGCTATCTCTACGATCACTTCAAGACCTACGACCCGGTCTGGTGGATCGGCGTGGCGCTCGGCATCTTCGCTGCCGTGGTACATTTCCCGATCAAGGAGTCGCTGGTCCCGGGTCGCCCGGTGCTCGCACCGGCGGAATGAAGTCTAGAGCCTGATTGCCACCACCCGGTGCACCACCTTGTAGGCCGGATCCAGCTCACCAAAGGGCGCGACCGGCCAGGGCCAAGCGGCCTCGGCCTGCGGCAGATTCGTGCCATGCATCAGGTCGTGCCGTTCCGCGACCTCGCCATTCTTGAGCAGCAATTCGAAACTGGTGTCGGTCAGCAGCAATCTCCGGCCCGGCGCTGAGCGCAGCCCGTCGAGATGCGCGGCAAGGACGGTCGCCGCATCCATTCCGATCATCTCTGCCGCCACCCCGAGCTGCGAGAGCAGGTTGGCCGAAATCACAAGGTCGATCTCCGGATCGTCGCGCAGGAAGTCGAGCCCGGCGGAAAGATCGCGCTGCAGGAAATGCAGATTGTGCAGTCCTTTCGCGAGCGCCCGGAGCCGCACGCTTGCGAGATGCTGGAGATCGTAGAGTCGCACCTCGCGAAAAGCCTTGGATAGCGCATCGATCGGCACATCGCGCAACAACCCGGACCCGAGGACGACGGCAACCCGACCCCGCTCGGGCAAATGCGTCCGCACGAATGCCTTGCACTTCGCCTCATGCTCCGACCAATCCCGGCCGCAGCGTCCGGCACGCGCCCAGAGCCGGACGGAGGAGTTGATCTCCGCCGCCTTCCGGCGTCGGGAGATCGCCCACGTCGCGGCAAAGTTCAGCGCTTCGAGGATCATCCGGACATCACACCAGCCGCAGCGGCGCGGGCGCCAGCGCGACATGCAGCTCGTGTCGCCCATCCGGCAGCCCCGGCAGGTAGCCGAAGTCGAGCTTCATGTCGGTCACCTTGAGCCGCGAGGCCTTGGCATGGGCCAGCAGAGCGCCGAAGCCTTGGCCGATATTTGCCAGTGGCCCGTCATGGATGAGCCGCAGATAGCGCTGGCCGGGAATGATCACCTTGGTCATTTCCGCGCGCACCTCGGACTTTTGCGCCCCGAGATAACCGACAATCTCGCGATAGATACCGTCCTCGACCGAGAGCGAGGCTTCGAGAAAAGCCGTGGCACCCGTATCCGCTGCAAACAGTTCGCGCCACGCCGCCGGCACCTTTGTCGATAGCTCCTGCCATGGCGCCTCGACCATCATGCCGATGATGACGAGTTCGGGCAGTTCAATCGTTTCGATCATTCTCTCATTCCGGGTAAGCGATGCGAAGCGCGCATCCTAGTGAGCCGGGTCCGGCCTGTCACCTCAGACACACCGTCAAGCCGCTTGCCGCTTTAGTCTCAATCCGTTAGAGCAAACCGGAATTTTAGTAGACCTTCCCCGGGCAAATCTCATGAGCGACAAGCAGAAGAAACCTCAGAAGCTGAAGGCGCGCCTGCCGCGCGGTTTTGTCGATCGCGAGGCCCATGACATCCGCGCCGTCAACGAGATGACGGCGAAGATCCGCGAGGTCTACGAGCGCTACGGTTTCGACCCGGTCGAGACGCCGCTCTTCGAATATACCGACGCGCTCGGCAAGTTCCTCCCCGACAGCGACCGCCCGAACGAAGGCGTCTTCTCGCTGCAGGACGACGACGAGCAGTGGATGAGCCTGCGCTACGACCTCACCGCGCCGCTCGCCCGCCACGTCGCGGAGAATTTCCAGGACATCCAGCTTCCCTACCGCACCTATCGCGCCGGCTATGTCTTCCGCAACGAAAAACCCGGCCCCGGCCGCTTCCGCCAGTTCATGCAGTTCGATGCGGATACGGTGGGTGCCGCGGGTGTGCAGGCGGATGCTGAGATGTGCATGATGATGGCCGATACGCTCGAAGCCTTGGGCATCAAGCGCGGGGACTATGTGATCCGGGTGAACAACCGGAAGCTCCTCGACGGAGTGATGGAAGCCGTCGATCTCGCAGGCGAGGAGAATGCCGGGCGACGCCTGGCGGTCCTGCGCGCCATCGACAAACTGGACAAGTTCGGCCCGGAAGGGGTCGAGCTTCTATTGGGAGCGGGTCGCAAGGATGAATCCGGCGATTTCACGAAAGGTGCGGGGCTTCGTGCGGAGCAAGTCGCACTGCTGATGGAATTCGTGCGCTTCAAGGAAACTCTTGGAGGAATTCGCCACAGCAATGCTCTCGATCACAAGGTGGACGGATACTTTCTGCCTTTTTCCCATCCGCAATCGGAGTGGGCAGATCTCATTGTAAGTGAGCATCACGGCGGGAGTGATCCGAGCAAGACGGAGCGGCTGCAGGGTAAATTCGAGCCGCTTAGGCAGCTCGTTGATGTGCCGGAAAGCCTCAATAACAATTTCAACCTAGACACACTGAGCATCTTCGCTCTGATCTTCGACCCTAATCCGAAGATCATCGAGGGGCTGAATGAGCTCGCACAAATCGCCATGCTCGTCGGGTCGGCAGGCTACGATGCGGATCGGATTGAAATCGACCCTTCAGTCGTCCGAGGTCTCGAATACTACACTGGCCCGGTCTACGAGGCTGAGCTCAAATTCGACGTCACCAACGAAAAAGGCGAAAAGGTCGTCTTCGGCTCGGTCGGCGGCGGTGGCCGTTACGATGGTCTCGTCTCCCGCTTCATGGGACAGCCTGTCCCGGCCACAGGCTTCTCCATCGGCGTCTCGCGCCTGATGACGGCGCTGAAGAATCTCGGCAAGCTCGGCACCGACGAAGTCCTCGCCCCCGTCGTCGTCTGCGTCATGGACCGCGACACCGAGAGCCTCGGCCGCTACCAGAAAATGGTCCAAGAACTCCGCCACGCCGGCATCCGCGCCGAAATGTACCAGGGCAACAAGAAGAATTTCGGTGACCAGCTGAAATATGCCGACCGCCGCGGTTCCCCGCTCGCGATCATCCAGGGCGGCAACGAGAGAAATCCCGTCGACGAAGCCGGCAATGCCTTGCCTCCAGTGGTCATCATCAAGGACCTGATCGAAGGCAAGCGCCTCTCGGGCGAGATCACGGACAATGTTGCCTGGCGCGAGGCCCGAGTGGCGCAGGTGTCGGTGCCCGAGGGCGAACTGGTCGAGCGGGTGCGCGAGATGCTTGCAGCGCAGGCCGAGGACAGGAAGCGGTCGGGCTGATGCTGGCGGTTGGATTCTTCGCGAATAGGGCGTCGAACCCCTCACCAACTCCGGCCAGGCGCTCGGCTACGCCTCCCGCGGCCTTCGTATCCTCTCCCGCAAGGGGAGAGGTAAATGTGCCGCGCCCTCGGACCACAAACTCGACGATGTGGACGGGCGAGGTGGTGCCGCGACTCTACCTCTCCCCTTGCGGGAGAGGATACGAAGGCCAGGTGAATGAAGTGAACCCTTGGCCAAAGTTGGTGAGGGGTTTCGGAGCATCGAGCGCAGGAGCCACCCCATGCCCCTGATCAACGCCCCCGCCTTCGCCCCAGAACTGCTCTCTCTCTTCGACACCCTCAAGACCGAGCGCGTCGACACCCCTGTCATCCAGCCCGCCGAGCCCTTCCTCAACATGGCCGGCGAGGACCTGCGCCGCCGCATCTTCCTCACCGAGAGCGAGACCGGCGAGAGCCTCTGCCTGCGGCCGGAATTCACCATCCCCGTCTGCCTGCGCCATATCGAGACCGCGACCGGCACGCCGAAGCGTTATTCCTATCTCGGCGAGGTCTTCCGCCAGCGCCGCGACGGTGCCAACGAATTCTTCCAGGCCGGCATCGAGGATCTCGGCACCAAGGACGTCGCCAGTGCCGATGCCCGGGCCATCGCTGATGCCGTCCAGATCCTCAAGGCGCTGCTGCCGGGCCGTGCGCTGACCGTCACCATCGGCGACCAGTCGGTGTTCGAAGCCGTGGTTGCTGCGCTAGGTCTGCCTTCTGGCTGGCAGCGCCGGTTGATCCATGCCTTCGGAGAGGCCTCCAAGCTTGACCAACTCATGGATCGCCTTGCCAATGCCGAAGCCGCCACCGGTCTCGGCGCCGAGGTCGAAGCACTGCTCACCGCAGGCGATGAAGCCGCGTTGGTCGATCACATCGATGGCATCATGCAGGCGACCGGCTACTCCACCAATGCCAGCCGCTCTCCCTCGGAAATCGCCCGCCGCCTCAAGGAAAAGCGTGTCATCGCCGCGACCGCACTCGAGCCGGCCCAACTCGAGGCGCTCCGCGAATTCCTCTCGCTCAGCGTCAGCCTGAAATATGCGCCCGATGTGCTCGCGACCTTCGCGCGCCGCTCCGGCCTTAAGCTCGACGAAGCCGTCAACCGCTTCGATGCCCGTGTCGCCGCACTCGCCAATATCGGCGTCGAACTCTCGACCGTCACCTGGCGCGCCGCCTTCGGCCGTCCGCTCGATTACTATACCGGCCTCGTCTTCGAGGTGACGCCGCGCGACGACCACCGTGTGCTGGCCGGCGGCGGCCGGTTCGACCGCATGTTGACGCTGCTCGGCGCTGCCGAACCCATCCCGGCGGTCGGCTTCTCGCTCTGGCTCGACCGCATCCAAGCCCTGAGGAGCGCCGCATGATCACCATCGCGCTCCCCTCCAAGGGCCGGATGAAGGACGATGCAACCGCAATCTTCGAACGATCAGGCATGAAGATCGTGGCCGTCGGCAATGATCGTTCCTATCGCGGTCGCGTCGAGGGCATGGATGATGTCGAGATCGCCTTCCTCTCGGCCTCCGAGATTGCCCGCGAGATCGGCCAGGGCTCCGTCGATTTCGGCGTCACCGGCGAAGACCTCGTCCGCGAGGATCTTCCCGAGGCCGACGAGAAGGCCGAATTCTCAGTCCGCCTCGGCTTCGGCCATGCCGATGTCGTTGTCGCCGTGCCCGAGATCTGGCTCGACGTCGACACGATGGCCGACCTCGGCGACGTCGCCGCTGATTTCCGCAGCCGCCACGGCCGCCGCCTCGCCATCGCCACCAAATACTGGCGCCTCACCCAGCGGTTCTTCTCCAGCCAGCACGGCATCCAGCTCTACCGCATCGTCGAAAGCCTCGGCGCCACCGAGGGGGCACCGGCCGCCGGGCAGGCCGACATCATCGTCGACATCACCTCGACGGGCTCGACGCTGAGGGCAAATCACCTGAAGATCCTTTCGGATGGCGTGGTGCTGAAATCGGAGGCCTGCCTGGTGCGGGCACGAAAGGCGGAGCACGAGGGCAATGCGCGGATCGCGGAGATCGTCGCGGCGGTGAAGGCGGCGCTGTAGTCTTGCTTTAGTGTAGCGCGTGAGCTACATTGAATCATGAAGAGATACGAGATTGAAGTCTATCGAACGGCTGACGACATCGCGCCGTTTCAGATTTGGATGGAAGATCTGAGGGACAAGAAGGCGAAAACCAAGCTGACGGCGCGTCTCTTGCGAGCGCAAGGCGGCAACTTGGGTGATTGGAAGGAGATCAAAGGCGCCAAAGGCCTCTTCGAACTCCGGGAGCATTCTGGCCCCGGCTACCGTGTCTTCTTCAGTATCGTCGGACAGACAATCATCCTGCTCCTCGCTGGATCCACGAAGCAGGATCAAGATCGGGCGGTCGCCAAAGCCACCGACTATTTGGCGGATTATCTGCGAAGGAAAGAGCCATGATTTCACCGAGCAAACCCTTCGATTTCGGTTATCGCGATGAGTTGCTACGAGACCCGGAAAATGCAGCTGTTTATCTCGCCGACATCCTGCAGGACGGTGACATCGAGCTTTTCCAGGAGGCACTTCGTCACGTGGCCAAGGCGCAGGAAGGCGGCGTTAGCGCAGTTGCGGAACACGCACAGCTGAATCGCGAGAATCTTTATCGTGCACTTTCCAAAAAAGGAAAGCCGCAGCTGGAGACCGTCTCCAAGATGCTGTCGGCCATGGGACTTCGCTTCACGGTGATGCCTGCAGAATAGCCCGCCTCCAGCCTCGCTCCACCATCATATGGATTTAGTTAACCATAACGGGACTAGGCTCCCGAACCATGGACGATTCGGATTTTGAGCCGGATCGCGACCGGAGATCGAGATCGATGAAAGCCGCATTGAAGCCGAGAATCAACCTCGAAGGCCGCACGCCGCTCGAAACCGTCATTCCGCTGGCCACCCCCTTCATCGTTTTCATGGATCCGGCGAGTTCGTGCAATTTCACCTGCACCTTCTGCCCCACCGGCCATCGCGAGCTCATCAAGGATACCGGCCGCTTCAATGGCGCGATGAAATACGAGGTCTTCACCAAGGCGATCGACGATCTGGCCGAATTCGGCAAGCCGATCAAGGTCCTGCGCATGTACAAGGATGGCGAGCCCTTCCTCAACAAGCGCCTCGCCGACATGATCAAATATGCCAAGCAGAGCGGCCATGTCGATTACATCGATACGACCACCAACGGCACCTTCCTGACACCGGAACGCCTCGGCCCGGTCATCGAGGCCGGCCTCGACAAGATCAACATCTCCGTCGACGGCATGACCAAGGAGACCTACCAGCGCTTCACCGGCTTCAACTTCAACTTCGAAAAATTCGTCGAAGGCGTGAAGTGGCTCGATGCCAACAAGGGCAATATGGAAGTGACGATCAAGATCCCCGGTGAGCTCATCACCGAGGACGAGCGGCAGAAATTCTTCGATACGTTCGGCGATTATTGCGACCGCATCTTCATCGAGAATTTTGCGCCGTGCTGGCCGGAATTCAATGTCGAGGAACGCTCGGGCATCAAGATCGGCGAGAAGGGTATCTACCAGCAGGAACTGAAGCCCACCGATACCTGCCCGTACATCTTCTACGCCATGAGCGTGAATGCCGACGGCCTCGTCTCGTCCTGTTTCCTCGACTGGGGCCGCAAGCTGATCATCGGCGACGTCCGCGAAGAGACGCTCAAACAGATCTGGAATTCCGACAAGATGAATGCGCTGCGCCTCCAGCATCTGGAAGGCCGCCGCTGCGAGAACAAGGTGTGCGGCTCCTGCGGCCAGCTCACCCACTGCCTGCCTGACAGCATCGACGACCATCGCGACATGCTCTTGGAAAAGTTCCGCGCCAAGGTGCGGATCAACCCGAATGTCCCGGCGCCGGGTGGCCTCAAGCGCATGCCGCAGGTCGCTGCCGAGTAATGCATGTCCTGCATGTGACCGCCCATCTCGGCGGCGGGGTCGGCAAGGCCCACGCTGCCCTGACCGCGGCCATGCCCTTTCCCGCAAGGCAGAGTTTCCTGTTGCTCGAGGCGCCCAGGGACAGGCGTTACGCCGATGAGATTGCGGCATTGGGACGCCCCGTCGATATTGCCGTGAGCCTTGACGATGTGGCGGCACGCGCGGTGGAAGCCGATATCGTCCAGATTGAGTTCTGGAATCATCCGAAGCTGTTCGAATGCCTGGCACGGACGAATTTTCCAGCGATGCGGGCGGTGTTCTGGTCGCATGTTTCGGGGTTGTTCCGGCCGGTGATCCAGCCGGGATTTCTGGAAGAGGCCGATCGCTTTGCCTTCACTTCCCCGGCTTCACTTGAGATTGCGGCTGTTCAGGCGCTGCCTCAGGTACGACGAGAAAAGCTGGCTGTGATCGGAAGCGCCTTTGGATTCGAAGACGAAACCGAGCTATCGTCCCTTGTCGATCCCATCTGCTACCTCGGCACTGTCGACTTCGTGAAGATGCACCCCGGCTTCTTCGACGTGATCGACGCCCTGTCGGGCAATGAGACGGCCGCCATCTGGGGTGGCTTCGAGCCGAACGGCGACGTCGCGGCCAGAGCTTCCGCCATGCGCCACCCCGATCGCATCCGCCTTATGGGCCAGACCCCGGACCCGCGGACCGCTCTCTCCCAATCCCGCATCTTTTTCTACCCTCTCCAGCCCGATCATTACGGCACCGCGGAGAACGCCTTGGTCGAGGCAATGTCGCTCGGCCTCGTGCCGGTCGTGCTCGCCAATCCGGCGGAATGCGCGATTGTCCAGCAGGGCCAGACCGGCTTTATCGCAAGCTCGATCGCCGAATGCACCGAGATCCTCGAAATGCTGCTCGCTGATTCCGATCGCGTGGCGGAAGTCGGGGCCAATGCCCGCGAAACTGCGGCTCGGGCCTTCACGGCCAGCCGCTCGGCAAGGCAGTTCGTCGATCTCTGGTCCGGCTTGATGAAGGAGCCGAAACTGTCCCACGACTTCCGCCGCATCACCGGTTCGATGCCGCGCCAATGGTTCGAAGCGACGCAGTTTCTGCCGGGTGAGATGCCGGATGCCGTGACCGACACCGGCAAGCTATCGAAGGGGACGCTGTCGCATTTCCGCTCAGCCTTCCCAGACGATCCAAGCTGGGGCTGATCAGACCGCCTGAGCGCCGCAGATGATCCCGACCGGCACCAGGAAATTCCGGATGATGCCGTAGAATTCCTGGGCGTTGCGGGCACCGGCAATGTGGCGGTCGATCATCAGCAGGTTGCCATGCAGGCCGCGGCGTTTGTCGAGCGGACGTTCGCCGGCGAATTGCGGGCGGAAGATCGCGGCATGCGCGCCGCCGTCCCATAGCGTCAGCGCCCGGTAATAGGCGTTGCACTTGTCGTTGAAGGCCTGCGGCTCGGTCTCGAACATGCAGTCGATGATCATGGCGCGGATGAAGTTTTCCTGGCTGCCGGTCCACAGCGCACCCATTTCGGCAAAGGCGGAGAACTGGATTTCGGCGATGCCTGCGGTCAAGCCGATGCCGGCATGGAAGGGGAAATCGGCGCGGACAAGCGGCTTGGCCGGCGTCTCGTAAGGTTTGGCGTTGATGACGGAAAGCGGGCGCGAGCAGAAGGCGAATTTCTCGCCCATGAGGACTGTGCGTGCGGCCCATTCCCATTGCGGCAACGCATGTTCCCGGCCGGCGACGCGGATCGAGCCGAGAACGGTTTCAGCCAGCTCGCGGGAAATGATGGCATGGTAGATGCCGAAGGGCATCTTGGGCACATTGGCCGAGCCTTCCCAGAGGTAGAACGACTTGAGCATGTCGGTCTTGTTGAGCTCGACGATGTCGTGCTTGGTCGGGATCGCAACGGATGAGCTCTTGCCCGGCTCGGCGCCCGGATTGATCTGCAGTGCGTTCCAGCCGATCGAATCGACCGTGCCGAGCTTGCCCTTGACGAATTCGGCGACGGCGAGTGCTTCGGGTTCGAAAATGTCGTCGGGACGGACGACGGAAATCCACGGGGCTTTCGCAGCTTCGATGCCGGCGGCCCATAGCGAGACGGCCGAGGCGATGGGCGTCGAGGGCACGACGATCCGCACGCGCTTGTCGAGCTCAGTGAGCGATGCCAGCTCCTCGCGGGCAGCGACCTCCGCCGAGGCCGGGACGATAAGGATTTCGAGATCGATGCCAGGCTTGGCAGCGAGCGCCTTGATCAGCGTTTCGGGCCGCGCCTCATGCGCTTCGACCGGGATGATGAGGCTCAGACCTGCCATGGGTTTCAGCTCCAGAATGGGTTTGGGCAGACATGCGCGGCGCGTCCGGAGGGGATGGCGGCCCCTCGATCCGGACGTGCCCGGGCGGGATGTTGCCCGTCCGCTTCCGTCTGCCCATGAGCGAGGTTTCTACGTGGCTTATCTTGAGCGAAGCTATTGCTTGAAAGCGACAATCCGGTCGAGCGGGCCGAGGGACTGGACTCCTGCGAGCAAAGCCCTGGCCTCGGCCGCATCCATGTTCATCTGCGCGACCAGCGGATCAAGACCTTCGAACTTGAGTTCGGGCCGCAGGAAGCCGAAGAAGGTGACGGAACAGGTCTGGCCGTAGAGGTCGCCGGCATAGTCGAAAAGCACGGTTTCGAGCAGTGGCGCGCCGTCATTATCGACAGTCGGGCGATAGCCGAAGCTGGCGACGCCATCATGCAGGACGCCATCGGCAGCACGGAAGCGGACGGCATAGATGCCGGGCTTGAGTCGGACTTCCGGGGGCAGCGCCATATTGGCGGTCGGAAAGCCGAGCGTGCGGCCGAGCTTCTTGCCGTGGATCACCTCGGCTTCAACCGTGTAGCGATAGCCGAGCAGACCGGCGGCCTGGGCGACATCGCCCTCGGCAACCAGGTCACGGATGCGGCTCGAGGACACGACGTGGGCGCCCTCGTCACGGAAGGCGTCGAGCAGGTGTGCGCCGAAGCCATAGCGGCCGCCGGCGGCGAGCAGATAGGCCGGCCCCCCCTCGCGGTCCTTGCCGAAATGGAAATCGAAGCCGGTCACGACATGGCGAGCGCCGATCCAGTCGAGGATAATCGAATGGATGAATTCGTCAGGCGAGCGGGTCGCGAAATCGCGGTCGAAGGGATATTCCAGCACCGCATTGAAGCCGAGCGCTTCCAGGAGCTTGGCCTTGAGCGGCGCGGGGGTGAGCCGGAAGACCGGCTGGTCGGGCCGGAAGACGGTGCGCGGATGCGGCTCGAAAGTGAGCACGAGCGAGGGGATGCGCTGGTCGGCGGCGATCTCCAGCGCGCGGCCGAGCACGGCCTGATGGCCGCGATGCACACCGTCGAAATTACCAATGGCGATGACTCCTCCCCGTAGGGAGGCCGGCAGTTCGCCACGCTTTTCGTTGCGATGAAAAACTGTCATGGAGAGGTCCTCACGCAAGACGCGGCATCCACCAGCGCGGCTCCGCCTGGTGGCTCGCGAGGAAATCATCGAGCGCGCGCTGGTCGGTGACGTCGCCGGTCATATATTCGCGGGCGTGGATGCCGGCGGAGATGTAGAGCAGGTCGAGGCCTTCGCTGAGCGCGCCGCGGACATCGGTCGGCATGCCGTCGCCGATCGCGACGATACGCGCCGGGTCGATCATCTCGCGCAATTCCGTGGCCTGCCGCAGGGCCTCCTCGTAGATCGGCCGATGCGGCTTGCCGGCGATGCGGGTCTCGCCGCCGAGCGTTTCGTAAAACGCCGCCACGGCGCCGGCGCACGGGATCAGCCGCTCGCCGCGCTCGACGATCAGATCCGGATTGGCGCAGATCATGGGAATGTTGCGGTCGGCAAAGCGCGTCAGCAGATCGCGGTAGTCCTCGGGCGTCTCGGTCTCGTCGTCGAAGAAGCCGGTGCAGACGATGATATCCGCGTCCCGTTCCTTCACTGGGAAGGCCTCGGTACCCTCGAGCAGGGGAAGGTCGCGATCGGGGCCAAGCAGGAAGACATTCGGAGGTCCCTGGCGGATCAGGGCACGGGTCACGTCGCCTGACGTGACGATCCGGTCCCAGGCTTCGCGTGGCACGCCGATGCCGTCGAGCTGGATCGCGACGCTGTCATTGGGGCGGGGCGAATTGGTGATCAACACCACGCTCACACCCTTGTCGCGCGCTTCGATGAGTGCAGCGGCGGCATCGGAGAAGGGCGACACGCCATTATGCAGCACGCCCCAGACATCGCAGAGGATCACGTCGTAATGCGGCGTAATGTCCTTCAGGGACTGGATGCGTTCAGGCATGGGATGCTCCGGTTCGGATTTCTGGCGCTGCGATTGCGGGCGCGAATAGCGAATAGCGTTTGCGGGTCGGGGAAGGCAATAGGGGATGGGTGGGTTGACTGGTATTGATTCCCACCGTTCGGCCTATGCCGGTGCGGATGGGTTCCATTCCACCCCTCACCAGCTTCGGCCAAGGGCTCACTACGTTCACCCGGCCTTCGTATCCTCTCCCACAAGGGGAGAGGTAGACTGGCCGCACCGTGTCGCCTTGCTGCAACGTCGAGTTCTGGTGACGCAGTGAGGCGGATCTACCTCTCCCCTTGTGGGAGAGGATACGAAGGCCGGGTGAGCAAAGCGAAGCCTTGGCCGAAGTTGGTGAGGGGTGAAATTGTTGCTTCCCAAGATTCAAAACACACCTCCGCATTCACGCGAGCCTTTCCGCCCCGTGGTTTGATCATGTTACTCTCCCGATCCCCTTGCTTTCGCATGAAGGATCGGCCGGGGCACGAAATCGTGCCACAGTTAGTGACCGGCGTGGACCGGTCGTTAAGACACGCTTCCGTGCCCCGTTCGGTGGTTTTTCCCGTGCAACTCCGGTCCCTCTGCGTCATCGGATGCCTTGGGAACGGGGACGCTTGTTCAGCCTCCACGCCCGCGATGTGAGACCCGCCATCCATCGCTGGATTGCCGACGGCAGAGCCGCGGCGGGGCTTGCGGGACCATCACCTCCCGCCTGGCATCCGATGCCTCCTATGCCTCACAGGCACGCCAGGCCCTTTTTCAGGCCTGAGGAGGACCATTTTCTGCACGGGCCCGGGCATGGAGCTTTGCGTCGTCTCCCCACACCAGCAACACCGGCCCCGCCTCGACGCATCGCCATGCGCTGTAGCCGATGCGGGACGGGGTGATTATCGCATGGCTGGAGGGGGCGGGGAAAATCGAAGTCAAGCCATAGAAAAATAAGGCAAAAGCCCGTGCATTCGATCGGTCTGATTTTCTCTCGGGAACGGGCCTCATTGACGTCTCGGGGCTTTTGCATCCGGCTGGCTTCACGTATTCCTGGCACGTACGAACAGGGGAGCCCAGCATGATCCGTCACACCGTCGTCTTCAATCTCAAGCATGCCAAGGGTTCGGCCGAGGAGAAGAAATTCCTCAAGGATGCGCTGGTGCTGACCGAAATTCCGGGGGTCAACGCCTTCGAGCAACTCAGGCAGGTGAGCCCGAAGAACAACTACAGCTTCGGCTTCTCGATGGAGTTCGACGACCAGGCGGCCTATGACGGCTATAACGTCCACCCGCTGCATGTCGCCTTCGTGCGCGACCGTTGGCTGGTCGAGGTTTCCGACTTCATGGAGATCGACTACGTGAGAATATGAACGGAGTCATTGATGCAGGAACGTGAGGAAGAGCTGGAAGGGCGGGAAACCCAGCGCCTTGAAAAATTCGCCGCAATGCAATCATTCGTCGATGCCGGCTTAAGGAGCGGCATCGGCACGGCAACTCGCGACGAGTTGTTCAGCAAGGCTCGCGAAATGAATGCTGCCGAAGACCGGGCCGAAGCGTCGCGCTCAAGCTAAGCCCGCAGCCTTCACCGCCATGCCGAGCGCCCCGCAGACGCCGAGGGTCAGGAATATTCCGGCCTTGAACCTCAGTAGCATTGCAGCGGAGAGAAGCGCCAGCACCAGCGCGGCAGGGCTGAGCGTCGACCATTCCGGCCAGGCGAGGACGAAAGGCCCGGCGGCGACCTCGCCGACTTTGGCAAAGAATACATGATTCGCGAACCAGATCGCGAGGTTGAGGATGACACCGGTCACGGCGGCCGAGATGGCTGTCAGCGCGCTCGCGATCGCCTTGTTCTCGCGCAGGCGCTCCACCCAGGGTGCGCCCAGAAAGATCCAGAGGAAGCAGGGCACGAAGGTGACCCAGGTGGTCAGCGTGGCGCCCAGCACGCCGCCCATCAGCGGCGAGAGGTCGCCCGGTGCGCGGTGGGCGGCCATGAAGCCGGTGAAGGTCAGAACCAGCACGAGCGGGCCGGGCGTTGTCTCGGCCAGCGCGAGGCCGTCGAGCATTTCGCCGGGTTGGAGCCAGTGATAGTGGTCGACAGCCTGCTGGGCGACATAGGCGAGCACGGCATAGGCGCCGCCGAAGGTGACGACCGCCATCTTGGAGAAGAAGGTGCCGATGTCCAGATAGGCGCCGGGATTGCCTGCGAGCCAGATGATCAGGAAGGGCAGGGCCCAGAGCGCGCCCCAGACGAGCACGGCGCCGACCGCCTTGCCTGGCGTGGCGCGGTTGCCGGCGCCGAGACGATCCTCTTCCTCCCTGGCGGCACTGCCATGGGCCATGCCCGGCACGCGCGAGCCCAGGCGATGCAGCACATAGCCGGCGACGCCGGCGACGAGGATGACGAGCGGGAAGGGCGCCTTGAGCAGGAAGAGGACGAGGAAGGCCAGCACGGCGATGGCGCGCATGGCATTGGTCTTGAGCGCCCGCCGGCCAATGCGGATCACCGCCTCGATGACGATGGCGAGCACCGCGGCCTTGAGGCCGAAGAACAGGCTGGCCAGCCAGTCGGTCTGGCCCCAGAGCGCATAGGCCGTCGAGAGCCCCAGCATGACGAAGAAGCCCGGAAGCACGAAAAGCACGCCCGCCACCACGCCGCCCTTCCAGCCATGCATGAGCCAGCCGATATAGGTCGCGAGCTGCTGGGCCTCGGGGCCCGGCAGCAGCATGCAGAAATTGAGCGCATGCAGGAACCGGCCCTCCGACACCCAACGGCGTTCGTCGACCAGTTCCTTGTGCATCAGCGCGATCTGGCCCGCTGGCCCGCCGAAGGAGAGCAGGCCGATCCTGGCCCAGACGCGGGTCGCCTCGGCGAAGGTCGGGAGCGGGGCAGGGCCGGCCTCAACCGACGTCGCATCCGCGGCGGTCATGGCTTGGCCCTCTTCGGCGCGTGAGCTTCCCAGGTGTGGCGCTCCTCGGTCGCGTCGCGCGCCCAGCGATAGAAGGCGTCATAGACCAGCATGCCGTCTTCGAGTTGGGCGAGGTCGCTGACATGCATGCGCGAGAGGCCGAGCGAGACGGCGAGCAGGCCAGCTGCCTGCGGCGCGAGGTCGAGCCGGTCGGTATCGGCGGCGCGGACGACATCGGCGAGGCGCTTGAGCGCAGGGAAATCGAGGCGGAACTCTTCGATCATCGTGTCGAAGGTGCAGGTCTCGCCGCGGTGGCTCCAGAAGACGCCCTCGATGTCGAAGGGCGTGGCGCCGAATTTCTCAGCCACCGCAGGCACCTCGGCCGCGCTGACGAAAAGGAAGCGCGCGGCGGGATCGACGAAGCGGCGGATCAGCCAGGGGCAGGCGATACGGTCGATCTTCGGCCGCGAGCGGGTGACCCAGAGCGTGCCGCCACGCGCCGTATTGCCGGGGATTTTCTCCACCGGCACCATCGGCAGGCCGGCGGCGATCCAGGCCTCGCTGCCGCCCTCGAGGATTTCGGCTGTTGCGCCGGCGAGCCGGAGGAAGGCGGCGACGCCTTCGGAGAGCTTCTTGCCACGCTTGCAGGTCACGACGACGGATGCGTCGGCATAGCTGCCGGCCCAGTGCGCGACATCGTTGAAATCGAGCCGGACCGAGGAGGGGATGATGAAGGGATGGGCCGCGAAATCCTCGTCGTCGCGAACATCGATCAGAACGGGGGATTGCGGGGTGCCGACGAGCTTCGACAGCTTGTCGGCGGAAATGGCGCCAAAATTTGCCACGGCTTTGCTCCAGAATTTGAGATCGGGATGCGAAACTGCAGCTTGGCGCCTCGTGGAGTATTCGCACACTCCATATCCTGATTTGTGTCAAATGACCGCGAGCGTGTCAACGGCGGTGTGCGGCGGCGATTTAGTCTGCTATAGGCGCGCCATGTCTGCATGGCATGCGTCACGTCACGCTTGCGACGGTGGGTGACGGAGCCGCATTCGCACTTGCATCGGCACGCGCCGATGCGGCACAAGCATCCGCATTATCCCGATTTGCATCACCGACATGCGCATCCGGAACACTGGGGCGGGACCGCCTGGATCGATGAGAGAGATGGCATCATTCGATATTCGCAAAGTTGAGCCGGGAGAGGCCGACGCCGTGGCCCATGTGCTGCGCGCGTCCTTCGACGACAGCCTGCCATGGCTTGTCGGACGATACACGCCCGAGCAGGACCGGCAGTTCGTGAAGGAGCATCTCTTTCCGGCATGCGAGATCTGGGGCGCCTTCGCTCCCGACCTGGTCGGTGTGATCGCGCTCCAGCCGAGCTGGGTGGACCAGCTTTACGTCCTGCCGGGACGGCAGGGGGACGGCATCGGCAAGGCGCTTCTCGAGGTCGCGAAGAAGGCCAATACTGAGCTCACGCTCTGGACGTTCCAGCGCAACGCGGCGGCGCGCAGCTTCTACGAACGCAACGGATTCATCGCGCTTGAGGAAACCGACGGGCTGAGGAACGAGGAGCAGGAGCCTGACGTGCTCTATCAATGGACGGCGGATGGCGTGGAGGCCAACCGCACCGCAGAGCGCGGCTGTTGACGGCAGCGTTTTCGCGATTCACCATTCCCGGCAAAATTTTTCCGATCGCAATCCTTGACTCGCGAAATGGGCGAGCCTAGATCAGCGCCGTTAGCACTCAGAGGAGATGAGTGCTAACATCAGTTATTCATCCGGGCCCATTCATCAAGTCCCGGCAATGTCATTTGATCGAGGAAACAGACGATGGCAACCACCAATTTCCGTCCCCTCCATGACCGCGTCGTCGTGCGCCGTGTGGAATCCGAAGAAAAGACAAAGGGCGGCATCATCATCCCCGACACCGCCAAGGAAAAGCCGCAGGAAGGCGAAGTCATCGCCGTCGGCACCGGCACCCGTGACGACAAGGGCGCTCTCGTCGCTCTCGACGTCAAGGCTGGTGATCGCGTCCTGTTCGGCAAGTGGTCGGGCACCGAAGTCAAGCTCAATGGCGAAGACCTTCTGATCATGAAGGAAAGCGACATCATGGGCGTTATCGGCTGATTGGCCGGAACTTTCACCTATTCCAAGACAACCAATGGGCACTGAGCCCGGGAGTTTTCCAAAATGGCTGCAAAAGAAATCAAGTTTGGCCGCACCGCACGCGAAAAGATGCTGCGCGGCGTCGACATCCTCGCTGACGCGGTGAAGGTCACCCTCGGCCCCAAGGGTCGCAACGTCATCATCGACAAGTCCTTCGGCGCGCCGCGCATCACCAAGGACGGCGTTTCGGTCGCCAAGGAAATCGAACTTGACGACAAGTTCGAAAACATGGGCGCCCAGATGGTCCGCGAAGTTGCTTCGAAGACCAACGACATCGCCGGCGACGGCACCACGACCGCAACCGTCCTGGCCCAGGCCATCGTTCGCGAAGGCAACAAGGCCGTTGCTGCCGGCATGAACCCCATGGACCTCAAGCGCGGCATCGACATGGCCGTCAGCGAAGTCGTCAAGGACCTCGCCGCCAAGGCCAAGAAGATCTCGACCTCGGAAGAAGTCGCACAGGTCGGCACGATCTCCGCAAACGGCGACAAGCAGGTCGGTGCTGATATCGCCGAAGCCATGCAGAAGGTCGGCAATGAAGGCGTCATCACGGTTGAAGAAGCCAAGACCGCCGAGACCGAACTCGAAGTCGTCGAAGGCATGCAGTTCGACCGCGGCTACCTCAGCCCTTACTTCGTGACCAACGCCGAAAAGATGATCGCCGACCTCGACGACGTCTACGTTCTGCTCCACGAGAAGAAGCTCTCGAACCTCCAGGCCATGCTGCCGGTGCTCGAAGCTGTCGTGCAGACCTCGCGTCCGCTGCTCATCATCGCTGAAGACGTCGAAGGCGAAGCGCTTGCTACGCTCGTCGTCAACAAGCTCCGCGGCGGCCTCAAGATCGCTGCCGTCAAGGCTCCGGGCTTCGGCGACCGCCGCAAGGCCATGCTCGAAGACATCGCCATCCTGACCGGCGGCACCGTGATCTCCGAAGACATCGGCATCAAGCTCGAAAACGTGACCCTCGACATGCTGGGCCGCGCCAAGAAGGTGTCGATCTCCAAGGAAAACACCACGATCGTCGACGGTGCTGGCTCGAAGGGCGACATCGAAGGCCGCGTTTCGCAGATCAAGGCTCAGATCGAAGAAACCACGTCTGACTACGACCGCGAGAAGCTGCAGGAACGTCTTGCCAAGCTCGCTGGCGGCGTTGCCGTGATCCGCGTCGGCGGTTCGACCGAAGTCGAAGTCAAGGAAAAGAAGGACCGCATCGACGACGCGCTCAACGCGACCCGCGCTGCCGTCCAGGAAGGCATCGTTGCCGGTGGTGGCGTCGCTCTTCTCCGCTCCTCGACCAAGATCACCTCCAAGGGTGAGAACGACGACCAGGAAGCCGGCATCAACATCATCCGCCGCGCGCTGCAGTCGCTGGTTCGCCAGATCGCAGACAATGCTGGTGACGAAGCTTCGATCGTGGTCGGCAAGATCCTCGACAAGAACGAAGACACCTACGGCTACAACGCCCAGACCGGCGAATATGGCGACATGATCGCCATGGGTATCGTCGACCCGGTCAAGGTCGTCCGTACGGCTCTCCAGAACGCCGCTTCGGTCGCTTCGCTGCTCATCACCACCGAGGCGATGATTGCCGAACTGCCGAAGAAGGACGCTCCGGCTGGCATGCCTGGCGGCATGGGCGGCATGGGCGGCATGGACATGATGTAATAGGCCGCAGGCCTATTACAGATGTCTGCCCATTGCAGAAATTGGGGGCGTCCTTCGGGGCGCCCCTTTTTACATGCGTCCAGTTTTTGCCGTCGGTCCGACACGAAACGGACCTTTTTTGAGCGCAGCCTGCAAGGCAGGCATTCTCTATTGCCGAAGGAGAGATTTCACCTATAACAATGCCTGCGATTCTAAGGGGAACGGTCGAAAAGACTGACGTTCAATCGCATAACGCCTGAAAAAGCTGACGAATTATCACGTTTTCGCCGTTGTGCTGCGGGGCTATGCTTAGATGCCCGCCAGATTTGGACGAAGGTCAAGGTTGATCTGAAGTGATCCGGTGGAAGCTGGATAGACTTTCCAATCGTGGCATGTATTGTGCAAATATTAGCGGTGGAACGAGCCGCCAGAGAGGCAAAGGCAGCGGTGTTCAGGATTTCGAAGACAAGGCAGCCGGCATCGAACCTTCCCTCCGTGGGAATTGACGGCGCATTCGACAGTACCGTTCTCGAAAAATACTGTGCAACGGACGAATGGAGCGGAGATCTTTCCAACGGACTTTTTCAACTTGGAAAGCTCAGTGAGCAATTGCACGGCATTTCCGGGCCGGAATGCGGTCTGCTGACGCTTCTGCGCTGCTACGAGGAGGCCGATCGGGTGCGGATACTCGAACTGCTCGAAAGCGCTTCCTCCTCGGCATCCTCCTTCTGCTTCTCGACCCATATCATCGCCGGCCCCGCCGAGGGCCAGCCTATCCTCTGCGTCGGCCATTCGACCGGCTTTGGTGAGGAAAACGATGGACGCATGCATGGCGTCTTCATCTTCCCGAGGATGCCGATAGAGACGACGATCGGGCATTGAGCGGATCGCAGGAGCTGCGAGATGACGGATGGCACCCCGGCCGACCTCGCCTTGCTATTTCTTCATGCCTTGCCGCTGAATGGGACCATGTGGTCGGCACAGGCCGACCTGTTGCCTGAGGCGACCTATGCGCCCACGCTCTATGGGCAAGGAGAGAACCTCACAGACTGGGCTGCCGCTGCGCTTGAACCGGTGCGGGAGCGCCGGATCGTCGTGGTCGGAAATTCCGTCGGAGGTTCCTGCGCTCTCGAGGTCGCGAGGATGGCGCCGCATCGTGTCGCGGCTTTGGTGCTGATCGGCACCAATGCCCGGCACCGGCCCAATCCAGAGCTTCACGCCCGGGCCCTGCGCATACTGGCGGAGGGCGGCGTCGCGGCGGCTTGGGAGGCCTTCTGGCACCCGCTGTTTTCTGATGGCAACGGCGCGGCACGATCGGCGGGGCGGGAACTCGCGCTCGGGCATTCTGCCGAGGATATCGCGCGTGGGGTCACGGTGTTCCACACGCGGCCGGATCTGGAGGCGACACTTGCGGCTTTCGAGGGGCCGGTCGTGTTCGTGACAGGCGCCGAGGATGTGGCGCCGGGACCGGAATCCTCCGCGCGGCAGGCAGGGCTTGCGCGGGACGGCAGGCTCCATGTGATCGGGCGCTGCGGGCATTATGTGCCGATTGAGCGGCCGAAGGAGCTTAATGCGATTTTGCAGGAGGTGGTTGGCGGGGTGCGGTAGCTAACCCGATTCTTGCTGTAGATCTCCGCGTCTGGGACGATGCCCCGGTAAACCTCTTCTCCCCAGCGGGGAGAAGTGCCGAGCGCAAGCGAGGCGATGAAGGGGTCTTCTTACGCACACCTTTTGGCGCTTCGCGCACCCCCTCATCCGGCCCTTCGGGCCACCGAGGGAGCATATGTTACCCCCGAGCAGGAATATTCACCGCCTTCTGGCTCGCCGGCCGCTCCTCGCAGCGCTTCACATAATCCAGCACCCGCGGGAAGTCCCGGATGCCGACCAGTTCGCCGGCGCCGTAGAAGCCGTTGATGGTGCGCAACCAGGGCCACAGCGCGATATCGGCGATCGTGTAGTCGTCGCCCATCATGTAGGGGCGGCCGTCGAGCCGGTTTTCGACGACACCGAGCAACCGCTTGGATTCGTCGAGATAGCGCTGGCGCGGACGCGGATCTTCGATGTCCTTGCCGGCGAATTTTACGAAGAAGCCGACCTGGCCGAACATTGGGCCGATCCCACCCATCTGGAACATCACCCATTGCAGGGTTTCATAGCGGCCGGCGGCATCCTGGGGGATGAACTTGCCGGACTTCTCGGCGAGATAGAACAGGATGGCGCCGCTTTCGAAGAGCGGCAGCGGCCTGCCGTCGGGGCCGTTGGGGTCGATGATCGCCGGGATCTTGTTGTTGGGATTGAGCGAGATGAATTCCGCGCTGAGCTGGTCGTTCTTGCCGAAGTCGACGAGATGCGGCTCGTAGGGCAGGCCGGTCTCTTCCAGCATGGCGGAGACCTTGATGCCGTTCGGTGTCGGCAGCGAATAGAGCTGGATCACATTGGGATCCTTGGCGGGCCAGCGTTGCGAAATCTGGTAGGCGGAGAGATCGGCCATGTGCGGTTCCTCATGAAGGGGCGGATTATGTTGCCGGGAACATAGGTGCGCGAAACGGGGTCGACAAGGACGGTTTGCCGAAATTTCGCCACATTTCAGGAGGGGCATCGTTCAACAATAGTGCACGAAATGTGCAGTGTTTGCTGGCTATCGTAAACAACGAGAAAGTGGTTGAAAGGCTCCAACGAAATTCGAACGGAGTCACTTCCATGAACAACGCACTTCTGCTTCTCGCCCGCATCCTTCTCTCCTTCATGTTCGTCCTTGCCGGTCTCGGCAAGTTCGGCGACCCGGCGTCCACCGCCGGCATGATCACCCAGGCCGGCATCCCGGCCGCGACCTTCCTCACCTATGTCGCCGGCATCTTCGAAGTCGTGGCTGGCGTGGCCGTGCTCGTCGGCTTCCAGACCAAGATCGCCGCGATCCTGCTGGCGCTCTTCTCGGCGTTCACCGCGCTTGTGTTCCATAGCGGCGCGATCAACATTCCGGATTTCCCGGCCGCCGCAAATGGTCTCCTGTCGATGTTCAACTTCCTGATGATGATGAAGAACCTCACCATCGCCGGCGGTTTCCTCGGTCTCGCCGTGGTCGGTGCCGGTGCCTGGTCGGTCGATGGCTATCGCGGTGTGAAGCCCGCCTTCGCCTGAGATTTTCAAGACTTCCAGTCGAAAACCCGCCGGAGCGATCCGGCGGGTTTTTTCATCCGTTCATCTCTTCACATTCGGCACGCCGACCACGGTCACCGGATCGCGCGGATGCACCGTGGCGGTGCCGAATGTGATGAGGTCGCGGCGGCCATGGCGGTCGGCTATCTCTTCGGCGATTTCCCGGATCGTCACCGCCTTGCCGGAGCAGATATTGACCACGCCGGATTGGCCGGTCTCTGCCAGAACAGCGATCATCGCACCGGCCTCGGCAACGTCGAGAAAATCGCGCAGCTTGTCCCCCGACGTGAGCTGGACTGCCTCGCCCGCCGCGAGCTTGCGGTGGAGCATGGGGAAGAGCCGTGCCGGATGCTCGCCCTCGCCGAACAGATAGAACAGACGCGGCCATGTGAGCGTGGTGGACGTGCCGGCGAAGCGCTTTTCCAGCATGTGGAACAGCGAGAGCTTGGCCGCCGCATAGAGCGTCACCGGTCCGACCTCGGCATCTGCGGTGATATGGTCGTTCGGCAGGCGATATTCGAAGCAGGTGCCGATGCCGATGAACTGCCTTACGCCCGTGCGCGCCGCTGCTTCCGCGAGCCGCAGGCTGCCTTCGACGCAGCGCATATTTTCAGGTGAGTCGAGATATTTGCCGGGCTCGACATACCAGGCGGCGTGGATGACGGTGTCGACGCTGTCGAGCGCTTCGACCCACCAATCGACGCTTTCGCCGAAGAGATCCGCTGTCTCGACGATATCGGCGGCGCCTTGATCCAATCGCGTCCGCTCGAAGCTCCCGGGGCGCAGGACGAGGCGCGGGTGATGGCCCGCATCGACGAGGCTGCGTGCGATCTGCCGGCCGACGAAGCCGGAGGCTCCGGTGAGCAGGATCTTCCGTTTCATGGCATTCTTTCCACTGGCCGAATCGCTATGAGATTAGCCACAGGCAAGCGTGGGGTGAATATTCAAGGACCGCAAAAGCGCAAGAGTCGGAGATCGATGGCAGAGCGTCGGACATTGGCCGAGATGGATGCAGGGCGCGTGACCGCCCGGCACTTTCCGGGCGTGCCCCATCCGGCCATGGCGCGAGAGCTTCTCGGCGAGATCGCGGCGACGAAGGTGGAATTCGCTCCCATCAGGACCGAGGCTCCGATCGCACTCTATGGCGCCGGCAATCTCGGCCGCATGGCGCGGGAATTCCTCGATGCGGTCGGCCGGCCTTTCGATCTCGTCATCGACCGCAAGGCTGCGGGGTTGCGCAACGATCCCTATTGGTGGGGGCACAAGGTTCTGTCGCCCGACGCGGTGCCTGACGACATCAAGCGCAGCCATGTCGTGCTGGTGACGGTCGCGACGGCCGCGTATGCGCCGGTCGAGGAAGCGTTGCGCGAAGAAGGGTTCCAGCATGTCGTGCCCTTCTATGATTTTGCCGAGGGTTTTCGCGATGTGCATCCGCTGTCCAACGGCTGGTTTGCCGGCGCCTTCAGCGAACTCGACGTGCGGATGACACAGCGTGCACTCGACGGTTTCGCCGACGATATGTCCCGCGCGCATCATCTCCAGTTCCTGGCTTGGCGGCGGTTGAGGCAGGAATGGACATTCGAGGGCGCGCCGGTGACGGGCGACGATCGCTTCTTCATTCCCGAGGTGATGGCCGCGCTCGGTCAGGACGAGGTCTTCATCGATGCCGGCGCCCATCATGGCAGCGTGATCGAGGCTTTCTCCGAGCGGAGGAATGGCAATTTTCGCCGCATCATTGCGGTGGAACCCGATGCGGCCAACCGCGAGAAGCTGAGAGCCGTCGCGGATACGACCATGTCCGGCGACAACAGGATCGCCATTTTCGACTGCGCGCTGGGCAGCGCTCCGGGCGAGGCCCGGTTTCATTCCGGCCTCGGCTACGCGTCGCAGGTATCTTCGACAGGAAAGGATATGGTCCGGATCGAGATCCTCGATGCACTCGCCCCGGCGACCTTCCTCAAGCTGCATCTCGAGGGCGCAGAGCTCGAGGCGCTGAAGGGCGGACGGGAACTTTTGCGCCGTGACCGGCCGATCGTCGCCGCAACCGTCTATCACAATGATGACGGCATCTGGCGCACGCCGCTCTGGCTGATGGAGACGCTCGCCGACTATCGCTTCCTGTTCCGGCTGCACAGTTGGTGCGGCACGGGGGCGGTTGTCTATGCCATTCCAGAGGAGAGGCGCCGATGAGCGGGGCGTTGGACAGACTCGCCGACTTGGCCAATGACGTGATGGCCGGGGTTCCGGCTGACGTGCTGTCAGGGGCCGCCGACGCCGCCCTCTACGGCATGGGCTTTCTCGGCCGATGGGCGGTCACGGCTCTGCCCGAGGTGGGGATCAAGCTTTCGGCCTGTTACGACGGCAATACGGCGCTGGCGGGCGATACGATCGGCGGCGTGCCAGTCAGGGCCGCGAGCGCCATTGAGACCGATAGCCCGGGCTTCGTTTTCATCACCGCGCGGCATGCGGTGCGGCCGGTCGCCGAGCGGCTCGGCGCGGCCGGCATCGCCAATGTCTCGGCCGACGCCTTCTTTGTCGCGCGCGATTTTGCGAGCTTCCGCGAATTCCATGATCAGCTGGCCGACGATCGATCCTGCGGTGTGCTTTGCGCCGTGCTGGAGACGATGCTGACCGGGGATCGCAGTCACATTCATCCGGTCTTCGAGAAAGACCAGTATTTCGCGATTCCGCAGTTCTGCGGTGTCGAGAAGGAAATCTATGTCGATGCCGGTGCCTATGTCGGCGACAGCCTCGAACGCTTCATCTGGGCCCATTACGGCATCTTCCAGAAGGCGATCGCCTTCGAGCCGGGGCCGCGGCAGTTTTCGGCGCTCAGGAAGCGCAGCGATCGCCTGGTCGCGGAGTGGGCACTCGAAGCAGGCCAGATCGAGCTGGTGCCGGCGGCGCTCGGCGAGACCGCGGGCGTCGAGCATGCTGCAAGCCACAGCGGCCAGATGACCAGCCTCGCCGTTGGCAGCGGCTCGGAGGAAGTCCGCATCGCTAGGCTCGACGATCATCTTGGCGGTGGTCGCATCACCTTCCTCAAGGCAGACGTCGAGGGCATGGAAATGCCGCTGCTCAGGGGGGCGGCCGAGACGATCCGCAGGCATCGGCCGAAGCTCGCCATCTGCGTCTATCACTACCCGACCGACATTCCTGTCATATCACACTATCTGCAATCGCTCGTTCCGGACTATCGTTTCGCGCTGCGGCACCACTCGCCGCAGTTCATGGAAACGGTGCTCTATGCCTGGGTCGAGTGAGAAGAGGAGAGAGAACTTGGATCCCGTCGAACACTTCCGCCAGCTGGTCGCCAACAATATCCGCAAGATCGGTGAGGACCGCGATTTCATCGGCCTCTCCAACATCTGGGTGCGGGAGTCGATCCGGCATGGCTATGCGCAGAATTTCACCTGGCTCGGCCGGCCGGTCATCCAGGTGCCGCAAGACCTCTATGCGATCCAGGAACTGATCTGGTCCTGCCGTCCGGACCTGATCATCGAGACCGGTATCGCCCATGGCGGATCGCTGGTCACCAGTGCTTCGATGCTGGCGCTGCTCGACTATTGCGATGCGGTCGAGGGCGGCACGGTGCTCGATCCCAAGGCCAGCAGGCGCAAGGTGGTCGGCGTCGATATCGATATCCGCGCGCATAACCGTTCGGCGATCGACGCGCATCCGATGCGCCACAAGATCCACTTGCTGCAGGGTTCGTCCGTGGCGCCTGAAATCATGGATGAGATCGCGAAGCACGCCGAGGGCTATGAGCGCGTCATGGTGTTCCTCGATTCCAACCACACGCATGAGCATGTGCTGCAGGAACTCGAACTCTATGCGCCCTATGTGAGCCCGGGGTCCTATTGCGTGGTCTGGGACACCGGCGTCGAAGACCTGCCGGAAGGTTTCACCGCCGACCGGCCCTGGGGCAAGGGCGACAATCCCAAGACGGCGGTGTGGGAATATCGCAAGCGGCTGGAGAGCGAGGGCCGCACGGCGAAGGACGGCGGCAAGCTGAATTTCGATATCGATCTCACGATCGAGCATAAGATCACGATCACGGCCTCGCCGGATGGGTTTTTGAAGCGGGTTTGACTGGGTAGTCATCCAAAAAGTACCCCCTCTGTCCTGCCGGAAATCTCCCCCTCAAGGGGGGAGATCGGCAAGGGGCGTGTATATCGCCACAAATTGGCGAGCTATCCTGAGTTCTCGATGGTGATAGAGGCCGAGCGGCCGCCCCATCCAATCTCCCCCCTTGAGGGGGAGATGCCCGGCAGGGCAGAGGGGGGTAGCTGTTGGCGGAGCTCTATCCGAAACCTTACTCCGCCGCCACCAGCGTCTGCGGCGGAACGATCGCCCGGTGCAAGGTCTCGATCGACTCCTGCGGCAGCACGGAGAGGTCGACGGCGGTGCGGTTGCCGCAGCCGGCGCAGAGCTTGATGTCGCCGCAGGCGCCGGTGAGGTGCTTGCGGCGGATTTCGTAGAGCGCGACGGAATCGACGACTCCGAGCAGCGAGTCGCCCATATGCATCTTGTTGGGCGGCAGCTTTTCGGTCAGATGGCCGACGGTGAGGCCGTTGAAGACATCCGAACAGCAGGCGGACACCTTGCCGCTATGCATGATGTAGAGCAGGTAGAACGGCACTTCGCAGGGCGAGACAAAGCCGTCCTTGCCGTCGAGCATGCCCTTGCCGACATCGACGAGATACTGCTGCTTGAGATGGACGACGCGGGAATTCTGTGCCAGGTCGGAGAATTCGTTGCGAACGCTCTCGGAGTCGGATTCGCTGATGCCGTAGGAGTTGGTCGGCTCGGCCATGAAATATTTGATGAAGATCTGCGTCTTCTGCCGCTCTTCGATCAGCGGGATCACGGCATGCATATTGGCCTTCACGCGGTCCGCATAGTCGCCGACCTTGATCTCTCGGTATTTGTCGCGGTCGAGCGTATCGACGCTGATATGGATCTCGTCGAGCCCGGCATCGATCAGCGCGGTGGCCTTGGCGCGGTCGAGCAGGATGCCGTTGGTGATGATGCGGGTGGTGCGCGCGAGGCCTTCGCGCTTGATCTGCTCGATCATCGCTGGCAGGCGCTTGTTGAGCAGCGGCTCGCCGCCGCCGTGGAACTGGATCATGGCGAGCTGGCCGCGGGCGGCGACATAGGCCCTGATATCATCGAGAACCTTCAGCCAGGTCTCTTCCTTCATCACGCCGGCCTGCTCGCGGAATTTCGGCGCGCGGCCGGAATGGGGGTCGCAGAAGGTGCAGCGCAGATTGCAGGACGAGGCCGCTTCGACGACGAGGCTGAGGATCTGGCGATTGACGAGGGAGTCCATCAAACTGCGGGTGCGACGCTCCATGTAGTTCGGATCTTTCGCTTCCTGGAATGTCAGCATGTCGATTTCCTTGCGGCTGCCGCTTCGTCGAAACGGAACATTGCCATGAGAATTGCAAACAAAGCTTTAGCCGAGCCACGTCACGCACGTTTGCGCGGTATATCGGCCACGAGATAGCGCTCCGGCTCCACGGAAAGCTCAGTGATCGGAACGAGCATGGCGGATGCGACGTCATAGAACGACTTCACGGTGGCAAAGCCCTCATGGTCGTCGGTGAGGAAAATCGAATCCTGCAGCAGGCCGGAGAATGTCTGGCTCGGCTCCGCCTCCTGGAAGGTCGGCTTGAAGGCCTTCAGCCAACGGCCGTTCTTCCAGGTTGAAATGGCCTTGCGGTAACCCTCCGTGACCATCTCGTATTTGGCACGGTCGCGGATATTGCTGCATTCGATGGCGCAGGACTTCACGAAGCGCTCCTCGTAGCCGCTGAAGTGGTGGCCGTAGCGCTCGGCGAACCAGTGCTGCACCATGATGATGCAGGAGACGAGGCCCAGACGCGAATGGAACGGGAAGTCCTCGTAGCAGGGCATCTGGTCGACCGGCGTCTTGTGCTCCTTGTCGAAGCTCTCCTGCTTGGCGCGCTGTGCGTCAGGATTGCCGAGCGCCGCCGAATTGCTGGCCGGGCAGACACCCATGACCGAGAGTGGGCGCCGGCAATGCGCAAAGCGCTTGCCATACATGATGACCTTGAAGATGTTGTCGTAATCGATGATCGGGTGCTCGAACCAGCGGTCCCGGTCAGTGAGCGCCCGGACCCGCTCCATGAGCTCGCGCTTGACCGCGCCGTGATAGATGCCGAAGCCGCAGCCCAGCACATCGCGGGCATGTTCCCAGCGGAAGGCGCGTTCCATCAGGGCCGACTTGGGGACCTCGTGGATCTCCGAATTCAGGTGGATCGGATTGGAAATGACCGGTTTGCCCTCATAGGGCCAGGTGTAATAGAGCTTCGTCCAGTCGAGCGCCTCGACATCGGGGATCTTCTCCTCGAGCTTGATGATGAGGCCGGCGAGCTCCGGATCGACATGGTCGTCGTCGCCGATGAACACGACCCAGCGTCCGGTCGTGCTGTCGAAGGCGGCTTCCCAATTGTCCATCATCGGCCGGATCACGGATCCCGTCGGCACATATTTGACGCGTGGATCGGCGAGCCAGGGCTCGATGAAGGCATTCATGATCGCGGGATCATCGGAATTGTCGACGAAGACGAATTCGACATCGGTGCGGAGCGACGATGTGAGCGCACGGATCGTCTCCTGGAACCAGACTTGCCGGTTGCGGGAGGGAACGCAGATCGAAAGCGTGGGCGTAAACGACATCATATGGCTCCGTTGGGCCGGAGCCTATTGGGATACGCTTTCGTGAGGCTGAAGATGCTGCGCGCTCAGGCCGCTTGGGCCGGCGACTGCTCGGCCGCTGGGCCAAACACATATCGAAGTGCCTCGACCGGTGGCAGCAATGTCTGGATCAGCGCATAGAACTCCGCCGGCGTCGCGCAGCCGCCGATGCCCTCGTCGACAAAGAGATTGGTGCCCATCAGGCCCGTGAAGGCCGCAGCCCGGCCGCGGGGCAGGAAGCGGGGATTGAAGGCGCGGAGCCACTGGCCGCCCTGCCAGCCGGCGATCGCCTCCCGGCAGGCGGCGACGTGGCGATCGAAGCTCTCGCGGTCTTCCGCCTTGCCGCAATCCATCTCGAGCGCGTGGAAGAAATTCTCCTCCCATCCGCCCATCGGCAGGCCGTAGCGGATGGTGAACCAGTTGAGGGTCGCCAGGATCGAGCCGGCGACGCCGAGCTGGCTGGTGAAGGGGAAGCCAGCCACATCGAAGCGAGGGCCATCCTCGCTCTTCAACGCCGCATTGATCTCGTTGACGCGCGTGAAGCGGCCCATGGCCGAGGAATTGCTGGCCGCCGTGGTGCCAAGCACCGAGAACGGCCGGTCGACATAGACGAATTCGCGGCCAGTCAGCAGAAGTTTGGCTGAGCAATCGAAATCGACCGTGGGATGCTCGAAATAGCGGTCCGAGAAGCTTTGGCGGATGCATTCCATGGCCGAGCGCCGCACCGCGCCGTGATAGGCGGAGAAGGAAATCTTCGGGATCGGTGCGGCACCCTCCCACTGGAACAGCGCCTGCAACTGCTCCTGTCGACTGGCCAGATAGGCGGTATTGCCGAGCGCGATGCAGGCATTGCCCGGGAAGGGGCGGAAGTCCGGCCATTTGAAGCTCGGACGGCCCCAGCCGATGGCATCGACCTCAGGGCGGCGTGCGGCCACGGCTGTTATCGTGTCGATGACGTCAGGGTCGACATAGTCGTCGTCGCCGATGAAGATGATCCAGTCGCCGGTCGCGGTCCGCATCGTCCGCTCCCAATTGTCCTGCATCGGCAAGGTACGATCGGCGGAGGGAAGGTAGCGGATGCGGGGATCGTCGATACTATCCATGAAATCATCGACGATCGAGGGGTCGTCGGAATTGTCGGTGAAGATGAATTCGACATCCGGCCGTTGCGTGGACAGCAGATCGCGGATCGTTCGCAGGAAGGTGTGTTGCCGGTTGCGCGAGGGTACGCAGATGGAAAGCGCCGGCGCCGTCATAGGGCGAGCTCCATATCGCCAAAGGCAGGCAGGATATCCTGCAGCACGCGATAGAAGGCGCGCGGCGTCTCGGAGCCGCCGATGTCCTGGCTGATATGCAGATGATTGTCGCGAACGCCCCAGAAGGTGGGACCTTCGACAGGACCGACGAAGCGCGGCTGGAACAGCGGCAGATAGCGCCCGCCCTCCCATTCGCGGAAGGCTGCTTCGATGCCGGCGACATGGCGGTCGAAGCCGTCGCGTTCCCTCCAGAGGCCGCATTCAAGCGTTGCGGCGCGGGCGAAATTCTCCTGCCAGCCGTCATAGGCGAAGCCGTAACGCTGCTTGAACCAGACTTGCGCGGCCATGATGTTGCCGGCGACGCCGCAATTGATGCGGAAGGGGAAACCGGCGGCGCGCGTCGCCTCCTCGAAGGCGTCGCCATATTCCCGGCGATGGGCTTCAACGGCGCGGTCCAGCTTCTCGGTGTCGCCAATGGCGGCCGAATTGCTTGCCGGCGCAACGCCGAGGATCGACATGGGGCGGTTGATATAGGCGAAGTTCGAGGAACTCGACACGAGCTTGTGCATGAAGTCGTAGTCGACGGTCGGATGCTCGAAGAAACGGCCGGAGAAGGTCGTGGCGATCCGGTCGAGCGTCCGGCGCGGGATGGCGCCGTGATAGATGCCATAAGGGCATTGCGGCATGTAGGTCGCAGCCGCCCAGCCGAACAGGCGGCGCTCGAGCTGCTCCTTGCTGTGGCGCATGATGCGGTTGATAAGCGAGAAGGGGATCGACTTCTCATCGCTGCGCGCATTGACCCATTGGAAGGGCACACGGTTCCAGCCGATGGCCTCAACTGCGGCATCGCGGCTTTCGATCTCGATGATCTGGTCGACGATGTCAGGATCGACATAATCGTCGTCACCGATGACGATGACCCACTCGCCCGATGTCGCCGCAATCGTGCGCTCCCAGTTGTCGGCCATCGACAGCGGCCGGACGGCAGAGGGAAGATAGCGAATTCTGATATCGCGGAGGCCGGCGATGAAGCCGTCCATGATCGAGGGATCATCGGAATTGTCAGCGATGACGAATTCGATGTCCGCGCGCGGATTTACAATGAGGTCAAGGATCGTCTGCCTGAAGCAGTCCTGCCGGTTGCGGGACGGTACGCAGATCGAGAGTTTTGGCCGCTCGGACATGGCGCGCTCTTCAGGCGTCGCCGAGTTTGGGCGCCTCGATCTCGGTCTCGGAAATGGCCGCGGCGTCGAGCGGCGGCAGATCCTCGGCTGGCAGCACGCTCAGCTTTCTTTCAGACTCGGCACTGCCGTTACGAACTTCCCACCCCAGCCGGTTATATAGGAAAGCTGTGCCCTGATCTCGGTCTCGATATTCCATGGCAGTATCACCACCCTGTCCGGTTTCTCGGCTTTCAGCCGATCTTCATCAACGACCGGGATGCGGCTGCCGGGCAGGAACTGGCCTTGCTTGGCCGGGTTCTTGTCCACCACAAAGTCGATAAGGTCGGGCTTGACGCCGCCGTAGTTGAGGAGCGTGTTGCCCTTGGCGGCAGCTCCGTAAGCGGCGACTTTCAGACCCTTCCTGCGGCAGTGGATCAGATATTCGACGAAATCGTTCCGGACCCGCTCGGCGGATGCCTGGAAGCCCTCGTAGAACGCACGATCGCGCATGCCGGCCTTTTCCTCGGTCGCCCGCATGCTAGCCACCGATGCTTGCACCGGCCTTGTTAATGCATCCGCCCGGCAGGCGAAGACGCGCAGGCTGCCGCCATGCCACGGGGTGGTCTCGACATCGAAAACCCGGAGGCCATTCGCGGCGAAGATGCGCTCGACCGAGATCAGTGAGAGATAGGAATAGTGCTCGTGATAGGCCGTATCGAACTGGTTCTCGCAGATCATGTTGAGGAGATGCGGGAATTCGAATGTCGCCACGCCCTCGGGCTTCAGGAGGCGCGCAAAGCCGGAGACGAAGTCGTTGATATCAGGGACATGGGCGAGGACGTTGTTGGCGGCCGTGAGATCTGCCTGCCAGCCCTTCGCCACAAGATCCTCGGCCAGGGCGGCGCCGAAGAAGTCCTCTGTTATCTCGATGCCTTTGGCGCGGGCGGCTTCGGCGGTGCTGGTGGTCGGCTCGACACCGAGGCAGGGGATGCCCTTGGCTTTCACATATTGCAGCAGATAGCCGTCATTGGCGGCGACTTCGATCACGCGGGAATCCGGCCCGAGGCCGAAGCGCGTAGTCATGGTCTCGACATAGGACTTGGCGTGGTTGAGCCACGAGGTCGAAAACGAGCTGAAATAGGCGTAGCTCTCGGAAAAGAAGGTTTCGCGCGAGGCGAAGTCTTCCGTTTGGGTCAGCAGGCACTTGGCGCAGGTGCGGATGACGAGCGGATACCAGAGTTCGGGCTTGGAGAGGGCTTCCTGCGCGACATAGGAATTCGACGGCGGGGCGGTGCCGAGGTCCAGGAACGGCCAGAAGCTGCCATTGCCGCAATGCCGGCATTTCATGGGGTCACTCCTTCGAAGTGGTCGCCGATCATCGCAAAGGCCTGGTCGCGCGCGGAGAGGTTTGCGACCGGTAGCGGCCAGGCGATGCCGAGCCTGGGATCGCCTATGTTGAGACCAGCTTCTGCCTCGGCGCGATAAGGTGCCGAGTGGACGTAGACCATGCGGACATCTGAGGTCAGCGCCTGATAGCCGTGGGCGAAACCTTGGGGCAGGAAGTAGGAGAGGTCGCTGTCGGCCGAGAGCTCGACGGCGTGGTGCTGGAGGAAGGTCGGCGAGCCCTTGCGGATATCCACGGCGATGTCGAGGACGGCACCTTGGCTGACGGTGATCAACTTGGCCTCGGCGAAGGGGGGCGCCTGATAGTGGAAGCCGCGGACGGTGCCTCGCGCGGTGGTGCCGGTTTCATTGATCTGTTCGACGCCGCCGGGCCAGCCGATCGCGGCGAGTTCCTCGGCGTCGAACAGGCGGGTGAGATAGCCCCTATCGTCGCCGAAGCGCTTTCGCTTGAGGATCTTGAGGCCGGCGAGTGGGGTGGCGATGACTTCGAAACGGGTGGTCATGCGACGGCTCTGCGGAGAGGCAGCTTACCCCCCTCTGCCCTGCCGGGCATCTCCCCCTCAAGGGGGGAGATCCGATGGAGCGCACGCGTTGACATATCGAAACGTTGGGTGTTCGGCTTGCTCCGGTTGCGAGGTAGTGATCCGCATGCCATGTGCGAATCTCCCCCCTTGAGGGGGAGATGCCCGGCAGGACAGAGGGGGGGGCTGCGAAGCATGACCTCGTGCATCACGCGCTTGCCCTGTGCGCCATGTCGAGATGGCCGGCCTCATAAGCGATGAGGTCTGCGAGGCACAAGTCGGAGGCCGACTTGCCGGATGCGAGTCCATGGTACCACTTCCACGTCCGCGATACGGTCTCAGCCAGTGACATGCGTGGCGAAAAGCCCAGTTCGATGGATGCCTTGGAACTGTCGAGCGTGAGCAGGCCGGCTTCATGCGGACCGTCGCTGCCGTCGCCCCAGTCGACCCGGGAGAGGTCATAGTGGCCGCCGGAGAGTTCGAGGATCTCGCGCACCGTGGCCGTGGAGCGAGGATCGGGGCCGAAATTGTAGGCCGGGCCGCGTTCCGGTTCGTTCCACAGCGCCTCGGCCAGAAGCATGTAGCCATGCAGCGGCTCGAGCACGTGCTGCCAGGGGCGGACGGCATCCGGTCGGCGGATCTCCAGCACCTTGCCGGCTGTGAGCGCGCGGACGGCATCCGGGATCAGGCGATCAGCCGCCCAGTCGCCGCCGCCGATGACATTGCCGGCGCGCGCCGAAGCGAGCCCCACGCTGCGGGGCAGGAAGTAGGAACGGCGGTAGCTGGCGGTGACAATGTCTGCCGCGGCCTTCGAGGCGGAATAGGGGTCATGCCCACCGAGCGGATCGGCCTCTGAGAAGGGCACGGCGCATTCCGGGTTCTCATAGACCTTGTCGGTGGTGACGATGACGACCGAGCGGAGATCCGGCGCGCCACGCAGGGCGTCAAGCAGGTTCACGGTGCCCTGGACATTGGTCTCGAAGGTCTCGACCGGCTCGCGATAGCCGGCACGCACAAGCGGCTGGGCGGCGAGATGGAAGACGATTTCGGGCCTGGCCTGCTGTACGACTGCTTGGACGGCGAGACGATCACGAATATCGGCGATGCCCTTGGGATGGGCGCCGTCATTGGCAAGCAGATCGAACAGTGCGGGCGTGGTGTTGGGGACCAGAGACAGGCCATGCACATGGGCACCGAGCTGCTTCAGCCAGAAATGCAGCCATGCGCCCTTGAAGCCGGTGTGACCGGTGAGAAGAACGCGTTTGCCACGCCAGAAGCCCATTGTGTCACCATACCTTCCAGGGCGGGTTGCCGGCCGCCCAGAGATTGTCGAGCTGGATCTTGTCGCGCAGCGTATCCATCGGTTGCCAGAAGCCGTCATGAAACCAGGCCTTGAGCTGGCCTTCCTCGGCCAGGCCGGTCAGCGGCTCGCCTTCGAAAGAGGTCGGGTCGCCCTCGATCCGGTCGAGCACCGAAGGGTTGAGCACGAAAAAGCCGCCATTGATATAGCCGCCTTCGCCTTCCGGCTTCTCGACGAAGCCGGTCACGTCGTCGCCCTCGAAGCGCAAGGCACCGAAGCGGGCCGGCGGGCGGACGGCTGTCACTGTCGCGAGCTTGCCATGCTTCTTGTGGAAGGCGATGGTGGCGGAAATATCGGTCGAGGACACGCCGTCGCCATAGGTGAAGCAGAAATCCTCGCCATCGCGGAGATAAGGCTCGACGCGCTTGAGGCGGCCGCCAGTCATCGAATTCTCGCCAGTATCGACCAGCGTCACCCGCCATTTCTCGGCATTCTGGCGATGGAATTCCAGTCGGTTCTCGGCCAGGTCGAAGGTGATGTCAGACATGTGCAGGCTGTAATTGGCGAAATATTCCTTGATCATATAGCCCTTGAAACCGCAGCAGATCACGAAATCGCGGATGCCGTGGGCATAATAGATCTTCATGACGTGCCAGAGGATCGGCCGGCCGCCGATTTCCACCATGGGCTTGGGGCGTGTCTGCGTTTCCTCGGCCAGACGCGAGCCGAGCCCGCCTGCCAGAATGACCGCCTTCATCGCGCACCCTTCCACGTCCGAATCGCCCGCCTCATGCGGGAGCCTATTTTAGTCGATTTTGGCCGCCGAAGCTTTCGCGGAACGTGAGTGATTGTCTCGTTGGTTTATGCAGCCCTGTCACATCTGGCGCTTCCCGATCGTCAGTGAAGCGGTCCAACGAAAGGGAAATGCCATGACCATCCTTGTCCTCAAAGCCGCCGTCCTCTCCGGGCTCGGCCTTTGGCTTGCTATCGGTCTGCTCAACAACATCGTCGCCTTCAAGAACGGCGTCTTCGCCATCGGCATGCTGATGGGCATGAAGCTGTTCGAGCAGGAGCCGGCGATCCGGACGCCGCTGCTCGGCAGGAGGGTGACATCGACGCGCTGGCATCGGTTGATCTATTCGACCGTGCTCGTGGCTGAGACAGTGACAGTGGCGCTGCTGGGAATTGCCGCGGTGGCCTTGCTTGGTAGCGCCCTGGACATTGTGCTGCCGGCGACGGCGATCGGCTATGCGAACATCGCTCTGCTGGCCTTCGTCGCGCTAGGCGCATTGATGCTCGTCGGTGGGGCTTGGTTTGTCTATTACATCAGGCAGGAAGGTGCGCAGATCACCCATTTGGTGATGATCGGCGTGGGGATTGCGGCGGTGCAGATGGTGAATGGGGTGTGAGGTGGTTAAGAAGTTCATAGACCTCGCACATACTCTGCCAGTCGCTCCGCCGCGGCCTGCACCTTGGCCGGATCCCGCAGGAAACACGCCCGGAGAAACGGTGCGCCTCCCGGCCCAAACGCCGTTCCCGGCGCGAGCCCCACCGCCGTCCTGTCGACGATGTCGAAGGCCGCGCCACGCGTGTCCTTGATGCCATCGATCTTGAGGAACGCGTAGAGTGCGCCGTCGGGTTTCAGCGTCTCGACGCGGTTGGTCGCGATCAGCGCGTCGCAGAGGATGTCGCGGGATTTGCGCGCCTTCTCGTAATTCTCGCGGATCAGGGCGTCGCCTTGGTCGAGCGCCACGATACCCCCGCGCTGCATGAATTCGGCGACGCCCGAGGTCGAATATTGCACGAGGTTTTCGATGACCTGACCCAATGCCGGTGGGGCGACGATCCAGCCAACGCGCCAGCCGGTCATCGACCAGTTCTTCGAGAAGGAGTTGACGAAGAGAATGCGGTCGCTTTCGTCCATCACATCGAGGAAGGACGGCGCCCGGGTGCCGTTGAAATAATAGAGCGCGTAGATCTCGTCGGCGATGATCCAGAGTCCGTGCTTGCGGGCGAGGTCGAGGATCGCCTTGAGGTCGTCTTCGGTCGCGGTCCAGCCGGTGGGGTTGGAGGGTGAGTTGATGAAGATCGCCGACGTCTTGGGCGTGATCGCGGCTTCCAGCCTGTCTGCGTCGAGGCTCCAGCGGCCATCGGTGAAGTCGAGTTCGACCGGCACCGGTATCGCGCTGGCGAGGCCAACGGCGGCGGCGAAATTCGGCCAGGCGGGGGAGAGATAGACCGCCTCGTCGCCCGGCTTGCAGACCGCCTCGATCGAGAGCTTAATCGCCTGCATGCCCGAGCCGACGACGTAGAAATGCTCCGATGGCAGCGTTTTGCCGAAGTGCCTGATATAGTAGTCCGACAGCGCGCGGCGGAGATCCGGGATGCCGCGGTTGTAGGTGTAGAAGGTGTGGCCGGCGGCAAGCGAGGCGGCGGCGGCATCGCTGATGAATTGCGGCGTCGGCGTATCGCCCTCGCCGGCCCAGAGCGGGATCAGGCCCTCGCGATTGCGGGCATGGTTGAAGATCTCGACAATGCCGCTTTCCGGCGCGAGGCGGGCTTGCGGGCTGAGGGTTTCGATAAAGTTCATGGGCACCTTCCGGATGAGATGCGCCTTGATAGCCTGATTTCTCGCCCAGATCGCATGACAATTGTTGAAGGGAGCTTCAGCAAAGCTGAAGCTCACACCAGCGTGAAGATCCTCAGGGCGTCATAAATCCCCGCATGGATGTTGCGGCTTGCCACCGCATCGCCGATCCGGACGAGGTCGAAGCGTCCGCCCGGGTTTTTCGCCTCGATGGGACAGCTGCGGTTGATCAGCGCCTTGTAATCCACCGCGCCGAGGTTCCGGGAGAGCGGCTTCAGCGCGTGATAGAGTTCGTCATTGGCTGCCGTCGCATGTTCCACAACCACCTGCGCCACGCGGCGCTCCTGCCGGATCGAGCGGTCATAGTCCGAGCCGAGCACGGCGACGAGCGCGTTGCCGTCGCGGCGGACAGAGAGGAGGCGGGTGTTGATCGTGACGCGGACATTCGGCTTCGCGAAGGCCTTCGCATAGGGCACGTGGTTCATGCCGCCGATCTCGGGGGCGAAGAAGCGCTCGGGCGAGACGAGTTCCAGCTCGACGCCTTGGTTGGCGATCAGTTCGGCGGCCGTCATTCCGGCATGGGCGCCGTTATCGTCGAACAGCAGGACCGGGCCTTCGGGCTTGACTGTCCCGGCGATGATGTCCCAGCTCGAGGTGACGAGGTTGTCGCCCTCCGAAAGCGCCGGGTTCTGCGGCATGCCGCCGGTGGCGACGACGACGAGGTCGGCATCGCGGGACAGGATGTCGTCGGCTTCGGCATAAGTATTGTAGTGGATGGGCACGCCGAGCCGTTCGAGCTCGGCGACGCGCCAGTCGACAATGCCGATCATCTCCTTGCGGCGGGGATTGCGGGCGAGCAGGTTGATCTGGCCGCCGGCCTCGTCCATCGCTTCCAGCACCTCGACGGCATGGCCGCGCTCGGCCAGCACACGCGCCGCCTCGAGGCCCGCCGGGCCGGCGCCGACGACCACGGCCTTGCGCTTGGCTCCGCCGGACTTGGCGATGACCTGCGGCACCAGCGCTTCGCGGCCGGTGGCGGCATTGTGGATGCAGAGCGCCTCGCCGCCCTCATAGATGCGGTCGAGGCAATAGGTGGCGCCGACGCAGGGGCGGATCTGAGCCTCGCGGCCGGAGGTGATCTTGGCGACGATATGCGGATCGGCGATATGGGCGCGGGTCATGCCGACCATGTCGAGCTTGCCCTCGGCAATGGCGTGGCGGGCGGTGGCGACGTCGGCGATGCGGGCGGCATGGAAGACCGGGAACTTGGTCTCGGCGCGGATCTCGCCGGCGAAATCGAGATGCGGCGAGGCGGCCATGCCCTGGATCGGGATGACGCCCGTGAGGTCGGCATCGTGATCGATATGGCCCTTGATGACATTGAGAAAGTCGATCTTGCCCGAGGCGACGAAGCGCTTGGCGATCTCGACGCCCTCGGCGCGGGAAAGGCCGATGTCCCAATCCTCGTCACAGACAAGTCGGATGCCGACGATGAAATCCGGGCCGACCGATTTGCGCACCGCATCGACGACCATGTTGGAGAACCGCATGCGATTGTCGAGCGAGCCGCCATATTCGTCGCCGCGGTGATTGGTGACGGGCGACCAGAACTGGTCCATCAGATGGCCATAGGCCTCGAACTCGATGCCATCCAGGCCGGCGGCCTGCATGCGGCTCGCAGCATCGGCATAGTCCTGCACGATGCGCTCGATATCCCAGTCCTCGATCTGCTTCGGGAAGGCGCGGTGCGCCGGCTCGCGCACGGGCGAGGGGGCGAGCACGGGCAGCCAGTCGCCCTTGTTCCAGCCGGTGCGGCGGCCGAGATGGGTGAGCTGGATCATCACCTTGCAGTCATGCTCATGACAGTCGTCGGTGAGCTTCTTCAGCCAGGGGACGATCTCGTCCTTGTAGGCGAGCAGGTTGCCGAAAGCGGGTGGCGAGTCACGCGAGATCGCGGCGGAACCGGCCGTCATGGTCATGGCGATGCCGCCCTTGGCCTTTTCGACGTGATAGAGCCGATAGCGGTCCTTCGGCATGCCGTCCTCGGAATAGGCCGGCTCATGCGCGGTGGACATGATGCGGTTTTTGAGGGTGAGGTGCTTGAGCCGGTAGGGCTGGAGCAGGGGGTCGTTGGAAGCGGTCATTATCAGGCTCGAGTTATGAATTCGTCACAGGGTTCACCCCTCACCAACTTCGGCCAAGGGTTCTCGTCGTTCACCCGGCCTTCGTATCCTCTCCCACAAGGGGAGAGGTAGACTCGCGGGGCCCACGGCGCCTCAAGTGAGGCCGAAAGCGTGGCACCCACCTCTCCCCTTGTGGGAGAGGATAGCAAGCCCATATGAGCCGAAGGCGAATGTTTGGGCGCGCTTGGTGAGGGGTAATCCACAAACTCAGGCGTCGCGATCCTCAATGCCAGGCATCCGCCGTTGCGGTTTTCTTCCGCTCCATGAAATCGCGCAGTTCCTCATCCACCGCAACATCCAGTGCAGGCGCCTCATACTCACCCAGCACCTTCTTCCACTTCTTGTTGGCTCGCGTCGCCATGTCCGTTGAGCCGCCTTCCTCGCTCCATTTCTCATAGGGCTCGTTGTCCGACAGCTCGGAATCCCAGAACGCGGTCTGATAGTTACGGAGCGTATGCTGTGAACCGAGGAAATGGCTGCCGGGGCCGACTTCCTCGAAGGCGTCCATGGCGAGTGCGTTGTCGTCGACGGGAACGCCTTTCAAGTAGGCATGCAGCGCGCCGCAGAAATCGGTGTCCATGACGAACTTCTCGTAGCTCATGGTCAGTAGGCCGTCGATGAAGCCGGCGGAATGGAGGATGAAGTTGGCGCCGCAATGGACGGCCGACAGCATCGACATCACGCCCTCCTGCATCGCCTGCGCATCCGGCAGCTTGGAATTCGAGAAATTGCCGGCGCAGCGGAGCGGCAGGTTGAGGCGTCGGGCGAGCTGGCCGATCACCATCGAACCGATCGCCGGCTCCGGCGTGCCGAAGGTGGGCGAGCCGGAGCGCAGCGACATCGAGGACAGGAAGTTGCCGAATATGACCGGCGCGCCCTTGCGTTCGAGCTGGGTCAGCGCGCAGCCGGCCAGCGTCTCGGCATAGGCTTGCGCAATCGCGCCGGCATTGGTGACCGGACCCATGGCGCCGCCGAGAATGAAGGGAACGATGACCGCCGCCTGGTTGGCGCGGGCATAGGCGCGCAGCGAATTGGTCATCGTGCCGTCCCAGACGAGCGGCGAGTTGACGTTGACGTTGCCGAGGATGACGCAGTTGTTGTCGACGAAATCGCGGCCGAACAGGATGCGCGCCATGTCGATCGAATCCTCGGCGCGGCTCTCCAGCGTGACCGAGCCCATGAAGCAGCGGTCGGAGTATTTGATATGGCTGTAGACCATGTCGAGATGGCGCTTGTTGACCGGGAGATCCACCGGCTCGCAGATCGTGCCGCCGGAATGATGCAGCCAGGGGCTCGATTGCGCGAGCTTGATCAGGTTTTGGAAATCCTCAATTGTCCCGTAGCGGCGGCCCTTGTCGAGATCCGCGACGAAGGGCGAACCGTAGGCCGGTGCGAAGACGACATTCTTGCCACCGATCTGGACGCTGTTGGCCGGATTGCGGGCATGCTGGGTGAAGGTCGAGGGCGCCGACTTGACGATCTCCTGCAGCATGCCGGGCTCGAACTTGACCAGGAGGCCATCGACCTTGGCGCCGGCACGCTTCCAGTGCTCGATAGCGACCGGATCGTCGCGGAATTCGATGCCGATTTCGGCAAGGATGCGCTCCGCGGTCTTCTCGATGCGGACGATGCCCTCTTCGCTCACAATGTCGTAAGGCGGGATGTTCCTGACGATATAGGGCACACCGACCGGCTTGGCGGACGGGTCGCGGCGCTTGCCGCGCTCGCGGCGCGTCCTGACCTCGATGGCTGGGTTTTCGGCGTCGATGACGTCCATTCGGAGAACTCCTTGCGCTGTCGAGTTCAGCCTAACGGTGAATTGTCCCATTGTATCCTTCCAAAATTTGGGGGGAAGATATAAATTCTCCTTATGCAAACCCTGAAACGACTGCTCCCCTCCGCCTCTGCTTTGATCGTCTTCGAAGCCGCCGGCCGGCACGAGAATTTTTCCCGCGCGGCGGAGGAGCTCGCGATGACACAGGCTGCCGTCTCCTATGCGGTCAGGACGCTGGAGGGCCAGCTCGGCGTGCCGCTCTTCCACCGCAGCCATCGCGCGGTGGCGCTGACCGAAACCGGCGCGCGGTTCCATGCCGACGTCTCCGCGGGCCTGGCTCGCATCCAGAAATCGGCCGAGCAGATCAGGGCGAAGGGCCGCGAGACGAATGTGACGCTCTCGGCATCCTCGGCTTTTGCGTCGATGTGGGTGTTGCCGCGGATACCGAAACTTAGGGAGGATCTTCCGGAAATCGACCTGCGGATCCATGCTTCGGTGCGCGATCTCGAGCTCGACGAAGAGGGTATTCCGCTCGGCATCCGCGGTGGCGATCCCGCCACCTGGCCCAACTATCACGCGGCGCTGCTGGCGCCGGAAGTGGTCAATGCAGTGGCAAGTCCTGCCTTCATCGAGAGCCACGGCATGCCACAGACATTCGACGAGCTTGCACAATTGAGACTTATACATCTCGAGGAGCCGGCGCGCGTCGCCTGCGACTGGAAGGAATGGTTCGAGAGCGCCGGCCACTTATACCGCCCGCAATCGCGACCGCTGACGATCAACGACTATGTGCTGGTGATCCAGGCGGCGCTGGCCGGCGAGGGTGTGGCGCTCGGCTGGCAGCATCTGATAGAGCGCCAGATGGCGTCGGGCGCGTTGGTGCCGGTCAGCGACCATGTCTTCGAAACGGGCACTGACTTTTATGTTGTTTGGCCGCGCTCGCGGGAGCTCAGCACGCCCGCCCGCAAGGTGCGCGACTGGCTGCTCGCACAGGGGACGGCGTGAGCATCTTGCACCGAGTGGATTGGATCATCATATCGCCTGAATTCGATCCGACCTATTCGGTCGATCTCGGGCTTTGGAGGCGGCAATGCGGTTTCGATATCTTGCGCTGGGTCTTGCTGTGTGGTTCGCCACGGTCGCAATGGCGCGCGCCGAGGACGCCGTCGTTGCCGATGAGTTCGAACAGCAGCAACGGTCCTCTGACGCCTGCGATGCTTACGGGCCGGGCTTCGCCAAGCTGCCGGGCACGAATACCTGTGCTCGCGTCAGCGGGCATGTGCGATTCGAGAAACATTTCTCCAATCGTGGTGGCGCGACCGGTGGCCAGGCGACGCTGGATTTCGAAACCCGCAGCGACCGATCGGTCGCCTTTGGCGCTGAGCTTCCGATTACCGCGAACTGACAACAGAAGCGCCCGCTGAACCCATACTTGTTCCGCTTTCGCAAGATATGCGGGAAAATTCGATTGCGTCGATAAAGAGCACGCAACCCTCCGGAGAATATGCGGGCGCTGCCCCATTCTCGCCCCTCCGGGCCGCCATTAGAAGGCACCTGATTCGATTCATTCTATTTTAGTGCTCTCAAACATTCGGGCGCGCGAACGACATCGAGTCATGGCATTAGCACTCGACTAACCCAGATGGAGGTAGGTATGTCCCGGATTAAATATGGTGCTTCGATCGACACCTTTCAGGAATTGTGGGATGGCCTCGACGAGTCCGAACTGACAGTGACGAGAGATCGCGGCGACAAAGTTACGGTCGAAGATCCATCGGGCAACGAACTCGAATTCAGCGGCAAGAATCTCGACTGGACGGAAACCGGCCTTGCCGGAGGCATCGTTCGCGAAATTTCGCTGAGCAATGCCGACGGCAAAGAGCTCTTCGAGATCAAGGCGGTGCAGCTGGAGGCTGCGGCCATCCAGACAGCCTTTGATACGGGCGGCCTCGATGCCGTGCTTGCTGCGGTTCTCACAGGCGACGATAGGATCAAGGGATCAACCGGCGACGACTGGCTGGTCGGCCTGGCCGGCGAGGACAAGATCGACGGCGACAAGGGCAGCGACTACCTGCTCGGCGGCGAGGGAGATGACCTCCTGATCGGCAGCCACGGCAGCGACTATTTCGTCTTCGAAGAAGACGGCAGCTCCGATTTCGTCAAGGATTTCAATCTTGGCAACAAGGGCAACGACTATATCGCAGTCGGCGCCGATCTGATCGCCGCGGGGACCTGGGAACAGGACGGCCGCAATCTCGTCGTCAGCTTCGGCGGCGAAGGCACGATCGTGCTCAAGAATGTCGACGCGGACGACTTCAGTGCCGACTTCATCGTCGCACTGCCGGACGAGACGCTCGTCTAAAGCCGGGCAATCGAAGGTCGGATATGAAGGGCTGCCGCGCATGCGGCGGCCCTTGGTCGTTTTGGCGCCGGCTTTGCCCAGCCGCCCGGCACCAATGCCTGTTGCCGGGTGAGCAGCAGGTCAGGTTCGAGACGCGCAGAGACTGATCATTCGCCGAAGAGCTTGCTCGACCACTTGCCGTCGACGACCTGGCCGAGGTCTTCGCCGCGATTGCCGCGGATAGTGACTTTGCCGCCTTTGCCGAGTGCCTTGACCTGGCACCACGCCGCCATGCCGATATCGATGCGGGACTTCTTCGTCAGCCGGCTCAGCCAACCAGCCCCGGAGACCAGCACGGTGACGTCGCGGCCGTCACTGCCGACATGCTCGATGATCCTCTGGCTGGTCCAGAGACCGAGCAGCGCTGTGGCGCTGCCGCAGGCGAATTTGGCATCGGCATGTTCCCTGGCGCTCCAGGTAATGGCGAGGGAAACGGCTAGCCAGAAGAGGGCGATGCCGACGAGTAGACTAACAAGAAATCTCAAGGTTTTTTCGTTTCAGAAAGCGATGTGTCGCTCATCTGACGGGTGCGCCATGCCCGCTATTCGGCTGACTTGGGCGTCCGGTTCCCCGCGTGACAGGTCGAAGCTGTCAGCAGGCGCGGGCCTCGGTTCTACGAGGCCCTAGGCGCTGACGGCGATGGGCGCCAGTTCCGCCGGCAGGCGGTCAATGTATTTCTCGCTGATATAGGCGCGGGTTGCCTCGCTATCCACGGGCTTGCCGTAGAAATAACCCTGGCCCATGCCGCAGCCGAGTGCCTTGAGCTTGAGCGCTTCCTCGAAGTCCTCGATGCCTTCGGCGACGACTTCGAGATTGAGACCTTCGCACATGGTGATGATCGCCTTGACGATGTGTTCCGAGGCGCTGTCCGAGGTGATGCGCGAGACGAAGGCGCGGTCGATCTTGACCTTGTCGAAGGCGAAGTCGCGCAGCCGCGACAGGCTCGACTGGCCGGTGCCGAAATCGTCGAGCGCGATACGAATGCCGACGGCGCGAAGCTCGTTGACGATCTTCTGGGCCGTGACCGGATCGGTCATCATCGCCGTTTCCGTGATCTCCAGTTCCACGCGCGACAGGTCGAGGCCGGTGCGGTTGATGATGGCGACGGTGTTGAAGGCTGTCGTCGGATCGATCAGCTGGGCGGACGATAGATTGAAGGACAGGAAGAGTTCGCGGGGCCAGGAAAGAGCGGCCTCGGCCGCCTTGCGCAGCAGCGTTTCCGAAAGCGAGTCGATGAAGCCACGTTCCTCGGCCAGCGGCACGAAGGTCGCGGGTGAGACGAAGCCGAGATCCTTGTCGATCCAGCGCGCCAAGGCCTCAAAGCCGACGACCGTGTCATTGGCGAGATTGACGATCGGCTGAAAATGGACGTCGACCTCGTCGGCGATGATGGCGTTGCGCAGCGCTTGTTCGAGTTGCGTCGCACGCTTCATCTGCTCGGCGATCTCCGTCGAATAGACGGTGATCTGGCCGCGACCGCGGCGCTTGGCGCGATAAAGTGCGGTCTCGGCGCTCTTGATCAGCTCATCGAAGCCTTCGCCGGCGAAGGGGTGGATGGCGAAGCCGAAGGAGGCGGAAAGGCGGACGTTGCGGTCGCCGAGATCGTAGGGCGCCGACAGCACTTCCTTGAGCATGGCGCCCATCTTCTCGGCGCTGCGGCGCTCGAAGATCAGCGGCAGCAAGAAAGCGAATTCGTCGCCCTCCCAGCGCACGACGGTCGCGCCATCGGGAATGCAGGCCTTGAGACGATGCGCGACCTGGCAAAGGATCTGGTCGCCGGCGGAGGGCCCGAACAGGTCGTTGATGGGCTTGAAGCCGTCGAGATTGCCGATACCGACCGTAAACGGAGCCGGATCGGCGGCACGGTCGGCGATCAGCTGGCGCAGCTTGTCGCGCAGGCGGTGCCTGTTGCCGAGCCCGGTCAGCGGGTCGGTATAGGCCATGGCCTGCAATTCGTTGTGACTCGCGGGGAACGTCTCCGGTGTCGAGCCGATCATGGTTGGTATCTCTGCATTCATGGCGGCGATGTCATTCGAGACTGGGGGTAAATCGTTAAGAATTGGCTGCCGGATTTTCTGATATTTGTCACGTCGGCAACATTCCTCATGATGGGGCGGCCGGCCCGGCATGGCCCTTCGTCTCAGCCGCCAGGAGATCGGGGACGAGGGCGCCGAGTGCTTCGGCGCTGAGCGGTTTCGACAGGCTGTAGTCGAAGCCTGCGGCCTTTGCCTGATTGTGGTGCTCCTCGCTCTCCCGGGCTACGAGAGCAATCAGCACAGCCGACGGATCGATCCGCCGCAGGCCGAGGGCAAGATCATGGATGGACATGTCGGGCAGGGTCGTATCGGACAACACGAGCCGCGGGGCATGTTCGGCACAATCGGCAAGGCCCTCGGCAGCTGAACCGGCGATGCGGAAATTGACCGACAGGCTGCCCAGCATCTGCTCCAGCACCATGCGGTTGATCGGATTGTCCTCGATCGCAAGGACATCCAAACCGGCCGAGCCTGAGGCCTGCTCCACAGGGAGACTTTCCGCCTGCTCGTCGATCGCGGAATCCGGAGGCTCGATCGAGGGAGCCACGAGCGACTGTCGCTGCTGCGGCAGGGCATTGAGGATCTCGGCCAGGGCTCGCGACTCGGTCGCGCCTTCCGGCAGCATGCGGAAGTTCAGGTGGTTGGCGGCAGCGATACTGAAGGCCAGCGGATCGAAATCCTGATCGATGATCACGAGGTCGATCGCGATATGGGCTGCGTCCGCTGCTGGAAGGAAGGCGGCGAATTCCGGCACGTCTCTGATGTAGCAGAGGTCGGTGTCATGGGCGCGGAGCGCGAGCTTCAAGGCCTGATCGTGCCGCTGCGTCTCGGTCAGGAAGAGCACGTTCCGGCTCGGCCTGGCATCTGACGCTTGGGGAACTGGCGCAGGCGTCAGGACGGCTTCGAAGCTGTCGATGGTTTCGCCACGATCTTCGGCGCGCCTGGCCTCTTCGGTCAGGCTGACGGCGATGTAGTGACTGCCCGGTTTGCCGAGCCGCCGCGCGCGGCGCTCCAGTGCGAAGGTCTCGCTATCCGGCCGCGTATGGACGATATGGGCAAGTCCCGGCTCGCCGTTCGAGAGCAGCTGCCAGTCCATCTGCTCAACGCGACCCGCAAGCTCCGGTGAAAGCGCCTGCCAGGTACCCTGCCCAAGGATCGCTTCCTGGGTCGTACCGATCAGCCTGCAGAATTCCTGATTGACTGCGACATAGTTGAGATTGCGGTCCTTGACCGCGACGGCGACGGGCAGCGTGTCGAGAATATCCTCGGTAAGTTTCACACGCTCCTGCTCGGCGCGAAGCAGGATCTCCTTCTTCCTCTGTTCCGTCACGTCCTGGATGACGACGAAGCCGAGGCCGGACGAGAAGCGGCGGCTGACGACGCGCATCCAGCGATCCGGTCCTGCCTGCTCGATCTTGTCAACGCGCTCTTTCCACGCAGAGGCGATGCGCTCGGCAATCCAGTTCTCACGGCCGGCGATGCCCGGGCGCTCGTTGTCGCCGAAGCGCAGGCCGGCATCGTAGAGTGCACCATAGAGGTCTCGGGCACGGCCACCGGGTGCAATGGCGGACTCGCGAATCTGGAAGAGATGGAGCAGCCGGATGCTGGCAAAGCTGATTTCGTCGAGCTTGTCGGTCACGAATATAGCTGCGCCGAGGGCCTCGCAGAAGACCTCGAGCAGGTTGCATTGCAGCATAGCGTCGAACGACGCGGCCTCATTCATCGGAGTCTCGAACACTTCCGGTCTGAACTGGATGTCATGCTGGAGGGCCGCTGAAGCAGGTTGCGTCTCGTTGCGGGCGCCCAGCATCTTGCCCGTAACGCGAAAGTCGGCCGAAGCCGCCACCCGCCGTCATTTCAGTCGCGAGTATCTGACATGGTAAGCATTAATGCCTGCTTAAGTTTCGGCTAATTAGCCGAAAATTTTGTTACATTTCGGGAAATTAGCCGAATTGGCCGCCTATTCTGCAGCCTCCTTGCGCGGCTTGACGAGAGGCTCGGGCTGCATCGGCTGGTTGATCATCAGCTCGCGTCCGGCCGCAATGCCTTCCACAGCTTGTAGTTGTAGGCGCGCTTCGTCTCGCTTGCGGATATCATCAGCGATAGCCGTCGCATCGTGCTCGTCCATGCCGAGTCCCTCGAGCGTCTTGCGGCCGAAGAGCAGGGCTGATTCGATGGTTTCGCGGACCTCGTAGTCCACACCCTTCTGGCGGAGCGTGAGCGTATGCGTGCGGTCATAGGAACGGGCATAGATACGGGCCTCGGGATATTCCGCCTGGATGAGGTCGACGATCCGGTCCGTCACGTCACGATGATTGGTACAGACGGCGATGATCTTGGCCTTGGCGATACCGGCTGAATCGAGGACGTCCTTGCGGGTGCCGTCGCCGAAATAGATGCGGAAGCCGAAGCGCGAGGCCTGGCGGATGCGGTCGGCGGATTGGTCGATCACGGTCACCGAGCGGCCGCCGGCGAGCAGCACCTGGGCGACGATCTGGCCGAAGCGCGAAAAGCCGATCATGAAGACCTCGGCGCCATGCGCACCCTCGAAATCCTCGTCGAGTTCCTCGCTCTCCTCGGCCGGTGCGAGATAGCGCGGCAGGATCGCGACGACGGGCGTGAGCGCCATGGTGACGGTGACGATGGCGATCAGCAGGGAGCTCGTCGAGGCGTCGAACAGACCGGCGGCCGTCGCCGTGGTGAAGAGCACGAAGCCGAATTCGCCGCCCTGCGACAGCAGGAAAGCCTGCTGCAGCGAGTCGAACTTGCTCGAACCGGTGAGCCGGCACAGGGCGAAGATGATGGCTGCCTTCACAGCCATGACCGCCGGTACGGCAAGCAGGATCACCAGCCAGTTCTCCAGGACGACATCCAGACCGAAAGAGAGGCCGACCGCCATGAAGAACAGGCCGAGCAGGATGCCGCGGAAAGGCTCGATATCGGCCTCGAGTTCATGGCGATAAGAGGACTCTGCAAGCATGATGCCGGCGAGGAAGGCACCCATGGCCATCGAGAAGCCGGCAATTTCCATGACGGTCGCGGCACCGAGGACGACGAAGAGGGCGGCTGCGATCATTGCTTCCCGCGCACCGGTTCTGCCGATGATCTGGAAGAGCGGGTTGAGCAGATACTTGCCGATCAGGAGCAGCCCCACGACCGCGCCGACGGAAATCCCGACTCCCTGCCAGGAGAAGCTCGTCGACGCCTCAGCGCCGGGCGCGAGAAAGGCGGTCATCGCCAGAAGCGGTACGATGGCAAGATCCTGGAACAGCAGGATCGAGAATGAACGCTGGCCATAGGCCGTGTTCATGTCGCTGCGATCTTCGAGGATCTGCACGGCAAAGGCGGTCGAGGACAGCGCAAGGCCAAAGCCGGCGATCAGCGATCCCTGCCAGGGGAGCAGGCCGGAGAGGTAGGCCAGCCCCGACAAGACCGCACCCGACAGGATGACCTGCGAGCTGCCGAGCCCGAAAATGTCCCGCCGCATTTGCCAGAGTCGCGCCGGTTTCAGTTCCAGTCCGATGATGAAGAGCAGCAGCACCACACCGAGTTCGGCGACCGAGAGAATGTCTTCGCCGCCACCAATCAGCAGACTGACGGGGCCGATGACAATCCCCGCTGCGATGTAGCCCAGCACCGTGCCAAGGCCCAGCCGCTTGAACAGCGGGGCCGCAATGACGGCGCCGCCGAGCAGCAGGAGGGCTTCATTGAACAGGGCATGCGATGATGACATCGGCGAACAATTCCAGCTGCGGGCCCGTTTTGGCCATGGGGATCTCCTGAATAACTAGTGTGACCCTTGATGATTTTGCAAGCGCACAATAAATGAGCCTCAACAGAAAGGCTTGTCATGCAACAGCCCATTGATTCTCAAAGCCTCACCGCCCGTGCCGAAGAGCTCGTGAGCCTCGCCAAAAAGGCGGGTGCCACGGATGCCGATGCGGTGATCGTACGCTCCCGTTCGCGCTCCGTCGCCGTACGTCTCGGCAAGGTCGAAAGCGTGGATGCCTCTGAGGGCGACGACTTCTCCCTCCGCGTCTTTGTCGGCAAGCGGGTTGCCAGCGTTTCAGCCAATCCGGGCTTCGATGCGGCGACGCTTGCCGAGCGTGCCGTCGCCATGGCCAAGGCGTCGCCCGAAGATCCCTTTGCCTGCCTGGCCGACGATGTCGATCTCTCGCACGACTATCCCGATCTCGGCCTTGTCGATGAAACGGAAGTTTCCTCCGCGGAACTGACGGACCGCGCGCTGGAAATGGAAAATGCGGCGCTTGCGGTGTCCGGCGTCACCAATTCCGGCGGCGCCGGCACGTCGGTGTCGATGGGCGGGTTGGTGCTGGTCACCTCGCGCGGCTTCTCGGGCTCCTACATGGCGACCCGCTTTGGCCGCGGCATCTCCGTGATTGCGGGCGAAGGCACGTCGATGGAACGCGATTACGAGGGCGATTCCCGTTCGCGCTATACCGATCTCGATGCTGCCGCAGATCTTGGTCGCAAGGCTGCAGAGCGTGCCGTGAAGAAGCTCAATCCGCGCCAGGCCGATACCGGCTCCGGCATCACCGTGATCTACGATCCGCGCGTGGCGCGCGGCATGGTCGGTCATCTCGCCTCGGCGATCAACGGCTCGGCGATCGTCCGCAAGACCTCGTTCCTGCGCGACATGATGGGCCAGCAGGTTTTGCGCAAGGGCCTTGTTGTCATCGACGATCCGCATATCATCCGCGGGCCGTCCTCGCGGCCGTTCGACGGCGAGGGCGTTGCCGGCGAAAAGCTCGTCATGATCGATGACGGTGTGCTGCGGCAGTGGTTCCTCTCGACCTCGCAGGCCAAGGAACTCGGGCTGAGGACCAACGGCCGCGGCGTGCGCGGCGGCACCACGGTCACTCCATCCTCGACCAATCTGTCGCTGGAGCCGGGCACGATATCGCCCGAAGACATGCTGAAGTCGGTGAAATCAGGCTTCTACGTGACCGAGATGATCGGCCATGGCGCCAATACCGTCACCGGCGAATATTCGCGCGGTGCCTCGGGCTTCTGGATCGAGAATGGCGAACTGACCTATCCCGTGTCCGAGGTGACGCTTGCGTCCAACCTCAAGGACATGTTCCTGTCGATGATCCCGGCAAACGACATCGACCGCACCTATTCGACGGCGTCCCCGACCTTGATGATCGAGAACATGACGCTTGCCGGCCGATAGGGGGCGGCAATGAGTGTCATCGCACCACCTACCCTCGCTGACGACCTCGACCTTCTGGTCGAGGCGGCCAAAGAGGCCGGCCACGAGGCGCTGAAATTCTTCCGCAATGACGTCCAGGTCTGGTGGAAGAATGGCGGCACTTCGCCCGTCACGGCCGCCGATCATGCTGCCAACGATATCCTGCACGCCCGCTTGCGCGGCGCGCGGCCAAGCTATGGCTGGCTCTCGGAGGAGAGCGAGGACGACCCGGCTCGTATCGGCCAGGATCGCGTCTTCATCGTCGATCCGATCGATGGTACCCGCGCTTTCATGGAAGGCCGCGACACCTGGGTGGTGAGCGTTGCGCTGACCGAACACGGCCGCTCGCTGGCTGGCGTGCTCTATGCTCCCTCGCTCGACGAACTTTACATTGCCGATGCCTCGGGCCGGGTCGAGAAGAATGGCGAAGTGCTGCGGATCGTGCCGCACGACCGCCCAGCGCGCGTGAGCGCCGCTGACGACATGATGAAGCGCTTTGCCAGGAGCCTGGGCGAGACCGAGCGCCTGTCGCGCATCCCGTCGCTCGCCTATCGCCTGGCGATGGTCGCCGATGGCCGGCTCGATGCGACGATCGTCAAGCCGAATGCCCATGACTGGGACCTGGCAGCAGCCGATCTCATCCTCGCCAATGCCGGCGGCGGCGTGCGCGACGTTCATGGAGTGGCACCGGTCTACAACCTGCAAACGCCGCGGCACGGCATTCTCTTTGCCGCGCGCCAAGACCTGCTACCGCTGCTCGTGGCGAGCGCGGCGGCTGGTTGATGCGACTCCTGGACGATGTCCACCAGTGATCTCATACTGGCCGGCATCGAAAGGGTCACGGCCATTGACCTTTCCCGGATAATGCCGCAATCCAATGGTCGAAATTGACCGAACGGTAAAACAAGAAAAACGAAGACCAGAACGACAAAGGCGGACCAATGGCCGAACAAGAAAAGCCCAAGCAGCTTCTCCACCTCGTTTTCGGCGGTGAACTGGAAAAGCTCACCGGCACCGAATTCAAGAACCTTTCCGAGCTCGACATTGTCGGCATATTCCCCGACTACGCCTCAGCCGCGCAGGCCTGGAAGGCCAAGGCGCAGCAGACGGTCGACAACGCTCACATGCGCTATTTCATCGTCCATCTCCATCGCCTGCTCGAGCCGGGCAAGTGACCAAGTCGATGGGAGGCGACCGGTCATGACGAGCCTGCGCGCCCGTCTCGCGCTGTTCGGCTACCGCTGGGCGGGGGTGGCAGCATATCCGGCTGTCAGCACCTTCGTGTCCTTTCGCGCTGCCCGCGGCAAGGAGGAGCGTGCCCGGAAGTCCGAACGCTATGGTTATGCCAGTGCCGGGCGTCCCGAGGGGCCACTGATCTGGGTCCATGCCGCAAGCGTTGGCGAGACCAATGCTGTGGTGCCGCTGATCAAGGAAATCTCCCGCCGCGGCATCACGGTGCTGCTGACCACGGGCACTGTGACCTCGGCGACGATCGCCCGCTCGCGGCTCGAACACGAGGTGATCCACCAATATGTGCCGCTCGACCTGAAGCCGGTCATCGATCGCTTTCTCGAATATTGGCAGCCCGATCTTGCGCTTTTCGCCGAATCCGAGATCTGGCCGGTGACGATCATGGAACTCGGCCGCCGGCACATTCCGCAGATCCTCGTCAATGCCCGGATTTCCGATCGCTCCTTTCGCCGCTGGTCGATGGCGCCACGGCTTGCTTCGGCGCTGTTCGAGAACATGTCGCTGGTCATCGCCCAGTCCGACGCCGATGCGCAGCACTTCCAGGAGCTGGGTGCACTGCCGGTGCTGATCTCGGGCAATCTCAAGGCCGACAGCGACATGCCGGCGGCCGATCCGCTCACGCTCGCGCGCCTCAAGACGCAGCTTGCCGGCCGCAACACTTGGGCAGCGATCTCGACTTTCGACGGCGAGGAGAAGGCGGCGGCGCAGGTGCACAAGGCGCTCAAGTCGCGGATGGACATCGTGACGGTGATCGTGCCGCGCCATCCCGAGCGCTGCGACGAAATCGAGGAGATGCTGGCAGGCGAAGGCCTCAATGTCGCCCGCAGGAGCCGCAACGACGGAATCGTGGCGGGCACCGATATCTATCTCGGTGATAGCATCGGTGAAATGAGCCTGTTCCTGCAACTGACCGAGATCGCCTTCGTCGGCCGCTCGCTGACCGCGAGCGGCGGCCAGAATCCGCTTGAGCCCGCCATGATGGGCTGCGCTGTCCTCTCGGGCGGTCAGGTCGGCAATTTTCGCGAGAGCTACCAGACGCTCGCCCGCAACGGCTCGGCCCGGATGGTGCGCGATACGGAAATGCTGGCCAAGGCGGTTTACTACCTCATCACCAACGAGCCGGCGCGGCATGCCATGATCGACGCCGGCCTTCAGACCGTGCACCAGATGCGCGGCGCCCTGCAGGCGACGCTCCGCGGTCTTGAACCCTATATCAATCCGCTGACGATGAAGGCACGCCTGATGCCCCGCAACGGTGCGCAATCAGGCAAGTGAGGGACGGCTTGAAGATTTCCGGTATCCTGTTCGACAAAGACGGCACGCTGCTCGATTTCGCCAAATCCTGGGAGCCGGTCAATCGCCGCTGCGCCCTTTACGCCGCCGATGGCAACGTCGAACTCGCCGACCAGCTGATGCGGGCCTGCGGCATGGATCCCGAGACCGGCGTGACCACGGGCGACAGCCTGTTTGCCGCGTCCTCTACTGGCGAGATTGCCGCCGGCATGATCGAGGCCGGCGCGAAACGCCCTCTCGACGATCTTATCCACCATTTCGACCGCTTTTTCCTCGAAGGCGCGGCCAATGCCGTGCCGCTCGCCGATCTACGGAAGGTGTTTCTCAGCCTCCGGGAGCGCGGGCTGAAGCTCGGCATCGCCTCCTCCGATAACGAGGCCTCGATCCGGCGGATGGCCGAAGGCCAGCACATCCTGCCGATGCTCGACTACATCGCCGGCTACGACAGCGGCCATGGCGTGAAGCCCAATCCGGGCATGATCCAGGGTTTCGCGCGGGAATGCGAACTGGAGCTTTCCGAGATCGCCATGGTCGGCGACAATGCCCATGACATGCATATGGCGCGCAACGCCAAGGCCGGCCTCGCCGTCGGCGTGCTGACGGGAACGGGCGCCGAAGCGACCCTTTCGTCATTCGCCGACCATGTCGTCGGCAGCATCGAAGATCTCGAAGCGCTGCTCGATAGCATTTCCAAGTAAATCACCTTGATTTCCCGGTGTTTTTCGCGTTTCTTCGCCGCGGAACGAGAAATTCAGGGCTGATCCCATCACGGTCGGCGGGGACATGGTATCTGAAGCACCGCCATTCTGGTGGAAGAAGGGTGATCTGCGTGCCTGGCTGCTTTCGCCGGCGTCGCTGATCTATGGTTATTTCGCCAGCCGCAACATGAAGAATGCCAAGCGCGCCGAAGTCGACGTCCCTGTCATCTGCGTCGGCAATTTCACCGTTGGCGGCGCTGGCAAGACGCCGACCGTGATCACGCTCGCCAAGGCCGCCAAGGCGCGCGGCCTCAAGCCCGGCGTGCTGAGCCGTGGCTATGGCGGCTCAATGGATCGAACCACGGTTGTCGATCCCGACCATCATCGCGCCAAGGACGTTGGCGACGAGCCGTTGCTGATCGCCCGCGAGACGCTCACGGTCATCACCCGCAAACGGCTCGAAGGCGCGCGCATGCTGATATCAGAAGGCGCGGACATCATCATCATGGATGACGGCTTCCAGAGCGCGGCGCTGAAATTCGACTACGCGCTGATGGTGGTCGACAGCGTCAGAGGTATCGGCAATGGTTTCCTCGTGCCGGCGGGCCCTGTTCGCGCGCCGACGACCTTGCAGCTGGTCTATGCCTCGGCGCTCCTCAAGCTTGGCAATGGCGCGGGGGCCGACCCCTTCATCCGCGTCGCCGCGCGTTCCGGCAAGCCGGTCTATGAGGGTTCTGTCGAGCCAGTGGGCGATGCTGACGCCATCGACGGCAAGCGCGTGCTCGCCTTCGCCGGCATCGCCGATCCCAAGAAGTTCTATCGCACCGTTCAAAGCCTCGGCGCCGAGATCGTTACCAAGCGCTCCTTCGGCGACCATCAGCATCTGAGCGACGATGAGATCGATGACATCCTCTCGACGGCGGAGAAGAAGGAACTGACGATCGTCACCACCGCCAAGGACGCCGTCCGCCTTCGCGGCCATCACGGCCGCGCGCAGGAACTCGCTGAGAAGATCACCGTCATCGACGTCGAAATGGCCTTCGACTCCCCAACCACGCCGCGGCTGATCATCGAGGGCGCGCTGGCGAACTTCCGGAAGAGACGGTTGAAGTAGTTCGTCGATCAGGGATTGATGGCCAGCGCTCGCAGCACATTGTCCACCACCCCCCGGCCGAATGCCTCCGAAAGCGGAAGGTGGCCGACGAGCAAGCGGTAGAAGACCGGGGCGTAGAGCATGTCGAGGATCGTCTCCATGTCGGCCTCGGGCTGGATTTCCCCGCGCGCTGCGGCGTCCTCCAGAATGGTTCGGCCTGCCTCGCGCTGCTCCAGCATCACCCGCGTCCGGAAGGCCTTGGCCAATTCGCTGTCAGGCTCGGCGGCGGCCATGGTCAGCGCGATCTGCCGCCCTCGGGGCGTGGCGAAGATCGCCAGAAGATCGTCCATCTGCTGGTAGAGTTTTTCGCGCGTCCGGCTGCTTGAGGCAGCAGGCTGGGCGCCGGGCTGATCGGCCATCAGCGCCGCCATGGCGAGTTCCTGGGCATTCTTCCAATAGCGATAGATCGTCGGCTTGCCAACGCGTGCGCGTTCCGCCACCGCCTCGATGGTCAGTCGCCCAAGGCCTTCTGCGATAAGCATGTCATGTGCCGTGCGCAGGATTGCCTGTCGCGCGGCCTCGCTGCGCGGGCGGCCACGTTTCGGGATAGGATGTTCGTCCGGCTCTTGACTCATTATAAAACGTACCGTAACGTAATTAAAAATGACGGTCAAGGTGATGCTATGTCCAATGCCGGAAAAGTCCAGTCCATGTGCCCCTATCTGATCGTGCGCGGCGGAGCGGCGGCGATCGACTTCTATGTCGGGGCCTTCGGAGCGGAAGAGATCTTCCGGCTGACCGACCCCGGCGATGGAAGGATCGGCCATGCGGAGCTTGCGATCGGCGGGCAGCGCTTCTTCCTTGCCGACGAATATCCAGACTTCGGCGCGATCAGTCCTGACCGTCTCGGCGGCACGACGGTGAAGTTTCATCTCGAGGTCGAGGATGTAGACGGCTTTGTCGAGCATGCCGTCGCCAGCGGTGCGGAACTGCTCCGCGCACCGAAGAAGGAGTTCCACGGTTATCGCAGCGCCCTACTTTCCGATCCCTTCGGCTATGGCTGGTTCGCGATGAGCAAGGTCGAAGACGTGAGCGCCGAGGAGATGCAACGCCGTTGGGCCGAGGTTTCGGGCGGCACGCACGGGGAGGCGCAAGCGTGATAACGGAGATCGAGGAGTTCACTGAGATCGAGGACGCTTTCAACGCGGCGATGGTCTCGAACGATATCGGCCGCATCGCCAACTGCATCTCCGACGATTGGGTGCTGGTGACGCCGGAGGTCGGGCCGGTGAGCCGCGAGGGTATGTTGGAGGTGATCGCCAGCGGCCGGCTGACCCACGACATGATGGTCAAGACGCTAGTGCGCGCCAAGGTCTATGGCGACATGGCGGTGGTGACAGGCCGTGGCCGGAATACCGGGACGTTCCGCGGCGAACCGATCGCGGCGGATGAATGGATCACCGACATCTATCGCAGGATCGACGGTCGCTGGCGCTGCGTGCTGACGCATCTGACGCCGGCAATGAATTGAGGGTGGATCAGCGCTTCTGCACCGGCAGGACACCCGCGCGCCGATCGGCTTCGAGCGAGGCGCCCGCGTCGGCATAGGGCTCCTGGCGGTCGACGCTCCAGTATTTCAGCTCGTCGATCGGGATCTGTTTGCCTGTCACGGCGCAGATGACATAGCCGCCGGGCAGCAGAATCTGGAAATCGGCGTCGAGATACCGGATCTTCGCCTCACGGCTGCCGCTGCCTTCAAACCGGTTCATCATATCGCACGTTCCAGAATACTGTTCTCTGCGGGATATATCTTGGCCCCGCCATGCTTTCAACTGCGGCCGAAGAGCCTTTCGATATCCGACAGCTTGAGCCGGATATAGGTCGGCCTGCCGTGGTTGCACTGGCCGGAGCCAGGCGTCGCTTCCATCTGGCGGAGCAGCGCGTTCATTTCCTCGACCCGCAGGCGCCGCCCGGAACGGACCGAGCCGTGACAGGCCATGGTGGCGGCAACATGTTCGAGCCGCGAGCTGAGCGTCGCCGACGTGTCCCATTCGGCGATTTCGTCGGCCAGTTCCTTGACGAGACCGACTGCGTCGACCTCGCCCAGCATGGACGGCGTCTCGCGGATCAGGATCGCCCCGGGTCCAAAGCGCTCATAGGAGAGGCCGAGTTTGCGGAGATCGTCCGCATGGGCCATCAGCCGGTCGCAATCCTCTTCCGGCAGGTCGGCGATTTCGGGGATCAGCAGCGCCTGGGCGGGCAGGTCTCGGTCACGCAGCGCCCTGCGCATGTCTTCGAAGACCAGCCGCTCATGCGCGGCATGCTGGTCGACGATCACCATGCCGTCGTCGGTCTGGGCGATGATGTAATTCTCGTGCACCTGGGTGCGGGCGGCACCGAGCGGGAAGGACTGGGTGTCGTCTGCCGGGGCCGGCTGGTCGGCGCGCATCGCCGACTGCGGTTCGGCGGGCCGGGCCGAGGGCTGGGCGACCTCGCCGAAGACCGCTTGCGCCGCTTCGGCAAAGGCGGGCTGACGTGCCGTCGAAAAGGCGAAGGGCCGCGATGGTGACGCTGTCGGCGTCCAGTCCTGCCGCGGCGCCGGCCGGAAGCCGGGCGAGAAGGCCGCCATCATCGAACGGGCCGCCGTGGTCGAGGAGCGGTCGCCGTCGGCGGCGAGCGCCTGGCGGATCGCGCCGACGATCAGGCCGCGGACGAGACCGGGATCGCGGAACCGCACATCAGACTTGGCGGGGTGAACATTGACGTCGACCAGTGCAGGGTCGAGCGTGAGGTCGAGTACCGCGACCGGATGACGGCCCGACGGCACCGTCTCGGCATAGGCGCCGCGTAGCGCGGATGTGATCAGCTTGTCGCTGACCGGCCGGCCGTTGACATAGGCGAACTGGTGGGCCGAATTGCCGCGATTGAAAACCGGCAGGCCGGCGAAACCGGTGAGCCGCACGCCCTCGCGCTCGGCATCGATGGCAATCGAATTCTCTTCGAACTCCTTGCCGATCACCTGGGCGATGCGGGCCAGCCGGTCCTCTCCGGTTGCGGCGAATTCCAGCGTCGAACGGTCGGTGCCCGAGATCACGAAACGGACATGCGGGAAGGCGATCGCCATCCGCCGGATGATCTCGGTGATCGCGCCGGCCTCGGCCTTCTCCGTCTTGAGGAATTTGAGCCGGGCAGGGGTGGCGAAGAACAGGTCGCGCACCTCGACCACCGTGCCGGTATTGGCCGCTTTCGGCCGCAGATCGGAGGCGCGGCCGCCGGCGACGGATATCTCCGAGCCGTTTTCGGCATCCCGGGTGCGGCTGGTGATCGACAGCTTGGCCACCGAACCGATCGACGGCAGCGCCTCGCCGCGGAAGCCGAGCGTGCGGATGTCGTCGAGCCCGCGCTCCAGCTTCGAGGTGCAATGGCGGCGCACCGCGAGTTCGAGATCCTCGGGCGTCATGCCCGCGCCATTGTCGATGACGCGGATCAGCCCCTTGCCGCCGCCGGCCGTCGCGATCTCGATGCGGGTCGCGCCGGCATCGATCGCATTCTCGACCAGTTCCTTGACCGCACTTGCCGGCCGCTCGATGACCTCGCCGGCAGCGATCTGGTTGATCAGGGTTTCTGGGAGGAGCTTGATGGGCATGCGGCTATTGTTTCGGATTCGGGGGCGGGAGGGAAGGGGAGGGCGACCCCGCGAGCGCTCCTTAAATCACCCCCAGTATTGGTGAGGGCGGTAGCCAATGCCAAGTCGTTATCTGGCTATGCGATAGATCCTGAATTGCCCATCGTTAAGCGGCTCCAGTCCAGCGACCTGAACCGACATCGCCAAGGCCTGGTAGAATGAGCCATCGGCGGGCGAGATTGCCGATTTGGGTGCACAGATGGCGACGTAATCATAGCCCAGCGTCCGCAATGGCTGTATCTCCGCCACGGGCGTCATGAACGCGTCGAGTGTGCGCCGAATGCCAGTTGCCGCGCGCTGGAATGGAACATTCGACACCGTGAACCGCCCCGGCACCTCGTAGGCAATGTGGATGCCAAGCGTTGCGCCTGCGAGTATCCTACCGGGTGCAACAGTGTGCAGAATGGAGAAATCGGCGGTTTCGCAGCCGTCGTTCAAGATATGGAAGGCTGTATCCGTGGGCCGCTTCGTCGGCGAGATCCAGCCGATCATCATAAGAACAGCGATGAACGGCAGAAGTGCAATCGCAAATGTGGCGGGCGCGAAGAGCCGGCGCTGCGACATCCGCTCCTGCAGCCATAAGATTGCATAGGGCAGTACCAGAGAAACGAAAAGCGCCGCAAATCTAAGGAACCGCACCGCAAACAGCGCGCAAAGGATGCTTGCGACAGCCATGACTACAACTGCCCAGGGTATTTTCCGGGCATTGTTCAGATCGTCCGCGACCCTGGCAACCATCAGTGACAGAACAACGAGGAAGAGAGAAAAGATACCGATCAACAGCAGGTTGAACCTTTGGAATATCGCTATGATGCTCATTTCCTGCGGGATGCGGTCGAGCCAGACAGTTTTTAGATCCGGGTCGATCATCTGAAAGGGGCCCAGCAGGATCGCAGGAAACAGAAGAACGAGGGCGGCCAGCAGAACGACGGGCATCCCTATCGCCATCAATCGCAGCAAGATTGACATGCCGGTCGCTCCTGCCCAGCAACATATAGCCGCGATTATGCCGAAGCCCATGAGTGCGTAAATGTATGGAGCCGACAGCATGTCAGACTGAAAGACAATGAACGCCTCCGGCCCGATCAGCAACATGGTTGCGACTGGCGTTGCCAGGACATTGGCCAGGGCAAGGCCCAGCAGAGTCTCGCGCGCGCCATCCATTTGCAGCAGCCATAGAGTGACGGCGAGGCTATAGGCCGCGGCAAGCAACGGAATCGTTTCCAAGCCTGTCGCCACCGACAGGACACCCGCAACGCCGGCGATAGCCCCACCCATCAGGGACTGCCGCGTCAGTCCGAACAAGACCGCCATGAGCAACAGCATCTGGACATTGTGATGATCGATCCGGCCGGGGGCAAATTCAAGAAAGGCGATGGCGCCCAACATGATCGACAACACGCCCGCAAGTGGCGACAGGCTGGGTGCCATCCGATCCTGAATCCAAGCATAGAGCAGCAGCGACCCCATCAGCAACACTGGTGGCCAAAGTCGATAAGACCATTCGAGTCCGGGCTGTTCCCCGGTCAGCGGGGCAAGGCCGCTGGCAATCAGCCAGTAAGGCAAATCGACGAGGCGCGACCATGCGGAGAGGTATATTTCGGGCCCGACCAATCCGGGAAGGCCGAGATCGTGCCACCGGCCGCTATAAAAAAGCTCGCGGATCTGCAGCGATCTGAGAAGATCATCGATGTCGCCGTTGAAATTGTCACCGTCGGAAGCGTCGAAAGCCAGTATAAGAGCGCAGCAAAAGAGCTGGACAGCAAATCTGCGTGCCAGCCGCCATTTGTTCAACGGAACGTGGCCCGCCTCGTCCGCACTCACCGCATTGTCCATCATCTCGGTTCCTCGGCATCGAGTGGTCACGATAAGACAACCGCACGTAGTGCAGCACCAGCAAAAGAAGCGTTAATGGCGGTCGGACAATTCGAGGGAAGGCCCCGGCAAAACGATTTCCGAAGGGTCGATCAGGTCGCTGGGATGCAGGCGGTCCTGGGGGCAACACGCCGCGGATTGCGGGGACGTGCCCTTCCGTCAGGTGATGCGGCGCCGCTGGAGACTTCTTGGCCCACGTCACGCTGACAAAGTTGGCCATTCGCCGAGGTCACGTTGAGGAACTCGGTCAAGTCGAAGACTTGCCGACACGAATTGGGAAGCGGATCTTTGAAGTGGACCGGAACTCACCCCGCCTGTGGGACAGGGGGGAATGCCGCAACGCCACGCTCGACAAGCCAACGGTTCACTCCGCCGCAGCCTTTACTCCGCCCGCAATCCGGCTCAACGTCGCCCTCAGCGCCGCCGGCTTCACCGGCTTGTTCAACTGCGCGATCCCATCCCTGTCGGCATGGGCCCTGACCTCCGGCGTCCTGTCGGCGGTGATAAGGATCGCTGCGACAGGGCCGAAGGCGTCCCGTAGCCTTGCGATGGCGGAGATACCGTTGCCGTCGCCGAGATGGTAGTCGGCGATGATGGCATCGGGACGCCAGCCGCGGGCGATCACGCCATCGCAGTCTGCGACACTGCCCGCCGTCTCGACGACGCAGCCCCAGCCTGTGAGCAGGATGCGCATGCCGTCGGTGATCGCCGGCTCGTTGTCGATGCAGATCACGCGCAAGCCGTCGAGCTTCCGGCCCGGGCCGACGGTGGCGCTTGCGGCCTCCGGCGCGAGCGGCACCGCGCTGGTCTGCTCGAGCGGCAGGCGGACGCGGAAGACGGTGCCGCGGCCAGGGGTCGATTGCAGCGTGACGGGGTGGTTGAGGACGCGCGAGATGCGGTCGACGATGGAAAGGCCGAGGCCCAGCCCCGAGGCCGTGCGGGCGCCCTCCTCAAGCCGGGCGAATTCCTTGAACACGGTCTTGAACTTCGAGGCCGGGATGCCGATCCCGGTGTCGTAAACCTGGATCCAGGCCTCGTTGCCGCGACGACGGACGCCGACCAGCACTCTGCCGCTGGAGGTGTATTTGATGGCGTTGGAGACGAGGTTCTGCACAAGGCGGCGCAGCAGGGTCGGGTCGGTGCGGACCTTGAGTTTGGTTGGCAGCACCTTCAGTGACAGGCCCTTGGCGTTCGCGAGCGGCTGGTAGTCGGTGTCGATGCGCTTGAGGAAATCGCCGAGCGCGACGGTGGCGAGACGTGGCTTCATCGCCCCGGTGTCGAGCCGGGAAAGATCGAGCACGGCGCCCAGAATAGTTTCGACCGATTCCAGCGCGGAATCGATGTTGAGCACGAGGTCGCTGTTGCCGGAATGACCGAGACGCTCGACCAGCGAGGAGGAATAGAGTCGCGCGGCATTGAGCGGCTGGAGGATATCATGACCGGCTGCGGCAAAGAAACGGGTCTTGCCGATATTGGCCTCTTCGGCCGCGGCGCGGGCTTCGGCAAGTTCGGTGTTGACGCGGGTCAGTTCGCGGGTGCGCTCGACCACGCGCAGTTCGAGCGTCTCGTTGGCGACCTCGAGCGCCTGGTTGGCGCGGACGCGTTCGGTGATATCGGTGCAGGTGGTGACGATGCCGAGATCGGGCATCGGGTTCGAGCGAAGTTCGACGATGCGGGCGCCACCATCGAGCACCATCATGAATGGCGTGTCGGGGGTCAGGATTCTGTCGATGACGTCATCCTGCCGGCTCGGTTCGATATCGCCGCGTTCGGCGATGATCGCGACGATGGCGGACAGTGGAAAGCCGACCTGGCCCGCCTGCTCCGGCAGGTCGAGCAGGGTGCGGAAGCGGCGGTTCCAGATGGTGAGACGCTTGTCGGCATCGAAAACCGCGATGCCCTGGTCCATTTGCGACAGCGCAGTCTGCAGCATGCCCTGGTTATATTGCAGCGCCTCGCTCGCCTGGTCGAGCAGCATGGCCGTCTCGGCCGTATTGCGGTCCCTGCGCCGCATGCTGAGCGTCAACACCAGCCGGGCCGAGGACGAGCCGATCGCCGAGCCGAGTACCTGTTCGGCGAAATTCAGCAGCTCGGCATCGGCGAGGTCGCGGTCGTTGAGCTTGCGCCCTCGCTCTTCCGCGAAGGAGGCGAGGGAGCGCTGGGTGCGCTCCTCGCCGAGATAGCGGCCGATCGCGATCTTGAGTTCGCCGATCGTGAGATTGGTCCGCCAGTTGCGGCGATGCGGTCTTATACTTGGTCGCAATACGAAGACATCGGCCTGCTGTCGCTCGAGGCCCCGTTCGGCGCGTGACAGCGAACCAAGGACGAAGGCGGTGATATTGACGACGAGGCTGAGGACCACGGCGCTGACGAAGGGATCGCTCGGCGTGCTCGGACCGCTGGCCGACGGGAAGAAGGCGTCGAAGATGACGGAGGCGTCCGGCGGAGCGGAGGTCCAGCCCACGCTCGGGATGAACAGCATCCATGCCCAGACGCCGAAGCCGGTGGTGAGGCCAGCGATCGCGCCACGTGCATTGGCGCGCCGCCAGAAGAGGCCGCCGAGCATGGCCGGGGCCATCTGGGCGATGGCCGCAAAGGCGATCAGGCCGATCGAGGCAAGCCCGCCCGAGGAGCCCGAGGCGCGGTAATAGGCATAGCCCAGGAGGAGCACGACGAAGATCGCGCCGCGGCGGATCATCAAGACCAGCTTCGAGATGTCGTCGAATTCCGGCTTCGATTCGAGCAGGTTGCGGCGGAGCAGGATCGGCATCACGATATCGTTGGAAATCATGATGGCGAGCGCGACCGAGGCGACGATGACCATGGCGGTGGCCGCCGAGAAGCCGCCGAGAAAGGCGATGAGCGTCACCCAGGGCATGTCGGCCATGAGCGGCAGCGTCAGCACATAGAGATCGGCATTCCCCGTGCCCTGGAAGCGGATGACGCCGGCCATGGCGATGGGAAGCACGAACATATTGATCAGCACGAGATAGAGCGGGAAGAAGAAGGCCGCGAGCTTCAATTCCCCGAAGGTGCGGTTCTCGACGACCATGACATGGAACTGTCGCGGCAGCATCATGATCGCGAAGGCCGAGAGCACGATGAGCGTCAGCCAGCGGCTGATCGGCGTTTCATGGGCGAGTGCCGCCTCGGCCGCGGCGTTGTTGCGGATGAGCTCGATGAGGTGGCCGGGGCCATCGAAGATGCCGTAGATCACCGTGAGACCAACCGTGATGATGGCGACGAGCTTGACGAGGGATTCGGTGGCGATGGCGAGGATCAGGCCGTCCTGGTGCTCGGTGGCGTCGGCATGGCGCGTGCCGAAGACCACGGCGAAGAAGGCGAGCGAGAGCGTCACCAGCAGCGGCAGGTCGATGAGCTGGTGGTTGTCGAGGCCGATCGCATAATGCGACGTGTCGACAAGCGAGCCGACGGAACTCGAGATCGCCTTGAGCTGGAGTGCGATATAAGGGATGTAGCCGACCAGCGCGATCACGGCCACGATCATCGCCACGACGGGGTTCTTGCCATAGCGGGCGGCAATGAAGTCGGCAATCGAGGTCAGGCGCTCCGCCTTGGCGATTTCGGTGATACGGCGCAACAGCGGCAGGCCGAGCGTGAAGACGAGGATCGGGCCGATATAGATCGCGGCAAATTCGTAGCCGCGCTGAGCGGCGAGGCCGACACCGCCGAAATAGGTCCAGGACGTGCAATAGATGGCGAGCGAAAGTGCATAGACCAGTGGCCGCCCGCCCGCGCCGCGGCTTGCATCCCTCGGCCGGCTGTCACCATAACTCGCGATGCCGAACAGCAGCACGAGATAGGCGATCGCGGAGCCGAATATCACCCAGCCTGGCAGCATGGGGCCTCCCCTGAATTCCGCGCCTCAAGCGGATCGGTTGATGATAGAGGGTCGGAGGGAGGATTTCAAATAGACCTTTCGTCGCTAAGATTCGGCAATCCCTAGGAAATTTCCGTCTGGATTCTCCATTCGTCTCTGCTAACGTTCATCCACGGCCGGGACGGGTCGGGACAGCATCGGGAAGGAGAGTGCCATGTTGAACGAGTTCAAGGCCTTTATCATGCGCGGCAACGTGCTGGATCTGGCGGTAGCGGTGATCGTCGGTGCCGCGTTCGGCAAGATCGTCACGTCGCTGACTGACGATCTGCTCATGCCGATCATCGGCGCCATCGTCGGCAATGTCGATTTCTCGAATCTGTTCATTCCCTTGTCGAGCAAGGTCACCGCGACATCGCTCGCCGCGGCACGCGAGCAGGGCGCGGTGTTCGCCTATGGCAACTTCATCACCATCGTCATCAACTTCCTGATCGTCGCCTGGTGCATCTTCATGCTGCTCAAGCTGGTCAGCCGCTTCATGCCGAAGAAGGTTGAGGAGCCTGCGCCGAGCGGTCCGTCCGACGAAGTCGTGCTGCTGACGCAGATCCGCGACGAGCTGAAAAACCGGGCCGTCTGAAACTAGCTTGCAGCGATGCGGCGGCTGATTTCCGCATCGAGCGCCCGCTTCACATCGTCCTTCACCGCCGCGGAAATCTCCAGCACCTCGGCCGCCTTCATGAAGTCGAGCACCTTGAAGCGCCCTACCTCGGGCGCCAGGAACACATGCGGCCGGTGGGCCTTGAGCTTCATCGCGATGATCGATTGCATCATCAACTGGCTGGCGCCGAACAGGCTGTCGATCCGGCTGGGAATGACATCCGGGTCGCCCGAGGGCCAACCGACGACATCGATGCCGATGACGATATCGGCCTTGTCGAGCAGATATTCGAACGGCACCGGATTGAAAATGCCGCCGTCGACCATGATCCGGCCATTGATCCGGACCGGCATGAAGACAGCCGGGATGGCGGCCGACGCCGCGAGAGCCTGGATGAGATCGCCGTCGCCGATCAGCAATTCGGAACTGCCGTAATAATCCGTCGCAGTGACATGCAGCGGGATCGTGAGATCCGCGAAATCTGCCGGCAGCAATTCGGGCAGGAAGGCCTTGAGGATGCGCTCGAGGTTGTATTGGCCGATCCGGAAGCCGCCGGCGACCATGTCGCTGAGCGTCGTGGGACGGAGCGACCAGATGCGGTTCATCACCTCGCGCGGGCGGCCGACGGTGGAAAGCGTGAATTCTCGGATCTCGGCGCCCGACATGCCGGCTGCCATGCCGGCGCCCATGATGGCGCCGATCGAGGAGCCGGTGATCGCCACCGGCGTGATGCCGAGTTCGTCCAAGGCTTCGATCACATGGATATGCGCGAGCCCGCGTGCACCGCCGCCGCCGAAGGCGACGGCCACGGTTGGGGAGGAGGTGTTGTTGGACGCAGTCAATGTCATGGCATGCCTTTGATCGGGGTGGCCGCGCTCCTATGCGCCGGCCGGGGCCTTCACGCATCCATGATCCAATGAGGCAAATGGTGCAAGTCCGGAGGTGTCAGTAGTCCTTCAAGGCGGCGAGCAGTTGCCCTTGTTCGTGCCGAGCGCATGGTCGCTCAAGGCTGCCAGAACGGCCGGGTCAGCCGCCATACCGATAGAAATGCATCCGGGTATCGCCGAAGGTGCGAATCTCGAGCGGCTGAAAGGTGGCCGCAACGGACGGGTCGACATCGGCGCGTTCTTCGAGGATTACCAGCGCACCGAGGACCAGCCAGCCATGGCGCTGGCATTGATCGATCGCCGCCTCGCCCAGCCCCTTGCCATAGGGCGGGTCGGCGAACAGGAAATGGAACGGCTGCACCGTGCCCGGCGCGCCGAGATCGGTCGCGTCGCGGCGGAAGATGCGCGCTCGCCCTTGAAGGCCGAGCGTCTCGATATTGGTGCGGAGCAGCCCGCGTCCCTCAACCGAGGTCTCGACGAAAAGCGCCTGCGAGGATCCGCGCGACAGCGCTTCGAGCCCCACCGCACCCGTGCCGGCGAAGAGATCGATCACCCGCGTCCCATCCAGCGCCTCGGGATAGGCATGGGACAGGATGTTGAACAGGCTCTCGCGCGTCCGGTCGGTCGTCGGCCGGATATCGCTGCTCTTGGGGGTCGCGAGCGCGCGCCCGCGGAACTCACCGCCGACGATCCGCACCGCGTCCCGGTCCCTTGTTGCCGCCTGCCGGCCCCTTGCGCGGGCCATCGCCGCGCGGCTTGTCATTGCGCGGGCCGTCGCTGCGCGGCCTGTCTGTGCGAGGCTTGTCCGAACGCGGACGCTCCGACCGTGCTCCCTCGGCACGTGGGGCACTCGAACGCGGCTTGTCCGTACGCGCGCCATCAACGCCGCGCGGCTTCCCGCCGAAAGCCCGCTTCGGGCGATCCTCACCTGCGCTCCGGTCATCGTTGAACGACCTTGCCGGCCGCGCCGCGCGCGCTGGACGTTCGCCGTCGGTTCGCTCCTCGCGGGGTTTGCCGGCAAACGGGCGCTTCGGACGGTCTGAACTTGGGCGATCTTCACTGAACGGTCTTGCCGGGCGGGCACGCGTCGGCCGGTCGCCGTCCGCTCTGTCTTCGCGCGGCTTGCGGCCGAACGGCTTTGCTGGTCGTTCCGCTCGCTCGGGACGGTCGCTGCGCGCCTTCCTCACCGGACCTTCTGATGTTTCGACGCCATCAGTCTTGAGCCGCAGCACGCGGCGCTTCGGACCTGCCTCGGCAGCGACGTCCTCGGCTTTGGCTTTCGCCTTCTTTGGCGCCACCGGTCGGGCGCCAGGTGCCATCCAGACATTGGCCGTGCGGCTCGACCCGAGCGGCAGCCGCTTCTGCTTCTTGTCATCCTTGCCGCGATCGTCTCTGGCTCCCCGGCGATCGCCACGGTCGCCGCGCTCTCCACGATCCCTGCTGCCATCCCGGTCCCGGCCTTCGCCACGATCCTTGGAGAAGCCGCGCTCCGGCTTCTTCGTATCGATACGGGCGAGGTCGCGCTCGCGGCGGTCCTCGCGGCTTTCGCGGCGCGGACGTTCGCCTGCGGCCCATTCACGGGTCGCCGGCGCTTCTTCCTTGGCTTCAGGCGGGGCGTTGAAGATCGGCGCCTCGAAATTCGCGTTGGCCTCCTCGATCAGGCGGGGCCCGAGCTGTTCGCGCAGCGTCCGGCTCTTGACCTCGACCACCTGGCCATCCTCGAGCTCGCCGAGCTGGAACGGGCCGTAGGAAATCCGGATCAGGCGGTTCACCTCGAGACCGATCGCGCCGAGCACGTTCTTGATCTCGCGGTTCTTGCCTTCGCGCAGGCCCATCGTGATCCAGACATTGTGGCCCTGCTCGCGGTCCAGCGTCGCCTCGATCGCGCCGTAGAGCACGCCGTCGACGGCGATGCCTTCGCGGAGTTCGTCGAGCCGGGCCTGGTCGATCGCGCCATAGGCGCGGACGCGGTAGCGCCGCAGCCAGCCCGTCGAGGGCAGTTCGAGCATGCGCGCCAGGCCGCCGTCATTGGTAAGCAGCAGCAGACCTTCGGTATTGATATCGAGGCGGCCGACCGAGATAACGCGGGGCAATTCCTCGGGCAGATTGTCGAAGACAGTCGGGCGGCCTTCGGGGTCGAAATTGGTGGTGACGAGGCCGGCAGGCTTGTAGTAGATCCAGAGCCGCGTGCGCTCGATCGCGCCGATCACCTGCCCGTCGACTTCAACGCGGTCCTTGTCCGTGACGTTGACGGCGGGGCTTTCCAGAACCTTGCCGTTCAGGCTGACGCGGCCTTCCATGATCATGCGCTCGCAATCGCGTCGCGAGGCGACGCCGGCGCGCGCCATGACCTTGGAGATGCGCTCTCCCTCGCCCGTGACCGTCAGGTGATCAGGGTTCGCCTTTGGTGCCGCCTTGGGCTTCGACGAAAACGTCTTGCGCGGCCCGTCCGTGCGGGATTCCCCCGGCCGCGATCCTTCGGTTCGGGGCCTGTCCGTCCTCGGTCCATCCTTGCGGGGACCGTCCTTGCGGAAAGGCTTGTCGCCCCGCGGCGGCTTGCCGGCCGCACCGCCTGGCTTGCGCGGACCGCCGGATTTCCTCGTATCTTTCATAGTATTTGCCTTTTCTTTGTTCGTCTCCTATCAGGACAAGGGGTTCTGGTTAAGAGGGAAAAGCCGCGTGGCGCCCGCAAATCGCTTCATGCAGATCGCCTTCGAGGAGGCGCGGGCGGCAGGTAGCCGCGGAGAAGTGCCAATTGGTGCCGTTGTCGTGAAGGATGGCGAGGCAATCGGCCGAGCCGGAAACCGGACGCGCGAGCTCCACGACGTGACGGCGCATGCCGAAATCGAGGCGATCCGCCGGGCTGCCTTGTCTATCGGAGACGAGCGGCTGGTCGATGCCGATCTCTATGTCACGCTCGAACCCTGCACCATGTGCGCGGCGGCGATTTCCTTCGCCCGCATCCGCCGGCTCTATTACGGTGCCGCTGATCCCAAGGGCGGGGCGGTCGAGAGCGGCGTGCGCTTCTATGCCTCGCCGACATGCCATCATGCCCCGGAAGTCTATCCAGGCATAGGCGAATCCGAGGCTGCGGCATTGCTGAAAAGCTTTTTTCAGGACCGGCGCGAGTGATCAGGCGGCGGATGCTTCGTCGTCCTTGATCTCGTCGAGAACGACACGGTTCCGGCCGATATGCTTTGCCCGATAGAGCCGTCGGTCAGCGTCCGCTATGGCCTGGCGTATGTTGAAATGACCATCGACGGCGACCCCGCCGATGCTGATGGTAATTGGGACGCGGCCCTTCTCGCGGTGGATGTCGGTCGCTTCTGCTCGGCGGCGCAGGGATTCCGCGACGGCAAGACCTTCCGCGGCTCCGCTGCCATCGAGAAAGATCGCGAATTCCTCGCCGCCGATGCGGCCCCAGAAATCCTTGACACCCGTGGTCTCGGCGATCGCCGCCGCGATGGCGACAAGCGCCTCGTCTCCAGTCTGGTGGCCGAAATTGTCGTTGATCCGCTTGAAGTGATCGGCATCGGCCAAGAGAAGCGTTCCCTTGCGACCGGCGGCGCTGGCTGCATTCAACTCGGTCAGGAAGGCTTCGCGGGTGAGCGCGCCGGTCATCGCATCGAGCCGTGCCTTCTGCTCCAGCGCGGCATGGGCGAGCACCAGGTTTGCGTGCATCCGGTCGCGTTCGACATGAAGCGAGGCGAGTTCATCGCGGGCCTTGCGCAGCACATCGCTCTGATGGAACTGCCAGGTGCTGGCGGGAAGCGCGATGACGATCGGGCAGAGGAAGCTGAGCCACATGCCAATGCCATCATAACTGCCGCCGAGCAACGGCACGATGCTCAGCGCGATCAACACGGAGATACCCGCGCTGATGCACGTTGCGACCAACGCCTTGCCGATGGTTTGACGACCGATTGTTGCCATGCAGCACAGCCTAGGACGCACCGGTTAACGGCCGGTAACCAGTGTGGCGGGCCATGAAAATATTTCAATTTCTGATAGCTGATCTGATTTCTATCAAGTTTTCGGCGATCAAGGCTTTCGCAGGCAGGACTGGCCGGACAGCTTGATAATGCCCTTGGGCCTATAACGGGCGATCGCTTCCCGCGTTGCGAGCTCGATCAGGCAAGCGAGTTCGTCTTCGCGATCGGAATTGGGCGTGATCAGGCTGACCGCGACACCGAATTGTGGGGTGCCTTCGAACGGGATGACATAGGATTCCGGGCTGATGCCTGTCGTGATGGTCTGGGTATAGAGCCATTCACGGCCGCGTTCCGTTTCCATCCATTGCCCGACATCGGAATGGGTGACGATGTTGAAGACGACGTCGGCGCCCGGCCCCGCCTTTGCTGGCTTCAGTCTGGCCTTCTCGATCGCGCGCATCATAGGCGGCAAGAGATAGGCGGAATAGCCGCTGGCGCTCTGGCTTGAGGACACTTCGATGATGAAAGTCTTGCCGTCGAGCGGCGATGCCGCCTCGACAGGCTGAGCGATCAAACCGAGCGATAGGCAGATTGCGGCAGCGAAAAGAATCTGCCGCATCGCGCGATTACCAGAGCTGATACCACTTGCGCCCGGTGCCCGCGATCTTCGCGTCTTCCAGGCGCTTCTTTTCCTTGGCCGCCTCGGTCTCGCCGAGTTCGGTGAGCTTGGCCGGATCGTCGACCTGGCGATATTCGAGCGGCGGGTCGCTCATGAAGCGGCGCTTGTTTTCACGGCCTTCCATGATCTTGCGGGCTTCGCGATATTCAGTCGCCTGCTGCTCGACCGACTTGACCTTGCCTTCGGTGACGCCGACGATGAGCGGCGAGCGATAGTTCGGGTTGTCGGCGTTCTCGTCGGCTTCCGCCTTCAGGCGGTCACGCGTCTGCTCCGGGCTTTCGAGCCAGGCCGGATTGTCCTTGGAGGCGAGGTTCTGCTGCGGCTCGACCAGCTTGGCTTCCGTCGGCTTGATGAGATCGCCGCGCGGCTGATAGGCGAGCTTGACGGGTTTCTTGGCGGGGGCCAGCGACATCGAGCTGCCGATATCGTCGACGAGCTGCTCGGTTGCGGTCTTGTCCGTGCCATAGGTCGGCCCCATGCAGCCCGCAACGCCGAAAGAGGCGGCAGAGAGCACGATCAAGGTGCCAGCCACGCGATACATTCCCGTCATTCGGTCCCAACCCTTCCGGTGGTGCAGCAAAAGTTAACAGCCCGTTTCCGCGATTGACGCAGAAATCCGGCCATTTTCAGGCAGGCTTTTACCGGAGATGTCACAAAAGCGCAAATGTTTAGGGCTGCGCGGCAACAGAAGGCGTGGATGAAACGCGCCTTCTGTTGCCGATTGATCAGCCTCAGGCGGCTTTCTGAGCCTTGATTTCGCGCAATGCAGCCGCATCGCGCGCCGAGACATCAGGATATTCCGCATCCGAACCGACATCCTTGGTAATGCGCCAGGAGCGGGCGCATTTGGTGCCTTCGGCGAGCGAGGGAACCACGGCGACACCTGCGACGTCATCGGCACGGAAGGCCTCGGCCGGGGCTTCGCCCGAAATCACCGCAATATCCGACGTGATGCAGATCTCGGCGAAGTCGAGGTCTTCGAGTGCCTGATGCAGCGAGGCATCGGACACGAAGACCTGCGGCGCCGCCTCGAGCGAAGAGCCGATCCGCTTGTCCTTGCGCTCGATTTCGAGAGCGCCGGTGACGGCACGGCGCACGGCGCGGACCTTCTTCCACTTCTCGGCCAGCGCCTCGTCCTTCCATTCCGACGGAATCGCCGGGAACTGTTCGAGATGGACCGAGACCGCCGAAGGATCGCGGCTGAGCCACGCTTCCTCGGTCGTGAATGGCATCATCGGCGCGAACCACAGCACCAGGCAATCGAACAGCTTGCGGATGACATAGAGGCTGGCACGGCGCTTGGCGCTCGACGGCGCATCGCAATAGAGTGCGTCCTTGCGGATGTCGAAATAGAAGGCCGACAGCTCGACATTGGCGAAGTCCGAGAGCGCACGGGTGATGCGCTTGAAGTCGAATTCGTCATAGCCTGATCGAACCAGCTGATCGAGCTCGGAGAGCCGATGCAGCATGAGACGCTCAAGTTCCGGCAGTTCCGCGTAGCCGATCTCCCAGCCCTCGTCGTGGGCGAGCGTGCCGAGCATCCAGCGGAGCGTGTTGCGGATCTTTCTGTAGGCATCGATATTGGTCTGCAGGATCGTCTTGCCGAGACGCTGGTCTTCCCAGTAATCGGTGTTCATCACCCAGAGGCGCAGGATATCGGCGCCGGACTGGGCCATGACGTCCTGCGGCACGACGGTGTTGCCTAATGATTTCGACATCTTTCGGCCATGCTCGTCCATGGTGAAGCCATGGGTGATGACGGCGTCGTAGGGCGCGCGGCCGCGCGTGGCGCAGCTTTCGAGCAGCGACGAATGGAACCAGCCGCGATGCTGGTCGGAGCCTTCGAGATAGACGTCGGCCGGCCATTTGAGGTCCGGGCGGTCTTCGAGGGTGAAGGTATGCGTCGAGCCCGAGTCGAACCAGACGTCGAGAATGTCGCGCACCATCTGCCACTTGTCATGGTCGTGCCCGTTGCCGAGGAAGCGCTCCTTGGCGCCTTCCGCAAACCAGGCATCGGCTCCTTCCTTTTCGAAGGCGTCGAGGATGCGTTTGTTGACCTCGCTATCCTGCAGCACGTTGCCCTCGGCATCGGCGAAGACGCAGATCGGCACGCCCCAGGCGCGCTGGCGGGACAGAACCCAGTCGGGGCGCTGCTCGATCATGGCGCGCAGCCGGTTCTGGCCGCCCGATGGCACGAAGCGGGTGTCGTCGATGGCTTTCAGCGCGCGGCTGCGCAGCGTCGTGCCGTCGCCGAAGTCCTTGTCCATATAGACGAACCATTGCGGCGTGTTGCGGAAGATCACCGGCTTCTTCGAGCGCCATGAATGCGGATAGTCGTGCTTGATGCGGCCGCGGGCGAAGAGCATGTTTGCCGCGATCAGCGCATCCATGACCCGCTTGTTGGCATCGCCCTTCTTGCCGTTGTCGTCGATGACGCGTGCCGCGCCACCCTCGGCCGACGGGCCGAAGCCGGGGGCGTCCTCGGTGTAGAAGCCATCGTCGCCGACGGGGAAGGGGATCTTGGTCTCGATGCCGCGGGCGGCAAGCACGCGCACCTGATCCATCCACGCCTCAAAGTCTTCTCGGCCGTGTGAGGGGGCGGTATGGACGAAGCCGGTACCGGCGTCGTCGGTGACATGGTCGCCATCTAGAAGGGGTACGGGGAACTCATAACCGCCGCCGAGACCTTTAAGGGGATGGGCGCAAACGACGTTGTCAAATTTGGTAGCGTCCAGGTTCGAAACCAGATCGAGCTTGAGTTTTGCCTTGGCGGCCGCCTCTTCGGCAAGACGCTTCGCAAAGATCAGCCGTTCACCGCGCTGAGGGCCAAAATCGTTCTCCGCCGCTGAGACCTCAAAAAGACCATACTCGATGCGTGACGAATAGGAGATCGCGCGATTGCCGGGGATGGTCCAGGGCGTAGTCGTCCAGATCACCACTGATGCGCCGGTAAGATCCACCAGCTTCATCTCTGGCATCGGCTTCCCGTCCTCAAGCGGGGCGCCCCGTCCGAGTGTTGTCTGGTCAGGAGACACCACCGGAAACTTCACCCAGATCGTGTCGCTCTCGACCTCGGCATATTCCACCTCGGCCTCGGCCAGTGCCGTGCGCTCGACCACCGACCACATCACCGGCTTGGAGCCGCGATAAAGCTGCCCCGACAGCGCGATCTTGAGCAACTCGCCCGCGATCCGCGACTCGGCGTGATAATTCATCGTCAGATACGGCTGGTCGAAATCGCCGATGATGCCGAGGCGCTTGAATTCGCCGCCCTGCACGTCGATCCATTTCTGGGCATAGGCGCGGCATTCCTTGCGGAACTCGACCATGGCCTTGGGGTCGTTCAGGTCGGGCTTCTGCTTGCCCTTGGAGCGGTAGTTCTCTTCCTCGATCTTCCACTCGATCGGCAGGCCATGGCAGTCCCAGCCCGGGACGTAGTTGGAGTCGTAGCCGCGCATCTGGAACGAGCGGGTGATGACGTCCTTCAGCACCTTGTTGAGGGCGTGGCCGATATGGATATTGCCGTTGGCATAGGGCGGGCCGTCATGCAGCACGAATTTCTCGCGGCCGGCGGCGGAAGCGCGGAGCTTCTTGTAAAGCTCCATCTTCTCCCACTTGGCGACCAGCTCGGGCTCCTTCTGGGGCAGGCCAGCGCGCATCGGGAATTCCGTCTGCGGCAGATAGAGCGTGGATGAATAATCGTTCTTGTCGGTGGCTTCGTTCATTGCAAGACCATTTTGAGCGGGCGCGGCGGGGCCGGCGCGTGATGTCTGGAAATCTGTGATGATCGGCTTTTTAGGCGAAACGCCTCAAGTCCCGGACCTTCGCTCCGCCAATCAGGCGGCGAGGGCCGGGCAAATAATTCGGGATATGGACCAGAACCGTGCCGTGCGCATGTTGGCCGGGTTCTTAGAGCGTTTCTGCGGAAATGGAAAGGGCTTTATGCCCGCATCGTCAGCTGCGCCCAGCGGCCGGGCGTCAGGCCATAGGCCTTCTTGAAATGCCGGGAGAAATGCGCCTGGTCGGCGAAACCCGTATCGGCGGCGATGTCGGCGAGCGGCTCGCCGAGCGAAATGCGTTCGCGGGCGCTGCCGAGACGCCGCATCAGCAGGTAGCGATGCGGGCTGGTGCCGAATTGCCGGCGGAACTGGCGGGCGATCGTGTAGCGGTCGAGACCGGCGACGTCTTCGAGCTCGTCGGAGCCGACCTGGGAGAAGCGGTTGGCTTCGAGATAGTCCCGCACCCTGTGCAGGCGGTTGATCGGCTTTGCCGACGATTTCGGCCGGCTCTCTCCGGCAAGTCGCAGCAGTGCAGGCGCGAGCTCCGCGACCAGCCCGTCGATCTCCAGCCGGGCGAATTTCGTGTCTTCGATGGCAAGGATCGAGAGCGAGAGCCTGAGCAATTCGGGATCGTTGACCACGGGGTCGGCGATGAAGGGCAGCGTCTCGCCAAGTGGCGCGAGCGCCCCTGCAAGAACGCCCGGGTCGAGATAGAGCATGCGGTAGCGCAGGCCTGCCTCGCCGCCGGCGGCGCCGTCATGAATTTCGTCGGGATGCAGGATCAGGCATTGGCCCGGCATCGAGGCGCGCCGGGCGCCGCGATAGAAGAAGGTCTGGACGCCCTCAAGCGTCACGCCGATCGCATAGGTGTCGTGCCGGTGCGGCTCGTAGCTGTAGCGTGAGATCGCCGCTTCTATCCGCTCGATGCCGTCGAGTGCGGCATCATGCAGGATGTGCTCGCCCCCCTCGCACAAACGTTCAAGACCGTTTCGGTCCGGCAGGGCTATTTGCTGCATGCTGATGTTCCACCGGAAAGGCGATAGCGTGTTCGATACCAAGATAGTGATTATTCTGCGCGACGATCTCAAGCCCTGGCAGGGGCTGAATGTCACGGCCTTCCTCGCGAGCGGCATTGTCGGCGCCGAGCCTGCGATCATCGGCGAGGCCTATCGCGACCGGGCGGGCAATCTCTACAATCCGATGAGCATCCAGCCGATGGTGGTCCTGTCCGCTGATGCGACGACCATGGCGAAGGCGCAGCACAAATGCCTGGAACTCGATGTTCGCGCCTCGGCCTATATCGAGGAAATGTTCGCGACCGGCCATGATACCGCCAACCGCGCTGTCTTCGCCGAGTTCGCCCCTGATGATGCCAAGCTCGTAGGCCTGGCTTTCCGCGCGCCGAAGAAGGTGGCGGACAAGATCAGCAAGGGTGCCAAAATGCACGCCTGATCTCAGCCGGAGGCGGCAACCTCTGCGGACGCCCGCTCTCTGTCGGAAAGCATGCCGGATGCGAAGCGAGCGATCAGCATGCCTGCAGCCATCGCGGCGATGAACAGCAGGACCCGTCCATCCAGCGTGCCGACCATCGGGATGGCACCACCCGGGCAGAAGCCGACCACGCCCCAGCCAACGCCGAAGACCGCCGCGCCGCCGAGCAGCCGCGCGTCGATCGTCTTGCGCTGAGGCAGGCGGAATTCGGCTTCGAGGATAGGCGCCGTGCGCGGACGCACCAGGAGGAAATAGCCAGGCAGGAAGACGAGCAGCGCGCCGCCCATGACGAAGGTCAGGCTCGGATCCCAAGTGCCGAACAGGTCGACGAAGTTCTGCACTTTCGCCGGATCGCCCATGCCCGAAATGACGATGCCGACACCGAAAATTGCGCCGATGAGGAAGGAGGAGAGATATTTCATCGAGAGACCTCAGAGCATGTGGCGGATGATGAAGACGGTGACCAGCGCCGCCGCCATGAAAGTGAGCGTTGCGACGATCGAGCGCGGTGACAGCCGTCCGATGCCACAGATGCCATGGCCCGACGGGCAGCCATTGCCGAAAGTCACGCCGATGCCGACCACGATGCCGCCAAGCGCCAGCGCCAGCGTACCGGCCGGAACGGCAAAGGCCACCGGGCCGGTGAGCGCCATATAGAGCGCAGCTCCAAGGATGGCACCGCCAATGAAGGCGAGCCGCCACCGCCAGTCACCCGGGAACGGTGGCAGCAGTCCGCCCATGATGCCCGATAGCCCAGCGATGCGGCCGTTGAAGAGCAGGAGGAGCAAGGCCGAGAGGCCGATCAGCATGCCGCCCAGGGCGGAGGCTAGGGGTGTGAAAGTTGTTGCCATGCTGGTCCTCTTGGAATGCTTTCTCAGGGGTCATAGCATGATGGCGGGTGGCTGTAGTGGCATAAGCTTCCAAGAAACAAGGGCTTGGGAGATTCGCGCTGCATGGGTCGGCTTGATTGCTGCAATTCAAAGCCCGCTACCCCTCAACCGCATCCTGCTTCGCCACCACCTTCGGCCCGCCATGCTCCGGCAGCAGCGGCCAGTAGCGCTTGCGCTCGAAATAGAACTGCGTACGGCGTTGGGGCAAGGTCAGTGGTGAGGACGCCGAGAGGATGAGGTTGTAGCGGCCGGGGCCTGAGAATTCGCCCTGGAATCTTGCCGTGATGCCGTGGCTGGAAATAGTGAACGCCTCGAGGGAGGCAACCTTTGCGAGCCCGTCGGCGAGGTCGAGCCAGTGGGTGTGGAGCGCGAAGGCCTTGAGCGCGTCGGCGGCGCGCTTGGCGAGTTCGGCCTGGGCGTCGGTGTCGGTGATGACGATCTTGGCGCGCGCCGACAGCAGGTCACCTGCGGCGCTGCCCTTGATCATCATGAAGAAGGTCGAGGGGTCGTCGGGCTCTTCGGCATTGGGAACCGAGGTCTCGTAGGAGCATTCGAGCACACTGGGTGAAAAGGCGCCGCCCGCCCAGGCGGTCATGTCGAAGCCTTCCTTGCGGAGCAGTTGGCAGAGGCCTTCTCCATCCTTCTTCTCGAGCGTGCGCAGGAAGGCGCTGTCGTATGCCGGCACGGGCGGCAGGAACATCTGGGCCGGGACTTGCACCTCTGCGCCGTCGATCCGCTTGCCTTTGAATTTCTCCATCACTTCGGGCTTCTTGGGAATCACCATCGTGCGGGTCTCGTAGCCGATTTCCCGTAGCACGACCCGCAGGTTTCGCTTGTTGTTGGCAAGCAGAACCGTTGCGGCGATCCCGCCCGCGACGGCAAGGAAGACCAGCGAGAAGATCAGCGCACCGTGCCGCTTTCGAGGTTTTTGTTCCATGCCTGGACCGTTGGTGCTCCGGGTCGTGATGATATCCCGCCTTAACTGGTATAAGTATACGGCCGGTTGAATTTATTATGTGGTTAGAACTAAGCTGAAAAAATACGACAAGAAAATGCCTTGGGAGATTTCGTCATGCTGGACACGGCCGCCCTGGAACGCGCGGACCTTCCGCGACCCGACATCTCCGCCGTCGACGCAGGTACCATCCTGGCCGAGAAATATGGTCTTACCGGACGCCTGGCCGAACTCGGCAGCCAGCAGGATCGCAATTTCCGCATCACCGTCGACGGCGGTGCCTATGTGCTGAAGATCAACCGCGCTGCCTATGGTGCCGTCGAGCTCGATGCGCAGAATGCGGCGATGAAGCATCTGCGCAGCAAGGGTGTGCTCCGCGTGCCCGGCGTCGGCCAATCGGTCGATGGCCAGGAGATCCTGGAGCTCTCCGTCCGGGGTGAAGGCTACCTCGTGCGGCTCCTCGAATTCCTCGATGGCGAACCGCTGACGCGCCGAAAATTCCTGCCGGTGAAGACGCGTGAGGCAATGGGTACGCTCGCGGCGGGCGTCGCCAAGGGCCTTGCCGATCTTCGCCACCCGGGCCTTGACCGCTCGATGCAATGGGACCTTCGTCGCGTGGTGCAGGTCACCGAGCACATGCTGCCGCAGGTCGGAGATGCTGAGATTCGGGACCATGTCCGTGCCGTGCTGCTCGCGGCCGATCGGCTTGTGCAGGCACGCGCGCCGTCGCTCCGCATCCATGCCATCCACCATGATATCACCGACGACAATGTGGTCGCCAAGCCCGATGCCGATGGTGTGTTGATTCCCGAAGGCGTGATCGATTTCGGCGATGTCATCTACGGTTGGGTGGCGGGCGAGCTCGCCGTCTGCTGTGCTGCGCTGCTGCATCATGCCGACGGCGATCCGCTCTACATCCTGCCTGCCATCCGCGCCTTCCAGGCTGTCTATCCGCTGAACGAGGACGAGATCGCCGCGCTCTGGCCCCTGATCGTCCAGCGCGCCTGCCTGCTCGTGGCGAGCGGCGAACAGCAGCTCTCGATTGATCCGGAAAATGACTATGTGCTGAAGAACCTGGAGCACGAGCGCGAGATTTTTCGCGTCGCGACCTCGGTGCCGCATGCGGTGATGCTGGCGGCCATCCGGCAGGCGCTCGGCCACGACGCGCCCGTAGAGGTGCGCGGCTACTTGCCATTGTTGCCGGCGATCCCGCTCGATACGGTGAAGGTCCTGGCGCTTGATCCGCAGTCCGATCACTGGGACAGCTTTGCCTGGACCTTGCCTGGCATAGACCAGACGATCCTTCGTTCCGCAGCGATCGAGACCGGCTATGCCGCGACGCGCTATGGCGAGTACCGCCTCTCGCAGACCGTCGCGTGTTCGTCCTCGGCGCCCGCCACGCATGCGCTTTTCGTCGATCTCTGCCTGCCCGCGGGCACGCGGGTCGCCGCACCTTTCGAGGGTGAGCTATCGGCCACGGGGGATGGAATGCACCGGCTGGCGGGTGACGGCGAGGCGCTTTTCCTCGAAGGCCTCAGCGATGCAGTGACCGGCGAAACAGTCGCCGGGCGCGAGATCGGCACGGTTGGCGATGGGAGCCTGCTTCGGCTTTGGCTCGCCAGCGATGCCAATGCCACGCCGGTCGCGTTCTGCCAGCCGGAGCAGGCAACGGCCTGGCGCACGGTGTTTCTCGATCCGAGCGCCGTGCTCGGATTTGATTGCGCGGCGCCCGGATTGCGCAGCGCGGCGCTGCTGGCTTCGCGCCACGCGCATTTCGCCCGACCGCAGAAGAACTATTACAGGAACCCGCCGCAGATCGAACGCGGCCGCGGCGAGCATATGTATGACGTGACCGGCCGGGCCTATCTCGACATGGTCAACAATGTCACCATCGCCGGCCATGGCCATCCGCGACTCGTTGATGCGGTGCGGCGGCAATGGGCGCGGCTCAACACCAATTCGCGCTTCCATTATGCCGGCGTCGCCGAATTCTCGGAGCGGCTGGCCGGTTTGGCGCCGGAGGGGCTGGACACCGTGTTCCTCGTCAATTCGGGGTCGGAAGCGGTGGATCTAGCGCTCCGGCTTGCCTGGGCGCATTCCGGCAGCCACAACATCATCAGCCTTCTGGAGGCCTATCACGGCTGGACGGTGGCGTCGGACGCGGTCTCGACCTCGACCGCCGACAATCCCCGTGCGCTGGAGACGCGGCCGGCCTGGGTGCATCCGGTCATGGCGCCGAATACCTATCGTGGCCCGTTCCGCGGCGAGGATACGACAGAATATTATGTCGCCTCCGTGGTGCAGGCGATTGCCCGGCTCCAGGAGCATGGCCAGACGCTGGCCGGCTTCATCGCCGAAAGCGTCTACGGAAATGCTGGCGGCATTCCGTTGCCGAAGGGCTATCTCGGGCAAGTCTATCGCATGGTGCGCGAAGCCGGTGGCGTCTGCATCGCCGACGAGGTGCAGGTCGGCTACGGCCGGCTCGGGCACTATTTCTGGGGCTTCGAGGAGCAGGGTGTCACGCCCGACATCATCACCATCGCCAAAGGCATGGGCAACGGCCACCCGCTCGGCGCTGTCATCACCAGGCGAGCTATCGCGGATTCGCTCGAGCGCGAGGGCTATTTCTTCTCCTCGGCCGGCGGCAGCCCGGTGAGTTGCATCGTCGGAACGACCGTGCTCGATATCATGGCCGACGAGAAGCTGCAGGACAATGCCCGTGAGGTCGGCAACTATCTCAAGGAGCGGCTGGTCGCGCTCGGCCAGCGCTTCCCGATCGTCGGCGCCGTCCACGGCATGGGCCTCTATCTCGGCCTTGAACTGGTGCGCAACCGCGAGACGCTGGAGCCGGCGACCAGGGAAACGATGGCGATCTGCGACCGGCTGCTGGATCTCGGCGTCATCATGCAGCCGACCGGCGATCACCTCAATGTCTTCAAGATCAAGCCGCCGCTCTGCCTGACCCGCGAAAGCGCCGACTTCTTCGTCGACATGGTGGCGAAGGTTCTGGAAGAGGGCTGGTAGGCCCTCGTCCGACATCTTAGAAAATGAAGTTGCTCTCGCTCATCAGATCGGCGGCATCGACGCCGACGACCAGGATGTCGTTGCCGTTGGCGATCTTGATGTAGGCGTCGCCCTTGTAGGTGAAGAGGTGGTTGTCGATCAGATCGGTGTAGCTGGTGATGGCACTGACCCCCGAGAGATCGATCCTGTCGCCATCGGCAAGGGAGAAGTCCTTGATATCGTCCATGCCGTTCTTGTTGTCGAATTTGAAGATGTCGGCACCCGACTCGCCCCACAGCAGGTCGCGCCCCACGCCGCCTTCGATCGTATCGGCGCCACCGCCTGCAAAGATCTTGTCCTTGCCGCCCAGTGCGCGGATGGTTTCTGCGGCATCCGCTCCATAAAGGGTGTTGCCGCGCTTGTTGCCGAGAATGATGGAGCCGCCGCCATCGTCACCGCCAACGGATATCTCGAATGTGTCGGTGACCGTCTCGCTGCCATCGCTGGCCGTGACGACGACCGAGAGCGTGCCGGCGTCTCCGGTGCCCGGCATACCCGAGAAGGTCGCGGTCGTGGCATCGAAGCTGAGCCACGAGGGCAGGCCGCCGCCGCCCGAGAGCTTTGCCGAATATGTCAGTGCGTCGCCGTTCGGGTCGGTGAACGAGCCGGTCGGGATCGAGAAGATGAAGACGCTGTCCGGATCCGCGCTCTGGTCTGCCAGTGCAACCGAAAGAACCGGAGCGGTGTCGCTGTCGGTTCCGCCATCGGTGACGTCCTTGTCGCTGAACCGCAATGTCTCGATAGAGCTCAGCGTGTCGTTGCCATCATTGCCGACATTGTCGGTCACTGTGTAGGAGCCGTTGCCGTTCGAGACGACGGTGTAATTGGCATAGGCACCGGAGAACACGGCGACGTCGTCGCCATCGCCGCCGTTGATCGTGTCGTTGCCGCGGCCCCCGGTCAGGATGTTGGCGACATCATTGCCGGTGATCGTGTCATTGCCGGAACCGCCGACCGCGTTTTCGATCGTTGCGGTATAGGCAATCGAAATGTTGTTGGTCATTTCGTTGCAGTCGGAGAAGGTGCCGGCCACGAGCGAGATCGTGGATTTCGTGCTGAAGCCGCTGAGATCGATCGTGTCGCTGCCGCTGGCGTCGTAGATACAGACGATCGGATTGCCGTTGACGTCGAAGTCGAAGATCTTGCCGGCATTGCCGGTGATGTTGCTGTTGAAGCCGTAGACCGTGCCGCCGGTGCGGGTCGTGGTGTCGGCGCCATACATGGCCTGGATCGCCATGACGTCGTTGAGCATCGGCGTCTGGGCCGAATAGGTCGTGCCGCCCTTGACCCAATCCGCCCACATGACCTTGCCTTCGCCGTCATAGTGGTCCGGGCCGAAATAGGACATGATCGAAAGGACGGTGCTGTCCTGATAGCTCGACGGCTCCCAGCTGCCACCGCCGTTATATTCGCCCATATGGTCGAGGCCGAGCGCATGGCCGAGTTCGTGGATGAAGGTGCCGAAGCCGTAGTCGCCGACCACGGGGTTCGCCACGTCATCATAACCGGAATTGAACCAGACCGACCCGGTGGTCGGATAATAGGCATGGGCATAATCGATGCCAGTCGTCGTATTGGCGATTTCGATATTGGTCTTGCCCGAACCCTCGACGAAGGTCGCCGCGATCAGGTCATCCCAGCCGGTCAGGGCATATTCGGCGATTGTGATCTGGAGATTGGACAGGGCGCTGAAACCGGCACCCTCGCCACTGCCCGTATACATGTTGGTCGACGTGGTGGGAAAGGAATAGGTGATCGCATTGCCGGACCACAGGCTGCCCGAATTGAGCTGATTGAGAACCTGCGTAAGGGTCCAGTTCGTAGCCATGCGCATTTCCCCCGATCGCGTTTCGTCGACTGCCAGATATTAGACGGGGGATCGTGAGAGATAATTTAACGGCGCGTGGTACTTTTATAGGGTGGTTTCCAAGTTATTGACGGGATGTCTCGGGGTTGAGCCATAAAGAGGTTGGGGCAGCAGCGCTTGTCCTCGCCACCGCCCCGCAACTGGCAGTCCCGCCAGTTGAAGTCAGAGAATGAAGTCACTCGCCTCGAGATTCACGATGCCTTCGATCTCCAGATAGAAGTCGGGATCCTTGTCGCGGTCGGTATAGCCGAACACGCGCGTGTCACCGTTGTAGAAATTGTAGTCGATCTGGCCGCGCCCCGCATAACCGTTGCCGCTGCCCTCGAAAACGAAGGTCTGATTGCCGAACTTCAGGAAGTTGGCGTCGATTGCGCTCAAATCGATCTTGTCGCCTTCGGCGCTGTCAAAATCCATCAGCACGTCAAACTTGCGAGCCTTCCACGGCGATTCCCGCGCAAAGTCGAAAGCGAACGCGTCCGCGCCGGACTCGCCCCACAAGAAATCGGAACCGCTGCCGCCCCAGATCCTGTCATTGCCGGCGCCGGCCATGATGTCGTCGTCGCCAAGCAGGCCGAAGATGCGCTCGGATGCATCCGTACCAGCGATATCGTCATTGCCGAAAGTGCCGTCGATATCCTCGCCAGTGCCCGGATCGGGGTCGGGGTTGCCGCCGCCAATGACGATCTCGAACGTATCCGAAGCCTTCTCCGTGCCGTCGCTCGCGGCGATAACGATCGAAAGCGTGCCGACATCGGCATCACCAGGCGTGCCCGAGAAGGTCCGCGTTGCCGCATTGAAGCTGAGCCAGTTCGGCAGGCCGCCACCGCCCGCCAGCGTCGCCGAATAGGTCAGCGCATCGCCGTTGGGGTCGGTGAAGGCGCCGTTGGGAACGGTGAAGGTGAAGCGCGCGTCGGCATCGGCCTTCTGGTCATCCAGCGGCTGGGCGAGTACCGGCGCGGTGTCGGGGTTGTCGCCCTCGCTCCAATCGCGGTCGCGGAAGCGCAGCAACTCGATCGAGGTCAGCGTATCTCTGCCGTCATTGCCGGCATTGTCGGTCACCGTGTAGGAGCCGTCGCCATTGACCGTGATGGTGTAGTCGTCGAAGTCACCCGTGAAGACCGCAATGTCATCGCCGGCGCCGCCCTTGATCAGGTCGTTGCCGCTATTGCCGGTAAAAAGGTTGTCGACGCCATTGCCGGTGAGCGTGTCATTGGCGGCACCCCCGGCTGCGTTCTCGATGACAGCGGTATAGGCGATGCCGATATTGAAGGTCATCTCGTTGCAGTCGGAGTAAGAGCCGGCCGTGAGCGAGATGTTGCAGCTTGTGGAATATCCACTCAGATCGAGCGTATCGATGCCGCCGGAGTCATAGATCGACAGGATCGGATTGCCGTTCTTGGTGAAGTCGTAGAAGGTCGAGGCGGATCCGGTGATATTGCTGTTGAAGCCATAGACCGTGTTGCCGCTGCGGGTGCTCGTGTCTGCGCCATAGATCGATTGGATGGCCATGATGTCGTTGACCATCGGCGTCTGCACCGAAAAGCTGATGCCGTCCTTGATCCAGTCTCCCCATTGGACCTCGCCCTGGCCGGCGAAATGCGACGGGCCGAAATAGGACATGACGGAGAACACCGTGCTGTCCTGGAAGCTGTAGGGACGGATCGAGCCCGGGTCGCTCGCATCATAGTCGCCCATGTGGTTGAGCCCGAGCGCATGGCCGATCTCGTGGATGAAGGTCTCGTAGCCGTACTGGCCGAGCGTCGGGTTGGTGAGCCTGGCATCATTGGCGTTGAACCAGGCGCTGCCATTGGTCGGATAGTAGGCATGGGCAAAGTTGATGCCTGTCGTGGTGTAGCCGAACTCTATGTCGGTGAAACCTGTGCCGCGAACGAAATCGAGATTGATGAGGTCGTCCCAGCTGGTCAGCGCGGACTCGGCCATGGTGATCTGGTTGCCGGAGAAAAAGCGAAAACCCGCGCCTTCGCCGCCGCCAGTATACATGAATGTGCTTGATGTCGGGAATGAGTAGGTTATCTGGGTATTGGCCCAATGATTGCCAGTATCCAGCTGCTCAAGTATTTGTCCGAGAGTCCAGTCTACAGCCATTCCACTTTTCTCCACAAGGTATTGATGCGATGTGCACCAACATTTCAAATATGCTTATGGAGAGGGACCATAATTGACTTAATGCGAGCGGGTTGTCGCATTTGTGACAGGGCTGGCCAGTTCGTGGGAAGCACGGTCTACTTCCGAATACCATCGCTTTTGTTTTAGCAGGTCGAGGTTTTCGCAGCTCCTGTGCCACAGCCTTGAGACGGAGATCGCGCAAAGATTTCGAAGTCGCTCGAGTCATACCGGGGGTTGATGATGGCAAATTTCAAGTACATGTCTCGCCCGTCAGTCTTTCAGGAGTTCGCATGCATAGGACACTTATGTTCGTTGCTGCCGTCACGAGCAGCATTGTCACCCATGGCGCAGTCGCCCAGGCGGATACGCAGAAGGGGAGGTGCTCAGTCGTCGCCTCCACACATGGCGGCAAGAAATTCGTCGTCTTGAAATGCGACCGCGCCAGCCATCCGGGCGACTACATCATCCGGTCGCAGATTTGGGAGAAGGACGATCGGGCGAGCTACAATAAGCTTGCGCGCTTCTCCGGCCGCCGCTTTACCTGCGATATCACGTTCAGCAACATGAGCCGCAGCGGTGGCATGGAATGGACCAACTACAATATCGGCAAGTGCCGGTGACCAGTGATCGTTGGTAAGATCTTTTGTGTGACGCCGGCCCGGTCCATGGATCGAGCCGGCAGACACTGGATCGGAGCCTCCATTTAAGACTGGAAGGTTCCAGGCATCGGCGATGCCCGGAGCATAGTCCTCCGTCGTGTCAGAGGATAAAGTCGCTGGCCTTGAGATTCACTGCGCCATCGATGACCAGGAAGAATTCCGGGTTCTTGTCGGCATCCGTATAGCCATAAATGTACGTGCTGCCTTTTTCGATCCAGTAGTCGAGCTCGCCCCGGTCGCTGAGGTGACTGCTCTTCCCGACGAATTTGAAGTCCTGATGATTGTTCCTGCCGGTGTTGGCGTCGATGGCGCTGAGATCGATCCTGTCGCCCTCGGCACGGCTGAAATCCATGATCGTGTCGAACTTGCCATTCTTCCATGGCGATTCGCCGACCGAGTTGTAGGCGAAGGTGTCGGCGCCGGATTCGCCCCAGAGTGCGTCCAAGCCCGCTCCGCCGACAATGACGTCATCGCCGTCGCCCGCCGAGATCGTATCCTTGCCGGCCAGGCCGAAGATATTTTCGGAGGCGGCAGTGCCGGAAAGGTCGGGGTCGTTGCCCGTCGTTCCGACGATATCGGAGCCACCCGCATCGCCGATCACCAGATTGAACGTGTCCGACGCTGTCTCGCTGCCGTCGCTCGCCGTCACCACGATGGAAAGAATGCCGACGTCCCCACTGTCGGGCGTGCCGGAGAAGCTGCGCGTGGTCGCGTTGAAGCTGAGCCAGGAAGGCAGCGCGCCGCCTGATTGGAGCGTGGCCGTATAAGTCAGCGTGTCGCCGTTCGGATCGGTGAACGAGCCTGCCGGGACGATGAAGGCAAAGGGCATGTCAGGGTCGGCGCTTTGATCCTCGATCGCCACTGCCACGGTCGGCGCGGTCGTGCTTCCGCCGAAGTCGCGATCACTGAAGCGCAGCGTCTCGATCGAAGACAGCGAATCCGTACCCTCGGTGCCGGCCTTGTCGGTCACCGTATATGAGCCGGTACCGTTCTGTGTGATAGTGTAGTTGGCAAAGGCGCCGGCGAAAACGACGATGTCGTCGCCACCACCGCCGTCGATCGTGTCGTTGCCGCCGCCGCCTGTCAGCACGTTGTCGGCAGTATTTCCAACGATCGTATCGCTGGCCGAGCCGCCGACGGCATTCTCGATGACAGCGGAATAGGCGATCGAGATGTTGTTGGTCATCTGGTTGCAGTCCGAGAAGGTGCCCGCGACCAATGAGATCGAGCAGGTCGTGCTGAACCCGCTGAGGTCGAGCGTGTCGATGCCGCTCGAATCGAAGAGGCAGAGGATCGGATTGCCATTGACGTCGAAGTCGTAGAATTTTGCCGCGGTGCCGGTGAGGTTGCTGTTGAAGCCGTAAACCGTGTCGCCGGTCCGTGTCGTGGTATCCACGCCATACATGGTCTGGATGGCATAGATGTCGTTGAGCATCGGCGTCTGCGCGGCGTAGGTCACGCCGCCCTTGACCCAGTCGGCCCACATCACATCGTTCTTGCCGTCGTCGCTGCCCTGGTCCGGTCCGAAATAGGACATGATGGAAAGAACCGACGTGTCCTGGAAGCTCGAGGGCGTCCAGTTGCCGCTGCCGTTATAGTCACCCATATGCTCGAGCCCGAGCGCATGGCCGAGTTCGTGAATGATCGTCCCGTATCCATACTCGCCGATGACCGGATTGGTCAGATCGTTAAAGCCCGGATTGAACCATACGCTGCCGACATTGGGGAAATAGGCATGGGCATAGTCGATGCCGGTGGTGGTGTTGGAAACTTCGATATCGGTCTTGCCGGTTCCTTCGACAAAATCCGGCGCGATCAGGTCGTCCCAACAAGCAAGCGAATATTCGACGAACTGGATCTGAAGCGCTGACAGCTGTTGGAAGCCACCGCCTTCACCACCCCCGGTGTTGCTGTTCGCCGCAGTGGCGGGAAAGGAATAGGTAATCTGGTTGCCGGACCATGTATCGCCGGAGTTCAATTGATTGAGAACCTGGGTCAAATTCCAGTTAGGTGCAGCCATATCCCTCACCCCCGCTCATGATTCGCCATATTAGCGCCATTTGCTGAGCATTGCGGGTATTTTTCGGGAGTGTTCTGCTTTTGTCGGCCATTTCAGCCATGTAAACGGGATGTGGAAATCCCGACCTCGCCGATCATCCCGGTCGAAGTTACCGCAGAAGCGCGTTCAAGATCCAACGAGCCTGGACAACCGCTAAGCTGCGTCCAGCTTTCCCGTCCCGATCTGTTCCTTGCGCCGCGCCACATAAGCCTCGAGCTCCTCGGAGATCGCCGCATCCAGCGGCGGCGCCGCGTAGGTCCTGAGCAGTTCCTTCCAGATCGCATTGGCCCTCTCAGTGCCGCTCTTGGCGCCACCTTCCGACCAGTTCTCGAAATTGCGCCAATCCGACAGCATCGGCTCGTAGAACGCGGTCTCGAAGCGCAGCAGGGTGTGCTGGGTACCGAAGAAATGGCCGCCCGGGCCGACATCCTGGATCGCATCAACGGCGCGGCTGGCCTCATCGACCACCAGCGGTTCGAGGAAGCTGCGCATCATCTGCAGCATCTCGGCGTCAAGGATCAGCTTCTCGAACGAGGCAGTGAGACCGCCTTCGAGCCAGCCCGCGGCATGTTCGATCAGGTTGACGCCGCCGAGGATGGTTGACCACAGAGACATGCCGCTCTCGTAGGCCGCTTGCACATCGACCGCGTTTGAGGCCGTCACGTTGGATGAGCGGAAGGGTATGTTGTAGCGCCGTGCGAGCTGGCCCGAGGCGAACTGAGCCTTGGCATATTCCGGCGTGCCGAAGGCCGGTGCGCCGGTGCGCATGTCGACATTCGAGGTGAAACCGCCATAGAGGACCGGGGCGCCCGGCGCGACGATCTGGCTGAGCGCGATCAGCGCCAAAGCCTCGGCATTCTGCTGGGTCAACGCGCCGGCGATGGTGACCGGGCTCATCGCACCGGAGAGCGTGAACGGGGTCATCGCCACCGGCTGGCCGGCGCGGGCCATGGCGCAGAGGCCTTCGCCCATGGGGATATCGAGCCTGAGCGGCGAATTGGAATTGACGATGGTGAGCGTCGCGGGATTCTTGCGCAGTTCGTCGCGGCTCTGGCCGAGCGTGATGGCGAGCATTTCGATCGCATCCTCGACGCGGTAGCCGCCGAGCGCCCAGCATTGCCAGTTCTTGTCGGTGTAGCGGATGGCGGCGTCGTAGAAATCGAGATGGCGCGAACCCGGCGGCAGGTCGGTCGGCTCGCAGGGGCAGCCGCCTTCCTGGTGGATGACGTTGAGGCTCTGGACGACCTTGATGTAGTCGACCATGTCGGCATAGTTGCCGGCACGTCTCCCGCGGTCGAGGTCGGAGACGAAAGCCGGTCCGCCGGTCGCCGCAAAGATCAGGCTGCCGTCGCCGACCTTGAGGTTCCTGGCGGGATTGCGCGCCTGGAGCGTGAAGCTCGACGGCGCGGTCCGGATCTTTTCCTCGATCATGGCGGGATCGAAGCGGACACGGAGATTGCTCTCGTCGATATCGGCGCCGGCCGCCTTGAGCAGCCTGCGGCTCTCGTCATGCAGCACCTCCATGCCGGTCTCGGAGAGCAGCCTGAGCGAGGCGTGATGGATCGATTCGATCTCGTCGCCGCTCAGGATATTCATCGGCGGGTAGCGGTTCTCGGCCGCCCCGAACCGCATCTGCCGCACCCCGCCCGTCGTCCGCCGCTCGCGCCGGCCTCCTGCCTGTCTGGTCATGGCGTCTTCTCCTCGGGATTGGGGTTTGGTGGATTGCCGCTATCGCCCGCCGGCGTATGTGGCGCCCATTCGTAGACCTGTGGTGAGGTCTGGGGATAGGCGACGAACTGCTCGCGTGATTTCGATTTGGGCTGTCGATAACGGCGCCAGAGCGCGAAGCCGGCGAAGAGCACGGACAGCGTGATGGCATAGTAGAAGAAGATCTCGGCACCGAAGGGCTCGACGCCGAGGGTGATCGCCGCAGGGCCGACCGTGCCGCCGAAGGCCCAGATCAGCAGCAGGTTGGATGACAGTGTCACGAATTCCTGTGGATCAGCCTTGTCGTTGGCATGCGCGACGCCCAATGGATAGAAGATCTCCGTCAGCCCGCCGAACAGCGAGAAGGCGACGATGAAGATCCAGAACGGCAGACCGGCATGAAGGAAGACCATCGCGGCGCAGAGGGCTGCCAATACCAGCGACAGCCAGAGCATCATGGCACGCCGGTCGAGCCGGTCGGAGAGATAACCGAGCGGGAACTGCAGGAAGAGGGCGCCAAGCTGCGTTGCCGCCATCATGATGACGATCTGGCCCTGGCCGAAGCCGAGATCGAGGCCGTAAAGCGGGCCGATCGAGGCGAAGGTAGAGGAAATCAGACCCGTCAGCAGGCAAGCCAGGGCGCCTGTGGGGGAGGTGCGGAATGCCCGGAAGATACGAATGCCGACGTCCACATGGAGCTGCGGCTCGCCGACCCAGACGGCGGTCACCGGCACCAGTGCGATCGTATAGAGGCCGGCGGCGATCATCAGAAGCGGCAAGCCGCCCGGATCGATGTTGGTCGCGAGCAACTGGCCGAGGCCGTAGAACAGGCCGATGACCAGCACGTAGAGCGTCAGAACACGCCCGCGATTGGCATTTGATACCATCGCATTCATCCAGCTCTCGATCACCACGGCCTGGCCGGCATTGGCAAAGCCGATCGCCGCCTGGATCGCCATCAGGATCGCGAGATGCGGCGAGAAGCCCCAGGCCATGATCAGCACGGCGGAGATGGCGGACAGTGCGGCATAGGCCCTGACTTCGCCGACCGACCGGATCAGCCGCGTCGAACCGATGCAGCCGATAAGAAAGCCCGCGCCCTCGGCGCCAATCACGAGGCCGATCGTGTTCGGGCCGTAACCCTCCGCCACAAGGCGGAGCGGGATCAGCGTATGGAACAGCCCCGAGCCCATGGCATGGATTGCCCCCCCGGCCAGCGGCGAGGCGATTGACCACGGAGAGATGGACGGGGCTTCCGATGCCATAGGCTCACCTTCGTTTCGTTCTTAGAGGAGTCCCTTCTCCGACGAATAGGACGGCTCGAACTCGACGATCGGCGCGTCGCGGCGGAAGGGCTGCGGCCCAAGCCCAAGTTCCTGCGCCGCACGATGGCCGGAATGGACCGCATGCGCAAGCGCCCCGGGCGCCAGCGCGTCGCCAACGAGGTCGAAGCTCCTGATGCCCGCGGCTTCGAGATCGGCGCGCCGCGCGGTCATCGCGTCGAAGAGCTTGGTACGCGGTAGGCGCAGGCCGGTGATGAGGACGTTGCGACACCGGAGCTCGGTCTTTTCGCCGGTGAAAACATTCGCGAGCGCAACCGTTTCTCCGTCGAACGCCGAAACCATCTCCAGCGTCCGGACGGGCACGTTGCGCTTCGTCAGCGCACGGGCCACCAGAGGTAGCTCGTTCGTCATGATCGTCCATGCGGACGCTTGGCCTGCCGGGGTGACGTAGGTGACGGGCACGCCCTTCGCGGCCAGATGCTCTGTGATGACCCCGCCCATATAGTAGTTGTCGAAATCGAAGACGAGCGTCGAGCCTTCGGGCAGACGGCCCGCAGCAATGTCGTCGGGCGTGAAGACGCGGCTGTGCTCGAGTTGGCCGACAGGGATTTCCATCGAGGAATAGAGGAAGTTGGTCCAGCGCGCGCCGGTGGCAACAAGCACATGGTCCGGCGCGAGATCCACGATCTCGTCCACGCCGAGTTCGCTCTCGAGATACATCTCGACATTGGTCATCTGCTGAAGCCGGCCAAGGCGATAGTCGACGACGCGGTTCCAGGCTGAGAGCCCGGGCAGGGTTTTCTCGAAGGTCAGGCGACCACCGAATGCGCTCGCCTTGTCGGCCAGCGTGACGTGATGACCACGCCGGCCAAGCGTGAGCGCGGCTTCCAGGCCTGCCGGCCCGCCGCCGATCACCAGCACGCGTTCGGCGACCTCGGCCTTGCCGGGATTTTCCGGGTGCCAGCCGCGCCGCCACTCTTCTCCGATGGTCGGGTTCTGGGTGCATCGAACAGGCACGCCGTCATGCCAGCTCGAAATGCAGATATTGCAGCCGATGCATTCGCGAATCTCCTCGATCCTGTTTTCCCTGATCTTGTTCGGCAGGAAGGGATCGGCGATCGAGGGCCGGGCACCGCCGATGAAATCCAGCACGCCGCGCTTGATCTGGCTGACCATCGCATCGGGCGAGGTGAAGCGGCCGACGCCGACCACCGGCTTCGTTGTAAGCTTCTTGACGAAATCGATCACCGGCTCATGGCTGCCCTCGCCGGTGAAGCGGGAGGCGGAACAGTCCGTCGGGGACGAATCCATCTTCACGTCGAAGAGGTCGGGGATGTCGGATAGAAGCTCGATCACCTCATGCGCCTCGGAAGGATGGTTCTTGCCGATCTTGGCGCGCAGCTCCTCGAGCGAGATGCGCAGCGCCACCCCGCAATCCTTGCCAACGGCATCCTTGGTCACTTCGATCATCTCGCGCACGAAGCGCACGCGGTTCTCGATCGACCCGCCATATTCGTCGATGCGGTGATTGTATTCGGGCAGCAGGAATTCATAGCCGAGATAGCCCATGCCGGCATAGACATAGACGATGTCGAAGCCGGCGGTGCGGGCCTTGCGGGCGCCTTCCGCCTGCCAGCGCAGCACGTCCTTGATGTCCTGCTTGTCCATGGTCTTGGGCCGCAGATTGCCCATGAAACCGACATGCGTCGCCATCCAGGGAATGCCAGAGGGCGACAGCGGCGCGACGCGCGTGGTGCGGTTCATCACCGAGGCGCCGCCATGCCAGAGCTCGACACCGGCCAGCGCACCGTGACGATGTACGGCCTCCGTCATCATCGCATGCGACTTGATGTCGTTGTCGTCCCACATCGTCGCCATCGGCAGCGGGGAATCGTCCGACGACAGATCGATGGAACACGCGCCGGTGCAGATCACGCCCCAGCCGCCTTCGGCCTTGGTCTCGCGGAACTTGGCGCGGATGCGGGGAAGGGCGTTGGTCATGCCGGAGGCATGCGGCACCTGGTAGAAGCGGTTTGGTGCCGTGACGGGGCCGATCGCAATCGGCTCGAAAAGAATGTCATATCTGCTTTCCGGCCGGCTTTCGGGCTTGGTCATCATGTTCATGCGGAGATCCCTGGCGGTCGTGATAGGGGTGGCCTAGAATGCAGGATAGACCCGGAAATCCCGCTACGCAAGAGAAATTATAAGATCGTATAGCAAGCGCATAAAGCCATGAAATACACAGGGTTGCACCAACCGGGCTTAAAGGCTAATCATTACCGGAAATTCCCGTTTCGCAACAGAGCGATAGCCCGTGTCATCGACGAAGCAGAAACTGAAACCCCGGGCGCGATTCCATCGCGAAGCCCCCGAGGATCGCAAGCGGCAATTGGGTGAAGCAGCACTGCGCTGCATCCGCCGTCACGGCAATGCCGGCGTGTCGGTTCGTCAGATTGCCGCCGAGGCCGGCGTGACCCAGGGTCTGATCACCCATCATTTCGGCGAGATCAACGAGCTTGTCGCCTATGCCTTCGACCTGATGTCCGAGGGCCTGCTGCAGGAAATCCTCAAATCCGTCGAAGAGGCAAAGCCGACGCCGCAGGCGCGCCTCGAAGCCTTCATCACGGCCTCGTTCTCGCCCCTCCTGATGGATCGCGAGATGCTGAGCGTCTGGGTGGTGTTCTGGGGCCTCATCCTCCATTCGCCGCGGATGAGTTCCTCTCAGAAGCAGGAATACGGTGACTATGTCGGTGCCGTCGAAGGGCTGATCGAGAACCTCGCCCAAGACGAGGGCTTCAAGGTCGCCGACATCCGGCTCACCGCCAAGGCCTTCACCGCTCTGATGGACGGCCTGTGGCTTGCCTGGTGCCTCAACCCGGATGCGTTCCGGCCCGAGGACGGCATGGAGATGTGCCGCCGCTGGCTCGAGGGACTGCGCCGAGGCGCCTATGCCTGAGGGGTCTCGCCTGTGAAAATCGCCGCCATCCGCGCCACCCCTGTCAACATTCCCTTCACCGCGCCCTATCGCTTCTCCTACGGCTCGATCGCTTCGCTCACCAAGACGGTGATCGAGCTTGAAAGCGACGATGGTGTGATCGGCCTTGGCGAATGCGCCGATGGCGACCGGGCGGCGGACGTGCTGGCCGCGGGGGCCAAGCTCATCGGGCTAGATATCCGCGACATCGCCAAGGCCGAACGCAGGCTCGTGCCGGGGATGCGCTATACCCCTTGGGGCAATGTGCTTGCCGCACGCCGCGTCTTCGGCGGCATCGAGATGGCGATGTGGGATGCGCGCGGCAAGACAGAGGGCGTGCCGCTTTACCTGCTGCTTGGCGGGGCGGTCAGGACCGAAATCCCGCATAGCGAATATTTCAGCTACCGTTTCCCCGGCCCGCGCGATCCGGGCGAATCCTCGCCGGTCGAGGTCGCGCGCTATTGCGCCCGGATGATCGAGCAGCACGGTTCCGATATTTTCGAGGGCAAGATGGGCACGGTCGGCCTCGACGAGGAACTGACCATGGTCCGTGAAATCCGCGCGGCCATCGGCGACCGGCCGCTGCGACTCGATGCCAATGGCGGATGGACGGTGCCGACGGCGCGCGAGGTCCTGCGAAAACTCGAACCCTTCGACATCCAGTGGTTCGAGGAGCCGGTCGAAACCTACGAGGAGATGGCCGAGCTTCGCCGACATTCCACGGTTGGCTTCTCGGCGCATGCCGTCGATCTGCCCAAGGCGGTGGCGCTGCGCGCGCCCGACACAATAGTCACCAATATCAACGAGCATGGCGGCATCCGCCGGACGGTGGATTTCATCCGCGCCTGCCAGGCTTTCAATGTCGGCTTTCGTTTTCATTCCGGCGAGACAGGGATCGCGAGCGCCGCCTACCTCCACCTGACGGCGGCGATCGAGCATATCCGCGAGGCAAGCCAGACGCTGTTCCGCTGGTATGCGGATGACGTGATCGAGGGCGGGCCGTTTGTTATGAAGAATGGCGTTGTGAAGGTGCCGGATGGGCCGGGGCTGGGTGTGACGCTCGATCCGGTCGCGCTGAAACGATGCCATGAACGGTTTCTCACGGAGGGGTCGTTTCCGGGCGCGAAGAATGCGTCCTATGGGGATGGGTTTCGGAAGCGGTGAATTGTCTTGAAATGGCTTTGAACCCCTCACCAACTTCGGCCAAGGGTTCGCATTGCTCACCCGGCCTTCGTATCCTCTCCCGCAAGGGGAGAGGTAGACTCGCAGCCGCCGGCCGTGCCGCAAGTGAGGCCGAGATCGTGGCACCCTACCTCTCCCCTTGCGGGAGAGGATAGGAAGTCCCCAAGAGCCGAAGGCGATTGGTTGGACGAACTTGGTGAGGGGTTAAAGAGTCCCGCCCACTTGTTAAGACGGCTGGGGCAGGAGTAATCCTTCTCAAAACGTATAGACATAAAAAGGACCGCCTATGACCAAGACCGTCAAACTCACCGCTGACCAGGCCTCCGACCTGATCTTCGATGCACTGGTGGGCGCGGGCACGGTGGCGCGCAATGCCCGCTACTTCGCCGATGCGATCCTCGACACCGAACTGTCCGGGCTCGAAGGCCATGGCTTCCACTGGCTTCAGTATTATTGCGAACATGTCCAGACCGGAAAGGTCGACGGCAAGGCGACGCCTGTCGTCAAGCGGATGACCAATGTTTCCTTCCGCGTCGACGCCAAGAATGGCTTCGCTCATCCAGCAATCGAGAAGGGATTTTCGCATCTCATTCCGGCGGCGCAGGAATATGGCATCGCGGCCATGGCCGTGCACAACTCCTACAATGCCGCGACGCTAGGCTATCACACGGGGTTCGTTGCCCAGCAGGGGCTGGTGGCCTTCGGCTTCACCAATTCGACGCCGGCGATCGCGCCGGTCGGCGGGTCCAAGCCTGTCATCGGCACCAATCCGATGTCCTTTGCAGTGCCGGGCCGCAAAGGCCGCATCGCCTTTGTCATCGACCAATCCTCGAGCCAAGTCGCCTGGACGGCGGTGAAGCGGGCGGCGGAGGAGCATCAGGCGATCCCTCTTGGCTGGGCGATCGACCGGCAGGGCCAGCCGACCACGGATGCGGAAGAGGGCCTCAGGGGCTCGATGGCCCCGGCGGGCGGCTACAAGGGTTTCGGGATGGGCCTGATCGTCGAGACGATGTGCGCGGCGGTGGCCGGCGCCAATCGCGGGCAGGAGATGGGCTCGATGATGGAGAGCGACGGCCTACCAGTCGGCAACGGCCAGTTCTTTATTGCGCTCGACCCGAAGATCTTCTCCGGCGGCCTGTTCGAAAAGCAGATCGAACGGCTGATGGCTTCGATCACATCGCAGCCCGGGGCGCGCTTGCCGAATTCACGCCGGCAGGAGAATATCAAGAAGAACCTCAAGGGCGGCCTGACGATCGACAAGGATCTCTACGACAAGATCAAGTCCTACACCGAACGGCATGTCTGATTGGGCGAAGCGGGGGAGGCGGCAGGCATGGATCAGCAGTCTCCTTCCATCTTCAAGGATGAGCGCAAGCGCACCTTCCTCAATTCGGAAGGTGCGGACCGGCCGTTGAAAAGCCCGCTGGCGCCGGACGTGCTGGAGCGCGCCCGCGCCTACCGCCTCTCGCGCATCCGAAAGGGGTTGATCGAGACCGATTGCGCGGTGGCGCTCCTCTATGATCCCGTCAATATTCGCTATGCGCTCGACGCCCCTAACATGCAGGTCTGGTCGCTGCACAATCCGGTCCGCTATGCGCTGATCTTCGCCGAGGGGCCGGCGCTGCTCTTCGACTACAAGGGCGCCGAGCATCATTCGAAACATCTCAAGGCGATCGACTCCGCGAAACCGGCGACCTCCTGGATCTTCGTGATGGCAGGCGACAAGGGGCTGGAGCAGGCAGCGCGCTGGGCGGCCGAGATCGACGACCTGATGCGCCAGCACGGACATGGCAATCGTCGTATCGCAGTCGACAGGCTCGATGTCGAAGGCGTGCGGGCGCTGGAACGGCTGGGCGTCGAGGTCGTCGATGGCACGCCGATGACGGAGATGGCGCGATCGATCAAATCGGCCGACGAGATCGAACTGATGCGCTGGACGATCCGCGTCTGCGAGGCCGGCATGGCGCGGATCTACGAGCATTCCGTGCCTCGTGTCACCGAGCAGGAGCTCTGGGCGCATCTCCATTTCGAGAATGCCCGCTCGGGCGGCGACTGGCTGGAGACCAAGATCCTCACCTGCGGGCCGAACACCAATCCCTGGTATGCCGAATGTTCGGACCGGCCCTGTCGCGAGGGCGAGATGATCGCCTTCGACACCGACATGATCGGCCCCTATGGCTATTGTGCGGATCTCTCGCGCTCGTGGACCTGCGGCTACACCAGGATGACGCCGAAGCAGGCGGAGCACTATGCCGCCGCCGTCGATCAGGTGGAGCATAACCTCGCCTTGTTGCGCGACGGCCTCGATTTCCGCGAGTTCAACGAAAAGTCATGGCGCATTCCCGAACGCTATCAGCTTCACCGCTATTCGCTTGCGGTACACGGCGTCGGCATGGCCGACGAATGGCCGATCGTGCTGTTGCATCCAGATTTCGAGCACAATCATGGCGGCCGATTCGAGACAGGCATGGTGGTCTGTGTCGAGAGCCTGGTCTCGGAAGCCGGATGCGAAAGCATCAAGCTTGAGACACAGGTGCTGATTACCGAGACCGGCCCGGAACGGCTGGACCGGTTTCCGTGGGAACGGACCTGAGCCAATTGACAAGGTCGATCAGGCCGGCCTTGCGCGCCTTTGCCGGCGGGTAGACGAGGCAATAAGGATGGCCAAGTGCGAGCGGACGCTCGTCGAGAACGATCAGCCGGTCCGCCGCAAGATCGTCCGCACCCATATGTCGCTGGCCGAGCGCGATGCCAACGCCTCTCACGGCAAGATCGAGCGCCAGGCTCGACGAACCGACGCGATAGCCGCGGGCTTCGTCGGGTTGGCGGTCTCCCACGGCTGCGTACCAGCGCTGCCAGGTCGGATGCGATACGAAGGACGGACCCCAGTTGGTGTGGATAAGGTCATCGTCGGGTACCGCGGACATGCCGATCTGCAGCGCCTCGGGATGGCGCTCGGCATAATCGGGACTGCACACCGGCACCACCTCGTCCTGCATCAGCGGCACCGACACGAGATCGGGATAATGGTTGAGCCCATAGGAGAGCCGGAGATCGATTTCGTGGCGCGTAAAGTCGACGAGGTCTTCCTCCGACCGGAGTTCGAACCGCATGTTCGGCGCCCGCTTTCTGTAAGCGCCGAGCTGCGGCGCGATCCAGCGCTCCGCCATTGAGGGCACCGAACTGATCACCAGCCGGGACCGCGCGCGGCCAGAGACCACCTGTTCGGTGAGTGCGGAAATCGATTGCAGTGCATCGGATGCGCCGGAAAAGATCGTCTGGCCGGCATCGGTCAGCGCGATGCGATTGTTGTAGCGGCGGAACAGCCGCTTTCCGAGAAAATCCTCGAGATTCCTGACCTGCTGGCTGACCGCGGCGGGGGAGACGCCGAGTTCCTCGGCCGCCCCGACATAGCTGCCCTGGCGGGCGGCCGACTCGAAGGCCCGGAGGGCGTTTAGCGGCGGGAGCGGATGCTTCATTTCTGCCTCAGATTTTCTAGGTCAGAATAAGAATTTTGCGCATTGAGTAAAGCTGAAACGAGGGCAGGATATTGGCAATGATCAATGGAGACTGCCATGCGCGACCTACTCGACCTCGACCGTTATCCCCTGCATGAGCCGGGCTCCGACGCCTGGACGGCGCTCGTGGAAAAGTGCCGCGCCGATCTCGCCACGGAAGGCATGTTCGACCTCGAGGGTTTCGTCCGCCCGGTCGCCGTCGAGCGCACGATAGCAGAGGTCAAGCCGGTGCTCGATACGCTGTCCTTCGTCCACCGCCGCGCCCACAATGTCTATTTCCGAAAAGAGGTGCCCGAGCTTCCTGCGAACCATCCCGCGCTCGCCACGGTCGAGACGATCAGTCACACGGTATGCGCGGACCAGATCGCCAACAGTGTGCCGGTATGGATCTACGAATGGCCACATTTCGCCGTCTTCCTTGCGGCCTGCATGGAGAAGGAAGCGCTCTTCACCATGCGCGACTCGCTCGCCCGGGTGAATGTCATGGGCTATCGCGAGGGCGAGGCGCTGAACTGGCATTTCGACCGGTCGGAATTCACCACCACCATCCTGTTCCAAAAGCCGGACCAGGGAGGCGAGTTCCAGTATCGCTCCAATCTCAGGAGCGATACCGACCCGAATTATGACGGCGTGGTCAAAGTGCTGCGCGGCGAGGACCCTGAGGTCCGGACGCTGGCGCTCAAGCCCGGCTCGCTCAATGTCTTCAAAGGCAAGAACACGATGCACCGCGTAACCCCGGTCAAGGGCCAGCGCGAGCGACTTATCGCCGTCTATTCCTATTACGAACGGCCGGGCGTGACCTTCACGAAGGAAGAGCAGATGGGATTCTACGGCCGCGCAGCCTGATCAAAACAACAAAGGGGACGTGCATGATTAGGACGGAGGGACTGGATGCCGCACTGAAAGGTGCGGAGAACGCCGATTACCAAAATGCCTGGTCCATGCCGGCATCCTATTATGCCGACCCGGCGATTCTCGCACTGGAGAAGGAACATCTCTTCGGCAAGGAGTGGATCTGCATTGGCCGGGCAGAGGAGGTCGCTGCGCCCGGCGATAGCATGGCCTTTACACTTTGCGACGAACCGCTCGTGGCTGTCAGGGGCGAGGATCACAAGATCCGCGTCTTCTCCAATGTCTGTCGCCATCGCGGCGCGATCCTTGTCGAAGGCAAGGGCCGCGGCAAGCGCCTCGTCTGTCCCTATCATCACTGGTCCTACGAACTCGACGGAAGGCTGGCGGGCGCACCGCGCATGGAAGCGCATGGCAGCTTCGACACGGCGAACTGCCGGTTGCCGGAATTCCCGGTCGAGGAGTGGTGCGGCTTCATCTTCACCACGCTCGCGGCGAATCCGGAACCGCTCGCGCCAAGGCTCGAACCGCTCAAGGCGCGTGTCGGCAACTATCACATGGAGCAGATGAAGCTCCGCTATCTCGCAGACGAGATCTGGCACACCAATTGGAAATGCCTGATCGAGAATTTCATGGAGGCCTATCACCTCTCGCCGCTCCACAAGACGACGCTGCATCCGGTCAATCCGACGCGTCTCTGTTCACACTTCCCGGCGGGTGATGCCTATTTCGGCTACAATGCCGGCTACTCGCCCGATCTGCCGCGATCGCAGAAGGGCCACCCCGATCTGACGAACACCGAGGCTGACAATTGCGTGATGTTCGCCATCCCGCCCGGCCTCGTTTCCGGCTGCGGCGGCGACTATTCTTCCTTCATCTGCATCCAGCCCGAGACCACCGATCGCGTCCGGGCCAAGCTCGGTCTGATCTTCTATGGAGACGGCTGGGCCGAGGCCGAAGTCGACAAGGCGGTCGTGCTGTTCAACGACACGATGGCCGAGGACAAGACTGTCCTTGTCGGCCTGATGCGCGGTTTCGCTGCGAAATCCTATGCGCGCGGCCCTTTGGCGCCCGAGGACTTCGAGGGCAATGTGCTGGATTTCTACCGCTATTTCAGCCGCCGGATGCGGGGCGTGCTTCCGGACTGAATGCGGCCAAGAGATGCTGCGGCTGATCGCGTTGGCTGGAACTCCGGCCGACGCAGTTCGCGCTGAGCATTTGACGCGCGCAAAAGTCAGCTATACGATCGCTCAACAGGATTGGTGTGCCACGGGCCGAGCCCTTTCCGCTTGACAGGAGCGCCGGAATGGCGGCTCAATATGTGTCATAATAAATCTATACATAAGAAGACTGCCGGCAAGCCTGCACCAAAAAACAGAGGGAACCATGACCATCAACTTCAAGCTGCTCGACATGCTGCGCAAAGGCCGTAGCGAACACGAAAATCATCTCATTGACGGCCTCGTCGCGGGCCGTGTCAGCCGCCGCGAATTCCTGCGTTTCGGCTCGGTCCTCGGCCTGTCGCTGCCCTATATGGGCGCTCTGACCGGCGCCGTGGGTCTGAACACAGCAATTTCCGGCCGGGCGCTAGCCCAAACGCCGGGTGGCACCATTCGCGTCGGCCAGATCGTGCCGGCCGCGGCGATCGAGCCCGTCAAGCTCGCCGACGGCGGCGGTATCACCACCATCAGCCAGGTCGGTGAAACGCTGGTGCTCTCGGGCAAGGACCTCGTCGCACGGCCGCTGCTCGCCGAGAGCTGGGCGCCGAATGCCGATGGTTCGGTTTGGACCTTCAAGATCCGCAAGGGCGTGAAGTTCCATGACGGCGGCGAAATGACCGCCAAGGACGTCGTCGCTTCGATCGAGCGCATCGCCGATCCGGCCAATGGCTCCAACGCACTGTCGGCACTGAAGGGCGTGCTCTCCAAGGGCGGCACCAAGCTGATCGACGACTACACCGTCGAATTCACGCTCGATGCACCGAACGGCGGCTTCCCCTACACGCTGTCGACCGACAACTACAATGCCATTATCATTCCCGCCAATTACGATGGCGATTTCGAAAGCAAGATGATCGGTACCGGTCCGTTCAAGCTGGAAAGCTACCAGCCGAAGGTCGGCGCGAGCTTCGTGCGCAACGAGGAATATTGGGGCGGCAAGGTGTTGCCGGATCGCGTCGAGATTTCCTATTACGACGACTATCAGCCGCAGATCCTCGCGCTTCAGGGCGGTCAGATCGACTTCATCCAGCAGGTTCCGATCCTGCAGGCGGCCGGCATCCTCAACGACCCGAACGTGGATATGATGTCGACGCCGTCGCTGGCGCACCAGCAGGTGCACATGAACACGACGGCCGACGTCTTCAAGGACAAGCGCGTTCGCCAGGCCATCGCGCTCTGCCTCGACCGTCCCGCCATCGTGCAGGGCCTGATGAAAGGCAAGGCGCAGATCGGCAATGACAGCCCGTTCGGCTCGGCCTATCCCTATACGGACACATCGGTGCCGCAGCGCGTCAAGGACATCGCCAAGGCCAAGGAACTGATGGCCGCCGCCGGCATGGCCAATGGTTTCGAGGTGACGCTGACGACGGAAAAATACCTGGAAATCCCTGACTATGCCGTGATCATCCAGAACGCCGTCAAGGAGATCGGTGTCACGATCAACCTCAACGTCATGGACCAGGGCGCCTATTACGCCGACGCCGTGCCGGGCAATTCGCCCTGGCTCGACTCCGACCTCGGGATCACCGACTACGGTCATCGCGGCGTGCCCAACGTCTACCTCACCGCTCCTCTCAAGAGCGACGGCACCTGGAATTCGGCCCGCTTCAAGAACAAGGACTATGACGGGCTGGTGGCGAACTTCATCGGCGCGCTCGATCTCGACGCGCAGAAAGCTGCCGCGGGCAAAATCCAGACGCTGCTGCTCGACGAGACCCCGCTGCTCTTCACCTACTTCTACGACTTCATGTCGGCCGCGAAGAAGGGTGTAACGGGTGCCGAGGTGACGGCGATGAGCCATCTGTTCCTCAAAGACGCCAAGCTCGCGTAAGCCTGCCTGGACGCAATGATCGCCTTCGCCCCGGCCTTATCCGCCGGGGCGGTTTCCACCAGTCGGGAAGCCGGGGGACGGGACGATTTTCTACTATGTGCTGAAGCGCTTGCTTCTGTCGCTGCTCACGCTCTGGCTGCTGAGCATTCTGGTCTTCGCCGGCGGGCGCATGCTGCCGGGCAATGTCGGACGCGCCATGCTCGGCCCCTTTGCCGACCAGAAGGCTGTCGATCTCCTCAATCATGAAATGGGCACCGATCGGCCGCTGCTCGTGCAATACGGCACGTGGATTGGCAATCTCGCCCAGGGCGATCTTGGCAAGTCCTACGCCTATCGCGCGCCGGTTTCGAAGTTCCTCGGCACAGCGGCCGTCAATTCCGCCAAGCTCGCTGCCGTCGTGTTCCTTATCGTCGTCCCGCTCGGCATTCTCGGCGGCGTGATCGCGGCGCTCTATCGAGGGACGGCAGTGGATCGGACCATTTCGGTCTCGGGGCTCTCAGCCACCGTCGTGCCGGAATTCGTGTCCGGCATCGTGCTGATCCTGATCTTCGGCGTCTGGCTCCGGTGGTTTCCGATCTCGGCGACCTGGCCACGCAATGCCGGCTTCTTCACCCAGGTCTATCATCTGATTCTGCCCGCCATGCCGCTTGTCTTTGTCCTGTTTGGCTATATCGCCCGCATGGCCCGATCAGGCACGATCGAGGCGCTCGACAGCGAATATACGCGCACCGCGATCCTGAAGGGGCTGACCTATCCGCAGGTCATCTGGCGCCACGTGCTGCGCAACGCGCTGCTGCCGACCATATCCGTCATCGCCACCCAGACGGTCTACCTGATCGGTGGCCTCGTCGTAATCGAAATCCTGTTTCGCTACCAAGGCATCGGCAGTCTGATCTACACCGCCGCCAACAAGAAGGATTTCCCCATGCTTCAGGCGGGCGTGATGGTTGTCGGCGCGCTTTTCATGGTATCGACCCTGGCCGCCGACGTTCTGCAGGCCATGCTGAACCCCCGGATCCGCTTCGGAGGCAAGGCATGAATTCCAGTACCGCCACCGCATCGACCGAGGAAAAACGGGCGCATCCGGTCTGGGACGATCTCAAGCACAATCTCGGCCTGATCTTCCGCTCCTGGACCTTCCTCATCGGCCTCTTCATCGTGGTCTTCTGGGTCTTTTGCGCAATCTTCGGGCGCGGACTCATACCCTATGATCCGTTTGCGGATGAGATGATGAATGCGCTCCAGCCGCCTTCGGCCGCCCACTGGTTCGGCACAGATCAGCTCGGCCGCGACGTTTTCTCGCGCGTCATCGCCGGCGCGCGCGACATCCTGACGATCGCGCCGCTCGCGACGATCCTCAGTACCATCTTGGGAACGGCGCTCGGCCTCACCATGGGTTATTTCGGCGGCGTGATCGACGAGGTTCTGAGCCGGCTCGTCGATGCCGTCCTGGCGCTGCCAACCGTCATCGTCGCCCTGCTGGCTCTGACCGCACTCGGGACGTCGACCATCACGGTGCTCTTCGTGATCGGCTTCAGCTTCGCGCCGATCATTGCCAGGACGGTGCGGGCGAGCGTGCTCGCAGAGCGTGATCTTGATTACGTCGCCGCCGCCGAGCTCCGCCGCGAGAATCGGCTCTACATCATGTTCGTCGAGATCCTGCCCAATGTCGTCGGGCCGATCCTCGTCGAAAGCACTGTGCGACTCGGCTATTCGATCTTCGCCGTGGCGACGCTCTCCTTCATCGGCTTCGGCATCCAGCCGCCCTCGCCGGACTGGGGACTGTCGATCTCGCAGAATTACGGCCTGATCGGCGGCGGCTACTGGTGGACGGTGCTGTTCGACAGCTTCGCCATCGCCTCGCTCGTCATCGGGGTAAACCTGATGGCCGACGGCATCCAGGGGGCGCTCGATGACTGACACGATCCCCACCCTCAAGCTCGAAGATCTCGACGTCGAGTATCGCGTTCGCGGTCGCGGCCGGAAAGTGTTGCGCGGCATCAATCTCGAGATCGGCCGCGGTGAATGCTACGGCCTTGTCGGCGAGTCCGGCTGTGGCAAGTCGACGGCCGCCTATGCCGTGTTGCGTTATCTGCCGCGCAACGGCTCCGTGCCGCGTGGGCGCGTGCTGATCAACGGCGAAGACATGCTTGGCTTCGACAATCAGCGGCTGCGCGAACTTCGCCGCAAGTCCGTCGCCATGGTCTATCAGGATCCCGGCAAGGCGCTGAATCCGTCGATCCGCGTCGGACGGCAGGTCGAAGAAGTGTTCGAACTGCTCGGCTTGCCAAAGGTCGAATGGCGCCAACGCGCGGTTGACATCCTCAAGAAGGTGCGTATCGCCGATCCGGCGAGCGTCACGGAGCGCTATCCGCACCAGCTCTCGGGCGGCATGCAGCAGCGCGTGGCCATCGCCATGGCGCTGGCGAGCGAGCCGTCGCTCTTGGTCCTCGACGAGCCGACCACGGGTCTCGACGCAACGGTCGAGGCCGATGTGCTCGACCTTATCGTCCAGCTCCGCAAGGAGTTCGACACCTCGATCCTCTTCATCAGCCACAATCTCGGCGTCATCGCCAAGATGTGCGACCGGGTCGGCGTGCTCTATGCCGGCCGGCTGGTGGAGCAGGGCAAGACGTCTGAGATTTTCCGCAACCCCCGCCATCCCTACACGGTCGGCCTGTTGCGCTGTCTTCCGCAACGCGGTCGCTCCAAGGCCGTGGCGCCGCTCGTCACGATCCCCGGTTTCCTGCCGACGGCGGGTGCCGATGTTGCCGGTTGTGTCTTCGCCGAGCGCTGTCCGCTCGCCGATGAACGCTGTCGGCGCGAGGATCCTCTGGCCTATAATGTCGGTGAGGGTCATTTCAGCCGCTGTCACTATCACGATCGGGCCTCGACGCTGACTTATGGCAGCGAGAATGCCGAGATCGAAGCAAGTGCTGTATCCAGTCGACGCATCCTCGAACTGACCGATGTCTCCAAGACCTTCGGCCGCGGCACGGCCACCTTCAGAGCGCTGAACGACGTGACGATCGATGTCATGGAGGGTGAGACGCTCGGTATCGTCGGCGAGTCCGGTTCCGGCAAGACGACGCTGGCGCGGGCCGTGCTTGGCATCGTGCCGGCCGACGAGGGCGGCACGATCCGGCTCGACGGCAAGGATGTCGAGCCACTGCTCAAGAGCCGCTCTCAAGCCGAAGTGAAAGCCCTGCAGATCGTTTTCCAGAACCCGGATTCGGCGCTCAACCGCTCGCATACGGTGCGGCGGATGATCGGCCGGACCATCGGCCTGCTGACGGGACTGGCAGGAGCTGCGCGATCGTCCCGCATTGTCGAACTCACAAGGGCGGTGCGTCTCTCCGACCGCTATCTCGACCTCAGGCCGCGCAACCTTTCTGGCGGTCTGAAGCAGCGTGTCGCGATCGCGCGCGCTTTCTCGGGCGATCCGCGGGTGGTCGTGCTCGACGAGCCGACCTCTGCGCTCGACGTCTCGGTGCAGGCCGCGATCCTCAATCTGCTGGTCGAACTGCAAAACACCCAGAAGGTCTCCTACGTCTTCATCTCCCACGACCTCGGCGTGGTGCGTTATCTCTCCGACCGCATCGCCGTGCTCTATCTTGGTCGGTTGATGGAAGTCGGGCGTGCCGAGGATGTGTTCTCCGGGCCGCATCATCCCTATACTGAGGCACTTCTATCGTCGGTTCCGTCGGTGGATGGCACGCATCAGGAGCGGGTGAAGCTGAACGGGGAGATCCCGAGCGCGATGAATCCGCCCTCGGGTTGCGTCTTCCACACCCGCTGCGTCCGCAAGATCGGCAAGATCTGCGAGGAAACCCAGCCCCCTCTCAATGACGTTGGCGCAGGCCACGTCGTGCGCTGTCATATCCCCGCTGATCAGCTGCCACGCGCGCTGGAAGGCCAACTGGTGTCCGGATGACCCTCACTGGCTTCGAAGCGCCGCTCTGGGCGCAAGGAGTCCGCCGTGTGGCGGCGGATGCACCGATCCCTCCGCGCGCGCGATGCGACCTGTTGATCATTGGCGGTGGTTTCCTTGGCCTCAATGCGGCTCGGATCGCTGCCCGCAGGGGGCTTTCGGTTCGGGTCATCGACGCGCGCCGGCTGGGCGAAGGCGCGTCGGGCCTCAACGGCGGGCAGGTGATCCCCGGCCTGAAATATGATCCGGAAAAGATCCTCTCGCATTTCGGCGAGGATCAGGGAGCGCGGCTCAATACCTTCGCGGAGGCAACAGCTGACGTTCTCTTCCGGACGATCGCCGACGAACGGCTCGACGTGCCGCACGAGAAGAGCGGCTGGATCCAGGCCTGCCATACCGAGACGGCTTTGAATGCGGCTGCCGAACGCCACCGGCAATGGGCGGCGCGGGGCGCCAATGTCGAGCTGCTCGATTCGGTCGTCATCGGCAGGATGATAGGGACGTCCAACTATCTCGGAGGCTTTCATGACAAGCGGGCTGGGCTCGTCCAGCCCTACGCTTTCGTCATGGAACTGGCGCGTATTGCCGAGGAGGCCGGCGCGCTGATTTCCGAGAATGTCCGCTGTGTGAAGCTTGGGAAAGCGGACGGTCGCTGGCGGGCCACGACGGAAAAGGGTTCGGAAATCGATGCGGGCAAGGTGATCCTCGCCACCAATGCCTATACCGACGACCTGGTGCCCGGCCTTGCCCGAACGCTGGTGCCGCTTCATTCCTTCCAGGTCGCCACGGCTGTCATGCCGGAGAACGCGCAGCACGAGATCCTGCCCGGCGGGCAGGCCGTGTCGGATTCGCGCCGTATCATCATCTACTACCGCAAGAGCCCGGATGGTCGCCTGGTGCTCGGCGGTCGCGGACGCATGGGCCTGCCGCGCAGCGCCGAGGACTGGGCGCATCTCGAGAACGGTCTCAGCCGCATTTTCCCCGCGCTCGACGGCCTGCCGATCGAGACGCGCTGGTTCGGCCGGGTCGCTATGACATCAGATGGACTGCCGCATATCCATGTGCCCGAGGAGGGACTGGTTACCGTCGTCGGCTGCCAGGGCCGCGGGGTTGCCATGATGACAGCCATCGCTGAGCCCCTGGTGGATTTTCTTGAAACGGGTGATAGGAAACGGCTACCTTTTCCGGTAACCCCAATCCGGCCCATCCCCTTCCATGCCTTCCGGCAGATCGGCGTTGCCGCAACGATCGCCTGGTACCGGATGCTCGATGCCGCCGAAAGATAAGCCTGGCCGAGGCGCCAGAGATAAGAACGACATGTCATGCTGAGGAGACCGTGATGAGCAACCACCTGAAATTCTACATCGATGGCGCCTGGGTCGATCCGGTGACGCCGGCGACGCTCGATGTGATCAACCCTGCGACCGAAGAGGCCTATACCAAGATCTCTGTCGGCACGAAGGCTGACGTCGACAAGGCCGTCGCGGCCGCCAAGGAGGCGTTCAAGACCTTCTCGCTGGTCTCGCATGCCGATCGCGTGGCGCTGCTCAAGCGCATCCTCGACGTCTACAACGCCCGCTTCGAGGACATCGCGCAGGCCGTGTCCGACGAGATGGGTGCGCCGATTCAGTTCGCCCGCGACGCGCAGGCCTGGGCCGGCCGCGCACACATGGAATCGACCATCAAGGCGCTCGAGGATTATGTCTTTACCGAGCACCGCGGCACCACCATGGTCGTCAAGGAGCCGATCGGTGTCTGCGCGCTGATCACGCCCTGGAATTGGCCACTCAACCAGATCGTCTGCAAGGTTGCGCCAGCGCTCGCCGCGGGCTGCACCGTCGTCCTCAAGCCCTCCGAAATCGCGCCGATCTCCGGCATCGTCTGGGCCGAAGTCATGCACGAAGCCGGCGTGCCCAAGGGCGTGTTCAACCTGGTCAACGGCACCGGCCCGGATGTCGGCCAGGTCATGGCCGGCCATCCCGATGTCGATATGGTCTCCTTCACCGGTTCGACCCGCGCCGGTATCATCGTCGCCAAGACCGCGGCCGATACGGTCAAGCGCGTCGCGCAGGAGCTTGGCGGAAAGTCGGCCAACATCATCCTGCCGGATGCGGATTTCGAGAGTGCGGTGACGCAAGGCGTGCAGGGCTGCTTCGGCAACACTGGCCAGTCCTGCGACGCGCCGACCCGCATGCTGGTGCCGAAGGATCGCCATGACGAGGCGCTCGGCTATGCAAAGAAGGCGGCCGAAGCTTTCACGACCGGCGACCCCAAGGCCGAAGGCACCGATCTTGGCCCTGTAGTCAGCCAGCTGCAATATGACAAGATCCAGCGCCTGATCCAGGCCGGCATCGATGAAGGCGCGACGCTGGTGACCGGTGGCACCGGACGTCCGGAAAATCTCAACAGGGGCTATTTCATCCGTCCGACCGTGTTCGGTCATGTCACGCCCAACATGACTGTTGCCCGCGAGGAAATCTTCGGACCGGTTCTGTCGGTCATTTCCTATGAGGACGAAGACGAAGCCGTCGAGATCGCCAATGACACTGTCTACGGCCTTGCTGCCTATATTCAGTCGACCGACATCAACCACGCCCGCAAGGTCGCGGCCCGGATGCGTGCCGGCACGGTCAACCTGAACTACCCGGATTGGGATACGTTCTCGTCCTTCGGTGGCTACAAGCAGTCGGGCAATGGCCGCGAATATGCCGATTTCGGCATCCACGACTTCCTCGAGATCAAGAGCATCGTCGGCTACGGCGAGTAAGCTCGACGTTCAGCCGCGGGGGTGCTTCCAGGCGCCCTCGCGGACGAACGGGCCGATCTTGTCCGCCGCCATCGGGCGTGCCAGCGCGAAGCCCTGCAGAATGTCGCAACCCAGCCGCTTCAGAATGCGGACATGGGCCATGGTCTCGACGCCCTCGCCGACGACCTTGATGCCGAGCGACTTGCCCATCTCGATGATCGAACCGACCAGCCGCCGCTGCTCGACCGTCTTGGTCAGCGGCGCGATGAGTGCGCGGTCGATCTTCAAAGTGTTGGGCGCGGTCTTGAGCAGGCTGACGATGGAGGCGTGGCCGGTGCCGAAATCATCGATCTCGATGCCGATGCCGAGCTTACGGATCTGGCGCAGATTTTCGGAGACTGCCTCGTCGCAGTCGTCGAGGAAGATGGTTTCCAGCAGTTCGAAGGAAAGCCCGCCCTCGGAAAGTTTCAGATCGCGCAGCGAATTTGCCAAGCCGGGATCGGCGAGACGGCGCGCGGAGACGTTGACGGACACCTTGGCGATGTCGACATCGTCATCCCTCCAGCGGGCCTGATCGACGAGCGCCTTGTCGAGGATCATCTTGTCGATGGCTGCGACGACGTCGAGATCCTCGGCGACCTGCAGGAACTTGTCGGGTGTCAGCAGGCCGCGCTCCGGATGCTGCCAGCGCGCCAGCGTCTCGACACCCGCGACCGACAGGTCAGCGGCGCGGAACTGAAGCTGGTAATGCGGAATGAATTCGCCGCGCTCCAGACCGGCCAGGATTTCGTCCGACAGCCGCTTGGTCTGAATGACATCCGTCTGGAGCTCGAGCGAGAAATATTCGAAGCGATTCCGCCCCTGGGTCTTGGCGCGATAGAGCGCGATATCGGCATTGAGCAGAAGCTGTTTCGGATCGACCGAGGTGCCGGTCGCAAAGGCGATGCCGATCGAAGCGCCGATACGGCACTGATGATTTTCGAACGGCACCGGATCGCGCATGCGGCGGATAACACGTTCGGCGAGTTCGGTCAGTCGATCGGTCGAGCCGTCGTAGCACGACAGGATGACGAATTCGTCGCCGCCGATACGGGCGACGAAATCGCCGTCCACCATCGACTCGCGCAGGATCTTCGCCGTGTGCTGCAGCATGTGGTCGCCAGCGACATGGCCGAGCGTATCGTTGATCTGCTTGAAGCGGTCGAGGTCAAGATGGAGGATCGCGGTGCCCACGGCACCGAAACCGGAGCGGGCGGCACGTTCGGTGAGTTCGGCGTCGAGATAGCGCCGATTGGGCAGTCCGGTCAGGAAGTCGTGCAGCGCGCTGTGTTCAATATGCGCCTTGGCGGCTTCGAGTTCGCGGTTGCGGGCCTCGGCCAGGCGATTGACCTCGGCAAGCTCTTCCTGAATCGTGATGTCGTTGGTTGCATCCCAGTTCGCGCCGAGGATGCGGGTTTCGCCGCTTTCCAGCCTGAATGGCGTCGCGCGCGCACGGATATGCCTGATGCCGCCATCCGGCCGCACGATGCGGAACGCATTGCTGAAAGTGGAGTCCTTTCCGGAATTCTCATCGATGCATGCAATCGCACGATCGCGGTCGTCGGGGTGCAGCAGATCATACCACTGATCCGGTTTCTGCAGGTTCGGCTGGCCGGTGAGGCCGTAGATCTCCAGCAGCCGGTCGTCCCAAAGCGTGGTGCTGTTCTCGACATCGACCTCAAAAACGCCGATTCGCGAGACCTCAAGCGCGAGTTCGAGCTTGCAGGAAAGATGGACCAGCCGCTGCTCGGCGGCCTTGCGATCGGTAATATCGGTGTCGGTGCCGACAACGCGGGACGGTGTGCCGTCCTCGAACGTGTCGATGACGGCGCCGCGACACTCGATCCAGATGTAATGGCCCGCCTGGTGCCTTTCGCGATAGCAGAAGATGGGGCTGAAGCCGTCGCCGCGACCTTGCCTTTCAACTTCTTCGAGCACCATTTCCCGATCGTCGGGATGGACGCTTTCGATCCAGCCCTCCATGGAGGTGTCGATCTCGGCATCCGGCGCATAGCCGCGCATCGTCTTCCAGGTTGCAGAATAATAGAACTGGCCGGTCGCATAATTGTGGTCCCAGACGCCGAGGGTGGAACCAACCAGCGCGTTGTTCCACCGCTGTGCCCAGGATTTCAGTTCGGCTTCGGTGCGCTTTTGGCGATCGATATCGGTAAACTGGACAAGGATTTCTTCGAGCGCGCCGTGGGAATTGAGGCGCGCCGACGAGAAATCAGCGATCATCCAGTAATCGCTGCCATCCGCCCTGATGAAACGCATCTCGGCACGCTGGTGGCGCGAGGGATCCAGCCGGAGGCGGGTCAGCGTGAATTCGACGTCCGGCCGGTCATCTGTATGGAGAGCAGCAGAAAGGTTGGCGGCATTGCGGATGTGTTCGGCACTGGAGCGGTTGGCGTAAAGGATCTGCCCATCGGGAGCGAGAACGGCCAATCCACCGGGCGCGTCATCGATCAGGCCCGAAATCAGGTTTCGGTACCCCGATACAGCCGCCAGTCCGGTCGGATTTTTCTTGCTTTGGGACGTCAACCTGATCTCTCGCGATTCTGGCCGATCGTGCAAGAAATGGCTTAAATACCCATTAATTTAACAACTTGGCGGCTGTGCGAGACGGCTGAGCGGCTTGATTAATCTCACTGCGAGCCCCCTGCGAACCAAACTTCCTTCGATTAGAATCAAGGAACAGTTAATTATGCTGAGTGGTCCCAGCTTGAGGAAGCCGATTTATCAGGAGGATCGTCATGCGCAGCCTTGTTTAAGCTGATAGCGGGTGCTGACGCACCCCAGCGCGTCAGCCGAGCATAAAGACGCAGGCGATGACAAAGGCGAAGGCAAGCGCAACGCCGGAAGCAAGAAGGGTGTTTTCCTTCGAAAGGTAAGGCGCAGCGTGAGCGCTTCTGACACGATCCGTTCCGTGAGTTGCGGACTGGAATTTCATGATGGCTTCCCTTTGATGCGAAAGGCCGTGGCCGGTTCGCCAGTGTCATTGTGGTAGCTGATCTTACTTACTCTATCAAGTAGGTAGAGATTTAGATTTTCGTTTTTTTAGGGGCAAGTGGAAAACCGTACTCCGGGATTGCCGGACGGATGAGAGCGCTCGTGCTTCGCCTTCTCCGAAGGTGCGGCAAGAATCTTTCACGCGTCGTGGAACCAATCGATCTCGTGGCACGTTCATTGCAAACTGCCGGTATGGCGGGTTGGTTATCGGGGTCCGTCTGGCAATTCATGGCTGTTACGAAGAAGAGCGATCTCCACACGGATACGCCCCTGTGGTCGGCTACGCCGCGCACATCCCCGCGCTCCCACAATCGTCCGCTCAAGTTCGCATATGATGTCGTGATCGTCGGAGCTGGGATCAGCGGCGCGTTGATGGCCTCCGCGCTATCGGATGGCGCGCGCAAGGTGCTTGTCATCGATCGGCGGAAACCGGTTGGCGGCTCCAGTCTTGCCAGCACCGCCATGATCCAGCACGAGATCGATGTTCCGCTGTCCACGCTGGTCGAGAAGGTCGGTGAACGTAAAGCCAAGCGTATCTGGTCGCGGTCGATGGAATCCGTCGCCAAGCTCGCCGAGCGTGTCCGCGACGCCGGCATTCGCTGCGGCTTCGAGCGCAAGCAGACGCTGTTTCTGAACGGCGACGAGATGGGTTGGCGCGCCTTGAAGGCCGAAGCCGAGCTTCGTGCCGCCAGTGGATTCGAGGCCACCTTTCTCGACGGAACGGCATTGCGGGACAATTACGGCCTTGATCGTACGGGTGCCGTCCTCACCAACTGTTCGGCCTCAGCCAATCCTGCACAGATGACTGCCGGCTTCCTCAGGGAGTCGATCCGCAAAGGGGCCGAACTGGTTTGCGGCATTGAGGTCACGGATGTTGCGTGCAATGGGGGCGAGGTCACTCTCACCCTTTCGAGCGGGACTCAGGTCACCGCGAGCAATGTCGTCTTCTGTACTGGCTATGAGTTTCTCAAGCGGTTGGCTCACCTCGACCACGAGGTCATCTCGACTTGGGCGATCGCGACCAAGCCGGATGTCAAACGGCCGGAATGGCTTGACCGGTTCCTGGTGTGGGAGGCGTCGGATCCCTACCTCTATCTCCGCACCACGACCGACGGCCGGATCGTCGCCGGCGGTGAGGACGAAGCAGACGAGAAGGCCCATCTCGACAAGAAAAAACTGCAACGCAAGGCGGTTCTGATTGCGAAAAAAGTTGGCAGCTTGCTCGGTCAGGGACCCGTGCCGATCGATTATTGCTGGGCTGGTCCTTTCGGGATCACGCCGGACGGCCTGCCGATCATCGGCGACGTGCCCGGGCTTGCCGGTGTCTTTACCGTCATGGGCTTTGGTGGCAATGGCATAACCTTCAGCCAGATTGCGTCTGAGATCATTGCGGCGAGGATCGCCGGCCATGTCGATCCGGACGAGGGTCTGTTCGCAGTGCGCAGCCACGGCGCTGCGCGACATGCGGCTTAGAAGCGGAGCATTCGATCGTGCTATCGAAACGGTCAGCATTCATTCGTAACACGATCCTGGCGCTCGCCGTCGGCGCGATTGTGCTGATCGGCATTATCGGCTCGACGCTCTATCTTGTCTATCAAACGCAGAACTACTCGGAGCAGGTGATCGTCTCTCGGCGCGTGCGCAGTTCCACAGCCGACCTCCTGCTGATGATCCAGCAGGCCGAGAGTGGTCAGCGGGGCTATATCTTGACCCTCGATCCCGATTTTCTGAAGACCTACCGGGAGGCTGTCGCCAATCTGCGCGATCGGCAAAACCGCTTCGAGGCGACGATCCACGAAAATCCTTTCGTGAAGGTCGACCTCACGGAATTGCAGAAGTCGATCGCAGCGAAGGCGGTGGAACTCGACCAGACGATCGAACTGGCGGCTGAGGGCAAGCAGGCCGAAGCGCTGGAGATCGTACGCAGCCGGCTCGGCCTCGAACAGATGGTAAAGGTGAACGAGGTGCTCCAGGGCATCATCCGAACAGCGGACGAACGCGTCGCCTCGCAGATCGCCTCGCAGATCCAGATGGCCAGCATTCTTCGCAACACAACCATCGTCGGCGCCTTTGCGATCGGCCTGCTGCTGGCCGGCACCGTCTATATCATTTCGCGATACGTGCGAGAGATCCAGGGCGCGCAGGAAGAATTGACTGTCCTCAACGCCGGCCTCGAGGACCGGGTCCAGGAGCGCACCGAAGACCTGATGCAGGCGAACCAGGAGATTCAGCGATACGCCTATATCGTCACCCACGATCTGAGAGCGCCACTGGTCAATATCATGGGCTTTACAGCCGAGCTCGAGGGTGCGCTCAAGGCAATCCAGCGTCTCACCGATGCGCCCGAGACCGGACCGAGTGAAGATGTCCTGAATGAGGCGCAACGCGCGGCCAAGGAAGATCTTCCCGAGGCGATCAACTTCATCCGCTCATCCACCCGCAAGATGGACGGACTGATCAATGCGATCCTGAAAATTTCGCGAGATGGCCGGCGCCCGCTGCAGCCGGAGCCAATCGATCTCGAAGCGGTTGTGCGGGCCAGCGGTGACGCAATCCAGCATCAGATCGCCGAAGCCGACGGCGAACTCGACGTTTCGGTCAATGTGCCCAATTTCGTCTCAGACCGGTTTTCGATCGAGCAGATCATCGGCAACCTGTTCGACAATGCGGTCAAGTATCGTGATCCGAAACGGCCACTGAAGCTCGCAGTCAAAGCTTTCCCGTTGAATCGGCTGAAAATCGGGATTGATGTCATCGACAACGGCCGGGGGATTGCTCCGGCGGACCACGAGCGCGTCTTCGACCTGTTCCGTCGCTCAGGCCTGCAGGACAAGACCGGGGAGGGCATCGGTCTCGCCCAGGTCCGCTCCCTCGTGCGCAATATGGGCGGCGAGATAAGGGTCAAGTCGGAGCTTGGTAAGGGGACGACCTTCATGATACGGCTACCCACAGATCTCAGCCAGTTTGTTAGGAGTGTTGGCGAATGAAAGCAGCAGGCAGAGAAGTCACTATCGTCATGGTGGAAGATGATGAGGGCCATGCGCGCCTCATCGAAAAGAATGTCCGCCGTGCAGGTGTAAGCAACGAGATCATTCCGTTCACCGATGGTACGAGCGCGTTGAAATACATTCTTGGTGACGACCTATCGGGAGAGGTTAGTCAGAATCGTTATCTTCTGATCCTTCTCGATCTCAACCTGCCCGATATGTCGGGAATCGATATTCTCGAGAAGGTCAAGTCAAACATCCATACCAAGCGGCTGCCCGTCATCATTCTGACGACCACGGATGACGAACGTGAAATTCAGCGCTGTTACGACCTCGGCGCAAATGTCTATATAACGAAACCCGTGGACTATGAGGGCTTTGCCAATGCGATTCGCCAATTGGGGCTCTTCTTTTCGGTGATGCAGATACCTTGAGCGAGACGAAGACCAGAATACTCTATGTTGACGACGACGAAGGCCTTGCGCGCCTCGCGGGCAAGGCGCTTTCTCGCGTGGGACTCGATGTTGTCCACGCGCCCGACCACGAAAGTGGACTTGCCAGGCTGGCCGAGGGCGAGATCGCCGTCATCATTCTGGATCACTATCTCAAGGGCACGACCGGGCTCGCGTTTCTGGAAGCGCTGCGCGAACGCGCCATCGAAATACCAGTGATCTACGTCACCGGATCGAGCGAGGCGACCGTGGCGGTCGAAGCGCTGAAAGCGGGCGCCGAAGATTACGTCATCAAAACGGTCGGCGAGGATTTCTGGGCGCTGTTGAAGAGCGCCGTCGAGCAAGCGCTCAAGAACGCCGAACTGCGGGCCGCAAAGCAAAAGGCCGAGCGGGAAATCGTCGCTGCCAAGGAGCGCGCGGAAATCCTGCTCGCCGAGGTTAACCACCGCGTCGCAAACAGCCTTGCCCTGGTGGCGGCGCTGATCCGCATGCAGGCATCTTCGAGCCACGAGCCCGCCGTAAAGGCCGCGCTTTCGGAGACGCAGGCCCGCATCTCCGCCATCGCTGGCATGCATCGCAGCCTCTATACATCGGACGATGTGCGCATCGTCGAGATGAGTCGCTATCTCTCGACGCTTGTTTCCGAGCTTGCCGGCTCACTGGAGAAATCCGGCCGCAAGACCAGTATCTTGACGCAGTTCGAAAATGTCAGCCTGGCGTCCGACCGTGCGGTGTCGGTGGGAATGATCGTGACGGAACTGCTGACCAATGCGATCAAATATGCCTATCCGACAGGCGAGGGCGGCCAGATTCGTGTCTTCCTCGAACAGAAGAATGGTGAAGCGGCGATGCTGATCGTGGAGGACGATGGTATCGGCTACGATACGGCGGCCGCTCCAATCGGGACAGGACTCGGCACGCGTATCGTGGCTTCGATGGCAAAGACGATTGGCGAGGGAATTAGCTACGTCCCTCGTCCGCACGGCACCAGGGCCGAAGTGCCGATCGCCTTGCAGTAAGCGCCCAAGGCAAACCTCGAACCGAAAATGAAAAAGCCGCGGTCGCGAGACTGCGGCTTTCCTGTTTGACACTTTCCGTCAGCTGCGCGCGAAGGTGCGGCTGGTGACGGCGAGCGAATGGGAATCCGGGCCGAAATCCGCGTCGCCGCTGATCTTCAGCATTTCCGCTAGTCGTGTGCGGGCGCGGTTGACGCGGCTCTTGATCGTACCGACGGCGCATCCGCAAATCACGGCCGCCTCTTCATAGGCAAAGCCTGAAGCACCGACGAGAATGATTGCTTCACGCTGATCGTCGGGCAGCTTTTCGAGCGCCGCCTTGAAGTCACTGAGATCAAGGACGCCATGCTGACTGGGATTGTTGGCAAGCTGCTCGGTGAAATAACCGTCGCTGTCCTGGATCTCGCGGCCGCTCTTGCGCGCCTGGCTGTAAAACTCGTTGCGGAGAATGGTGAACAGCCAGGCCTTCATATTCGTGCCGTGCTCGAAGGACTCCTTCTTCGCCCATGCCTTCATGATCGTGTCCTGCACGAGGTCGTCGGCATAGTCGTGCCGCTTGCAAAGCGACACCGCAAAGGCTCGCAAGCTGGGCAAGCAGGCGAGCATCGAGCGTTTGAAATCACGCTCGATCGTTTCGGGCGTGGCTGTCATCATTCAAGCTCCTTGAGGGCGTCCACCTTGCTCGCAGCCTTTTCGGCGTGATCGAGCTTCTCGAGGAGATCGAGAAAGCGGTCAGGGATCGCTTCGTCCTGAAGCGAATCGTAATAGGCCTTGAGTTTCTTGGGAATCTCCGCGTAAGCGCTGGAGAGTTCCTGCTTCCCCCGGCCCCTCGTCTGGTTATCTTTCATAAATAGTATCTACTCTCGCTCGATTTTTTGCCCCGCTCTGCCGACGACTTAAACTACTGAAGTGCTCCGTGGTTCCGTCGCGACCAGAGAAATTTTCTTATCCTAATACCTAACGTTTAGAGCGCGTCCAGTCTTCGTGGGCAGATGGAACAATATCTGGTGACGTGTGTTGACTTGTCGGAAATATGAAGGAGAAAATCGATGCTTTATTATGCCCTCTTGTTTCTCGTTGTCGCGATCATCGCCGGTGCTCTCGGCTTTGGCGGAATCGCGGGCGCGTCTGCCAGCATTGCGCAGGTTCTGTTCTTCGTCTTCCTGGCGCTGCTCGTCGTCTCGCTCATCATGAGCGTGGTTCGTCGGACCTAGCCTGATAGACCTTGCCCCGATAGACCTTGCGATGTGAAGCTCAAAACCCGCTGGTGCACCCGGCGGGTTTTTGCTGTCGGAAAAGCGGAAAAAAAGGCGGGACCAGCGGTCCCGCCCGACATTTGTCTCGAACCAATCAGTGACGGCCGAGCCAAGTGTCGATCTCGCGATCGGCTTCGTCCTGAGCCTTGCCATACCGCTCCTGAAGCTTGCCGACGAGCTGCTTGCGATTGCCGGCGATGATGTCCACATCGTCACCAGTCAGTTCGCCCCATTGCTTCTGCACGGAGCCCTTGAACTGTTCCCAATTGCCTTCGACCTGGTTCCAATTCATGTCTCTTTCCTTTCCTGAATGAGAGCGGATCGCTCGGGCAAAGAACCTAAGCGACGCCGGGATCGTTCCCTTTGCGGTCTCAAAAAAAATCTGATTGGTGTGGAACCTTATTTTCCATGCGCCGTTTTACCGTCGCAAACCTGCCTCCCCTGACGGGTTTGCCCAAGGCGCCGCCGCTCCCCGCCCGCTGGAGGCGCCGCTTGGAAGGAGAGAAACGTTACTCCGTCCCCCCGAAACGTTTCTCTCCTTCACACTTTTCTTAGCACCCACAATCTCCGAGCACTCAAGCACCGGCCGCCGGAACCAAATCGACGTAGCCAGCGTTTGACTGCCGAACAAGTCGTTTAGTAGCAGGAGGTCCACGATGGCCATGTCCAGAACCGCAGAGAAGACAAGAACCAAGGCTGAAGACGTATTGTCCGAGCTTGAAATGCGGCAGCGGATCGATGACCTCAAGGAAGAGATCGCCTCGATCAGCAGAACGCTCTCCGCGCTCGGCGGCCAGAAGGTCGACGATTATCGCGACACCTTGGAAAAACTGAGCTCTGATGCAGTCGCTGCCTCTCTCAAGGCTTTCGATACGGCCCGCAGTGAAGCCCTCTCTCTGGAGGAAGGTTTCGAACGCCAGGTGCGCGAACATCCGCTCCGCGCGATCGGTATTGCAGCCGGCATCGGCTTTCTGTTCGCCCTTATGAGCCGGCGGTGACATATGTCCGAAATCGTGTCCTCGCTGACAGGGCGCATCAAGTCTTCGACGCATGAGTTCGCCGTGTCATTGGCAATCTACGGGATCGTCGGACTCCTTGCGCTGACGGCCTATGTCGCTCTGCTCTATGCGGTGGGTCTGGCGATTGCAGCCGAATATGGAGCCACCGTCGCTGCGCTCTCGATCGCAGGGATTACAATATTGGCGGCCTTGATTGCCCTGCTGCTCTTGCAACTCCGGGTGCGACGGCAGCGTCGTCTGCGGGCTCTCCGCGCCCGTAGCGCGGCTGCCGCGGGCACCAGCGCGGCCTTGGCGACCATGGTCCCGATGCTCGTGCGTGCCAGTCCCGTCGGGTCGCTGCTGGCTGTCGGGGTTCTCGCTTACGTGATCTCACGTGCGGGTCAGGACACACGCCACGCTCGGTAGGCTCGAAAATTCCCATTATTTCGTCACTGTAAGCCTCAAGGAGGTCGTAATGTACGAAGAGATCAAGAATACAGAAGTCCGCGATATCATGATGGACGGGACGCTCAGCCACAAGGATCGGCTCAAGAAGTTGACCAGGCTCAGGGATGATGCGCGCGCCGAACAACGTATGGCATCGGAATCGCCGTCGATCGACGACGACGGCATGAACTCCAAGCTGCGCGACGTGGAGATGATGCTTGACCGCCTCGGCAAGGAAATGTCGCAGGAAGAGGGCAAGGGTCCCGCCACGCTTTAGCGCCACTCAGCCTTTAGTCGCCGGGCATTGCGTGATAACAAAAATTGCGCGGTGCCCGGAACTTTATCGGCATCGGACCGTTGTCCAAAGCGTTTGTACTAGCTTGAGTTTTCAGGGGAGAAGTTTTCCATGTCATTGACTGCCCGGGTCGCAGCACATCTTCCGTTCTTGCGGCGCTATTCTCGTGCCGTGACCGGCTCGCAGACATCAGGCGATGCCTATGTCGCGGCGACGCTTGAGGCGTTGATCGCCGATCTTTCGATCTTCCCCACGGCATCTTCGGACCGCGTCGCACTCTACAAGCTGCTGGTCACCATGCTGAAGTCGTCGAACGTCGAAGTTCCGTCAGCCATTTCTCCCTATGCATGGGAGAAGAAGGCTATGGCGAATCTGAGTGCAGTGCCGACTGCGGCCCGCCATGCCTTTCTCCTCGTGTCGGTCGAGGGTTTCACGGTCGCAGAGACTGCGGAGATCCTGTCCTGCGCGCCCGAGGAAACGGCCCGTCTGCTCGATGAGGCCGCCCACGAGATTTCACGACAGATTGCGACGGATATCCTGATCATCGAGGACGAGCCGCTTATCGCGCTCGACATCGAGCAGATCGTCACCGATCTCGGCCACCATGTCAGCGGCATTGCCCGCACGCACAAGGAGGCGGTCGATCTCTACAAGAAGACTTCGCCTGGCATGATTCTCGCCGATATCCAGCTCGCGGATGGCAGTTCCGGCATTGATGCCATCAACGACATCCTGAAGATCGCCAGCATCCCGGTAATCTTCATCACTGCCTTTCCAGAGCGTCTTTTGACCGGTGAGCGGGCAGAGCCCACGTTCCTCGTGACGAAACCCTACAATCCGGACATGCTGAAGGCCCTTATCAGCCAGGCGCTCTTCTTCAACGAAAGCTCCTCGGCAGGAGAGGCGCTCTCTGCATGAATTCTTGAGACGTGAGCGATACGATCCTGTCCCGACCGGATGCTGCGGCCGGCGCTGTGCCGCTCGCTTTGGTGTTTTTACGGCCGGATGAGGCGGCCCTGCGAGGTGTTCGGTGGTAAAGCGGTTTCTGTGGCACGCGCAGGATCTTGGAGAGGAGAACTTGAATTCGTTCTTCATTTCCGCGCTGGTCGACATGAGAGCCAGCCTGATCCTTCAGAACGAAGCAATGCAATATCGCTGTGTCACAGGACTGCCGGATTGCTGGACGGTAAAGGAAAATTCCGTTCCGGTCGATGAGGCCATTTTCGGACCTGCGATAGCCGAGCAACTTTCAGAGTCCAAGCAGCGCGCCCTCAAGACCGGCAAGACGGAGCAGATCGAGGTCAGGCTCGGGGAAGACAGGGTCTTCGAGTTCAGAATCCTGGCCATGCCGGCGCGATCAGGTGAAAAGCAGGTCATAACCACGATCATCGACCGCACCGAGGACAGGCGGCGCGAGAAGGTGCTGCAGCAGTTGCTGCGCGAGGTGAGCCACCGCTCCAAGAACCTGCTTGCGATCATTCAGAGCATTGCCTCTCAGACGTCGCAACATTCCGACTCGATCGAATCCTATGTCCAGAAGTTCCGCGGCCGCGTATTCTCGCTGTCGCGTTCGCAGGATCTCATCACGGATTCCGGATGGCGCGGCGCGCATGTACGTGAATTGCTCGAGCAGCAGGTCGGCTCCTATGCCAACGGCAGGACCGACCTGGTCCGGTTCGTCGGCGAAAACGCGCTCCTCTCCCCCAATGCGGCCATGCATCTGGGTCTAGCGTTCCACGAACTGATGATCAACGCCATCAGCCATGGAGCGATCCTTCGCGGCGACACCAAAATCTCCGTGGCCAGCGCACAGAGTCTCGATGATATGGGGAGAAATCTCACCATTACCTGGGACGAACCGGCGACGGCGGAAAGCCGGCGTGCGGGACGCACGATCGCGCCGACGTCGCGCTTCGGCCGGGCGATCCTGGAGCGGGTTGTGCCGACATCGGTTGGCGGTGTTGCGGAATACAGCATGGGCAACGCCGGCATCCACTACCGGATCCGGTTCCCCATCGGTCACGACTGACGACCTCAGGCTGCCGCCTTCGCGACCTCTGCCTGTCGTGCTTCCGCGATAAGCCGGAAGACGAAGTCGATCTTGTCGACAATCGCTTCTGTCAGGACGAACGGATAGAGGTCCGGCTGGCCCAGGCTCCGGTTGATCGAATTGATCGCGACGGTAAGCGGAACCCAGGCCGCGATGATCTGGTCGATGCTCACAGCGTCATAGGGATCGACTTCGGTCGGATGGATGCCGCCAGCCGGCGCTTCACCAGGATAGATGCCGAAGGCCCTGGCCGTCTCGAGTCCGTCCACCATGTGGAAGCAATGCGCCCAGGTCTCGGCGAAATCCTCCCAGGGATGGGAGGAGGCATAGGCGCTGATATAGTCCTGCTGCCAGCCGGTGGGCGCGCCATTGGCATAGTGGTTATGCAGTGCCTGGGCATAGTCGACGTCGGGGTCGCCGAACACCTTGGCGAAATCAGGAACGCGGTCCCGATCCTTGATCAGCAAGTCCCAATAGAAATGACCGACCTCATGGCGGAAATGGCCGATCAGCGTGCGGTACGGCTCGCCCATCAGCGCTCGGCGGCGCTCGCGCTCGGCATCGTCGGCTTCGGCGATATTGATCTGGATCAGACCATTGGAATGTCCAGTCAGTACGGTCTCCGTTGTACCATTGCCGTCGTCGACATCGGCCAGAAACTCGAAGGCCAGGCCGCGTTCGGGATCATCTGCACGTCGCGGCGTCGGCAGCTCCCATCGGGTCAACGAATAGAAGAGATGCTTCTTCGCCTGTTCGATCCGTCGCCAGCGATCATGGTTCTCGGGAATGGAGAGGTCGGGGATCGTGAGATTGAACCGGCAGGCCAGGCAATAGGTCTCGCCGCCATCGGCGGGCACCAGCCAGTTGCAGGCACCTTCTGTCGCATTCTCGCAGAAGAAATAGCTCTGGCCGGGGTCGGCGAGCGAATTCCAGCTGCCGTCTTCATTCGGTGCCAGCGCCGACATGTCGAAGAGCGTGCGGACATAGCCGATGCGGCTGTTGCAGGCGAGGCAGACATCGTTGTTGAAATGAATGGTGTTGCCACAGTTCTGGCACTTGAAGAGCTTCATTTGGCGACCGTCAAATCCTGCTGGGAATGATATTGCGCACCAACGCATAAAATATGAGGAGCGACGGCACGGCGATGAAGCCGCCGATCGGCCCCCAGAGCCAGATCCAGAAGGCCAGTGCAAGGAAGACGGCGAAAGGGTTCATCGTCATCGTGGCGCCGAGGACCTGGTGCGTGATGAAGTTGGACTCTATGGCATGCAGCGCCAGATAGATACCAGGCGCCAGAAGAATGTCGAACGCGTTCTGGTAGAGCGAGAGACTGACACTCAGCAGGATCAGCGTCATCAGCGCAGGCCCGATATAGATCACGAAATTCAAGAGAATGGCGAGCACCCCCCAGAGCAGCGGCGAGGGCATGCCGGTGAGCCAGAGTGCGATTGTGACGACCGCGCCGAGGCCAACATTGATTACCGTTATCGTAGCGAGATAGCGCGAGATCAGGACTTCGACATCACGGAAGAAATGCGCGAACCGCCAGCGCATGCGCCGCGTGAAGCACATCGAGAGCACCGCTATCCGGAACCTGTCCCGGGTGGCGACGAAGAAGTAGACGCTGGCGAGGAAGATTAGCAGTTCGGCAACAATGGTCGGGCCGAGTGAGACCATACTCTGCACCGCACTGCTGTCGTCGACCTTTACCGTCAACGCGGCAGCCTGGCCCATCACGTCGGAGAGCTGTTTCTGGACGCCCTGGAAGGATTCAATCAGGCTCTTCCAGTCGGCCACCTGAAGCCGCAGGCTCTCCCAGATCGCCGGCGCCCGATCGATCCATGCGGCCAGCGGTACCGAAAGACCCATGGAAATCAGGACAATGAGAAGCAGGAAAGCCAGCACGATGACAAGCGCCGACAACCATGTCGGTACGCCGTATTTCTCGATGCGACCTGCCAGGGGTGAAAACATGAGGCCGATGCAGATGCCCAGAAAGATCGGCGCCAGAATGACTTCGCCGTAATCGAGTGCGATCACGACGGCGATTATCGCCAGGACGATTTGGGAAATCCGCGACCCGATGGCAATGACGGACTCGAAGTTTGACTGATGCCGCAGCCGCACTGGACGCAGTTGCATCGACGCATATCTCATGAACAGAACCCGCTTGCATGCGGAACTCGTTTTCCGCCTGGCAAATGAACGCTTTCGGCGCCCTCGGGTTCCTGCGTCTTTGGCGGTTGAAGCGCTGTTCAGGCGGTGATCGCGCGGCCATCCTTGTCAAAGCGATGGATCTTAGCCGGATCGAAGCTCGCATAGATCAATTCGTCCGCCGCATAGGCATGCTCACCAAACAGGCGCGCGGTGACGAGGCCGACCTTTTCAGACTCGATATAGACGATGGTGTCGGCGCCGAGATGCTCGACATGGATGATCTTGCCCTGCCATTCGCCGCTTTCGCGCGACAGCGTCATGTGCTCGGGGCGGATGCCGATGGTCGCGGCATCAGTGCGGCCGAGGCGGCCGGCCTCGACGAAGTTCATCTGCGGGGAGCCGATGAAGCCGCCGACGAAGAGGTTCGCCGGCCTGTTGTAAAGTTCCATCGGCGAGCCGACCTGCTCGACCCGGCCGGCATTGAGCACGACGATCTTGTCGGCCAGCGTCATCGCCTCGACCTGGTCGTGGGTGACATATATCATCGTCGCCTTGAGCCGCTTGTGCAGGCGAGCGATTTCAAGCCGGGTCTGGACGCGCAGCGCCGCGTCGAGGTTGGAAAGCGGCTCGTCGAACAGGAATAGGGTGGGTTCGCGGACGATGGCGCGGCCGATCGCGACGCGCTGGCGCTGGCCGCCGGAGAGTTCGGCCGGGCGGCGCTCGAGATAGGGGTCGAGCGACAGCATCGCCGACGAGACCTTGATCCGCCGCTCGATCTCGTCCTTCGCCTCGCCCGCCTGCTTGAGCCCGAGGCCCATATTGTCGCGCACGCTGAGATGCGGATAGAGAGCGTAGGACTGGAACACCATGGCGATGCCGCGCTTGGCCGGCGGCACCGACGAGACTTCCTTGCCGTCGATGATGATCGAACCCGAGGAGATGTCCTCCAGCCCTGCGATCGAACGCAGCAGTGTGGATTTACCGCAGCCCGATGGTCCGACGAAGATGACGAACTCGCCATCCGTGACCTCGAGGTCGATGCTTTTCAGCACATCGACCGGGCCGAAGGATTTGCTGACGGATTTGAGTGTAAGGTTACCCACGGGTTGGTTCTCCGGGTTCGTCGTTCTAGAGATTGACCATCTGGCCGCTGCGGACGCTTTCGTCGGCGGCCAGGCAGATGCGGAGCGATTGCACCGCGTCGTTCATGTGTCGGTCGAGGTCGATATCCTCGCGGATCGCCTTCAACACATAAGCCTGTTCGAGATCGCAGAGATCCTGGTGACCAGGCTCACCCGCCATCTGCAGCATCTGGTCAGGCTCGGCGAAGCCGCTGCCGTCGGCATTGGTCTTGGCGCGGTGCAGGCGGATGGTCGAGGTCTTGGTGTGCGTGTCGATATCGTCGGACTTGGCGTTCGGATCCATGACGATCGATACACAGCCGTTCGGGCTCATCACATCCTTCACGAAGAAGGCGGTTTCTGAGATCATCGGCCCCCAACCGGCTTCGTACCAGCCGATCGAGCCATCATCGAACATCACCTGCAGATGGCCGTAATTGTACATATCGGGGGCGATCTCGTCGGAAAGGCGCAGGCCCATGCCGCGCACCGAAACAGGCTTGGCATCGGTGATCTGGCACATCACATCGACATAATGCACACCGCAATCGACGATCGGCGGGGTCGTGTTCATCAGCGCTTTGTGCGTCATCCAGGTCTTGCCGACGGACTGCTGGTTGAGGTTCATACGAAAAACGTAGGGCCCGCCAAGATCACGAGCAAGCGAGATCAGCTTCACCCAGGACGGATGATGGCGCAGGATATAGCCGACCACCAGCTTGCGGCCATTGGCCCTGGCGCAGGCGACGACGCGCTCGGCATCGGCCACCGTCGTCGCGAGCGGCTTTTCGACGAAGACATGCGCGCCCGCTTCCATCGCCATGCAGGCAAAGTCGGCATGGCTGTCGGAATAGGTATTGATCGAGCAGAGCTCGGGCTCGAGCGCCTTCAACGCGTCCGGGAAGGACGGGTGGATCGCATATTTGTCCATGCCATCGGGCAGCTCGACCTTCGACCGGTTGGCCAGTCCAACGATCTCGAAGCCGGGATTCTTGTGATAGGCGAGAGCATGGCTCATGCCCATATTGCCAAGGCCGGCGACCAGGGTTCTGATCGGGGTCATTTCACTGCTCCTGCCGTAATGCCGCGGATAAGCTGCCGCGAGAAGATGAGATAGAGGACGAGGACGGGCGCGATGGCGAGCGAGAGCGCCGACAGCACCGCGTTCCAATTGGTGACGAACTGGCCGATGAAGATCTGCGAGCCGAGCGTGATCGTCTTGGTCGCTTCCGAGGGCGCGAGGATCAGCGGGAACCAGAGGTCGTTCCAGATCGGGATCATCGAGAAGACGGCGACCGTCGCCATGGCCGGGCGGATCAGCGGCAGCACCAGCCGCAGGAAAATCTTGTATTCGCTGAGACCATCGATGCGTCCGGCATTCTTGAGATCGTCGGACACCGTCTTCATGAATTCCGAGAGGATGAAGATCGCGAGCGGCAGGCCCTGCGCCGTATAGACCAGGATCAGGGCAGTGAGCGTATTGACCAGCCCGGTTGCCACCATGCCCTGGAGGATGCCGATCGTGCCCAGGCGGATCGGGATCATGATGCCGAGCGCCATGTAGAGACCCAGCAACGTGTTGCCTTTGAAGCGATATTCCGAAAGCGCGAAGGCGGCCATGGCGCCGAACAGCAGCACCAGCGCGATCGACACGACAGTCACGATCATCGAGTTCTGCATGTAATGCACGAAATCGCCCTGGCCGAGCACGGTCGTGTAGCCGATCAGGTCGAAGGTCGCCGGTTTGTCGCCGATGGCGGGCAGGGGCGGCTGCATCGGATTGCGGAAGATCGCATTGCGCGATTTGAAGGAATTGATGATCGTGAGGACGACCGGGAAGAGCGCGATCGCGGTATAGGCGATGAGGATCGCGTGAGCTGCGGCGCTGCGGCCGAGTGAGGAACGGGCTTTCGACATCTCGCTGACCCTCTCAGAACTGGTAGTGGCGCAAGCGCCGCTGGATGGTGAAGAGATAGAAGCTGACGCCGGCCAGGATGATCAGGAACATCACGGTGGCGATCGTCGCACCCATCGACCGGTCGCCGAGCTGCAGCTGGAAGCCGAAGAAGACGCGGTAGAGCAAAGTGCCGAGAATATCGGTCGATCCGTCCGGCCCGGCGAGCGCGCCTTGCACCGTATAGATCAGGTCGAAAGCATTGAAATTGCCGACGAAGGTCAGGATCGAGATGATACCTATCGCCGGCAGTACCAGCGGCAGCTTGATCTTCCAGAACTGGCTCCAGCCGGTGATGCCGTCCATTTCGGCCGCCTCGAGCACTTCGTCGGGAATGTTCAGGAGCGCGGCATAAATCAGCATCATGGGAATGCCGACATATTGCCAGACCGAGATCAGCGACACCGTGATCAGCGCCGAACTCGGCTTGCCGAGCCAGGGCGCGAACAGCCATTTGAGATGCACGAGATCGAGCAGGTAGGGCGAGACGCCCCAGATCGGCGACAGGATCAGCTTCCAGATGAAGCCGACGATGACAAAGGAGAGCAGCGTCGGCAGGAAGATGGCGGTGCGGTAGAACGCGACGAAACGGAGCTTCGGCACCGAGAGCAGCGCGGCAAGTGCGATGCCGATCGGGTTCTGCACCAGCATGTGGATGATGAAGAAGACCACGTTGTTCTTGAGCGCGTTCCAGAAATCGGCCGACCAGCGATCGTCGCCGAACAGGACCTGGAAATTGCTGAGGCCGACGAAGACCTTCTGGCCATCGACTTCATTGAAGAACGAGAGCCAAAGCGTGCCCGCGAGCGGGATGATCATGATTGCCGAATAGACCAGGAAGGCCGGCAGCATGAAGACAATGATGTGCCAGCGAAACGGCCGTCGTACCGGCGTCACAGAACTGGGCATGCTGATCCCCTCGGTCATCCCGCGTTTTCCATCGTTCGTTGAAAGCTTCGGTCCCGCGCCCTCGAGGGCGGACCAAGTATGGCGCATGCGATGACGCTTGTCATTGCGCGCCAAGATCGTGAGCGCAGCGGCGCTTGCAAACGTGGCGGCGCGAAGGTCCGCGCCGCCACGACTATGCGTGAGGCGATTACTTCGCCGGCTTGTACCAGCTGTCGAGGCCCTTCTGGAGCTTCTCGCCAGCGACGGCCGGCGTGTCGGTGCCGTTGATCACGTTGGCCGATTCGACCCAGGTTTCGTTCTCAAGGTTTGGCGTGCCGCGCGACAAGATCTGGTAGGTCGAGCGGATCGTCGACTTGCACTTTTCGCGCCAGGAAACGAATTCCTGTGCCAGCGGATCCTGCATCTTCACCGGGGTCTTGTTCAGGCTGAAGAAGCCCGGCAGCGAATTCGCATAGAGATCGGCGAATTCCGGCGACGAAATCCACGTGAGCAGCTTCTTGGTCTCTTCCGGATGCGCGGTCTTGGCGTTCATGCCGACGGCGATATCGGTGTGGTCGGAGATGTAGCAGGGATCCCCATCCTTCGGCACCGGCGGCAGGAATGCGCCCATCTTGAACTGGGCCTGGGTGTTGAAGCCGCCGATTTCCCATGAGCCGGCCGGATAGATCGCAGCACGGCCGAGCGTGAAGAGGTTCTGGCTGTCAGGATAGGTCTGGGCTTCGAATCCGTCGCCGAGATAAGGCTTCCACTTGGCAAGCACTTCGTAAGGCTTGACCCAAGCCGGATCGGTGAGCTTCTGTTCGCCCTTGATCAGCGCCAGGCGGCCTTCTTCGCCCTTCCAGTAGTTCGGACCGATATTCTGGTAGGCCATGGTCGCGGCTTCCCAGAGATCCTTGGTACCCATCGCCATCGGGATGTAGTTGCCGTCGGCCTTGATCGCGTCGAGGACCTTGAAGAATTCTTCCTCGGTCTTCGGCGGCTCCAGGCCGAGCGCTGCGAAGGCATCCTTGTTGTAGATGAAGCCGTGGATGACCGAAGCCATCGGCACGCAGAAGGTGGCCGAACCGTCGTCCGTCGACCAGGCCGACTTGGCGACCGGCTCGAAGTTCTCCATTCCAGGGTTCGAGGAGATGTCGGCGAGGTAGCCCTTCTTGTAGAGATCGAGCGAGGCGTCGAACGGACGGCAGGTGATCAGGTCGCCGGCGGAACCGCTTTCGAGCTTGGCATTGAGCGCAGCATTGTATTCGGTCGGAGCTGACGGCGAGAACACGACCTTGATGCCGGGGTTCTTGGCTTCAAAGGCCGGGATCAACTTGTCCTTCCAGATCGAAAGGTCGTCGTTGCGCCAGCTTTCGATGGTCAGCGTCACGTCTTCCGCATGCGCCACGCCAGCAAGGCCGGCGATGGCGGTCGCCACAAGAAGCGCCTGTTTGAATGCACGGGTCATCTTTTCATTCTCCCAATTTTAGCAATCGCCCACTGTGGCCGATGCTGGTTCCTGTCACGATCCTGCTTTTGCCTTCTTGAGGGCGCTGCGCAGATTCTGGTTACAGCTTTCGAGCAGCCTGCCGGCCGACTGCGCGCCTTCGGCGCCCGCAGCCAGCAGAACCGCAATCTTCACCGAGCCGTCCGCTTCGTCCAGCAGCCGGCCCGCCCGGTCGATGTCGGTGCCTGCGATGACCGAGACGATGCGGCGCGCGCGGTCGCGCAGCTTCGCATTGTCGGCCCGGAGATTGACCATGAAGCCATCGTGCACATGGCCGAGATGCACGGCCGTGAGCGTGGAAAACATGTTGAGCGCGATCTTCTGCGCCGTACCGGCGCCCATGCGCGTCGAGCCGGCAATGGCCTCAGGTGGTGTCGGCAGCAGCACTGCCACGTCGGCGGCCTTCAAGAGCGGCGTATCGGCGTTGTTGGCGATGCCGATCACCGCGGCGCCGCGTGCCCGGCCGTTTTCGGCGGCGCGCAATGTATAAGGCGTCGACCCGGACGCGGAGACGCAGATCATGCAGTCGCTCGAATTGACCGACAAGGCTTCGACATCCCCGGTCGCGAGCTGGACATCGTCTTCATAGCCGCCGGCGAGAAGCGCGAGGCTCTCCGCGCCGCCCGCCAGCAGGATCGGCGCCTGCTCCGAGCTGATGCCATAGGTGCCAGGAAGTTCGAGGCCGTCGGACATTGCCATGAGGCCGGAACTGCCGGCACCGCAATAGATGATACGGCCACCGGCGATAAGCTTGTCGGCCGCCAGCCGCGCCGCCTTTTCGATCTCAGGGAGTGCCTTGCGCACGCTTTCCACAGCGGCGAGCTGGCCGTCGATGAGGACAGACAGGATCTCTGCCGGCGGCAGGCCGTCCAGTCCCTCTGCTCTCTCGTGGCGGGCTTCCGTGTTGGCTGCCATTGTTCTCCCCATCTGTTGCGGTGATAATGCCAAAAAAATACCACTTGTCCAGAGGAATTTACAATTTTGTCATTTTCGTGATTGAGTTTTTGCGATGCAATCGGATAAATATCACGAAAACAATGAGATAAGAAAATTTTTCCAACGAGCGGAAAATCACCCTTGGTTAATGGTATTTTTTTGGTATTATGTTGGCGAGGAGCGCAAAATGCCTGAACACTTCATCGGAATAGACGGGGGCGGCACGAGCTGCCGGGCGGCCGTGGCAACGGCCGACGGTGCCGTTATCGGCATGGCAACGAGCGGTCCCGCCAATATTCTCACGAATCTGGATGGAGCGCTCGACAATATCGTGGGCGCTGCCAAAGCTGCCTTTGCTGACGCCGGTCTTGATCCCGAGAGTTATGCGTCTGCATGTGCCGTGTTGGGTCTTGCCGGCTCCAATGTCGAAGGCGTGACGGAGCGTCTGATGGCGCGGTTGCCCTTCAAGCGCTCGGAGGTCGTTTCCGATGGCTTGATCGCGCTGCAGGGTGCTTTCGGCAATGATGATGGTGCGATCGCCATCATCGGAACCGGCACTGCCTATCTCTGCCGGCGGGCAGACAGGCTTCGCGCCTTCGGTGGCTGGGGCTTTGTCCTGGCCGATCAGGGCAGTGGCGCGCGTCTCGGCCAGGCCCTGTTGCAGGAGTGCCTGCTGGTCAGCGACGGCGTGCGTCCCGGCTCGGACCTGACCGCAGAGGTGCTCAGGGAATTTGGCGATGAGCCGTCGCGGATCGTTGCCTTCGCGCGCTATGCCGCGCCTTCGGATTTTGGCCGCTACTCTCCGAAAATCTTCGCCGCTGCCAATTCCAACGACCCGATCGGCGTCAAGCTGCTGACGGCCGGCGCTGCCGCGATCGACGAGACGCTGGACGTCGTCGTCCGTGCCGGTGGTGAGACCATCTGCCTCCTCGGTGGGCTTTCGCCGCACTATCCCAAATGGCTGTCCGACGCCAACCGGTCGCGGCTCGTTGCGCCGCGGGCGGATGCGCTGTCAGGCGCCGTGGCGCTTGCTGTCTCGCGCTTTGCGCATGAGGTGGCGCGATGACGGAGGTCGCATCCTTCCTCTCTGCTGACGACATCCAGGCGGCCGGCCAGGGCCCACTCTATGTAAAGCTGCAGCAGGCGCTCGCGGGCGCGATCCGCTCCGGCCGGCTCAAGAGCGGCGACGCCTTGCCGCCCGAACGCGACTTGGCCGAATATGCCAGCATCAGCCGCGTCACGGTCCGCAAGGCGGTCGATGAGTTGGTCCGCCAGGGCATCCTTGTCCGCCGCCATGGCTCCGGCACCTTCGTCGCCAAGCCAGTCGAAAAGGTCGAGCAGCCGCTCTCTCGCCTCACATCCTTCACCGAAGATATGGCGCGCCGCGGACGGACCTCGCGGGCGGAATGGCTCGAGCGCGGCCTCTTCACGCCATCGCCGGACGAAATGATGATGCTCGGCCTGGCTGCCGGCGGGCTCGTCGCCCGGCTCGGTCGCCTGCGTATCGCTGACGAAAACCCATTGGCGATCGAACGCGCGAGCATCTCGGCCGAATTCCTGCCCGATCCCGAAAATGTCGGCCTGTCGCTCTATGCTGCTCTCGATGCGCGCGGCGTGCGGCCGGTCCGCGCCATCCAGCGCATCTCGGCCCGCACGATCAAGGATCAGGAGGCCGACCTGCTGGACGTGGCGCCTGGATCCGCCGGCCTCACCATTGAACGCATTTCCTACCTGCCCTCGGGCAAGGTGGTCGAACTTACCCGCTCGCTCTATCGGGGCGACGCCTATGACTTCGTGGCCGAGCTGACGCTCGGCTAGGACAATTTCGACAGACCTGAGTGGCGGGCCTTGGCCAGTTTGCTCCCGCAGAGAGAATGACGATGACCGAAACCCATATGCGTCGCGAGATCGACGAAATCCCCGATGCCTGCGCCCGCCTGCTCGATGCCGGGGCCGCCTCGCTCAAAGAGGCCGGTGCAGCGCTGGCCGAGAAAGATCCTGCTTTCCTCTGCACCATCGCGCGCGGCTCGTCCGACCATGCCTCGCTCTTCATCAAATATGCCATCGAGCTGACCACGGGCAGGGCGGTCGCTTCGCTCGGCCCCTCGCTGGCCTCGATCTATGGCGTCAAGCTCTCGCTTGGCCAAGCTGCAGTCCTGTCGGTTTCGCAGTCCGGTCAGAGCCCGGATATCATTGCGCTGGTGGAGTCGGCGGGGCAGGCGGGCGCGCTGACAGTCGCGCTCACCAACACGCCGGCCTCGCCGCTTTGGGAGAAATCCCATGTGAAGATCGACATCGCTGCGGGACCGGAATTGGCCGTCGCGGCTACCAAGTCCTATGTCAATTCCGCCGTTGCCGGCCTGGCGATCCTCGCCGAGTGGACCGGCAATGCTGAACTTCGCCGTGCCGTGCATGACCTGCCGGAGCATTTCCGCAAGGCGCTCGCGCTCGACTGGTCGCCGCTCTTTGCAGCACTGGAAAAGTCCGAGTCGCTCTACGTGCTGGGTCGCGGCCCGGCGCTGGCTATCGCCTCCGAGGCGGCGCTGAAGTTCAAGGAGACGGCCGACTTTCACGCCGAGGCCTATTCCTCTGCTGAGGTCCTGCATGGCCCGGTGGCGCTGGTCGACCGCTCCTTCCCGGTGCTGGCCCTTGCGGCTCGCGATGCCGCCGAAGAGAGCGTCGCCGGCATTGCCGAGAACATTGCCGGCCGCGGTGCGCCGACCTTCCTGACCTCCGATCGCGCCGACAAGTCCTCACGCCTGCCCTTCGTGGCAACCGGCCATCCGATAACAGACGCGCTCTGCCTCATCGTGCCGTTCTATGGTTTCGTCGAGGCGCTCTCGCGTCGCCGCGGCTACGACCCCGACAAGCCGGCCGCGCTCAGCAAGGTGACCAAGACGAAATGACCCTCACCGCGATTACGGGCGGCCGCATCTTCGACGGCCGGGATTGGCACGACGGCAAGACCTTGGTTGTCGAGGACGGGCATGTTGCCGCACTCTCGAACGAGGTGCCTCCAGGTGCCCGGCGGATCGATGCCGACGGCGCGCTGGTCGTGCCAGGGTTCATCGACCTGCAGGTCAATGGCGGCGGCGGTGCGATGTTCAACAGCGAGCCGACGCCGGAAGGCATCGCGACGATCGCAAAGGCGCATGCCCGTTTCGGCACAACCAAGCTGCTGCCGACGCTGATCACCGATAACCGGGAGATCACCGCCGAAGCCCGCAAGGCCGGCCGCGAGGCGGCTGAGCGCAATATCCCTGGCTTCCTCGGTATCCATCTCGAAGGCCCGCATCTCTCGGTCTCGCGCAAGGGTGCCCATGACCCCAAGCTCATCCGTCCGATGGAGCCTGATGATCTCGATGCACTCCGCCAGTATCGCGCGGAAGCCGGCCTGCTGCTCACGACGCTGGCACCGGAAAGCACGTCCCACGACCAGGTGCGCGCACTCAACCAGGCCGGTGTCACCGTGAGCCTCGGCCATACGGATACGACTTGCGCCAACGCGCTCACCTATTTCGAGGCCGGCGCGCGGATGTCGACACATCTCTTCAATGCCATGAGCCCGCTCGGCCATCGCGAGCCGGGTCTGGTCGGCGCAACCATCCACAGCGGCACCGCCTATGCCGGCATCATAGCCGATGGCTTCCATGTCGATCCGGTTGCCATGGGCGTTGCGATGCGAGCCAAGCAGGGGCCGGGCAAGATCTTCATCGTGACGGATGCGATGTCGACGATTGGCACGGATGATACCGGCCTGCTGCTCAACGGCCGGCAGATCTACCGCGAGGGCGGGCGGTTGACGCTGGCCGATGGAACGCTTGCCGGCGCAGATATCGATATGCTGTCCTCGGTCCTGTTCGTGCACCACAAGCTCGGCTTCCCTCTCGAGGAAGCAATGCGCATGGCCTCGCTCTATCCCGCCGAGGCAATGGGTGTGGGTGACAGGCATGGCCGGCTGCTGCCAGGCTACGCTGCCGACTTCATTTTGCTCGAACCGTCACTTTCGATCCGTTCGGTCTTTATCGACGGGGCAGAACTGGAGTAGTCCTCTTTGTCAGGAGGACTTCATGAAGCCCAGGGTCACTTTTGCTCGCCAAGGTCGCTCGCTCATTGCTGGCCAGATCTCGCAGCTTTTCATCATCGACATCGAGACCGCCTCGCAGACCATCGTTTTCGAAGCGGATGAGATCATAGAGGCGCCGAACTGGACGCCTGATGGTGAGACGCTGATCTTCAATGCCGGCGGCGAGCTTTGGCGGATCGATCATCAGGGCAGCGCCGCGCCGGAAAAGATCAACACTGGCCATCTCCGCGACCTCAACAACGACCATGTGCTCTCGCCCGATGGCAAGACGATCTATGTCAGTTCCAATGACGGCCATCTCTATTCGCTGCCGGTGACAGGCGGCGCGCCGGTGCGGGTGTCGAACACTCATGACACGCCGTTTCATTATTATCTTCACGGGATCTCGCCTGACGGCGCGACGCTCGCTTATGTCGCCGTCGAGGGCAAGGGCGAGGGCCGTCGCATCGACATCTTCACCATCCCGAGCGCCGGCGGATCCGATACGCGGCTGTCCGACATTTCCCAACCCAACGACGGGCCGGAATATTCGCCTGATGGCGCCTGGATCTATTTCAATTCGGAACGCGCCAGCGAACATCCCGGCCATGCCCAGATTTTTCGCATGCGCCCGGATGGGTCAGGTATCGAGCAGCTCACGTTCGATGAGCGCGTTAACTGGTTCCCGCATATTTCCACGGACGGCCGGCAGATGGTGTATATCAGCTATCCGGAGGGCACCTTGGGCCACCCTGCCGACAAGAATGTGATCCTGCGATTGATGCATCCGGATGGAGGACGGCCGCGTGATCTCGTGTCTTTCAACGGTGGCCAGGGTACGATCAACGTCAACAGCTGGGCGCCGGACTCGTGTCGCTTCGCCTACGTCGCGTATCCTATTCAAAACTGAAGCAAAACTGTCGCATGCGGCGAATAAAATCGCCGCAATGCACGTTCACTCATTCACGGGGAGTGTATCGTACGGTCCGACAGAAGCCGGCGTTCCTCGTGACTTTTTACAGGGGCTGGCGATTCAATGATCTCCCGGGGGAGATGGTTGACTCGCTTACATGATCGTTCGAATTTGTTTGCCGATCTTGCCGTCATTGGGAGCTGACCGCCATGCGCGTCTTTTTTCGTTTCTTCCTGCTTTTCTCCGCCCTACTCTTATCCATCGCTACCGCCCAGGCCGCCGAAGAGGTGCGCAAGGTGGTGACGGTGAAGGATGCCGATTATTTCGGCTTCGATCTTCGCACCGAGCAGGATGTCTCGCTCGACAAGTGCCAGGAAATCTGCATCGCAGATCAGGGCTGCAAGGCCTTTACCTACAATGTGAAGGCGCAATGGTGCTTCCTGAAATCCGACTTCAACAAGATGAACCCGTTCCCGGATGCGGTCGCGGGCAAGGTCGTCACGGAAGTCAACGAGCCTGATATCGGCGCCGCACCGGCACTCGATTTCCTCAACGAATGGCAGGTCAGCGAGGCCGAACGCTATCGCGACAAGCTCGAGACACCGCCCGGTTATGTCGGCATCGGCCTCGATGGCGCCATCACCATGGCCCGTCAGTCGGTCAATTCCGGCGTCATCGACCAGGCGCTGCTCGGTTTCAAGGCGGCGCTCAAGCTTGACTCCGACAATGCCGATCTCTGGATGGAGATGGCGACGGCAGCGACCCGCATCAACAACAACTACGACATCAACTACCAGGGTCTCAGCGCTGCCATCAACGGCTACACTCTGACCCGCACCAAGAGCGCACGCGCCGCGTCGCTGGCCATCATGGCCAAGTCGCTCGAAAACAACTCCTACTATCGCGCCGGCATCAACGCCTACAAGGCGAGCCTGAAGCTGGAAGATAACGGCACGGTCCGCGTCGCCTATGAGGCCCTGCGCAACGCCCAGGGCTTCCGCGTCATCGGCAACACGATCGACAATGACAGCGCCAATCCGCGCGCCTGCGTTCAGTTCTCTGAGAATCTCGTCAAGTCGGACATCGACTACTCGTCCTATGTCACGCTCGACGGTGTGGCACCCAAGGCGCTCGAAGCCAAGGATGCACAGATCTGCGTCGAGGGCCTGACCCACGGCCAGCGCTACAAGATCGCGCTTCGCGAGGGCCTGCCGTCCTCCGTCGACGAGCCGCTGCAGGGCCAGGTCGACCTCGACATCTATGTGAAGGATCGTGGCCCCAGCGTGCGCTTCACCGGTGACAGCTTCGTGCTGCCGTCGACCGCGCGTCACGGCATCCCGATCGTTTCGATCAACACCGACAGCGCCGATCTCAAGCTCTATAGGATCGGTGATCGCAACATCACCTCGCTGCTGCAGAACTCGCAGTTCCTGACCCAGCTCGACGGCTATAATTCCTCACAGATCGAATCGACCCAGGGCGAGCTCGTCTGGCAGGGTTCGATCGACATCAAGACCGAGCTCAACAAGGACGTCGTCACCTCCTTCCCGGTCGACGAGGCTCTGCCCCAGCGCAAGCCGGGCGTCTATGTGCTGACCGCCATGTCCAAGCAGGCCAATGTCAGCGAGTGGGAATCGAAGGCTACGCAGTGGTTCGTGGTTTCCGATCTCGGTCTCACGACCTATGCCGGCTCCGACGGCCTCAACGTCTTCGTTCGCTCGTTGGCGACGGCCAAGCCGATAGCCAATGTCAAGGTGACGCTGCTCGCCAAGAACAACGAAATACTCGGCACCGCGACCAGTGACGCTGAGGGTCGTGTCCTTATCTCGGCCGGCCTGATGCGCGGTACCGCTGCGATGACGCCCGCCTTCCTGACGGCCTCCGACGGCACCAAGGACTATGTCTTCCTCGACATGACCCGCGCAGGCTTCGATCTCTCCGATCGAGGCGTGACCGGACGTCCGGCGCCCGGCGCGATCGACGTGCTGGCCTGGACCGAGCGTGGCATCTACCGTGTCGGCGAAACCGTGCATGTCGCAGCGCTGGCTCGTGATATTGCCGGCCAGGCGATCGAAAAGCTGCCGCTGACCTTCGTCTTCAGCCGCCCTGACGGTGTCGAAGACCGCCGCATCGTCACCGACGGTGGCATGCTCGGTGGCCATGCCGTCGACCTGCCGCTGCAGGACAATGCGATGCGCGGTTCCTGGAACCTCGCCATCTATACCGATCCCAAGCAGCCCGCTATCAGCACCGTGAGCTTCCTGGTCGATGATTTCGTGCCCGATCGCACCGAATTTACGATGACATCAGCCAATGGCCTGATCAATTTCGGCCAGCCGGAATCGATCGCCGTCGACGGCCGCTATCTCTATGGCGCGCCGGCGGCGGGCCTGGAACTCGAAGGCGATGTCGTCGTCAAGCCGACTCGCTCTCGCGAAACCTATCCGGGCTATCTCTTCGGCCTCGCCGACGAGGAGGCCTCTGATGGCACGACGGTTGCGCTCGAAAACCTCGATGTCCTCGACGATCAGGGCAAGACGAGCTTCGATGTCACGCTGCCCGACCTGCCATCGACGACGCAGTTCCTCGACGCCAAGCTGACGGTCCGCATGAGCGAGGCCGGCGGCAAGGCTGTCGAACGCCAGCTGACGCTGCCGGTCAATTCCGGCAACGAGATGATCGGCATCAAGCCCGAATTCCAGGGTGACCTCGCTGAGAACTCGATCGGCAACTTCCATGTCATCGGCCTGAACTTCAAGGGAGAGAAGGTCCCGATGACCGGCCTCTCCTGGAGGCTGCTGAGCATCGAACGCCAGTATCAGTGGTATCGTGATGGTGGCGCCTGGCGCTATGAGCCGATCAATTCGACCAAGCAGGTTGCCGATGGCAAGCTTGATCTGACCAAGGATGGCGGCAAGATCTCGGTGCCGGTGACCTGGGGTCGCTATCGCCTCGAAATCGAGTCGGCCAAGGCCGATGGCGCGACATCGAGTGTGGAATTCGACGCCGGCTGGTATGTCGAGGCGACCTCGACCGAAACGCCTGACGGCCTCGAAATCGCTCTCGACAAGGAAAGCTACAAGCTGGGCGAGATCGCCAAGCTCAAGATCTCGCCGCGTTTCGAAGGCGAGGCCCTCATCAATGTCGGCACCGAAAGCGTGCTGATCAGCAAGAACTCGACGATCGCCAAGGAAGGCGGCGTGGTGGAAATTCCGGTTACCGAGAATCTCGGCGCTGGCGCCTACATCACCGCGACGCTGTTTCGTCCGGGCGATAGCCAGGAAAGCCGCATGCCAATGCGCGCCATCGGCGTGAAGTGGCTCAATGTCGATCCAGGTGACCGCAAGCTCGCGATGACCCTCGACACGCCGGAACAGACCCTGCCGCGTCAGCCGCTGGAGATCGGCGTGACTGTTGCCGGTGCCGGAGCGAACGAAGAGGCCTACATCACGCTCGCCGCGGTCGATGTCGGCATCCTCAACCTCACCAAATATGAGCCGCCGAAGCCGGAAAACTGGTATTTCGGCCAGCGCATGCTGGGTCTTGAAATCCGCGACCTCTATGGCCGCCTGATCGATGGTTCGCTGGGCGTGACCGGACGTCTCCGTACCGGTGGTGACGGCGCCGAGACTGAACTCGCCGGCAACCCGCCGACCGAGAAGCTCGTTGCCTTCTTCTCGGGTCCGGTGAAGCTCGATGCCAGCGGCAAGGCCGTTGTCAGCTTCGATATCCCGCAGTTCAACGGCACGGCCCGCATCATGGCCGTGACCTGGACCAAGAAGGGTATCGGCAGTTCGGTCAAGGATGTGATCATCCGCGATCCGGTCGTCGTGATCGCCAGCCTGCCGAAGTTCCTGGCACCGGGAGATGAAGCCCAGCTTCGCCTTGACATCGCCAACACCGACTTGCCGGAAGGCGATTACAAGGTCAGCCTTGCCGCCAATCCGTCGGTCTCCATCGTTCCTGACGTGAGCGGCCGCACGGTCCACCTCGCCAAGGGCGGCAAGACCGACCTGACGGTGCCGATCATGGGCGGTGTCCCGGGTGATGGCATCATCAACGTCAAGCTCGAAGGTGCCGATGGCCTGTCACTCACGCAGGCGCTCAACGTCACGGTTCGTCCGTCGACCCTGCCGCTCACTGAACGGCGGCTGGTACGGCTCGAGCCGGGCCGCAACCTGGTCATCGACAGCCAGCTCTTCGCCGACAGCATCATGGAAGGTGCCTCGGTCAGCCTCAACATGACGCGCTCGCCCGCCTTCGACGTGCCCGCGCTGCTGATGACGCTCGACCGCTACCCCTATGGCTGCGCCGAGCAGACCACGAGCCGCGCGCTGCCGCTGCTCTATCTCTCGGAACTGTCGGCTCTGTCGGGCATCCAGGATGACGGTGCGGCCCGCAAGCGGGTCCAGGAGGCGATCTATCGCGTGCTCTCCTATCAGTCCTCCTCGGGAAGCTTCGGCCTCTGGTCGCCGGGTTCAGGCGACATGTGGCTCGATGCCTATGTCACGGACTTCCTGACCCGTGCTCGCGAACAGAAGTTCGAAGTGCCGGAACAGGCGCTGGTGGTCGCGCTCGACAATCTCGAAAACCAGCTCGGCTACGACACCAATGTCGGCGTGCGTGGCAACGAGATGGCCTATGCGCTCTATGTTCTGGCGCGTAACCGCCGGGCCGCGATCAGCGACCTGCGCTACTACGCCGATACGATGCTCAACCAGTTCCCCACCGAACTGGCACGGGCTCACATCGCTGCGGCGCTCGCCCTCTACGGCGATCGCGAGCGGTCGGAGCAGATCTTCGCCAGCGTGGCCAACATGTCCAACCTGCTGGTCAATGTCAGCCTTGCGCGCTCCGACTATGGCTCGGCACTGCGTGACGATGCCGCCATCCTGGCGCTTGCTGCCGAAAGCCGCCCGCAGAGCCATGCGGTTCCTGACCTCGCCAAGCTCGTGGCGCGTGAATGGGAAAACAAGACCTGGCTCTCGACGCAGGAACAGGCCTGGATGGTGCTGGCCGCCCGTGCAGTCAAGGATGGCGACCAAGATATCAAGGTCACTGTCAATGATGTCGCCAAGCAGGGCGGCTTCCAGACCCGTGTGACGGGTGAGGAACTGCTGGCCAATCCGCTCAAGGTGGTCAACACCTCGGCGGATCCGGTGACGGCGGTGCTGACCTCGGTCGCCTCGCCCAAGAACGCGCCGGCCGCCGATGGGAACGGCTTCGAGATCAGCCGCGCCTACTACACGCTGGATGGTGAAGAAGCCAATGTCAGTGAGGCCACGCAGAACGAGCGCTATGTGGTCGTTCTGACGGTCAAGCCGAAAAACGACATCCAGACCCGGATGATGGTTGCCGATCTCCTGCCTGCCGGCTTCGAGATCGACAATCCCGGATTGGTCAACAGTGCGAGCCTCGGCAACTTCAGCTGGCTGCCGGAGACGGAAGCGGCGCATCTCGAGTTCCGCTATGACCGCTTCCTGGCTGCGATCGACCGCTATCCAGGTGATATGAGCGACGTGACACTCGCTTACGTCGTCCGCGCGGTAACCCCCGGCACCTACGATCATCCGGCCGCAAGCGTCGAGGACATGTATCGTCCCGACCTCTACGCCCGGAGTGCCGCAGGCAAGATGAAGGTGGTGGCGCCGTAAGGCGCTGCTCCGGAGGTCAAGGCGATGGGAATGTTGAGAACCTTCTCGATCCTCACCGTGGTCCAGGCGGCGTTTGCCGCCGGGATCACCTGGACCATCGCCTGGGCCGACCAGGCCTACCCGCCGCCGCTCGACAAAGCGGCGGTGGCTTCCCGCGAAGTGCTGGATTCGGATGGTGCGCTTCTCCGTGCCTTCACCACGCCCGACAGCAAGTGGCGTCTGGCGGTGAAGGCGGAAAATGTCGATGCCCAATTCATCAAGATGCTGGTCGCCTATGAAGACCAGCGCTTCAACGAACATCGCGGCATTGATCTCTGGGCCATCGGCCGTGCCGGTTGGCAGATCGTGACGCATGGCCGCATTGTGTCGGGTGGCTCGACGTTGTCGATGCAGGTTGCCCGCCTGATCGAGCCACGCGAGGGCCGCTCCTTCGCCTCGAAATTCCTGCAGATGGCCCGCGCCGTACAGATCGAGCGCCGGCTCTCGAAGGCCGAGATCCTCGATCTCTATCTCAACCTTGCGCCCTATGGCGGCAATCTCGAAGGCGTGCGCTCAGCAAGCCTCGCCTATTTCGGCAAAGAGCCGAAGCGGCTCTCGGTTGCCGAGTCGGCAATGCTTGTCGCCCTGCCGCAGCTTCCGGAACGGCGTCGGCCGGATCGGTACAAGGAGAATGCAGCGGTTGCGCGCGAACGCGTACTGAAGCGCCTTGCGGTGGCCAGCATCATCGGCGACGGCGAGGCGGACCGCGCGCTGATCTTCCCGATACCGGGCGAGCGCAAGGCATTGCCGGCGCTGGCGGCGCATCTCTCCGAAGTCGCACTTCGCAAATGGCCCGATCGGACGTCTCACAAGACGACCCTGCGCCGCAATGTTCAGCAGGCGCTGGAACAGGCGGCGCGCGACGCGTCCAAGAAGCTCGGCGAAAAGCTCTCCATTGCTATCGTCATGGCCGATGCGAAGACCGGCGAGATCCTCGGCGAGGTTGGCTCGGCCGACTATTTCGATGCGACCCGCTCCGGCTGGATCGACATGACGCGGCAGTATCGTTCGCCGGGCTCGACCTTGAAACCCTTCATCTACGGGCTGGGCTTTGAGGAAGGCTTGATCGCGCAGGAGACGATCATCGAAGATCGCCCCGCCGATTTCTTCGGCTATCGACCGCGCAATTTCGACATGTCCTACCAGGGCGATGTCACCATTCGCCAGGCGCTACAGCTGAGCCTCAACGTGCCTGCGGTCAAGGTGCTCGACAATGTCGGGCCGGCAAAGCTGCTGGTCCGCCTCCGCCGCGCCGACGTCAAGCTGGTGCTGCCGCCCAACGAGGTGCCGGGACTGGCGATCGCGCTTGGTGGCGCGGGCGTAACTCTCAAGGACCTCGTGCAGCTCTATGCAGGTCTCGCCAATCGTGGCAAGCCGGTAAAGCTCGGCGATGGCGTGCATGAGGAGGCTGCGGTGATCGAGGGCTCCGCGCTGCTCGATGCCGCTGCGGCCTGGCAGATCTCCGACATTCTCTCGGGCGTCAAGCCACCACTCGGCGCCGTCGATATGGGCATCGCCTACAAGACCGGCACGAGCTACGGCTATCGCGACGCCTGGTCTGTAGGCTACGATGGCCGCCATGTGATCGGAGTCTGGATTGGCCGTGCCGACAACGGAGCGATTCCGGGACTCAGCGGTTACAAATCCGCGGCGCCTGTGCTGTTCGACGCCTTCAAGAAGGCAGGCGTGGCCATTGTGGCATTGCCGCGCGCGCCGGCCGGCGCGCTGCGCCTCACGGAGGCAGAGCTGCCGGTCAGCCTCAAGCGCTTCGCGCATACGCGGTCCGGTCTGATTTCGATCAATGCGCGTGAGGCGGCGCCCCAGATCGTCTATCCACCTCAGGGGGCCGAGGTCGAGGTCGGACTTACCTCCGGCGATCCGATGCCCCTGTCGCTCAAACTTCAAGGTGGCCGACCGCCGTTCCGCTGGTTGGCAAATGGCATCGCTCTGCCTGATTCGACGCGCAAGCGTACATATGATTGGCGGCCCGACGGCGCAGGTTTCTCGACTTTGACCGTCATCGATGCCGACGGTCGCGCCGCGACTGTTCGCGTTTTCCTGAATTGATTTTTGTCAAGAGTGGCGCGACGCGGCGCCTTTGACTATGGTCTCAATTGCTGATTTCATGTGGTTTCGATTGAGATGGAATACACTGTCGGAACTTGGGACGTAGATCTGGAGACGCAGCTGGTAGCGGTTGGGCCGAAGCGCGGCGCGATCGGTTCGCTGCGGCTGCCCGAACGGGCGCTGCCGCTTGCCGAGCTCGAGGGGCATCTTCACGGCGAGGACCGCGAGGCGCTGGCAGCCGCCATCTTGGCCTTGATCGGCGGCACGGCGCCCGCCTTGAGGCACACTTTCCGCATTGGCAGCGGCGATGAATGGACCTGGGTCGAAGTGACGGGCCGGATGAGCGCCGATGGCCGGCTGCTTACAGGCGTGTGGGCTGACATCGCCGAACGAAGGGCGACCGAGTCGCGCAAGGATGAGGCCGTCGCGCGCGTCCATCAGTTTGCTGCTGCAGCCTCACATGACCTCATCGGGCCGCTTCGGCACATCGCCATGTATGGCGATATGCTGATCAGCGATTTCGACACGGGCGCCACCGAAGACAAGCTCCAGATGCTGCAGGCGATGGCGGATAAGGCGCGCATGCTGCAGGTGCTGACCAAGCGGCTGATCGCTTTTTCCACCGATATCGCAGCGCCGGAATTCCTGACGGTGGTTGTTAATCGTGCTTTGGCAAATGTCGAGAAGCGGATGGGGGATGAACTCGGCGCAGCCAATGCCACCGTCGTCGCGAAGGCGTTGCCTGATGTGATCGGAGACCCGGTGCTGATCGAGAAAGTGTTCGAGAATCTCATCCGCAACGCGCTGGACTGGCGCAGCGCCCGCCCGCCGACGATTACCATCGAAGGCGTTGCGAAAGGCCGCTCGGTGGCCATCACCGTCTCAGACAATGGCGCGGGTATCGACCCGCGCTACGCGTCACGCATCTTCGACGCTTTCTGGAGCCTGCCGCGGCCGGGCGGCGCAAAGGGGGCCGGCCTTGGTCTTGCGGTCTGCAAGACCATCACCAATGCATTGGGTGGTGAAATAACGCTCGTCAGCAGTTCGCCCGAAGGCAGCACCTTCGAGATAATTCTGCCGGCCGGCTTCTGATCACCTCAGGTCTTCGCGCCAGGCTTCCGGAATGTGATAGGCGACATACTCACTGATGATGTGACGAAGAGCGTGATAGTCGATCTCGTCCTTGCCAATCCGGAAGTCGACGCCGAACTCCTCGAACTGCTGGAAATAGGCATCGGAAATATCCGACGAGATCACGCCGATAGGGCCGGTATAGCCTATTTCGCGAAGCCGCGGCACGGTCTCTCGGAAGTCATTGTTCGGCAGCAGGCGGTTGTCGACCAGGATCATTTCGTAGGCTGTTTCCTTCGCCCGCTCGACCGCCTCGTCGATCGACTGGGCGAAGTCCGCGTCGATGACGTAGTCCGGCGACGACTTCATCTTTTGCTGAAGTACTTTGAATTCGAGGATCTCGTCGTCGACCATCAAGATTCGGAAGCGCTCGCTGGTCGTGTCTGATAGTACGGTTACCTGTCCCATTCCCCAACCTTTGAAATTCTTATTGTTCCAAGATCGCCTATGTGACGATGCCGCGCCTTACAGCTATGGCAATCATATGAACGCGGTTGACCGCATTTAGTTTCCTGGCTGAGGAGGTAATATGGGAAATAACTGTGTGCTCGGACAATCCGAGAATGATGGCGATCTCGGCTGAGGTTTTCCCTTCGCTCGTCCAACGCACGACTTCGATCTCGCGCGCGGTCAATTGGGACGATTGATCGCCTGCCAGGATTTTCTCGTGGAAGCGGGAAAAGATTCGCATGCAATCGAGCATCAATTCCGCGAGTTCGCGCCGGCCGGGCGCGGCTCGGCGGCCATCCAGCAGCAGCCAGAATCGCTTCAAGTCCGTGCTGTGCAGCGGAAGTACGAGAAGGCAATGGTCCGCAGTCGGCGCCGCCTCACCGATCTTTGTCAACAGTGATAGCCCAGACGTGAACGGCGTCGCCGTTGCGAACATGCGTGTCAGCACCGCACCCTTGTCCTCCGAGAGCGCGCGCGCAATGGCCGGCTTTTCGTGATCGGCTATGCTGGTGAGATGAAAGCTCGATGTCGGATCGAATCGGGCTCCGCGATCGACCTGTTGAATCAGAACGAAATTATCAAATCCGGAAGCACGGCATACAGACTTGAAAAGCCTGAAGAAGTCGGTCCGATTGATGGCCCGATCCATCTCCGGTCCGGTATGCAGCGGAATTTCCATGAGTTGGTTCATTCTCGAATCTCGTGGTGATCGCTGTCAGTCCGGCAAGCGCTCGATCCCACCTGCACCAGCCCGTGCACGACTACTATAGGCAAGAAATTGATAAATAACAGCATTTCATAGCCTCAGAGTTGTAGATTTCTATCGCTCTCCCAACATCTTGGGATTTCCCTGCGAAAAAGGAATCGCTAATTTGCAAACAACAGAATTGATTTGAAACTGGAATGCGCGAGAAAAGTACTCCAGTTTGTGATGCGGCAAGAATGACATTCTGTTGACGGACTCCTTAGTCGTGTACCAGTAAAGTTTCGCCTTATGACTGCGGTTCTCACGGGGGACTCTTGAGAGCGTAAGGTCATACAGCGAATCTTGTTGAGAGAGCTGGCTCGCTACTCCCACCGGGGTAAACGGGTGTAGGATAGGATTGGCGGATTCTTCGAGCCGGCTCTCTCAACATTAGCTTCTTTTCATCTTGCATCGCGATTTCTGAATTCCGGATCGTCCCATCTCCTCCCAGGCGATCCGGTGGTCTGGATTGCCAACCGATCCGGACGTTGGGAGGGCTGGACTGCGCGTCTCCCTTTGTATTTCCTCGGCAACCAAGCCCAGGACATTCCAGCTCTCCCCTTTTTCGCTTTGGCGAAGTTCTCCTCCGACACCTCTTGCGTGCAGGCTTCCACCGATACAATGCGATTCGGCGCGTTCGAGTTCCAAGTCTGTCGAACAACATCCGAAAGTCAAATGGAAATTAGATCTCGGTAATATACCCGCGAATATTGCGTTGCCTGTTCACACGCGCTCGGGCAATCGACCCGCAATGATCTCGCGGCAGAGGTCGAGGTTGAGCGGCTTGGTCAGCACCGTCTGGGCGCCCGCGTCTAAGGCCATCTGCAAATCAGTGGGATCGTCTCCGCCGCTGCAGACGGCCAGCAAGACGTCCGCAAGACTGGCATTCGCACGAACCAGCCGCAGCAATTCCGGGCCATCCATCACGGGCATGTAATGATCGACGATGAGAAGCCGCGGCAGTCTTTCGCCTCGCGCAACCCGCCGCTCCATATCCAATATTGCAGCGAAGCCGGTGCTGAACATCTTCAGATCGAACGGATAGTTGCCTCTTCGAAAGCAATGCTCAGCAAACAGCCGGTCGTCCGGGCTGTCGTCAACGTAGAGGATTTCATCGACGAGTTCGGTCATGCCCAGTCGAGTCGCTGCCGCAGAAAATCGGTCTTTCAAGACAAGTACTTGAAATGCGGATACTCTGCAATTAGGAGTCGCGTGCTTACGGTCCGATCGTTTGATAGATATCGGGATCGCGAATGAGCGCAGGTCGTCAACTTTCAGGTGGCCGGCTATGGCATGGAAGCCGAGATGCGGGGCTGGTCCCCGGGGGAGCCGATGAGGTGACGGAAAGCGGCGCCAAGGCGACTTCGGATTATCTGGTGCGGATGGCCGGATTGTCTGACCTGCCCATGGGAGGGCGATTGCGGGCCATCCGGGCAGCGGCCGTCGTTGCCACGCTCCTCGCGGTGGTATCCGTCGGCGCCATATCCGTCAGTGCCTCTCTTTGTCTGTTCCTTTCCGGCCTGAGCGTCGTGATCGGCCTTTCGAACTGGGCGCGCCTAAGCATGGTGCCTGGTTTTCTTGCCTTGATCGTGGCAGCGATCGCCGCCTACCAGCTTGCCGGCTACGAATTCGGCTTTGCTGTGGAGTTCCCCTTCGGGACATCGTTGCCTATCGGCGACACACCTCGCATCATGGCACCCAATGCGGCGGTCGGATTTCTGGCCTTCGGATTGGCCCAGGCGTGGATCTCATTCTTTTCGGGAAATCTGGCTACACTTGTCCTGCTCACGGGCGGGCTCTTGACGTCCGGCGTCGGGATCGCCGCTGGCATCGGTCACATGGCGGGAGTCGATGTGGCTTTCCAATGGCCAGACGCGATTGCGATGCCACCGGTCACGGCGTTCGCGATGTGGCTGCTGGGGGCGATTCATCTGGCGATTTCGCGCCATCCGCTGCTTCAACTGTCGTCGCCCCTGCCGTTCACAATTGCCGTACTGGCAATTCCCGCGGGGTTTTTCTTCGACCTGGCTGCGCCGCCCTATCTCGGTGCCAGTTTCATCTACATCCCCGTGATCCTGAGCGCCGTCTGGTTCACGGATCGACGGGCGGCGTTTTCGTTGGCGATCGCTTGCGCGCTCTTCGCCATCATGGCTTATTCTGTCAAGCTTCAGGCACTCGACACCGAGCAAGAGCGCCTCATCGGAAGGCTGTTCGGCGCCGGCACCGACTTCATCGTCGCTGCCCTGGTCTATTCCTTCAAGCTGGCGACGGAACAGAACGATCGGGTACGACTGCGCTTCGAGGCACTGATGGACAACTCCCCCGACGCGGTCGTCACGATCAGCGAGCGCGGCTTGATCACGCAGTTCAATCCGGCTGCTGAGCGCCTCTTCGGCCATTCCGAAGCCGACGTCGTGGGGCAGAACGTCAAGCTGCTGATGCCGGAGCCTTATCACTCCGAACATGACAGCTATCTTCAGCACCTTGCTGACAGCGGGGAGCGGCGCATAATCGGCACGATCCGCGAAGTGAACGGCAAACGCAGCGACGGTTCGATCTTTCCCCTCGACCTCTCAATCTCGGAGCTCCCCTCGGACGACGAGAAGGAGTTCATCGGCGTCCTGCGTGATCTCACCGTGCGAAAGCGGCAGGAGGGGAATCTGCGCGCCACGCTTGGTCGGCTGGCAGCCTATGCCGCCGATCTAGAGCGCTCCAACCAGGAACTCGATGATTTCGCCTATATCGCCTCGCACGACCTCAAGGAGCCGCTACGCGGCATTCACAATCATTCGCGCTTTTTGCTCGAGGATTATGAGGACCGCCTCGATCAGGACGGCAAGCGCCGCCTTGACCGACTGGTCCATTTGTCGCAGCGGATGGAAAAGCTGGTCAACGACCTCCTCTATTTCTCCCGCATCGGGCGCGCGGAACTCGCCGTCCGGCCGACCGATATCGCAGCGGTTCTGCGCGACGTCCTGACGACGCTGGAGCAGTTTCTCGAGGAGCGCCATGCAAAAGTCGTCGTTGTCGGCGATCTGCCGGAGGTTATCTGCGATTCAATTCGCGTGGCGGAAGTCTTCCGCAACCTCATCGTCAATGCGGTGCGATACAACGACAGTGTCGAGCGGATCATAAGTGTCGGTCATAGAGCGTCCCATAGCGATGAGGTCGGCCGCGAGCGTAAAAACGTCTATTTTGTCCGCGACAATGGCAAGGGCATTGCATCCGAATTTCACGAAGATATCTTCAAGATGTTCAAACGTTTGGAGCGAGCTGATGATGATAGCGGCACGGGGGCGGGGCTGACCTTCGTGCGCAAGATCGTGCACCGCCACGGCGGTCACATCTGGCTCGAGTCGGAACCCGGAAAAGGGACGACCTTCTTCTTCACACTCGCCCCGGAGTAATGGCATGCATGCGATCAACGACAGTCAGCCGATCCTTCTGATCGATGACAATGACGACGACGTCGAGGCTACGCTCAGGGCATTCAAGCGGACGAACCTCAAGAATTCGGTCGTGAGGGCAACGGCCGGTGCCGAAGCGATCGCCATGTTGCGCGACCGGCGCGTTCATCCCGGTCTTATCCTTCTCGATCTCAATATGCCGGGCCTGGATGGTCGACGCGTGCTGGCGATCCTCAAGGGCGACAACGAATTGCGCAAGATCCCTGTCGTCGTGCTGACCACGTCGAATGACGATCGTGACATCGAGGAATGCTATCAGCTCGGCGCCAACACCTATATCCAGAAACCCGTTGATCTCGACGGTCTGTTCGCGGCCATCCAGCGCCTCAAGGACTATTGGTTCGAGATCGCACTTCTCCCCAGGGAGTTCTAAATGGCGCCGCTCCGCGTCCTCATCATCGACGACAGTGAGGATGACCGGGAGACGTTCAGCCGGATACTCTCGCGAAGCTCGACGGATTATGAAGTGGCGGAGGCGGCGTCCGGTGAGGAAGGGGTCCGACTCTATCAGGAATTCCGGCCGGACTGCATTTTGCTCGACTATTCCCTGCCCGGGCGCAACGGCGTGGCGGTGCTCCAGGAAATTCGGAAAGCCCACCCCTTTGCCGCAGCGGTGATGCTGACGGGACAGGGCAGCGAGACGGTGGCGGTCGGCATCATGAAAGCCGGCGCCCAGGACTATTTTACCAAGGATAATGTATCCTATGATGCTCTCGAGCGGGCGATCGCCAATGCGGTGGGGCGGCAGGAACTCGCCAGCAAGCTCGAACAGCAACGGCAATCGCTCGAAATCTTCAGCCGTGCCATGGCGCACGATCTGAAGGAGCCGATCCGCACCATCAGGTCCTTTGGCCGTATCATTCTCGATTCACCCACTCTCTCGGAGGAGGACCGCACGCTCATGGGCCATGTCCTGCGTGCTGCCGGCAGCATGGAGGAGCTCATTGCGGGCATCACCCGTTATACCAGGCTCGAGACCCAGGGACATATCGCTTCGGAGTCTGTGGCGATGACCGAGGTCGTGCGTCAAGTGAAGGCGAACCTTCTGACGCAGATCGAGTCAAGCCGCGCGACGCTCAGGGAGCAGAACCTGTCGGCGCTATTCGGTGACGGCCAACTTCTCGTCCAGCTGCTTCAGAACCTTGTGTCCAACGCCATCCGATATTGCAAGGAATCCGCTCCCGTGATCGAGGTGTCGATGGCGGAGGCAGATGACGGAACAGAGCTTCGCGTCGCCGACAACGGACCGGGGATCCCCGAGCCCTATCGCGACGAAATCTTCAAGCCGTTCAAGCGGCTCGTCGGCCGTGAGGTTGAAGGGACCGGCCTTGGTCTCGCCATCTGCCGCCGTATCGCGGAACTTCATCGCGCGACCATACGCTGCGACGAGGCGCCTGGCGGCGGAGCACTGTTCGTGCTCACGATGCCCCGTGGAAGCGGACCTGCCGACCAGCAGCATCAATCGATTGGGTGAACCGCCAAACGGGCCAAATCTGGCCGATTCTGGGCGAGGACAGGCCGGTGAATCGGATAGCTCCATTCCTTGCGGCCCAGCATGCGGACGGCATCGACGATCCTCGTAAAGCTTTCGCGCGCCCTGGAGGCGATATGGCGGGCGCGGAGATAGCCATGGACGAGGCCCGCCTCCTCGTGCCACCAGGCCTTGCCGCCAGCGTCGAGGATCCGGTCGCGATAGGTTTCGCCATCACTCGAGAGAGGGTCGTATTCCGCCGTGATGATGACCGTGGGCGGAAGCCCTGAGAAATCGCTATCGGAAAGAGGCGCAAAAGAAGCATCCTTTGAAGCGTCGCGGCCACCGGTCCGGATATCCCGGTAGAAATGAAGATCGCGCAGCGTCAGCATCGGCGCATGTGCATGCTTGACAAAACTCCCGCCCGCCATCTCGCCGCCGAGAAGCGGATAGATCAGCATCTGCCCGATCGGCTTGTCGGCGGATTTTCGCGTCGCGTGGGCCACCGCCGCGGCGAGATTGCCGCCAGCGCTGTCGCCGGCCAATATGATCGGGATATCGTAGCCTTCCGCAACCCACCTATAGGCGGCAAGGGCATCCTCGAAGGGTGCCGGGTGCGGATGTTCCGGGGCAAGTCGATAGTCGACCGCGAAAACTTCGAAACCGGTGCGGTAGCAAATCTCGGCACAGATGTCGTCGTGGCTCTCCAGCCCTCCGGTGACGAAACCGCCGCCGTGGTAATAGATCACCAGGGCATGCCGATCGTAACGCATGGCCCGGTAACGGCGCACCGCGATCTTGCGGTCGCGAAGCGCAATGGTCTTGTTTTCGGCTGATACGCCTTCGGGATAGCCGCTTGAGAATGCGCGACACATGTGATTGTAGACTTCACGGCGGCGCTCGATCGAATAGTCGGCGATATCGGGCGGATAGAATGTGCCGGTCCTGTCAATGAAAGCCCAAATATCGGAATCGATGAGCGTCCGGTAGTCGGTCATGGGCGCGCCTCCCTCTGACTCCCAATACAACCACATCAAATGCCGGCGCGCCAGCGATGTTCCAGATGGGCGTCAGACCACGCTGCGGACGAAAGGAATCTTGCGCAACATCCAGGCCAGTCCGAAGGAAATGAGCGTACCCGACGTGACCAGCAGCAGGAATCTCGCGACGGCCGGCACGGGTAGAGGCTCCATCAGCAGCGCCAGGCTGACGATGGCCGGCGGGTGCAGGATGAAGGCGCCATAGCTCTGCCGGGCCAGGAAACCCCAGCGCCGGTCGCGTTCGCCCCATTTGAGCGGGAAATACCAGAGCGCGCCGGCGATCACGCCCCAGGCAACCACGGGCTCCCAGAAGGCATAGAAGATCGCGGGGAAGGAAAAGCCGGTGGCGAAGTTGGTCTGGCCGAGCGACTCGCCGACGACAAGGGCGATCGGAAGCAGAGGAATGGCGATTGGGAGCGCGATCAGCCAAGGCATGGCATGGCGGCGTTTGACGTTTTCGAGCCAGCCGTAACGCTCGGCAACGCAGCCGACCGTAAACAGGAAGACATAGGAAGCGAAATAGCCGAGCTGAAGGTTCAGCACTTCCTCACCGACCGGCACGAACTGGCGGATGATTAGGGCAGCGAGCCCCACTCCGGCGGCCGCGAGCAGCCAGGTCACATGATCCGGAATCGGTTGCTTCGGCTTCGGCTTGACGGGGACGAAATGGCGCCAAAGCACATAAGCCAGCGTGAAGAGCAGAAGCGCGTAGGCGAACCACATCGGCCCCATGACGAAGCGCAACTCGGCCATCAGCGCGAGCCAGCGCCAGGCAAAATCCCAGCTGCGGCTGTCCGCAATCGCCACCGTCAGGGGACCGATCACGAAACCGAAGAACAGAACGGGCAAGCCAAGGCGCAGCAAGCGGTCGCGTATATAGGCGGCCGAGCCTTTTCGATCATAGGAACTCGGCGTCAGATAGCCTGAAATCAGGAAGAAGAAGCCCATGAAAAAGGCTTGGTTGATGGCAACGAACAGCGTCAACACGAGAGCGGAGGGGCCATCCTCCGACGCGAGCTTGATGAACCAGCCGCCGCTCGCGCCATAGGTTATTGCGCTGTGATGCGCGATGACGAGGATGGTCAAGATGACCCTGATCCTGTCAAGGAAGTATGCCCGCATGCTGTCCGTCCCTCGGAAGTCGGGCGGCAACTTAGATTATGCAGTTCGGATTTGGAACCGCTTCGGCGCCTAATTCAGCTGACTTCGAAGGGCCGAATAGATGACGTCATAGCCGGGACGACGGAAGTGGCCGAAATCGTCGGCATAGTTTTCGCATCGGCTGCGCGGAAGTGTCGATGCTTCCGCGCTTGCCACTGCAACCCCGGCATATTGGCCGCATGTCATCATCATCTCGTCGACTTCGAAGTAGTGCGTCCCCGGTCGCGTCGCGATCCAGTCGCGGACGGCGGCGTTGATCGTCTTTCGATCCTTGTCCCTGAAATGGAAATCCGATCCGCGCGGCGGTATGCCCATGACGTGGATCATAGCGCTTTGCCACCTGTCGCGCGCCCTGACGACGACGGTCCTGATCCCTTCAACGATGGCGCAAGCCGGTAGTTTTTCATCCGAGAGATTGTTGGTGCCGATCAGCACGACGACCTCGCGCGGAACAAGCGAAGCGGTGCGGGGAAGCTTGTCGAGCTGCCAGAGGATATGTTGGGTGCGGCTGCCGCCGACAGCGAAGTTCCACACCCTGCCTTCACCGAACTGCTGATTGGCCAGATCTTTCGGCCAGAAGGCGAGAAGAGAGTCGCCGAGCAGCACCGTGTCGGTCCTCTGAGGCGGAGCATTCAGCAACTGCGTCGCCTTTTCGAGCGCGCTCGTCCATTGATAGAGCACCGGAGTCGTCGTGATTTCGACGGCAAAACGATTGCATTGCTCAGCTCTTGCTGTTGCAGTCCCCAGCAGAATGAATGTCAGAAAAAGAATGAATCCCTTCAAACCCGTGCCCCGATAAAGCATGCCCCTGAACTGAATTATCGAGCAAGCGCCGATTTACGCAAGGGGCAGTTTCTTGGGAGGGTGGGGCTCAGGCCGTCATCCGCACCGGCTCGAAGCTGAGTGAAGTCTCGCGCTGTTGCCGCAGCAGCTCCGTCAGTTCTTCCGGCGGCATGGGCTTGCCGAAGAGATAGCCCTGGAGTTCGTCGCAACCGCAATCGAGCAGGATATGGGCCTGGCTCTCGCGTTCCACGCCCTCAGCAGTAATGGGGATGCCGAGGGAACGAGCGAGGGCAGCAGTCGCCTCGAGCAGGTTCCGCGCCTTCTCGCTTTCGTCAATATCCGATACCATCGAACGGTCGATCTTCAGCCGGTCGAAGCCGAACTGCCGGAGATAACCGATGCTCGAAAAGCCCGAGCCGAAGTCGTCGAGAGCGATTTTGACGCCAAGCGCCTTGAGACGCTCGATCGACTGGCGCGCACGCTGCGGGTTCTGGATCAGATAACCCTCGGTCAGTTCGAGCGTCAGCCGCGCCGGTTCGATACCGGCCGCTTCGAGAATGCCGGCGACCTGGGCGGCGAACGATGGGTTGCGGAGCTGAACAGGGGAAATGTTCACGGCAATGCTGAGCCCCGGCCACTGGCGAGCGCGCTCGCAGGCGGTCTTGAGGACGAAGACGCCGAGCGGTTCGATCAGGCCGGTCTTCTCGGCAGCGGGAATGAAGATGTCGGGCGATATCGGACCGCGGCCTGGTCGGTTCCAGCGCACCAGCGCTTCGGCGGAGGTGATTTCCAGGCTCGATCCCGTCACAACAGGCTGGAACACGACATTGAGCTGCTGCTCTTCGATCGCCTTGCGCAGTTGCACCTCGATCGCGAGGATCATCTCCCGATCATTGTCCATCGAGCTGTCGTATAAGAAGAAGCGGCCTCGGCCGCTCTCCTTCGATTTGTACATGGCGACATCGGCGCGGCGGACCACTTCCTCACCATTGATCGTACCGATCTGTGAAGAGGCGATACCGATCGACGTGCCGACGGTAACAAGGCGCTCGCCGATCTCGAACGGCTCGCCGAAAAAATTCAGGATTGTGTCCGCGAGACCTCGCGCCGCTGCATCACAATTCTTCTTGACGAACGCGATGGCAAATTCATCGCCGCCGACGCGGGCGAGAACGGCATCCTCGGGGATAAGGCAACGGAAGCCGGCCGAGACGCTGCGGATCAGATCATCGCCGCAGCCATGACCATAGGCGTCGTTGACTTCCTTGAAGCCGTCGAGATCGAGATAGAGCAGCGCGACATCGGATTTGGTGATCTTGGCATCCTCGATCATCCCCTCGAGCAACTTGAAAAGGCCTGTTCGGTTCAAGAGCCCGCTCAAACGATCGGTGAGCGCGAGCTGGCGCGCGGCCTCCTCATCCGAGCGCGAGCGCCGTATCTCGATGAGGCCGATTGCCGAGATCGTGGCGAGCAGGAACGCGAAGAGGCTGATGGCTCCGACGACCTTGCCATGAATTTCCGTATAGGAAATGTCACCCGGCGCGCGTGACGGCCAAGCGAGCTTGCCGAGCACCTTGCCTGCAGGGTCCCAGACCGCGATGTAATTTTCGACAGTGGCCTCGGGGACCGCCAGATGCAGTCCCTTGACCACGTATGTTTGGCTGAGCGCCGGGACCTGGCCATCGAGATGGCGGGCGAAGACAAGATAGCGTCTGCTCTCAGTCGGCTGATCGAGAGCACCTGTCTTGGGCCGGATAAGAGCTATGCCGGTGGCGGCAATCCCCTTTTTCGTACGCACGAAGCCACGGGCCTCGGGCGTCTCCTGAGACCCTGCGGCCACGTCGAGTAAATGCCACAACGAGGCGTCGAAGAAATCGCTCGCCGGTGTCGTCATGGGTTTGCCATCCTGATAGGCGAGGATGGCATTTCGCTGGGGATCGACCACGAGCACGACATCAAAGAGCGCGCTGTTCTCGGACATCTCACCAAAATTGGAATTCATCCACGCCATGCCGTCCTTGCTGTAGGCATTGCTCGCGGCATCGTCCCAAGCGGCATAGTCGTTGAGCGTGGCGCCAAGCTGCGACAGGAATGTCTTGAGCGCACCGGCCGTCGTCTGACGCGAGCGTTCGTCATCCAGCTGATTGGCGTGGTGTGACACCTCGCCAAGCGCGGACAGCACCATTCCGCCGGCGACCATCACGACGATGAACACCGAAAGCAGAACGGACAATATGGCGGTGCGCCGGCTGAACCGGCCTACTCCCGAACGCATGTTACCCCGGCCCTTGCGATGCTGACACTCTTTCCGAAATGCATTGAAGAAGCTTTAACGGCACGGTGTTCAGGAACCAAAACCCATCCCCCAGATTGTAGTGCGGACACCAACAGCGAGGAGATCGGAGATGAGCGGCATGTCGGACAGAGCGCGGGAGACCTCTCGCGAAGAAGACTATCGCGATTATGAGCAGCGGGACCTTGATGGCGGTTGGCCCTATCCCGATGATGATATGTCCAAGAAGAAAGGAAACGAAGCGTATGGCGCAGCGCCGGCCGGACTTGAGGGCGATACAAATCCCGGCTCAGAAATATCAGGCAATCCGGAAATCCATAGCGAGGGCGGGCCGGCATTGGCACTGGGCATCGCCCGCGAGGCAATCGACGACGATGCTTTGGAAGAGCAGATCTTTGATCAACTGACCGGTCGAGAAGATATCGACGGAAACCAGATCACGGTCAGCGTGCGTGACGGCATCGCGGAGCTCACGGGAAGTGTCGACCGTGCCGAAGCGACCTTCGTCGCCGAGCAGATTGCGGGGGCCGTGCCCGGCGTGCGCTTCGTTCGCAATCGGCTTGTGCCGATCGGCATCGACAGCCATATTCCTCTTGACGCAACCGATTGAGAGCCGTCGGACATCATGCGTGACGATCCTTTTGATCTCGACCGTTTCGTGATGGCGCAAGCGCCGCTTTACGACATTGCGCTCACCGAACTGATCGGCGGCCGCAAGCTGACCCACTGGATGTGGTTCATTTTTCCCCAACTGCGCGGGCTAGGAAGATCGAGCACCGCACAGCGCTACGGCATCGGCTCGATGGACGAAGCGCGTGACTATTTGGCCCATCCGGTGCTTGGGCCGCGGCTGAGAGAATGCGTGACCGCTATGCTCGACAATGGCGAGACCGATCTCGGGGTCATCTTCGGCACTCCCGACGACATGAAGTTCATCTCTTCGATGACGCTATTTTCGCTGGCGGCGGGCGACGGAGACATCCTGTTCGCGGCAGCCCTCGACAAATTCGGCAGTGGCGACAGGGACGAGCGTACGGTGACGCTGCTGGCTTCCTGATTAGTGATTGCCGCCGCCCGAGGCCTTGTTCTCGATATTGAGATGCGAGGGGACGTGGTCGTCGAACCGCGTCCAGCCCTCTGCCGCGAGATCGTCCCGGCGGGCGGCTATGTCGACGCTATGCTTGAGAAAAATCGCTTCGGCAGCGACAACGAATTGATCAGCCACCCGCGCCGTCACCAGCGTGCCGCCGCGCTTGAGGCCCTCGGCGAACACATGCGCGTCGTGTTCGTCGATACCGTGATCCATCAGCCAGGCGACGAGCCCGCCTGCAGCGCCGCCGACGATCGCACCCGCGGCCGCCCCGGCGGCCGCCGAGAGAAGCCAGCCCGCAGCGACCAGTTCGCCGATACCGGGAATCGCCAGAACGCCGAGGCCCGCCAGAAGCCCGCCTGCACCGCCCGCAATCGCGCCAATGCCCGCGCCGGTTTCCGCGCCAGCTTCCTCTTTGGAATCCTCGTCATACCACCCGCCGGAATCTTTTGAGACGACGCTGATATCGCTTCGCGAAATGCCACGTTCGATCAGATCCTCGACCGCAAGGGTGGCATCGCTGCGGGTGTCGAAAAGGCCGGCCAGGGTTCTCATGGCTGTCTCCTGAGTTTTGCATAATAATACCACAATGCGGAAACCATCGCCCGCGCGCGATGTCAGAATTTGCGGCTGAGATACCGCGAACCCTTGAGTCCGAAGCGCAGCGGTTCTTCCACAGCCTTGGTGATGCCGATACGAGGGCCGACCAGGACGTCGCGTATCTCGGAATTGCCGATCAGGCGAAAGGGCGCCTCGAAAACCGATCTTCCATCATCCTCCCGCGTCACGCCGAGTGCTGAACAGAGACGACCCGGGCCAGACGCCAGCAGCCTTGGCGCCAATCCACCCCTGCGCTCGGTCATGCGGAACAGCCCGGCCGTCGGCTCGAAGGCCCGGATAAGAACGGCCGAGCCCGGCGTGCAGACGAAGTTGAGGCACCAGTGCATGCCGTAGATGCGGTAGACATAGGCTGTGCCGGGTGCGCTGAACATTGCGGCATTGCGCACCGTCGGGCCCCGGAAACTGTGGGATGCCGGATCATCAGGATGATAGGCCTCGGTCTCGACGATCACGCCGCCGACGCCGTCATAGAGCAATTTCGCGCCGATCAGATCGCGCGCCACGGCCTCGGGTGTTCGTAGGAAGAAGGCCGCATCGAGAGGGGCCTCATCCATCCTCGTTGAGGCGATCGTCTCATCCCGCGGCATTCATTGGCTCCTGTGTGCTGGATCGTCGTCCGTTCTGGCTTGCGTTGTCGATCAACGTCGGCTCTGCGGCGGCCGGGCCATCATATTTTCAGGCTCTTGGTCTGCCGAATGATCGACGCTGCGAAGCCTCCGTCCGGCGAATCCGAACAGCGCCAGGTAGGTCAGCATGATTCCAGCTCCAACGGCTATACCTGTCAGCATGGGCATGTCTCCAGGTCGCGGCCGGCATCTTTTGCCGGCGACCAGGGAACGCAAGAGCGGGCAGAGAGTTCCGGCTGTGCTAATTTTGGGCGCTTCGTGCCTTAATCCGCTCGCAAGTATGTCGAAATCTCGCCGTCCTGCTGACGTAACACGGGATAAAATCCCTCTACGGAGTTGATCCAAGTGACAGAAATTGCAGTAAAGCTGGACCCCGAAACTGGCGCAGCAACCATCGAGTTGCGCGGCGCCGCGGTGGCCGAGCCCCGGTTCCGGCTGCGAGACATTGCGACTGAAAAATTCCTCACCCGTCGGGGCTGGTCGAAGACCCCTTCCTTCCTGCCGGGCGAAGCGGTGACGGCGGCGGACTTTACGGTGCTCGCGCTCGATGCCGATTTGGCGCGCCGCGTGACGCGGGGAATGAAACTCTCGCTCGAACAGCCGGCTTCCAATATCTTCGCGACACTGGACTGGCCCCAGCCGACGGACGCCACTACGGAGGAAGAAAAGGCCGAAGAGGAAAAAACCGAGGCCGAGGAGCAGGAGCCGGAAGCCGACCAGGACATGGCCGATGCCGCGGCGGCGGACGCTGCGGACCTGAAGGACGCCGCCGAGGAGCCGGTCGAAGCAGACGAAGAGCCGATCTCGCTCGAACCCAGCATCCGGGACGAGGCGCCAACACCCTTTCGGGCGGACCCAACACCCGCCACCGCCAGGGCGAGACCGCTGAGCATTGCTCCAGTGGATGACGATGACGATGAAGATGACGAGAATGATCGCAGCACGCCCTGGGGCAAGCTCGCGGCCGCCGCCTTGTTCTTTATGGTGCTTGGTTCCGTGCTCACCTATTTCTGGCAGAGCTCGGCCTACGACAACGAATTGCGCACCGCGATGCGCGCCGTCGAGGCGCAGCGTGACGAGGCCAAGGCCGATTTCGAAAAGCGCCTCGCGGCCGCCGAAGCCAATGCTGGCAATGCGACCAGTCAGACGGTGACGGCGGTCGACGCCAAAGTCGCAAGCCTGACCAGCCAGACCAGCGATCTGACCAAGGACCGCGACGAGGCACTCGCCGAGGTTTCCGAGCAGCAGGCCAAGGTGAAGACGCTCGAGGAGCGTCTCTCCACCGCCCAAGGCGAGATCGAGAGCCTCAAGGCTGCCGCTGACGCTGACGCCAGCGAGCAGAGCGCGGTCTTCAACGAACGCATCGTCCCGCTCAGCAAGGAACTGGACACAGCGCGGACCGAGCTAGAGAAAAGCCGTGCCGACCTCGCGACCCGCGACCAGACGATCGCCCAGACGGGCGAGGACCTGGACAAGGCCAACACCGAGATCGCTACGCTTAAGAAAGCTGCTGAAGACCAGCAGGCCACGCAGAACGAGGAAGTCGAAACCCGCATCACGTCGCTCTCCGCCCAGCTCGACAAGGCAGTGCAGGATCTCGCCACCCGCGACGCAAGCCTCCGCGATGTCCAGTCGAAGCTCTCGGTCGCCAATGTGCAGATCGAGGCGCTCAAGCAAGTGGCCGGCAAGGCGACAGAGGCTGATCTCGAGCGGACGACGCTCGCCGACCAGATCACCGAGCTCACCGCGCAGATTGACAAGGCCGACAAGGATCTGGCGGCCAAGGAGGACGAGCTCAAGAAGGTAAAGACGAGCCTCGACGCCGCAAACGCTCTGCTCGCCTCCAACACGGCAGAGATCGAGAAGCTGAAGGAATCCGCGGCAAACACCACCGGGACGACGGAAGTCGCGCCGCAATCCGATCCGGACACGACCCGCCTCAAGCAGGAACGGGATCTCTTTGCCAAGGAACTCTCGGCCATGACCGAGAGCTTCAAGGCGCTCAAGGCCGAACGCGATCGCCTGGCCGATGCGACCGGAAAGACCGAGGAGCAGACTGCAAGCCTCGACACCGAAGGGGCGGTCACCGAGAGCCGTGCGATCTGGGGCGCGACCGCGATCGACCAGACGGGTGCGATCTATTCGCTGCAGAACCAGATTGCCGAGAAGACGGCGACCGAGAATGTCGTCGCCCTCTGCCGCGGCAAGTCGAACGGCCGCTGCGAGCCGCTCCGGACCTATTCGAAGAGCTGCTTCAGCCTGGCGCGCATCGAAGGCGAGGGACCGCGCAACGACAATTTCGGCTTCGCTGTCGGCAAGGACTGGCAGTCGGCCGAAAGCAGCGCGACCCGGCAGTGCAAGGAACTTGGTGGGAATTGCACCGTGCGGTTCACCGCGTGCTCACCGGATGCCCTCTCGAAGCCGGCGGTCGACCAATAAAACAGGGTTGACGATGACCAGCGGCCGGGAACAAAAACCCCCTCCCAAACGTTATGTGAAGGTTGTATAATATACTGCGTCGCATTTGGGAGGAATCATATGCAAGGCCAGTACTGGAAGAAGTCTGTGCTTCTTGAGTTCGCCGACATTGGCGCCGGCGGCATCCGCACCGTGACCAGCACGGACGATGCTGCCCGTTGCCTTCTTTACAAGTGGCCCGATCAGACCAGCAAGGCCTATCATCGCGCGAAGGGCATGTGCCTTGACGCGCTTGAGGGCCGCAAGCCGGATGACGAAGCGCGGGAAGCGTTCCTTGACGCCGCGCGTGAGGCCCATATTACAATCCGGCTGCAGTAACTGCTGAAGAAGGCCCGGTCGATCGACCGGGCCTTCTTCTCTTTCCCGACCTACATTTACCCGATAAGATTTGCCGTGCGGCATGGGTCATGCCGCTGCCGTCTTGCTACATTGCCGTCAGGGACAGGTGCATGCGGACAGACCAGTGGCTCATCGTAACTGTTATTGCCCTGATGATGGTGGCGTTCATCTGGGGGCGATACCGATACGACATCATCGCAGCCGTCGCCCTGTTGGTTAGCATGGTGCTGGGCCTTGTTCCTCCGAACAAGGCCTTTTCCGGCTTCAGCGATGACATCGTCATTATCGTCGGCAGTGCGCTGCTGCTGAGTGGGGCGATTGCCCGCTCGGGTGTGATGGACGTGGTCCTGAGGCGGATCGCTCCCGGCCACCAGAAGCCCCGTGTGCAGTTGCTGATCCTGGTGGCGATCGTCGCCTTCATGTCCTCCTTCGTGAAGAATATCGGGGCGCTTGCGATCATGATCCCGATCGCGATGCAGATGGCGCGCAGCTCGAGTGTCTCGCCATCGATGTTCCTGATGCCCATGTCCTTTGCCGCCCTGCTGGGAGGGTTGATGACGCAGGTCGGCACGTCGCCCAACGTCATCGTTTCCCGAATCCGCCAGGAGATCACGGGCGAGACGTTCCAAATGTTCGATTACACGCCGCTCGGACTGTCGCTCTCGTTGGTTGGAATTGTCTTCCTGGTCATCTGCTACAAGCTCCTACCGGAGCGCCATCGCAGCGAGCGTGAACTGAATGAGGCGGTGGCGATCAAGAACTACACGACCGAGGCCAAGGTCACGCCGCAGACACTTGCAGTGGGCAAATCGGTGCGCGATTTGCAGAAACTCGGCAGCGGCGGGGCCATGATCATCGCAATCCTCAGCGACAAGGGAAAATTCCGCAAGCCGCTGCCCGACACGGTGCTCAAGACCGGCGACCTTCTGATCGTCGAGGGCGAGCAGGACGCGCTCGACAGGATCGTCAGCCAGGGCAAGCTGAAGCTTTCGGGGCAGCGCGCAAAGTCCGAGCCCGGCGCCGAGATCGGCGCTGTTGAAGCCATTGTCGGCGCAGCCTCGCGTCTCATCGGCAAGAGCGCCAAGGACCTCTACCTCTTTGATGCCGGGCTGACGCTGCTCGCGGTAAGCCGCAGCGACGAGCGCTTTGTCGAGCGCCTGGGCGAGATCAAGATTCAGAACGGCGATGTGTTGGTGCTTCAAGGCAATGTCAAGAACCTGCCGGATCATTTGAGGGAATGGGGCTGTCTGCCTCTGGTGCAGCGCGACGTCCGCCTCGGATCCGTGCGAAACGGCCTGGTCCCAGTTGGAATTCTCCTCGGCGCAATGGTCCTGACCGCCTTCGGTGCGATACCGATTGCCGCTGCCTTCTTCGGCGCAGCGCTGCTCGTCGTGCTGTTTGGCGGACTGCCGATGCGCGAGGCCTATAACAATCTCGACGCACCGATCCTGGTCATGCTGGCGGCGCTGATCCCCGTCAGCGATGCGCTCCGAACGACAGGCACCACCGACATCATTGCCGGCCGGCTCTCCGACCTAGCCACCATGCTGCCAACATATGGCGCGCTTGCCTTGATCCTTGTCGCCGCCATGGCCGTGACTCCCTTTCTCAATAATGCCGCGACGGTGCTCGTCATGGCGCCGATCGCTGCAACCTTTGCCGGCAAACTGGGTTACGCCCCCGAAGCCTTCCTGATGGCCGTCGCCATCGGGGCGGGTTGCGATTTCCTTACCCCCATCGGGCACCAGTGCAACACGCTGGTCATGGGCCCCGGTGGCTATCGCTTCGGCGATTACTGGAAGCTCGGCCTGCCGCTCTCGGTCATCGTGATCCTGGTTGCCGTTCCGATGCTGCTCGTGGTCTGGCCAGTTTGACGGAGGGGGGCGGTCATGGCCAACCGATTGCCGCCCGGCTTCCGCCGGCGATGTAAGCTGTCAGTCCGCGCACCAGCGCATCGAAGGTCGCCCGACAGCGCGGCGAGCCTCTCAGGTCTTCGTGCATCACGATCCAGGTCTGGAGCGGCAACTGGAATTCATCGGCGAAGAGCTGCACCAGGTCCTCGATCTCCCGCGCCAGATTGACCTGGCAGATGCCGATGGCAGAGCCGGCTTTGACCGCAGCGAACTGGGCGAGATTGCTGTCTGCCCGGAAGGAGAACCGTGCATGCTCCACGGCCGGGATCAGCCTCATGAACCCGCGAGCGAAGGCACCCTGCCGGTCGTAGCCAATGAAGCGATGGTTGGCGAGATCGTCCCAGGACGTCGGCAGGCCATATCGTTCGAGGTAGCGCCTGTGGGCAAACATGCCGAGTGGGATCGCGCCGACATGGCGGGCGATCAGTGCCTTCTGCGTCGGCTCCGTCATCCGTACCGCGACGTCGGCCTCGCGGTTCAGAACGTCCTCGACGCTGTCGGTGGTCGAGAGCTCGACCTCGAGGTCGGGATGGTCATCCTGTAGCCGCGCAATGATCAGCGGCAGGACTTCAACGCCGATCATCTCGCTGGCGCTGATCCGTACGGTTCCGCTCACCCGCCCCTTGATGTCGGCGGCCGCCCGCACCAGCGCCGCGCTGGTCGCTGCCAGTATCTGAGCAAAGGGTTTCAGGGCCAAGGCGGCCTCGCTCGGCGCCAGACCCTGCTGCGAGCGAGTAAAGAGCTGCTGCCCCAGCGCCTCCTCAAGCGCTTCGACATGCCGCCCGAGAGTGGGCTGGGTGAGCCCGAGCTCGCGCGCAGCGGCGGAGAGCGAGCCGTGCTCAAGCACGGCCAGCAGGCTTCGATAGAGATCCCAGTTCGGCTCATTCATGCATTAATGTATAGCATAGATACGACATTCGACAATTTCGTTTATTGTGATTTCGCGGCATCTTCCCCATCGAGCAAGGAGATTGAAGATGCTAACTGAGACCGAGAGAAGGATCGCGTTGGTGCTTGGCGCCACCGGCGGCGTCGGCGGGGCAGTGGCCAAGCGCCTCGCGGCGGCAGGCTGGGCGATCCGCGCCATGAACCGCAATATCGAGAAGGCCCGCCAGACCGAGCCGACCTATGACTGGCGGCAGGGCGATGCCATGTCGAAAGCCGATGTCCTCGCCGCCGCAGAAGGTGCAGACCTGATCGTGCATGCTGTCAATCCGCCGGGCTATCGCAACTGGGGCGAACTGGTCCTGCCGATGCTCGACAGCACGATCGCTGCTGCCCGCGCCGTTGGCGCGACTGTCCTGCTGCCCGGCACGGTCTACAATTTCGGTCCGGATGCCTTCCCCATCCTGCGAGAGGACAGCCCGCAGAATCCACTGACCTCGAAGGGCCGCATTCGCGCCGAGATGGAGCGTCGGCTCAAACAGGCGTCCGATGACGGCGTCCGCGTCATCATCGTCCGCGCCGGTGATTTCTTCGGCCCGGGTGCAGCCAACAACTGGTTCTCGCAAGGCATGGTGCAGGGTGGCAAGCCGGTCAAGTCGGTCATCTATCCCGGCAGGGCCGGCACGGGTCATCAATGGGCCTATCTGCCGGATGTTGCCGAAACCATGGCCCGACTCGTCGAACGGCGGGAGGAACTCCCCACCTTCGCGGTCTATCACATGGAAGGCGTCTGGGATGCCGACGGCCAGACGATCATCGACGCCATCGGCCGCGCCGCCGGCCGCAAGCCGAGGGTGTGGTCGTTCCCGTGGTGGGCCATGCCACTGCTCGCGCCTTTCGTCACGCTGTTTCGTGAACTCAAGGAGATGCGCTATCTCTGGTCCCAGTCGCTCCGTATGGACAATGCGAAACTGGTCGCGACGCTCGGCGCCGAACCGCGCACGCCGCTCGACACTGCCGTCAAGCGGACACTCGAATCCATGGGCTGTCTTGCCTGATCGAGCCGGTGCGTCAGATGCCTTTGGAGTCGGTCTCGGGAGCGATCAGCACGCCGCCGATCTTGTAGGAGCCGTCGGGCTGGCGCAGCAGCTGGTAGACCGCTTTCCAGTCCTTGCCGTCACGCCCTTCGATCAGGACTTCATGCAGGACCATCGCACCATCGCCGACCGCCTTTGACCGGCCGAAGGCGTAGTTGCCGGGCTTGTAGACTGGCTGGTAGCTCTTCTTGACCATGGCGAAGAAGCTGTCCTTGTCCGGATAGCGCGCCTGGATGCCCGGTGCCGCAAAGGCATAGGCCGCCGCAGCGTCATCCTTGAGGAAGGCATCGATCTGCTGCTCGATCACATGGCGTGTCGTGTCGAGCGCATCCTCGGCAAAGGCAGGGAGCGGCAGGAAGAGGGCTAGGGAGAAGAGGGCAGGGCGTATGCGCATGAGGGCACCTCCGCGTTTTATCTGAAGATTATACGCCCGATCGACCGTTTGGATCTTACACATTCTGGTGACAGCGCCCCCGGCAATGCGGGCCGTTCGGAACCTGCACTCAGGTGCCGCGTTCCGTTTGGGTCACGAACAGGAGAATTGCGATGCAGAACACGCCCTTTTCGCCCCTCAACCCGATCCAGCCCTCGGATTTCATGAAGAACGACATTCCGGCCGAGACCGATGACCTCGAACTCGGAAAACGCAACCCCGAAGACGCTGAGCCAATCGAGAATGGCGGATCCGACCCGGATTCCGAACCGCGCCGCACGGGCGGATCGATCAATGATCCCCATGGCGGCCGCCACTGACCTAGGACGAAGTCAGCGTCCGCGATCCAACCCGGTCGCGGACTGACTATTCTTGGGGCAATCGGGAATTGCACGTCTCGCCAAGGCAAAATTTACGGGAAATTAGGGACATCAGCACATTCTTTTCGGCATTTCCGCCGAGGAACATGCGTTGTTCAAAACCCCGATCTCACGCCGGCACTTCATCCGCAATGCCGCCTGTCTGACCACAGCGGCGGGGCCGCTTGCGACCATTCCATTTGGCAATGCCGATGCCGCGACCGCCGAGGTCAAGAAGGCGGCGCTGCCGCTCGGGATCATCGACGACCTGATGAACCCGGAAGAGCATCATTCGCGCGACGGGCGGCTGCGCACCAAGCTCTTCATGTCGGTTGCCGAGGTGCTGCTGCCCGGCGGCCCGGCCCAGCTTCGTATCTTCAACGAAAGCCTGCCCGCGCCGACCTTGCGTCTCAAACCCGGTGATGCACTCGAGATCGGCTTCGAGAACCGCATGCCCGCCAATCCCGACACGGAGACGATGGCGGCGAATATTCCAAACCGCTTCAACACCACGAACATGCACTATCACGGTTTCCACGTCAGCCCGCGCGGAAACAGTGACAATGTCTATCTGCAGATTGAGCCTGGCCAGCGCTTCAACTATGTCGTCCGGATTCCGGAAGACCATCCAGCCGGAAACTACTGGTACCATCCGCATCGGCATGGCGCGGTTGCGGCGCAGGTGTCCTCCGGCGCTGCAGGCATGGCCATCATCGAGGGTGCCCTCGATCATGTGCCGGAGATCGCCGAAGCGGTCGAGCGCGTTTTGGTCATCCAGGCGCCGATCCCTGGTATCGACGGCCTGCTCGCCACCGAAGACCCGATCTGGCCGCTCGACGCGGAGCGCAATTTCCTGATCAACGGCGTCTACCGGCCCCGCATCTATCTGCGCGAGGGCGAGGTGCAGCATTGGCGGATCTTGCATGCCGGCGATGCCCAGTTCCTGCCGCTCACCGCCGAGGGTCTCACGCTGTACGAGATCGGCCGCGACGGCAATCCGTTGCCCAAGGCCGAGGAAAGCGCGACCGTCGATCTGGCCCCAGGTAATCGCGTCAACCTTCTCGTGAAGGCCGGCAAGACCGGCGTCTACGAACTCAAGCGCCCGGCCTTCAAGCAGGGCAAGATGGCGCTGCCGGAACTGTTGCTTGCCGAGATCATCGTCATCCCGGAAAAGGATCAACGGGTGGTGGACGGAACGCGCTTCGGCCGCGCTATCCCGTCCGGATCGCTGCCGAAGAACAAGATCCTTACCGATATCGCCGACAGCGAAATCACCATGCGCCGCAAGTTCGTGCTCGGTGTTTCCGACGTGAAGGGCTTCTTCAAGGACACCGAGTTCACCATCAACGGCCAGCCCTTCGATCCCGGCCGGGACGATGTGACGGCGAAGCTCGGCGCGGCAGAGGAATGGACGCTGGTCAACACCACGCCCTTCCCGCATCCGCTGCATATCCATGTCAATCCGTTCCAGGTGATCGACGTCAACGGTGTGCCCGATCCGCGGAAGCCCTGGCTCGACACTGTGCCCGTTCCTGCCGCCGGTTCCGTCACCTTCCGCACGCGCTTCACCGATTTCACCGGCCGCTATGTCATGCACTGCCACATCCTGCCGCACGAGGACACCGGCATGATGATCAACGTCAATATCGAGGCTTGATATGCGCGGCCTGTTGGCACTTCTGATCATCGGGATTTCGGCGCCGCCCATCCTCGCGGGCGAAATGCCAGCGGTCGGCGCCCGCTGTCTGCCCTGCCATGGCGCCGACGGGCGGCCGGCGCTTTCCGACGTTCCGATCATCGCAGGCCAGCAGCCGCTCTATCTCGCCAATGCGATCCGTGCCTATCGCGACGGCCAGCGCGCCTCGGGCCAGGCCCTGGTCATGCACGAAATCGTCAAGGATGCGACGGATGCGGATATCGAGGCGCTGGCGCAATGGTTTGGAGCACAACAATGAAGATCCTCACGCTGGCGCTTGCCGCCGCTCTCCTCGCCGCTCCGGCGGCGCATGCCGATGCGTTGTTCTACATCACCGATGCCGACGGCCAGAAGCTGTTCGACGAGGCCGAGATCAAGGCGCCCTACTTCAGGCTCGCGACCTATCTCGAGAGCGAGCAGATCCTGACATTCTGCGGCCCGGCGACGATCGCCGCCGTGCTCAACAGCCTCGACGTCAAGCGCCCGGTGCCGCAGCGGCTCTATCCCTGGGGCCTCTTCACCCAGGACACCATCTTCACGCCCGAGAACCAGGCGGTCAAACCCTATCCGATGGTGGAGCATGAAGGCCTGGTGCTCGAACAGCTCACCGCCTTCTTCAACAATCTCGGCGTCAAGGCCGAGCTTCATCACGCTGATGCGATCGACGAGGCCAGGCTGCGCCAGACGATCAAGGACACGCTGGCCGACCCGAACAAGCGGCTGGTGATCAACTACACGCGCAAAGCCATCGGCCAGAATGGCGACGGGCATATTTCGCCCATCGGCGCCTATGATGCCGATACCGATCGCGTCCTGGTGCTCGACGTCGCCAAGTACAAATATCCACCGGTCTGGATGACGGTCGCCGACCTTTACAAGGCGATCAACACGATCGACTCCGGTTCGAACAAGACGCGCGGCATCGTCGTGGTGAGCAAATGAAGCTCTCGCGCCGCGCTTTCCTTGTCGCCTTGCCGGGAGTGCCGTCCGCGGCACATGCCTTCGGCCTGAGCAGCAAGGACGCGGCTTTCGAGAATGTCGTCCGCCAGATCGGCGGCATTGGCGATATCTCGCCCTATCTTCTCGATGGCGTGTCGGCCGAATTCCTCCAGGTCTATGGCGCAGAGGCGCGCGGCACCTTCACCCGCTCCCTGTCGAGCGGCGCCCTGCAGGAGCGCGTTTCCAAGGCGCCCGCCGACATCAAGGCGCAGGTCGCCTTCGTCGCCAAGCTTCTCTACACCGGCGAGGTCACGCGGCATGGCAAGCAGGTTGCTGTCTATTACCCCTGGTGCCTCGCCTGGCGCTCGCTCGCCTTCGCCAAGGCGCCGGGCCTTTGCGGCGGCCCCGCCTTCGGCCATTGGGAAAACCCGCCGAAACCGGGGGCGATGTGATGCGTGCCACCGTGGTCGTCGTCGGATCAGGCATGGCGGGATCGCATCTCGCCTATAGCCTCGCGCTCAAGGGCATCGACGTCCTGATGCTCGAGGCCGGACCGCGCCGTAGCCGCGCCGAGAACCTGCTGACCTTCTACGACAATCCGGTCAAGGGACCGCAATCGCCCTATCCGAGCGTGGCGCATGCGCCGCATCCGGAGGACAAGACCTATGACGACTTCTACGTCCAGGCCGGCCCGGACCGTTTCATCGGCGCCTATCTGAGGCTCTTCGGCGGCACGACCTGGCACTGGACCGGTTTCGCCGATCGGCTGCGTCCCCTCGATTTCCGGATGAGGTCGACCTATGGGATCGCCGAGGACTGGCCGATCGATTACGACCTCCTCACGCCCTATTACGAGGAAGTCGAGAAGCGCTGGGGTGTCGCCGGCGACCCCAATTTCGTCTGGGGCGCGCCGCGCCGGACCGGCTATCAGATGAAGCCGATCCCGATGAGTTTTATGGATCGGCAGGTCGAGAAGGCGCTGACCAAGCTCGGCTTGAGGGCCGGTCCATTCTCCCATGCCCGCAACTCGGAAATCTTCGACAACAGACCGGTCTGCTGCGGCAACAATACCTGCGTGCCCATCTGCCCGATTGGCGCCAAATACGATGCCTCCGTCCATGCCGAGAAAGCCGAAAAAGCCGGCGTCAAGGTCATCACCGATGCGCTCGTCACCTTTGTCGAGCTAAAGGACAACAAGGTCAACCGCCTCAAGGTCCGGCGCCCCGATGGTGAGACCTTCTGGGTCGAGGGCAAGGTCTTCGCACTCGGCTGCCACGCCATCGAAAATCCGCGGCTGCTTCTGAACTCGAAGCAGGAGGGCGCGCCGAACGGTGTCGCCAATTCCAGCGGCAGTGTCGGGCGCTATCTCCTGACACAGGCTAATCAGGACTGCTGGGGCCTGACCCCGGAACCAGTCTTCCCCTATCGCGGGCCGCAACAGACAGGCGGCCTCATCGAAATGCGCGACGGACCGTTCCGCAGCGAGATGGCAGCGATCGGCACGTCTTTCATGAACAGCGGCTGGTCGGGCAATTCGGATGCGACGGAGCTTGCCAAGAAGCTGATCGACCGAGGCGTCGTCGGCCAGGACCTCGCCCGCCAGATCAACGACACCGTCTCACGGCATCTCAGGCTGAACTCCTCCGCCGAGGTGCTGCCGGATCGGGAAAACCGCGTCGAGCTTGCCGACGTCAACGACACAGCCGGCGTGCCGAAGCCCAAGATAACGTTCCGGATGGACGATTATACCAAGGCCGGCCTCAAGGCCGGGCTTGACGTCAACAATCAGATCTTCGCCACCATGGGCGCGACCGACGTCAAGTCCAACGATCCCTATCTCTCGAACGCCATCATCGGCGGCACGACCCGCATGGGCACCGATCGCAAGACCTCGGTGGTCGATCGCGACCTCATCTCGCACGATCATCGCAACCTCTACATTCTCGGGTCGAGCAGCCATGTCACGACGCCCGTGAATGCGCCTTCGCTCACCATCGCCGCACTCGCCATCCGCGCCGCCGATCACATCGCCGCTGCACTCAAGGGATGATGCCATGAAGCAGTTTATCGCCATTCAGATGCTCATCCTCGGCCTGTTCGTCCTGTTGGGCAACGGCATCCGCTCGATCAGCACCATGTCCCTTGCCGTCTCGCAAGGCGAGTTTGCGAGCTTCCTCGACATTTCTGTCGAGAAGACCGATGTTCTCGTCGAGGTCCTGCTGGGCGGCGCCGTTATCGCCCTTGCGCTTGCGCCCTTCATGGTTTCCTTCAGGACGGCAAGGCGCATAGCCGTTTTTGCGGCAATCCTGGCTGCCTGCTCCTACGCTGCCATCGGCATCACCATGCATGTCGATCCGGCGCTCGACCTGCGAGAGATTATTGTCATTGCGGGTTTCGCAATGGGTGGCTTCGCCGTCGCCTTTTTCGCCCCGCTGGCGCAACTTTCCATCACCATGCTCCACAGCGACAAGGAGCGCGCGATCCTCACGACGGTCTGGACCGCCGCTCAGCCGATCGCCTTCCTGATTGCGCCGCAGTTGGTGCGCTACGTCGCCTTCGATATTGGCACCGGCAACTACTTCCTGATCCTCGCCGCCCTGCCGCTTCTGTTTCTCATCATCGTACCCTTCATCTTCGACGGCGTGGAGCCCGAAGGTGAAGCGGTTCGCAAGGCTGTGCCCTGGAAGCCGTTGTCCATCTTCATCCTGGCCGTGCTGCTCTTCGAGGCATGGACCACGTCGAACAGTCTGGCCGGCATCAGCAGCGTATTCAGCCTGGTGCTGATGGGCGGGTTTCTGGGGGTCGGCGGCTATATGCTGTCACGGCGCCGGCAGTGGATGCCGCAGGGCGCGACGCTGCCATCGACCGCCATCTTCCTTCTGCTCGTCCTGTTCATTCTCGAAATTCCCACGACCGGTCTTTATGAGAGCGCTTATCTCGTAAGGCATCTCTGCTCGGCCGACGTAATCACCAATCGCGCCACATTCGGCGCCGCAAGCCAGGTCGGGGCGGTGTTCCTGACCGGTGCATTGCTCGCCCGCTGGCCGGTACTGCGCAATCCATTGCTCGGTCTCTCGATTCTGCTGCTCCTCATCGGGGCGGTCGCGACGGTATTCTATCCTTTGATGGGCATCGATGTCCCGCTGTTCTATGTCTCTAAGATGATCTCCGCCGCCGGCATGGGCATGGTGACGACGGTCATCGTCACCATCGCTGTCGCGTCCGGCAGCGGCAACAAGCTCGTAATGCTGGCGCCGGCCTTCGTCATCATGTTCGGTACGGAAGTCGGCATCGAAATCATGGAAATCATCTTCCAGACCACCAAGCTCGCTGGCTTGGACGAGGCGACGGCCTATCAGACAGTGTTCTTCGCCCAGGTCGCCGCGGTTCTAGCGGCCCTGGGTCTCTTCCTGGGCCAGATGTTGCTGCGTGTGATGACCCGCCCCAGTGCACCGGTCGTGGCTTCGCCGGTTTGAAGACGGCATTAACCCGCCGTCTCGGCGGCGATCCGCCGCGATATCTTTATGCCGGCGGAGGTCAGGAGATGACTGTAGGCTGACCGCAGTTCCCCGCGGCGCTTCTTGTAGTTCCCGGAATCCCATTTGAAGTGCCGCTTGAGCGCGCTTACGGAGAGCGCATCGATCCGGCTGTCGAGAACGACCGGAATTCCCATTGTATGGCACATTTCGTAGACGCGGCTGTCGTGGGCTATGCAGCCCGCCGGGGTGCCGGCCTGAACCGCAAGCATTGCGCCATGAAAGCGGGTGCCCACCGCAAAATCGTGCTGCCGGAGTTCGTCCATCCACTGCCTGACATCCGTGAAGGCCCGGGCGAACCGTCTGCACCATAGCTTGAACGCATCCGTGGGGAGGTGGGGCGCGATGTAGTTGCGATGCAATTCCATGGCCTCGGGGCTGATCGCGTTGAACTCGCCGCGCCCCAGCCGGATCATGTCTATTCCGTGCTGAACGACATAAATCCCACCGCTGGCCGTGACCATGGCGGCCAGGTCGGCCTCAATATTCGCCAGTCCAGTTACATGCGGTATGCCGGCGGCGACCGCGATCCTCTGTATCGGCCGGGCGAATTTCTCTTCGATTGACCCGAGGAAGTCGAGGTTCGGCGCAATGAAATTCGACGGGCAGCCCGTCACAACAGCGCTGTCGCCGAGCCCGATCTTTTCCATTTGCTGCCGCGTATATTCTCCGCGCACGCCCAGATTGGGACCTTTGGTCGGACTGAGGGCGGCGATCGTCCGCACCCAGCGCTCGGTGCCTTTGCTCAGGGCGATGTCCTGATTCTGGTCCGGTGCCTGTGCGCCCAAGCCAATTCCGATCACCGGCAACTGGGCGGCTTCCAATTTGTCAGCCATCTGGCCGAGATCGGTGTGATCGCCCAGCTGGTTCGCGAGAGGCATGACAATGATGTCGCCGGCCTCCCGTAACTGCGTAGGAGACGCGCCCAGATGCATCACGCGGGAATCAGACGCGATGTGCTGCAAGACCGCAAACTGGAAGGCCATGTTGCCGGTGTTGCCACCCGTCAGATCGAACAGACGATCGGCGGATACTGTCCAGGGATCGGTGATGTAGGGGCTCAGCGTCAGAACGATCACGCGCATTGTTGGTTACGCTTCCTGCAATGCGGATCGCTGAAGGGCTACGTGTTGGCGCAGCGCTCTGTATAGTCTCTCCGTGATTGACGCCGTCTCTGCGATCGTCGGCGGCTTTCGTATGACTGTTCTGACCAAATCCAATTGCGTTCGATCTTCGGCGAGCCGGGTCAGCAGTTCGGCCAGGGCAAATGCGCTGCCGGCTTGAAAGTGAAACCCATCCAAACCCGGTCTCACCTTCTCCTTCATGCCGCCGATATCAGAGCAGATGACCGGACATCCGTGGGCGAGCGCTTCCTGGATGACGAGCGGGGAATTCTCCCACCAGATCGAAGGGACGACAACCGCGTCCACGGTGCCCATGAGTTTGCCGACACACTTATTCCCATAGGGGCCGAAAAATTGGACATTCTCCGGCTTGGCCTTCATGCGCTCGAGAAACTCGATCTGAAATTCCTGAGGCTGCGAACCATGGTCGCCATGAATGTCGAACTGCACCGGCGCCCCGGACTCTGCCAGGATCGTGGCCGCGTCCAGCATGACATTCATTCCCTTGAGTTTGGAGATTTGGCCAAAGAAGCCAACACGCAGCGGCCGATTGCACGGGCCCGAACTGACTGCCATCCTTGGGGCGATATGCGGACTGCCATTCTCGATCACCGACAGTCTGCTGCGGTCGAGCCCCCATTCAATGTAGCGCTCGGCAAGGAATTCACTGGGTGCAATGAAGCGATCGACGTGCCTGAAATGGCGCATGATGTAAGCCTTGCGCAGAAAGAAATTCTGCGGCGATTGATCCGGGAAGCAGGTTGCGCATTCGCGCGGGCCGCTTCGCTCGCAGAGTGCAAGGCTGTCGCGCTTTACCATCTGGCCATAGTGGTGGCAGATCGCCAGGAATTCGTGCAGCGTGAGCACGATTTTCGCTTTCGGCGCCACCTCCTGGACGATGCCGAGCAGTTCGACACCGAAATTGGTGTAGTGGTGGAAATGGACGATGTCGGGCATTATCTCCCCAAGCAGCTTCCGCGCATGTTCGAAGAATGGCGCATCCATATTGGCATGCAGGAAGTGGTCAAATCGACCGCCGGCATAGATATAGCTTCGCGCGTTGAAGGGCTGGGCGAAGACGACGCCATCGCGCCGCTCCAGCTTGTTCGGTGCGGCCGACAGGAACCACCCTTCGATGTCGCCCGTAGACAAGAGCTGGTCATAGAGCTGAAAGGCAGCGATCTCGGCCCCGCCATTCGAGAGTCTCGGATCCATATGCGAGACCATCACAAGCCTTAACTTGCGCGCCGGACGGGCGCGCGCGGCAGGCTGGGATTTTGCTCTTGCGGTCGGCACTGGATCCCCTTTCAAATGGATACGCTCAGGCGATTTTCAGCACGGCACTGCCACGATTTGCCAGGAGATCGGGATCCCAGCGTTCGGCAAAGGTCCATGCGTTCAGCAGCGTGAGGTTCATCCGCCACCCGTTGGCCGCCTTTGCCTGGGATTGCCGTTCGAGGTGATAGAGAACCACACGATGGTCTACGGCACAGGTGAGGCCGTGCTCCCGCACTTTCATGCAGAGATCCGCATCCTCGAAGTCACCGATGACATAATCTTCGTCAAAGCCGCCAAGCCGCTGGCAGAGGCTGCGATCCATGAGCATGCAGGCGCCCGTTACCGCCGGGACGACGTCGAGACCTCGTTCCCCGTCACACGAAAGGCCTTTCCGGGGATGGAAGGGAAAGAGCATGTTTCCAAATTGCGGCAGGCGTTCGAAGTCCATGCCTGCATGCTGGATGGTTTCATCTTCAAACAGCATCAATGCGCTTATGACGCCGATCTCGGGCCCGCTTTCGACAGAGGCGACCAGGCCGGACATCCAGTCAGAGCGCCTGGGAACGACATCCGAATTCAAGAAGCACACATATTTTCCGCGCGCCATCTTGAGGCCAAGGTTACTGGCGCCGGCAAATCCGAGATTCTGCGACGGCACTACCAGCCTGAAGGGGATGCGTGTCTTGATATGCGCGATGCGGGCCAGCTCGAAGAATTCGTCCTTTCGCTCCGGCTGATCGAGCACATAGATGAATTCGTCATTCACATGTTCCGCCGCGTCGAACAGGGCTGCTTGGTACGTCAGAAAATCGAGTCGGCCATAGAGCGGGATGACGATGGAGGTTCGCGGCGAGGTGGGGCAGATGCCTGCCGAGCCCTCCAGGAACGCAACGTCACGCGACAGCCGTGCTCGGTTTATCGCGCGGACCGGCTCTGCGATCACATTTTTGCAGACATCCAGAATGGAATCCGGGCTCAGGACAACATCATTCAAAATCGTCTTGATTGCAGGGAGGCCGTTGCGAGCGGGAGCGGGCAGCGCTCTATGACCAATCCTGCCGTCCTGGAGGATGACCTCCAGATAGGCGCCGGAATACGCTTCCGCAGCAAGGCGTCCGAACGCCGTGAATCCCCATCTTGAATGGGTGAGGCCAAGCGAGGTGCCGAATGCATGCGTGACATCCGCGCGCTCGGAACTGATCCACCTGTCGGTCAGCGTCGCGATTTCGTCCTCATGCCTGATCCGAACGGCCTTCACTTGGGACAAGGGATCCAGCAGCCAGCCCACGGTCACGACGCCGCAGCCAGGCGCGAAAAAGAGCTCGTCGATCCCAAGCTGCACGGCGGGGGCGAGAGCCGCAATCGTGTCGGACCCATCGAAGACAGGGCGTTCGATCAACTCAAGAAATCTGGCCCGCCCCTGATTGATCGATTTGCGTGCACAGACTCGGGCCTCGCGGAGCAAGACAGGCTCCTCTATGGCACGTGCTTCATTCGACAGCCGCAAACTAAACCGGGATCCCATCTCCCGGACGGAAATCGACGAAAGTGCAGCATTTCGCCGTGGCCCGGCGATGAACATGACGAAGCCCAGGCCATGTTCGGCAACGTCTGACCGAAGAAATGTGACGAAAAGAGCGCCGAGGGCCAGAAACTCGTCGCCGAATATCGCTTCGATGTTGCAATCGCCGGCAGAGGTGAAAGCACCCGTCCGGGCCCAGCCTCCGACGATCCAGCCCTCCAATCCGGGCGAGAAGCCCCAATAATCTATGTACCCTCTCTCCGCGTCGGGGGCGGCGTCTGGATCAATGCCCATAATCCGCGCCATTTCGTCCCGGCTTGCCAGGAGGCGCATCTTCGAACGCTTGGTTATGAATTTGTCGTCGGCTTTTGATGGCGTTCGCGCCGCAGGCGAGATTGGAGACTTAACGCCGGCAATTGCCTGGTCACCCGACATCACAGCACGCCACTTCTGGCGCCACCGATGCGCCGCGAACTCAAAAATGGTGTCCCGCGCCCGGAAAGGCCATCGAAGGCGATCTGACGCGCGCGGCCAATATCATTCTCGATTTAGGAGAATGTCAATAAACTTATCGCTATCCGTGCATGAAGTTGAGCGGAGTAAGGCGAAACCGACGGCCTTCGACGCCCCCGGCCTCAGATGCCCGCGTCGATTCTAAGATTTTGACGCGGGCCGCTCGTCGAAATAGGTGAGCTGCGCCCGGCCTTTGGCGCTTTCAGTCAGGCGGTAGCCACGGCTGTTGCCGGTATCATTGCGGCTGATGTCGCGCATCAGCCGATCGATCTCTTCGATGAATTCATCGGATCGCGCAGGGTCTGCCACGGGAAAGGGATAGGTCTTCTGGGCGTAACCCTTCTCGATCACAAGGCGCATCTGGTGCGTATCGATGGAACTGCCGGCCTTGTTGATGTGGTTACGGAGAATGGCCAGCACCACGTCCCTGATCGCATCGCGTTCATACTTGTTCACAGCGCCACCTCCGCTCGGACATGAGACCGGGTTTGCTGCCGCGTAGTCAAGACACTTTTGTTAGACACGTAAGGGCGAATCCCGAGAAACCTGTTCCCTCCGGCGGGGCTCTCGATGCCTCCAGCCGGCTCAATCGTTGGGGCGGCGCCGTGTCGCGAGTTCGGCTCGCATTGGCGACGGTCGGTTGTCGGAGGCTGCCCTTCAATTCCAGCGCGAAGTCGGCGTTCCAGTGGAAGATCCCAGCAGATAGCCGACGGCAAGGCCCACAAGGCCAGCAGTGACTGCAACGGAGGAGATCGTGCCGGGATTATCGCGGATGACGCCGATCGCCGGCCGGGCGGCGCGTTCCACCTCATCGATGCCGTCGCGGACCTTCCCGGACAACTCGACGAGTTCGGCCTTCAAATCGGCAATCTGCTCATTCAGGCGCGTAACTTCGATCTCGTTTCTGTCCATAATGTTGGCTCCCTGTTTGTGAGCCATGAACGTGCCCAACGGCCTGAGGTTCCTTCGACCAACGCAGACTCCATCACGACATAACTTCGAGGCCCAGCCAAGAAGCCCGTTCCTGACTGTGTCGCGAGAGGCTACCGGCGGCGCTAGGGACGATCACGCCGCCGGCATAGCAACTGCCCAACGGCAGGTGCCGTTGCGGCCGGAATGCAGCCGCCTCGAGGAACCCAGACTTGCGCCTGTGTTCTCCTGCTCAACGCAGATATCTCCATGGATATTCAAAGGCCCTGTTTCGCCGGTAACTCCCGAGGCGTCTCGCTGTCGGACTGTGCCGAAGCCAACCGTCATTTCGATGTCGTTCTCGGCCTCCGCCATGTCGAGTTCGACGATCTTCGCCGGCGCTGCAAGACCATAAAGTTCGTTTAAAACGGCCGCGCTGTCCGCAAGCGAGTGACAATCCCCAGCTTCCATGCAGCCCGTCCCCACTTCCCGGGCTGCGATCGCTGCGACGCACTTGCCTTGTTCCGTCGAGTTCACACCTTCAGCGCACTCTGGCCGGTGTGTTCGCCTACTGCCCGGTCAGCTGCTTGCTAACCGTCCAGGGGAACTCCCCATCCTTTTGTTCGATGTCGTCGATTTTCCAGCTGCCATGCTCTCGCACCAGGCTGTAGTACAATGTCACCGGCTTGAAGTTCGTAAACACAACCTTCACCGTCGCACGATCACCGTCGATCGCTGGTTCGTCTATCTTCAGACCCGACGCCTCGCCGTCCTGCCCAGCTATGACGGGATCCCAATCGAGGTTGCTAGGGTCATCGGGCGACGCCTCGCGTTCCGCCTTGAACAGGCCGAGCAAATGGTCAGAGAGGAAAGGTTGGTAGGGGTAGTCGTAGTTTCCGATGTTATCGGTATCGGCGTAGACCGCCTCTATCAGGCTTTTGGGCGTTTCGAAGGTTGCCGCCATCGCCGATGACATCAGGAGGGCTGCGAAAAACGCCGCAGCAAGGCACGAAAATATGCGCATGAGGGTGGTCCATTTCTAAAGGGGGCTTACGCGCCCGTTTCAAACTTCATAAGCCCGGGCAGAAGCTACTGTCGACCATCATGTATCGGTCGCTGACCCAGCCGGTTCCGTACTGTGTCTGCACTTTCCATTGCCCCTGGCCGCGCTCGAGCGCAAGGGCGCCCGCATGATCCGGCACGTCCGTACATCCGCCGTTGTCGTCACAGAGTTCGGCGCCTGCCTTAACCCAGCAATTCATCTGGTCGCTGGAAACGCAGAGCTTCGCAACACAGTCATCGAACGCGCCGTCAGCGCGCGACGGCGAAACGCCACAGATCAGGGCCGCCGCAATGGCGATCCAGGTGGATATCAGCATGGGCTTCATATCGATCCCCTTTGGAGCGTCGTCGCATGTGCGCCTGGAGAAGACAAGCGATCCCGTTCGCCGTCTGGACGCATTTGGAACCGGCAGCAATCCTGCACGTTCCGGACATTCACAATGGAGGCTCCGATGACGCCTAATCGACCCGACCCAATCCAGAGCGCGGCTTTGAATCCCAGTGCGGAGATGCGGGGCATCGACAGCGCCAATGATTCACATGGCGGCCAGCAGGTTCCGAGTGGCAGGCCAAATCCCGACCCGATCGAAGAACTTGCGACGATTGGCGGCGACAGCCAGGACAACTGGCCCGATCGCCCGCATCTGGCAAACCAACCAGGTCCGAAGCCGGGGTTTGGACCGAACCCCACGGCAGAGAAGCTGGTCGGCAATCCAGACCTGGGTATTGATCCGCGGGAAGCCGCTGAGACGTGGCAGAATGGCCCAAAAAGGCCCTAGGCAAGCCTTGGCGCCTGATTGCTGCCCGGCGCGGGAACGCCGGGCGGCGTAGAACCGGACAATATCAGCCGTTACGCTGGCAGTCCTCAATGTAGCATTCGTCGTAGGTGCGGGCATTGCATTCCGCCAGTGCACGACGTCGCGCTTCGCGGCGGTTGCCATAGCCATAGCTGTAGCCATAGGTGCCGTCGCTTGCCGTCGCCTGGCACGACCATGCCAGTACCTGCGGCGCGCTGAGCGCCAGCATTCCGGATGCGATTGAAAGTGCGAGCGTTCCCTTGATGATCGTCTTCATGATTCTCCCCTGATGTTTGATGCCCCGAAAGGGCAGCTACATATGTTGCACGTTCCAGAGGCCGCGAAAATTCTAACGTCAAAACAAGGTTACCTACGTCGCCGGAACATATAGCGAAACCGGCGGCGACCCGATCGGGAAAAGTCACTTTTCACGCCGCATCCATGTAACGCGGATTCGTCGGCGCGTCCCTGGAAATCGTTGGAGTCCGCGGAGCCGCCGTTACGGCATGACGCAGCATGCTATTGGCGAGACTGCGAGCAGAGGCGGCTTCTGGTATTCTGACTTTGCTTAGAATTACGATGGTGCCCGGGACCGGAATCGAACCAGTGACACGCGGATTTTCAATCCGCTGCTCTACCAACTGAGCTACCCGGGCAACCGTGCTGTTTCGCCTGCTTGGCAGGTGCCGGGGGATGGTGTGCCCCGGGAGCGAGCGGGGTTATAGCATCCTGACCTTTTGGCGCAAGCCCCATTCCGACATTTTTTTGACAGCTAGCAAGCTGTTGAAATCATTGGTCTATCAATCGTCGTTCTGCTCGCGGCGCACGGCCTCTTCTTCTTCGTCCGCCTTGGATTCATCATCGACAACGGGGATGGCATAGGCACCGGTCAGCCAGCGCGAGAGATCGAGATTGCGGCAGCGCTCCGAGCAGAAGGGATAGCTCTCACGCGTCGACGGCCTGCGGCATTCGGGGCAGGGGCGGGCTTTCCGCAACGGCTCGATATTCGAGGCCAAGGTCAACCCTCCTGCCACTTCTCATGGAACGCGTAGCCTTCGCCGACGAGCAGTTGCACGGTCTCGGCGAGGGGCAGGCCGACGACGGCGGTGTAGGATCCGCTCAGCTTCTGGATGAAGGTGCCGGCAAAGCCCTGGATGCCGTAGCCGCCCGCCTTGCCGCGCCATTCGCCCGAGGCCAGGTAGCTCTTGAGCTCGATATTGGAGAGGCGCTTGAAGCGCACCTTGGTCTCGATGACCTTGATGCGCGTCGTGCTCTGCGGCGTGATTACGCAGATGCCTGTATAGACCCAGTGGCTGCGGCCCGAGAGCAGATGTAGCGAGGACGAGGCCTCCTCGAGATATTCCGGCTTGCCGAGAATGCGGCGTCCGACGGCGACGACAGTGTCGGCGGCAAGAATGTAGCTGCCGGCCCAAGCAGGATCGGTGCGCACGACCTGAAAGGCGGCTTCGGCCTTGTCCTGCGCTAAGCGCCGCGCGAGCGAGCGCGGATGCTCGGCCCGACGCGGTGTCTCGTCGAGGTCCATCGGCAGCAGCCGGTCAGGCGTGATGCCGGCCTGGGCGAGCAGATCGAGCCTGCGCGGCGAACCGGATGCCAGTATCAGCCTCTGTTTCAGCATGCCTGAGCCGGCCCCAGCGAAAAGGAATTACTTGAAGCGATAGGTGATGCGGCCCTTGGTCAGGTCGTAGGGCGTCATTTCCACGAGCACCTTGTCGCCGGCCAGAACGCGGATGCGGTTCTTGCGCATGCGACCCGCGGTGTGCGCGATGATCTCGTGTTCGTTTTCGAGCTTCACGCGGAACGTGGCATTCGGCAGCAATTCGGTTACGACGCCCGGAAATTCCAGAACTTCTTCTTTCGCCATATTTGGGATGTCTTCCTAGATGTTTGTCCCAGGGGGCCGAGAACAGGCCGGCCGGGAATTGGCGCGGAAACTACACAAAAGCGTCCGGCTACTCAACCCGGCTCGGTGCGCTTTTTCCGGGTAATTCCACTGTTTGAGCAGGAATTTGCACGAGCTAATTGCCCGTGCCGCGGGACTTGGCAACAAGTCGGCTATGAATGAGCTTGGAAATATGGTCGCGCACCCCGCGATAGGCGTCGAGGATCTGCTCACGGGTTCCGGTCACGACCGTCGGATCGGGCATAGGCCAGTACTCCACATCGGCCGACCAGGAACGCGTGAGGTCGAGCGCCTTGTGATGTGCTTCCGGTGCCAGCGTCACGATCAGGTCGAAATAGTCGTCCTCGAGATCGTCGAGCAGATGCGGCTGGTGGCGGCCGAGGCTGAGGCCGATCTCGTCGAGCACGGCATCGACGAACGGGTCGCGCTCACCGCGGCGCACGCCGGCGGAGGCAATGTAGACGCTTTTCGGCAGATAGTGCCGGGCGATGGCTTCCGCGATCGGCGAGCGGATCGAATTCATACCGCACATGAAGAGCACCGCGCCTGGCAGCTTGTCCCCGGTGCGTGCCTCGCTTCCCGCCTCCATCCGGCTCAGCCCCGCCAGTAGAGGACGCAGACGAGGGTGAACAGCCGTCGCGCCGTGTCGAAATCCAGCGTGATCTTACCGGACAAGCGATCCTGCAGCGTCTGGGAGCCCTCGTTGTGGATGCCGCGTCGGCCCATGTCGATCGCCTCAATCTGCGAAGGCGTCGAGGAGCGGATCGCCTGGTAATAACTCTCGCAGATCATGAAATAGTCCTTGATGATCCGACGGAAAGGCGTGAGCGAGAGGATATGTGTCGCGACCGCTTCGCCTGCCTCGGTCGTGACGGAGAGGACCAGTTTCTGGTCCATCAGCGAAAGCTTGAGTTCATAGGGACCGCCCGGATGTCCCAAGGGTTCAAAGGAATTGTCTTCCAGCAGGTCGAAGATCGCCACGGCACGCTCGTGCTCGACATCGGGCGTGGAACGCCCGATCGATTCGTCCAGCACCACGTCGATCAGCCGGTGCGTGCCCTTGGCCATCGTCTCACGCCTCCGGGTTCAGCCGGATCGCAACCGAACGCGCATGGGCGTCAAGCCCTTCGCATTCAGCGAGCGTGATTGCGGCGGGCGCCAGCGCCTTGAGCTGGCTGGCGTCGAGCCGGAGGATCGAGGACCGCTTCATATAGTCGAGCACCGAAAGACCGGATGAAAACCGTGCCGAACGGGCGGTAGGCAGTACATGGTTCGAGCCGCCGACATAGTCGCCGATCACTTCCGGCGTATGACGACCGAGGAAGAAGGCACCGGCATTGCGGATGCCGTCCATCAGTTTTTCCGGCTCGGCCGTGGCGATCTCGACATGCTCGGCAGCGATGCGGTCGGCGAGTGGAAGGGAAGCTTCAAGGTTCGGCACCAGAATGATCGCACCGAAATCCCGCCAGCTCGCTGCGGCCGTTTCAGCCCGTGACAGGCGCTTGAGCTGGCGCTCGACGGCGGCCTCCACCGATTTGCCGAAAGCTTCGTCGTCGGTGATCAGGATCGACTGGGCGCCGGTATCGTGTTCGGCCTGGGCGAGCAAGTCGGCGGCGAGCCAGTCCGGATCGTTGTCCCTGTCGGCAATGACGAGCACTTCGGAGGGGCCGGCGATCATGTCGATACCAACGGTGCCGAAAACCTGGCGCTTCGCGGCCGCGACATAGGCATTTCCCGGACCGGTGATCTTGGCGACCGGCTTGATCGTCTCGGTGCCAAAGGCCAAGGCAGCAACGGCCTGCGCACCGCCGATGCGATAGATCTCGCTGACGCCGGCGATCTTCGCCGCCGCGAGGACTGCCGGATTGATCGCGCCTTCGCGCGCCGGCACGACCATGACGATGCGCGGCACGCCGGCGACCCTGGCCGGGATCGCATTCATCAGCACCGAACTCGGATAGCTGGCGCTACCGCCGGGCACATAAAGGCCGACCGCCTCGATCGCGGTCCAGCGCGAGCCGAGCGTCACGCCCAGCGCATCCTGATAGATATCGTCCTTGGGGAACTGGCGGCTGTGATGCTTCTCGATCCTGATAGCGGCGACTTCGAGCGCCTTGCGGATTTCCGGGTCAATGTCGGCAAGCGCCGCATCGAGGTCAGCGGCAGGTACCCGCATCGGTACACGATCGAAATCGAGTGCATCGAATTTCAGCGAATAGTCCTTGAGCGCCGCATCACCCCGCGCCACGACATCCGATATGATCGCCTTCACGGAGGCATTCACATCTTCCGATGCCTCGCGCTTGGTTGTGAGGAAGGCCGCGAAATCGCGTTCGAAGCCGGGCGCCTCGGAATTGAGCCAGATTGCCAATGTGCCCCCGTCGGTCAGGTCCCAGTCAGCCAGGTCCAGTCATGCCGCTCCCGGATGGCGCGGCTTGAGCTTCGTTTCCCATGCTCCGCCGGTATCTGCAAGCTGAACTTCGATGCATTCCACATCGAGCAGGATCGAGCCGCCGCCGGCAAGCACCAGTTCGACCGAACCGTCAGGACCTTCGCCATCCTTCTCATAGGTCACGGCGAGCAGCGACTGCACTGAATCGGCCTTGTTGCGGTCGAAGCCGGCCGATTTCACGCTCTTCACCTGCTTGAAGACGAGCGCCGCGCGGCGACGCTCGAAGGGCTGGGCGCCCTTCTCGGTCTCTTCCCAGGCGAAGCGATTGGCGGCGACGGCAAACTGCTTCCTGGATGGCCAATATTGCAGATCGCCGCACCTGAAGACGGCATCCTGCATATGGGCGGAAACCACCTGAAGATCTTCGTCGTCGAGCGCAAGAAGCTTGAGCGTCATTTCTATTCGTCCAGCACAAGTTGGAGGCCCGGCATTTGAGCCGGTCTTGCCTGTCAGATAGGACCTGACACCGCTTTTCGCAACATCACTCGCTGACGCGTTCGACGATCGCGCCGCAGCGGGTGAGCTTTTCCTCGAGCCGCTCGAAGCCACGGTCGAGGTGATAGACGCGCGACACCACGGTTTCGCCCTCGGCGGCGAGCCCGGCGATGACGAGCGAAACCGAAGCACGAAGGTCCGTCGCCATGACCGGCGCGCCCTTGAGGCGCGACACGCCTTCGATCGTTGCCGTCTGGCCGTGCAGCGAGATCTTGGCGCCGAGTCGGGCGAGCTCCTGCACATGCATGAAGCGGTTCTCGAAGATGGTTTCGGTGATATGGGAGACACCGGTCGAGCGCGTCATCAGGCCCATAAACTGCGCCTGCATGTCGGTCGGAAAGCCCGGATAGGGATCGGTGACCACGTCCACCGGGCTGATGCCGCCGCCATTGCGGCGTACGCGGATACCGCGCTCCGTCGCTGTGACCTCGGCGCCAGCGCGACGGATTGCCTCGAGCGCGGTTTCCAAAAACGCCGGATCGGTCTCGGTGATCTCCACGTCGCCGCCGGCCATGGCGACCGCCATGGCATAAGTGCCGGTCTCGATGCGGTCGGGCATGACGCGGTGCCGTGCGCCGGCAAGCGACGTCACGCCCTCCACGGTGATCGTGGAACTGCCGGCGCCGGTGATCTTGGCGCCCATGGCGTTGAGGCACTTGGCGAGATCGACGATCTCGGGCTCGCGCGCGGCATTGCCGATCACGGTCGTGCCGTTGGCGAGGCTCGCGGCCATCATCATCACATGAGTCGCACCGACGGAAACCTTGGGGAAGGTGTAGCGCGCGCCAACCAGTCCGCCCTTGGGTGCCCGGGCGTTCACATAGCCGGCGTCGATTTCCATCTCGGCGCCGAGCGCCTTCAGGCTTTCCAGGAAGAGATCGACCGGGCGTGTCCCGATCGCACAGCCGCCCGGCAGCGATACCCGCGCCTGGCCTTCGCGGGCGAGAAGCGGGCCGATCACCCAGAAGCTTGCGCGCATCTTGGAGACCAGCTCATAGGGCGCGGTCAGATCGGCGATCGTGCGGCAGGTGAAGTGGATCGTGCGGGCATAGGAGCCATCCTGATTCTCGCGACGGCCATTGACCGCCACATCGACACCGTGATTGCCGAGGATGCGGACCAACTGCTCGACATCGGCAAGATGCGGCACATTTTCCAGCGTCAGCGTGTCGGAGGTCAGAAGGGAGGCGATCATCAGCGGCAGGGCCGCATTCTTGGCGCCGGAAATGGGAATAGTGCCGACGAGCGGCTGGCCGCCCACAATCCTGATTCGATCCATAAATTTGTCCCCAAGGGCGCCCCGGGAGCGGCGCCGAAAAAAGTTCTGCTCACTTAAACGATTAAGTCACGCGGTTCAAGGAAAGCCGACGAATGCGGTTAAGCCGCCAATTGGGGGAAAATTACGGCAGTTTCAACGGTCGGAGGGTGTAGCCGCGAGATCGCCCGGACGATCGTCCTCGGCACCCTCGCGGCGAGCTCGGCTCTGCACCTTGCGCCGCTGCAGATTGGCCCTCAGCTGCGCCTTGAGCCGAAGGTCGCGTTCGGCCGCCTTGCGCGCAGCCTGTTCCTTGCGCAATCGCTTCTGCGCGTCGACATCCGCCTCCGGAGAGGCCGTGTCGCGGTCGATTTCCTGTCTCTCGTCGTCCATTCGGGCTTGATACGGCAAAAGCAACACCTTCGGAAGGTGTCCCCTAAAAACTTTCCTCATTGTCCCGATTGGGGTTGCGCTCACCCCAAACCTATGGCAATAGCCAGCCCGCTTCGACGGCTTGAGCCCAAACGCTTCGCCGTCCAGATGCTGCGGTAGCTCAGTGGTAGAGCACACCCTTGGTAAGGGTGAGGTCGAGAGTTCAATCCTCTCTCGCAGCACCAGTTTTCTCCAAACCGTCCTAAACGCAAATAAGCCGCCCACAATCACTGCGGACGGCTCGATTCGTTCTTCAGGCTGCTCTCATCTCACCTTCTAAAAGGCGATACGCACACCCGGCGCTGACCGCCATTTGTCTTCCAGCTGTTGTCCCACTTGCGATAGCTCGCATAGTGATTGCGGCACCAGCGGACATGGCGGCTACGGTAGCCCGGTCCGACCTTGAGGACGACGGCCGGGCCGATCCAGATACCCGCGCGCCAGTAGCCACGATGCCAGTGACGGCGGTGATGGTAGCGGCCGCCATGCCAGTGACGCGCACGGTGCCAGCGATGACCCTTGCGCCATTTGACCCTGGCCTGCACGATGTTCGTGGACGCCTGCTTTTCGATCTGCGGCGGCGCGATCTGCAGCGCTTGAGCCGGGATGACCGACGAGACGGCGAAGATCGCGCTTAGACCTGCGGCCATTGCGAGAGACATGATTTTCATGCGTCTTCCTTTCCGTGATGGATTGACTATTCAACACTTGACGGATCGAGAAGTTCCGCGGTTTCACGCCCCTGTGAAACATTCAGATGTGGAGCGCATGACCGAGCGCCTTGAGCGCCGCTTCCTGCAGACCTTCGCTGCGAGTCGGGTGAGCATGGATCGTGCCGGCAATGTCCTCCAGCCGCGCTCCCATTTCGATGGCGAGCGAGAAGGCGCTCGACAGTTCCGACACGCCCTGGCCCACCGCCTGTAGTCCCAGCACGACATGATTGTCGGCCCGCGCCACGGCGCGGACGAAGCCGTCCTCGGAACCGGTCGTCATCGCCCGTCCATTGGCGCTGAATGGGAAGAGCCCTGTCTTGATCTCGACGCCCTGTCTCCGCGCTTCGTCCGGTGAGAGGCCGACGCTGACGATCTCCGGATCGGTGAAGCAGACGGCGGGTATGGCACGCTTGTCCCAGGTCCGTTTATGGCCGGCGATGATCTCAGCCACCATCTCCCCCTGCGCCATGGCGCGATGCGCCAGCATCGGCTCGCCAGTCACGTCGCCGATCGCATAGATGCCGCGCATCGATGTGCGGCAACGGTCGTCGATGCGCAGGAATTTGCCTGAAAGGTCGAGTTCGAGCTCCTCGTAGCCCCAGCCTTGCATGCGTGGCTTGCGGCCGACGGTGACGAGGATCTTGTCGGCGGGGATGGTCTCGGCCTGGCCTGATGTTTCGACGACGAGGCCCTGGCCGCCTTCGGCAAGCATCTTGGCGCTGGTCTCGGTCAATACGTGGATGCCGAGGTCTTTCAAACGCCGCATGACGGGGCGGACGAGCTCGAGATCATATTGTGGCAGCAGCCGCGGCGTCGCCTCGACCACCGTGACCTGCGATCCGAGCTTGGCGAAGGCGATGCCGAGTTCCAGTCCGATATAGCCGCCGCCGACGACGGCGAGCCGTTCCGGCACGCGGCGCAATGTGAGCGCCTCGGTCGAGGAGATCACATTGCCGCCGAAAGGCAGGTGCGGCAAGACCACCGGCTCGGAGCCTGTGGCGATGACGATGTTCTCGGCTCGGATCAACTGGTCGCCGGTCTCGGTCGTCACTTCCACCGTTTTGCCGTCGCGGAAGCGGGCGCGGCCGTGGACGATCTTGACGCGGGCCTTCTGCAAGAGGCCGGTCACGCCACTGGTCAATCGGCCGACAATGCCGTCCTTCCAGTCGATCGTCTTGCCGAGATCGATGGCAGGCGAGGCGACGGAGATGCCGAGCTTGTGGCCGCCCTCGGCCATGCGCCGCGCCATGTGGAATTCCTCGGCCGCATGGATCAGCGCCTTGGAAGGGATGCAGCCGACGGTGAGGCAGGTGCCGCCCGGCTTGCCGGCATCGACAATGACGGTGTCGATGCCGAGCTGGCCAGCGCGGATGGCGCAGACATAGCCGCCCGGACCAGCGCCGATGACAAGAAGCTTGGCTGTGATCTCTTTCATGGCATCAGCTTTCGATGAAAATCAGGGCCGGCGTCTCGAGCAGCGCCCGGATGCGCTGGACGAAAGTCGCGGCATCCCAGCCGTCGATCACGCGGTGGTCGAAGCTTGAGGAGAGGTTCATGATCTTGCGGGGCACGAACTGGCTGCCGTCCCAAACCGGACGAACCATGATCTTGTTGACGCCAACGATCGCGACTTCGGGGTGATTGATGATCGGCGTCGTCACAATCCCGCCCATTGCGCCGAGCGAGGTGATGGTGATGGTCGAGCCAGAGAGTTCCTCACGTTGGGCCGTGCCGGTTCGGGCAGCCTCTGCGAGTCGCCCCACCTCGTTCGCGCAGTCCCACACCGTCCGCGCCTCGGCGTGGCGGATGACCGGCACCATCAGCCCCGACGGTGTCTGCGTCGCGATGCCGATATGCACCGCGCTCGACCGGGTGATGATGCCGGCCTCGTCGTCGAAGGTGGCGTTGACGCCGGGCTGCTCGCCGATCGCCTTCACCATCGCCCGGACAAGGAAGGGCAGGATGGTCAGCTTCGGCTGGTCCGGCTTGCGGCCCTTGTTCATCGTCTCGCGCAGGTCCTCGAGATCGGTGACGTCGATCTCCTCCACATAGGTGATGTGGGGAATGCGCGAGGCCGCGAGCGTCATCTTCTCGGCAATGCGGCGGCGCAGGCCGGTGACCTTGATTTCCTCGGTCGCGGTCTTGCGGGCAAGTGCTGCCGGCGCCGGCGCCTGCACACCGCCCGTGGCATAGGCGTCGAGATCCTCATGCGAGATCCGCCCGACGGGGCCCGTGCCGTGGACCTGCCTGAGGTCGATGCCTGCATCCTGCGCCCGGCGACGCACGGCGGGTGAGGCCAGCGGCTTCGCTTCGCCGCTCGCGCTGCGGACGGCGATGCCCGTAGCGGGCTGCACAATCGTCGGTGTCGCCATCTCTGCCGGTTTGGCGACCAGCATGCGCTCTTCGGCCACTGCCTCGTGCGATGCCACAGGATCAGCCTTGGCCGGAGCCGTCTCCGGCTCGGCCGACGGCCCGGCTACTGCGCCATCGACATCGAGCTTCACCAGCGGCGCCTTGACCGCGATGATGTCGCCGATCTCGCCCGCTATCCACGTCACCGTCCCGGAAACCGGGGAGGGGATCTCGACCGTCGCCTTGTCTGTCATCACGGCGGCGAGAACCATGTCCTCGCGCACGGCGTCACCCGGCTTCACATGCCATTCGACGAGCTCGGCCTCGGCTACGCCTTCACCGACATCGGGCATCCGGATCACATATTCGCCCATGATCAGCCCTCCATCACTTCTAGAAGCGCGCGGCCGACCCGCGCCGGGCCCGGGAAGTAATCCCATTCCTGCGCATGCGGGTAAGGCGTGTCCCAGCCCGCGACGCGGATAACAGGCGCTTCGAGATGGTAGAAGCAGTGCTCCTGCACCAGCGAGGCGATCTCGCCGCCAAAGCCCGAGGTCAGGGTTGCCTCATGCACGACGACGCAGCGGCCGGTCTTGCTGACCGACTGCACGATCGTGTCAAAATCGAGCGGCAGCAGGCTGCGGAGATCGATCACCTCGGCATCGACGCCTGTCTCCTCGGCCGCGGCGAGCGCCACATGCACCATCGTGCCATAGGCTATGACCGTCACCGCTTCGCCCGGCCGGCGGATCTCCGCCTTGCCGATCGGGATCGTGTAATGGCCCTCGGGCACCTCGCCAAGCTCGTGCGTCGACCAGGGCGTGACAGGCCGGTCGTGATGGCCGTCGAAGGGGCCGTTATAGAGTCGCTTCGGCTCGAGGAACATCACCGGATCGGGGTCCTCGATCGACGAAATCAAGAGGCCCTTGGCGTCATAGGGATTGGAGGGCACGATGACCTTCAGCCCGCAGACATGGGTGAACAGCGCCTCCGGGCTCTGGCTATGCGTCTGGCCGCCGAAAATGCCGCCGCCCGTGGGCATGCGCAGCACAATCGGGCAGGTGAAATCACCGTTGGAGCGGTAGCGGATACGTGCCGCCTCTTGGGTGATCTGGTCATAGGCCGGATACATGTAGTCGGCGAACTGGATCTCGACACAAGGCTTCAGCCCATAGGCCGCCATGCCGATCGCCGTGCCGACAATGCCGGATTCGCTGATCGGCGCATCGAAGCAGCGCGTCTTGCCATATTTCGCCTGCAGGCCCTGCGTCGCCCGGAACACGCCGCCGAAATAGCCGACATCCTCGCCGAACACGACCACGTCATCGTCGCGCCCCATGGAGACGTCCATGGCGCTGCGGACAGCCTCGATCATCGTCATTCTCGGCATGTCAGTACCCCGCTTTCTGACGCTGGCGGCGGATATGCGGCGGCATTTCGGCATAGACGCCCTCGAAGATGTCGCGCACCGAGGGGCCGCCGCCAGCATGCAGCGTGCCGTGGCTCTCGGCCTCCTTCTGCGCCTGGATCACTTCGTCGATGATCTCGGCCTCGGCCTGCTTGTGGCGCTCGTCGGACCAGACGCCGCGGACAATGAGATGGTTCTTGAGCCGGAGGATGGGATCGCCGAGCGGCCAGGCCTCGGACTCGGTCTTCGGTCGGTAGGCGCTCGGATCGTCGGACGTCGAATGCGCGCCGGCACGATAGGTCACGTACTCGATCAGGCTCGGCCCGAGGTTCCGTCGCGCCCGCTCGGCCGCCCATTTCGCGACCGCGTGCACGGCGGGATAATCATTTCCGTCGACGCGCAGCGCCGGGATGCCGAAGCCCAGTCCGCGTGCCGCGAACGTGCCGGAGCCGCCGCGGGCGATGCCCTGGAAGGTCGAGATGGCCCACTGGTTGTTGACGATGTTGAGAATGACCGGCGCCTTGTAGGTCGAGGCGAAGACCAGCGCGGAATGGAAATCCGATTCCGCCGTCGAACCGTCGCCGATCCAGGCGGCAGCGATCTTGGTATCGTTCTTGATGGCCGAGGCCATGGCCCAGCCGACCGCCTGAACATATTGCGTGGCGAGGTTGCCCGAGATGGTGAAGAAGCCGTATTCTTTCGACGAATAGAGCACCGGCAGCTGCCGGCCCTTCAGCGGGTCGAGCTCGTTGGAATAGATCTGGTTCATCATCTCGACCATCGGGAAGCCACCCGCGATCAGCAGACCGGCCTGGCGATAGGTCGGGAAGTTCATGTCGCCCTTGACCAGCGCCCTGCGGAAGGCGCAACTCACCGCCTCCTCGCCGAGATGCTGCATGTAGAACGAGGTCTTGCCCTGACGCTGGGCCATCACCATGCGGGCGTCGAAGGCGCGGAGCCGCATCATGTCACGCAGACCGGCGAGCAACTCCTCGTCCGTCAGCGAGCCCGCCCAAGGGCCGACAGCCTCGCCCTGCTGGTTGAGCACGCGGATGATCGAGTAGGCGAGGTCGCGCATGTCCTCGGCCGGGACATCGACCTCTGGTCGCGGCACCGAGCCGGCCTTGGGGATTTTCACATTGGAGAAATCCGGCTGGCCGCCCGGCCGCACCGCGGGTTCCGGCACATGCAGGCTAAGCCGGGGTTGATCTGTCATCTCATTCCTCCCGAAAACGTCAAAATCGCTCGATGGCGATGGCCGTGGCCTCGCCGCCGCCGATGCAGACCGCGGCCATGCCGCGCTTGAGATCATAGTGCCTGAGTGCCGCGAGCAGGGTCACGATAATGCGAGCACCGGAAGCGCCGATCGGGTGACCGAGCGCGCAGGCGCCGCCATGGATATTGACCTTGTCATGCGGCAGGCCGAGATCGCGCATCGCGGCCATCGGCACGACGGCAAAGGCCTCGTTGATCTCGAAGAGATCAACATCGCCGAGCGCCCAGCCGGTCTTTTCACTGAGTTTGTTGAGCGCGCCGATCGGCGCAGTCGCGAAGAGGTTGGGCGCCTGCGCATGCGTGGCATGGCCTGATATCGCGGCCAGTGGCGTCAGCCCACGCTTCTTCGCTTCCGAGCGCCGCATCAGCACAAGCGCCGCCGCGCCATCGGAGATCGAACTGGCATTGGCTGCCGTCACGGTGCCGCCGTCGCGGAAAGCAGGCTTCAGAGTCGGGATCTTGTCGAGTTTGGCTTTCCCGGGCTGCTCGTCGCGCTCGATGCTCAGCGTATCGCGACCGTTCTTCACCGTGACGGGCGTGACTTCCTCGGCAAACGATCCGTCGGCAATCGCCCTCTGCGCCCGCGTCAGCGAGGCAATGGCATAATCGTCCTGCGCGGCCCGCGTGAACTGGTAGGCCTCGGCGCAATCCTCCGCAAAGCTGCCCATCAGCCGGCCCTTGTCATAGGCGTCCTCCAGCCCATCGAGGAACATGTGGTCGATGATCTTGCCATGGCCGAGCCGGTAGCCGCCGCGCGCCCGGTCGAGCAGATAGGGTGCATTGGTCATGCTTTCCATGCCGCCTGCCACAGCGATCGAGGCGCTGCCGGCCGCAATGAGGTCATGCGCCAGCATGGCCGCCTTCATGCCCGAGCCGCACATCTTGTTGATGGTCGTCGCGCCCGTGGCATGCGGCAGCCCAGCCCCGATCGAGGCCTGCCGCGCCGGCGCCTGGCCCTGGCCGGCCGGAAGGACACAGCCCATCAGCACTTCGTCGATATCCTCAGGGGCCACGCAGGCCCGGGTGAGTGCTGCGGAAATAGCCGTCGAGCCGAGCTCCGGCGCTGTGGCCGATTTCAAATCGCCCTGGAAACCGCCCATCGGCGTGCGGGCAAAACCGGCGATCACGATCGGGTCATGAAGGGTCATGGTATCTCCTCACCGCGGCGCCATGCGAAGCGCGCCGTCCAGACGGATAACTTCGCCATTGAGATAATCGTTCTCGATGATGTGCTGGACAAGGGCGGCAAATTCCTCCGGCCGGCCGAGCCGGCTGGGATAGGGCACGCTCTTGCCGAGCGAGTCCTGCACCTCCGGCGGCATGCCCGCCATCATCGGTGTGCCGAAAATGCCGGGCGCAATCGCCGCGACGCGGATGCCGTGCCGCGCCAGTTCGCGGGCGATCGGCAGCGTCATTGCCGCGACGCCGCCCTTGGAGGCAGCATAGGCGGCCTGGCCGATCTGGCCGATCTGGCCGTCGAAGGCCGCAATCGAGGCGGTGTTGACGATCACGCCGCGATTGCCCTCGGCATCGGGTTCGCCGCGCGACATCGCTTCCGCAGCGAGGCGGGTCATGTTGAACGTGCCGGTGAGATTGATCGCGATGGCGCGGGTAAAGCTTTCGAGCCGATGCGGCCCGTCGCGGCCCAGCACCTTTTCGCCTGGCGCGATGCCGGCGCAATTGACGAGTCCGTGGAGTGCGCCAAAGCGGGCCACCGCGTTGTCGATTGCCGCGCGACCGTCGGCCTCGTCGGTCACATCCGTGCGGATGAAGCCCGCATTCGAACCGAGGCGCGCGGCAACCGCTTCCCCTCCCTGGGTATTTATATCGGCGATGAGAATGGAGGCGCCGGCACCAGCCAGCCGTTCCGCGACCGCGGCGCCAAGGCCTGAGCCGCCGCCCGTCACGATGAATGCCTTGCCTGCGATCTGCATTCTGCCTCCTCATTCCCTCTGATTTGACAATAGCACTCTTCGATGTTTATTTCAGTGCGAATTCGAACGCGGAGGAGGCGTTATGCTAAATCAAATGATCCAATATTGGCGCAATAAGTCGATCAATTGATCCAGATGCGTGAACTGGATTCCTTTGACCGCAAAATATTGTCTGTTCTCGCCGAGGATGGGCGCATCTCCTGGCGCGATCTCGCGACAAAAATCGGCCTTTCCTTTTCGCCCACGCTTCGTCGCGTCCGGCTGCTCGAAGAGAGCGGCACGATCCGCGGCTATGCGGCGGTACTGGACGAGAGCAAGCTGCTCGGCACGATCGGCGTCTTCATCTCGGTGACGCTCGAGCGCCAGACCAAGGACGTGCTGGCCACCTTCGAGGATCACGTCTCCTCGGTGCCGGCGGTGGTCGGCGGTTACCAGACGTCGGGCAGTTCGGACTATTTGCTGCATGCCATGGTGCGCGACCTGCCGCATTATCAGGAACTGCTCGATTTCCTGACGACGGTGCCGGGTGTCGCCCGCATCCAGTCCAATTTCGCCATCAAGACCTTCATCCGCCGCTCGGTTTCGGTGGGCGAGGGCGGAAAGGCCTGACAAGGGCGATCAACGACCCGGCGCTTTGCCGGAACCGCCGGGTGGGAGTAGGATCGACCCGGCGAGCCAGAATTAGGTCCGTGGGAGGAATGAAGATGGATCTTGCCGCACTGTTCGATGCAAGCATCGGCGACGATATCGCAGCGTTGCGCGAGACCGTGCGCCGTTTCGCGGAGGACCGCATCGCGCCGCTCGCCATGGAGATCGACCGCGAGGATCGCTTCCCCCGCCATCTCTGGCCGGAAATGGGCGCGCTCGGCCTGCACGGCATCACCGTGAAGGAAGAATTCGGCGGCGCCGGGATGGGCTATCTCGCCCATTGCGTGGCGATGGAGGAGATCAGCCGTGCTTCCGCCTCGATCGGCCTTTCCTATGGTGCCCATTCCAACCTTTGCATCAACCAGATCCACCGCTGGGGCACCCCGGAGCAGAAGAAGCGCTACCTGCCTGACCTGATCTCCGGAGGCCATGTTGGCTCGCTGGCGATGAGCGAGGTCGGCTCGGGCTCCGACGTGGTCTCGATGAAGCTGAAGGCCGACAAGCGCGGCGACCGCTATGTGCTCAATGGCGCCAAGATGTGGATCACCAACGGCCACGAGGCCGATACGCTGGTCGTCTACGCCAAGACCGACATGGCCGCCGGCCCGCGCGGCATCACCGCCTTCATTATCGAAAAGAGCTTCAAGGGATTCCGCCCGGCGCAAAAGCTCGACAAGCTTGGCATGCGCGGCTCGCCCACGTCGGAGCTCGTCTTCCAGGATTGCGAAGTGCCGGAGGAGAACATCCTCGGCAAGTTGAATGGCGGCGTCAACGTGCTGATGAGCGGGCTCGATTACGAACGCGCGGTGCTGGCGGGCGGCCCGGTCGGGATCATGCAGGCGGCGATGGATCTGATCCTGCCCTATGTCAGGGAGCGCCAGCAGTTCGGCAAACCGATCGGCGAGTTCCAGCTCGTCCAGGGCAAGATCGCGGACATGTACACGTCGATGAATGCCTCGCGGGCCTATGTCTATGCCGTGGCCAAGGCCGCGGACGAGGGACGCGTGACGCGGCAGGATGCGGCGGGTGTGATCCTGTTTGCTGCCGAGCGAGGGACGCAGGCGGCGCTGGATGCGATCCAGCTGTTGGGAGGATCGGGCTATGTCAATGACAGTTCGGCCGGGAGGTTGCTGCGGGATGCCAAACTTTATGAGATTGGCGCCGGGACGAGCGAGATCAGGCGGATGCTGATCGGGCGGGAACTGGTGAAGGGGAATGGGTGAGGGGATGATGAGTTTGGTCAGCGTTTCTCACCCCTCACCAACTTCGGCCAAGGGCTCGCTGCGCTCACCCGGCCTTCGTATCCTCTCCCACAAGGGGAGAGGTAAACTCGCGGCGCTGCCATGCCTCGAACAAGGCGGTGCTCGTGGCACCCTACCTCTCCCCTTGTGGGAGAGGATAGCAAGCCCGCGTGAGGCGCAGCCGAATGCTTGGGTGCGCTTGGTGAGGGGTGAAGCTCGGGAAACGGAGAGCACCCAATGAAACTCTCCACCCCCCTCCCGCGCGACGCCACCTTCGAAGCCAACGCCACCCACATGCGGGCCCTCGTCTCCGACCTCCGCGCCAAGACCGCCGAGATCGCCAAGGGTGGCGGAGAAAAAGCCCGCGAACGCCACCTATCCCGCGGCAAACTCCTGCCCCGCGACCGGGTCGATGGCCTGCTCGATCCCGGCACGCCCTTCCTCGAACTCTCGCAGCTCGCCGCCCATGAGGTCTATGACGAACCCGTCCCGGCCGCCGGCATCCTCACCGGCATCGGCCGTGTTGCCGGCCGAGAATGCGTCATCGTCGCCAACGACGCGACGGTGAAGGGTGGCACCTATTATCCGCTGACGGTGAAGAAGCACCTCCGCGCCCAGGAGATCGCCCGCGAAAACAAGCTGCCCTGCCTCTATCTCGTCGATTCCGGCGGCGCCAATCTGCCGAACCAGGACGAGGTCTTCCCCGACCGCGATCATTTCGGCCGCATCTTCTACAACCAGGCCACAATGTCGGCGGAGCGCATTCCGCAGATCGCCGTCGTCATGGGAAGCTGCACCGCCGGCGGCGCCTATGTGCCTGCCATGAGCGACCAGTCCGTGATCGTCAAGAACCAGGGCACCATCTTCCTCGGCGGCCCACCGCTGGTGAAGGCGGCGACCGGCGAGGTCGTGTCAGCGGAGGATCTCGGCGGCGCCGACGTCCATTCTCGCACCTCAGGTGTCACCGACCACTATGCCAACGACGACCGCCACGCACTTGCCATTGCCCGCCGCATTGTCGGCACTCTGAACCGGCCGAAGCGCGTCGAACTGGAGATGCGCAAGCCGGCCGAACCGCTCTATCCGGTCGACGATCTCTACGGCATCGTCCCGGCGGACGCCCGCAAGCCATATGACGTACGCGACATCATCGCCCGCATCGTCGACGGCTCGGAATTCGAGGAGTTCAAGGCGCTCTATGGCACGACGCTGGTCTGCGGCTTCGCCCATATCTTCGGCTATCCCGTCGGCATCGTCGCAAACAATGGCATCCTGTTCTCGGAATCGGCGCTCAAGGGCGCGCATTTCATCGAGCTCTGCGCCCAGCGCGGCATTCCGCTGGTCTTCCTGCAGAACATCACCGGCTTCATGGTTGGCCGAAAGTATGAGGCAGGCGGCATCGCCAAGGACGGCGCCAAGCTGGTGACCGCGGTGGCCTGCGCCAGGGTGCCGAAATTCACCGTCGTCATCGGCGGCTCATTCGGGGCAGGCAATTACGGCATGTGCGGCCGCGCCTATTCGCCGCGCTTCCTCTGGATGTGGCCCAATGCCCGCATCTCCGTCATGGGCGGCGAGCAGGCGGCGTCGGTTCTGGCGCAGGTACGCCGTGACGGGCTGGAAGCATCGGGCAAGACATGGCCGGCCGAGGAGGAAGAGGCGTTCAAGGCGCCGATCCGCGACAAATACGAGCGCGAGGGCCATCCCTATTATGCCAGCGCCCGGCTCTGGGACGACGGCATCATCGACCCGGCGGATACCCGCATGGTCCTCGGGCTCGGTATCTCCGCGGCACTCAATGCGCCGATCGAGCAGACCCAGTTCGGCATATTCAGGATGTGATGATGGCGATGTTCCGAAAGATCCTGATTGCCAACCGAGGCGAGATCGCCGGCCGTGTCATCCGCACCGCCCGAAGAATGGGCGTCGAGACAGTTGCGGTCTATTCCGACGCCGATCGCGACGCGCAGCATGTCGCCATGGCCGACGATGCCCGCCACATCGGCCCGGCGCCCGCGCGCCAGTCCTATCTCGACCAGGGCAAGATCATTGCCGCCGCGCTCGAAAGCGGTGCCGAAGCCGTGCATCCCGGCTACGGCTTCCTGTCTGAGAATGCCGATTTCGCGGAGGCCTGCCACAGAGCCGGTCTCGTCTTCATCGGCCCGGCGGCCTCCGCGATCCGCGCCATGGGCGGCAAGAGCGAGGCCAAGGCTCTGATGGCGACAGCCCGGGTGCCGCTCGTGCCCGGCTACCATGGCGAGGATCAGTCGCCTGAGTTGCTGGCGGCTGAGGCGGCGCGTATCGGTTATCCGGTTCTGGCCAAGGCCTCGGCGGGTGGTGGCGGCAAAGGCATGCGCGTTGTTGAAAGGCCTGAGGATTTCCTGGCCGAACTCGCCGGCGCCAAGCGCGAATCTCTCGCCTCCTTCGGCGATGACCGAATGCTGATCGAGAAATATCTCGTCCGCCCGCGCCATGTCGAAGTCCAGGTCTTTGCCGACAACCACGGCAATTGCCATTCGCTTTTCGAGCGCGACTGCTCGATCCAGCGTCGCCACCAGAAGGTCATCGAGGAGGCGCCGGCGCCGGGCCTCTCGGCCGATCTGCGTCGGCGCATGGGCGAAGCGGCTGTCGTTGCCGCCAAGGCCATCGGCTATTCCGGCGCCGGGACGATCGAGTTCCTGCTCGATGCTTTGGGCGAATTCTATTTCATGGAGATGAACACGCGGCTGCAGGTCGAGCACCCGGTCACCGAATACATCACCGGGCTCGATCTCGTCGAATGGCAGTTGCGTGTCGCGAGCGGTGAGCATCTGCCGGAAAGCTGGAGCCAACTCGAAATCCAGGGCCACGCGATCGAGGCCCGCATATATGCCGAGGATGCATTCAACGGCTTCCTGCCGTCGACTGGCCTCGTCACCCATCTCGCCATGCCTGAGGCCGGCCCCAATGTGCGTATCGACAGCGGCATCCGCGCCGCCGACCGCATCACCGTGCACTACGACCCGATGATATCGAAGTTGATCGTCTGGGGTGAGGACCGATCGACGGCCGTGCGGCGCATGCGGGAAGCGCTTTCCGCTACGGCGGTTGCGGGTGTCACCAGCAACAGCGGCTTCCTCCTCAGGCTCGCGTCCCATCCGGCCTTTGCTGCGGCCGAACTCGATACCGGCTTCATCGCCCGACATGAGGCGGAGCTGCTAGCCACCCCTGCGGCAAGCGACGAGACAATCGCGTTGGCGGTGTTGGGCATCCTGCTCACCCGCCAGTCCTCTGCCGCCGAAACGGCATCCGGATCGGCCGATCCGCACAGTCCCTGGGCACAGCTCGGCGGCTTCCGGCTCAATTTGCCGCCGCGCGAGAACCTGTGCCTGTCGATCGGCGACCGCGCGCTGGATATCGGCGTGTCCATGGAACAGCGCGGCTATAGGCTCGACATCGACGGCAAGTCGGTGCAGGCGGAGGGCACGCTTTCGGTCGATGGTCTGCTCGATGCGCGGATCGACGGACGAAAGTTGCAGGGGCGCTTCTGGGGCTTGCACGGTCGCTGGGATCTCTTCGCCGGCGGCGACCGGTTCACCGTCGCGCTGCCCGATCCGTTTGCCGAAGCTGGGGATGATCATGCTCATGGTGGGCTGACGGCGCCGATGCCGGGCATCATCCGCGCCGTTCTCGCCGCAGCCGGCGAGCGGGTCGAGAAGGGCAGAGCCCTGGTCATCATGGAGGCGATGAAGATGGAGCACACGATCCGCGCGCCGGCGGATGGCATTGTCGAAGCCATCAACGCCGTCGAGGGCGCCATGACCGAAGCTGGCACAGTGCTCGTATCCTTCCTGCCGGAGGCAGGCGCATGACGATCCCGAGGAGGGTGAGGCTGGTCGAGGTCGGGCCGCGCGATGGGCTGCAGAACGAAGCCGGCATCGTGCCGCTGGATATCAAGGTCGAATTGGTCGATCGCCTGTCGGCAGCCGGCCTTCCGGCGGTCGAGGCTGGCGCCTTCGTGTCGCCGAAATGGGTGCCGCAAATGGCGGATTCGGCGGAAGTCTTCGCGCGCATAGTCAAGCGGCCGCGAACGTCCTATCCGGCCCTGGTGCCCAACATGAAAGGGCTTGAGTCGGCGCTTGCTGCCAACGTCGCCGAGATCGCCATTTTCGTCTCCGCCTCCGAGGGCTTCAGCCAGAAGAACATCGCCTGCTCCCGCGCCGAGAGCCTGGAGCGGCTGGCACCGGTTGCAGAACGGGCCCTCGCCGCAGGCCTTCGCGTGCGCGGCTACGTGTCCTGTATCGCCGGCTGCCCCTATGACGGCGCTGTGCCCGGCAACGACGTCGCTAGGATGTCTGAGGCGCTTATCGACATGGGTTGCTACGAGATCTCGCTCGGTGACACGATCGGCGTCGGCACGGCGTGGCAGATCCGACTGCTGATCGAGACCGTGGCAGGGTCGGTGCCGCTTGAGAAGATCGCCATGCACTTCCACGACACCTATGGCCAGGGCGTCGCCAATATCCTTGCCAGCCTCGAGGAGGGTATCGCGGTGTTCGACAGCTCCGTCGCCGGCCTTGGAGGCTGCCCCTATGCGCCGGGCGCCAGCGGCAATGTCGCGACCGAAGATGCGGTCTATCTTCTCCACGGCCTCGGCATTGAGACCGGCGTGGACTTCGAATCACTCGCGGAAACCGGCGGCTGGATCAGCGAGAAGCTCGGTCGCCCCAATGCCTCGCGCGCTGGCCACGCCCATCTTGCCAAGTCAGGAGTTCGCAATGGCTGAGGAACTGCTCATCGAACGGCGTGGGCCGGCTCTCTGGCTCACGCTAAACCGGCCGGATCGCCACAACGCCCTCAACGTCGCCATGACGACGGCCCTGGTTGAAGCGCTAACGGAAGGCTCGTCCGATCCCGATATCCGTGCCGTCGTGCTGACCGGCGCGGGCAACCGGACCTTTTGTTCCGGTGCCGACCTGAAAGAGGGGTCGCGTATGTTCCGCAGCGAAGATGGCACCAACCCCATCGGCAATGTGCTGCGTGCGATCCAGGACTGTGGTAAGCCGGTCATCGCCCGCCTCAATGGTTCGGCCCTGGCAGGCGGCTTCGGCCTTGTGGCGTCCTGCGATCTCGCCTACGCCGCCGATCACGCCCGCTTTGGCCTGCCGGAGGTGCGGGTTGGTGTATTTCCGTTGATGATTGCCACCCGGCTCGTCCATCAGGTGCCCGAGCGTCGGCTCCGGGAACTGGCTTATCTCGGCGAGACCATCGGGGCTGAAGAGGCGGTGACGTGGAACATCGTCAATCGCGCGGTGCCCGCGGCGGAGCTCGATGGGCTAATCGAAGAGGTCATAGGCAAGCTCACTCTTGCCGCACCCAACGCTGTGGCTGCCGGCAAGAAGGCCCTGTTCGACATTCGCGAGCTGGAACGGGAACCGGCAATGATCTATGCCGAAAAGGCGATCGGCGTCCTTGGCGATAGCGCCGAGGCAGCGGAAGGTCGCGCGGCGTTTGCTGAGAAGCGCAAACCCGTCTGGGTGACCACATCTTCAGCGCGTTGATGCCGTTTTTTCGCCGTCGGCACAGAAATGCACCATCTGACCCATAGCCGTCTGAAACCTGCTTGCGATTTGTGCATTTAGCAGCGGCGAGAGAAAATCATGCGATCGCTGTGCGACAAACTGAGCTTGGCTGTTGACACGTCACGCAAGTCACGTGATGGAGTGCTAAGCATGCATAAGTCGAATGACGTTCAGGCGGGATCCTGATGGACGGGAAGACGGGACGACCGATACTATCGCTCAAGTTCAAGGTGCCGACGGCCGAGGCAGAGCAGCCAGCCGCGCGGGCTGTCGAGCCTATCCGCAAGCCGCAGGTCTCCGGGCGCGAGCCATTCATTGTGCCGAAGGTGCCGAGCCGCAAGCACGGTGTTCGTGAAGTCGTGGTCGCCAAGCCAGCGCCTGCGCCGATAGCGGTTGCAAAACCGGCAGAAGAAGCAAAGTCAGTTCCGATTCCGCCCGCGGCCTTCAAGGCTGCGACCCGGGCAGCGACGCAAGCCGTCAATGCCGTGATCGCGGATCCTGCCTGGCAGAGCGCCGAGCTGCAGCGGAATTATCAGGAAGCCAAGCTTCTTGCGAAGCCGATCCATAGGAAGCAGGCAAAGTTGATCAGCGGAATCGTGCTCAAGCGCGTCGCGCCTGAGCTCGAGGAAGGCGAGACCAAGAGTCTCGCCATGCGGGCAGCCTATGCGGCGGCCTTCTCTGTCCTCATTGGAAAGACCGAGGGCACTTCGGCCTAAGCCCCGACGCTACCCGCTCAAGCGGCTTCCGACTTGGATTCTTCGTGGTCGAGATCGCCGACCGGCTTAGGCTTGCCGAGCAGATAACCCTGCGCTTCGTCGCACCCTTCCTTCTGGAGGATTTCCAGCTGGTCGGCAGTCTCGACGCCTTCGGCGAGCACCGGCACGTCGAGGCTCTGGCCGAGCGCGAGAATGGCGCGGATGATCGCCTTCGCCTGCTGGCTGCTTTCCACCTCGTTCATGAAGCTGCGGTCGAGCTTGATCTTGTCGAAGGGAAAGGCGCGCAGCGTCTCGAGCGACGAATAGCCGGTGCCGAAGTCGTCGATGGCAATCGAGACACCCAGCGCCTTGATCTGGCGCAGCGTATGCAACGCGCGCGCCTTATCGGTGATGATCGAGCTCTCGGTGATCTCGATTTCCAGCCGACGCGGGTTGAGGCCGGTCTCGACCAGCACCTGACGGATGATCGCGGCCATGTCCTGGTGACCGAGCTGGATCGGCGAGAGATTGACGGCGATCTTGTGCGGCTCATCCCAGCCCGCGGCGACACGGCAGGCCTCGCGCAGCACCCATTCGCCGATCGGCAGGATCGCGCCGCATTCTTCCGCGAGCGAAATGAAATCCATCGGCGGGACATTGCCGCGGGTCGGATGCTCCCACCGCAGCAGCACTTCGTAGCCGGTCGTCTTGCCCGAAGAGACGGACTTCTGCACCTGGTAATGCAGGTGGAATTGCTTCTTCTCGATCGCTTCCCAGAGATCCTGCGCCAGGGCTCGGCGTTCCCGGGCGGCCTCGTCCATCGCGCCTTCATAGAAACAGACGCGGGTGATCAGCGAAGTCTTGGCGCGATACATGGCGAGGTCGGCATTGGCGAGCAGTTGCTCGCCGTCGCGGGCATCCTGCGGGAAGATGGCGACGCCGAGGCTGGCGCCGGTCTTGACCTCAAAGGCATCGATCGTGACCTCGCCGATCAGGCAACGCTCCAGCCGCGCGATGAAATCGTGCACCTCGGTTATTTCATCGAAGCGCTTGATCGCTGCGAACTCGTCACCGCCGAATCGGGCCACGAATTCGCCCGACCCCAGCACGTTGCTCATCAGATTGGTGAGTTCCATGAGGACCTGGTCGCCCGCGGCGTGGCCGTGCTGATCATTGATTTCCTTGAACTTGTCGAGGTCGATGCCAATGACCGCCACCTTGGCGCCCGAACGCTCCGCGAGCGCGATTTCCTGGCCGAGTGTTTCGTTGAAAACCGCGCGGTTCGGCAGGCCGGTCAGGCCGTCGTGGCGAGCCATATAGGCGATCTTCGCTTCGGATTCGAGACGCTTGGTGATGTCTTCGAAGGTGACGACCCAGCCGCCTTCCTCGGTGGCGGTATAGATCGACTGAATCGAACGCCCATCCGAGAACTGCATGACGGTCGATCCGCCACCAGAGCGCACAGTCTTCATCGCGCGTTCGTAGTGTTCCTGGGCGCGGGACAGCGCGGCATCTGGATCGCTGAGGCGCAGCAGGAAGCCTTGTTCGACAATATCGCGATAGGATCGGCCGACAGCTGCGAAGCCTTCGGGGAAATTGAAGATCTCGCTGTAATGTCGGTTGGCGAGGACGAGCCTCTGGTCCTTGTCGAAAAGGCAGATGCCCTGCGACATGTTCTCGAGCGCGATGTCGAGGTTGCGGCTGACCTGTGCGATGCGATCGGCGTCGGCTTTTTGCTTGGTCCCGTCCTTAGTGATCTTGGCATAGCCGACGAGCTCGCCCCGATCGTCGTAGATCGGGTCGATCGCGACATGCGCCCAGAACGACGTGCCGTCCTTGCGGTAACGCCAGCCTTGGGCTTCGAATTTGCCTTCCGAGCGAGCCTTCTCCAGCGCGCGCTCAGGCAGACCCTTGGCGCGGTCCTCGGCCGAATAGAAGGTGGAGAAGTTGCGGCCGACGATTTCATCCGCCGTGTAACCCTTGGCGCGCTGGGCACCGGCATTCCAGTTGCTGACCTTGCCGTCGAGGTCCAGCATGTAGATCGCGTAATCGGACACGCCCTGGACGAGACGCTTGAAATTCGCTTCGCCCGCGGCCGCCTGGCGCTCGGCGCGCACAGCGAAATAACCAGCCGCCAGGCCGCAGCTCAAAAGGGAGAGCGATGTTGTTGCGATGGTTATGATCATCAAAGAAGGCGAGAGCAGCGTCGAGGGGTCGAGTGTCTCGGCGCCGGGCGTCACGGTCATGCCGCCCATAGCGGTGAAGTGAAGCGCCACCACGGCAACCGTCAGCATCAGCGTCGCACCATATTTGCGGACCCAGTCGGAACGTCCATTGAGGGCAAATGAATAGGCGGTGGTTGCAAAGATCGCGCCGAGCAAGATCGATGCGACGACAAGGTCGGTGCTCCAGTCGATCTCGCCAGGGAACTCGATCGCCAGCATGCCGGTGAAGTGCATCGAAGCGACGCCTGCGGCAAAGAGCAGACCGCCACTAACATAGGCCGTCGTGCCGCTGAGGAATACGGCGCAGGACACGGCGGCGAAGGTCGCCACGATCGCCATGGCCAGCGACAGCAGGCTCAATTGCGCTTCGTAGCCGACCACGACGCCCGGGTCGTAGGCAAGCATGGCAATGAAATGCGTCGACCAGATGCCGAAGCCGCCGGATACACCAGCAACCCCAAGCCAGATCCAGCGTGCGCTGCCCTGTGTCGCTTTTCCTCGCTGCACCAGCAAGACGGCCATATGGCTGGCCAGCAGGCAAATTAGACCCGCGAGCAGGACCAGCCGGAGGTCATGTTCGGTGGTGAGGCATGTCAGGACACGATACATGGAGATGCTGCCCAAATAGAATTGTCGCGGCAGACAGTAGATAGGTGCGAATTAATATAATTTGAATTTTCGGCTCAGCTTCCAGCGTCTCTGGATGTTTGCAACCACTCGAGGTTGCGGCGATGATTGCCGTCAGGTCGCCGGGACGGGACCCTTGGAGAAAGATATCATATATTTCAACGTGATATGGCGCGAACGCGAGCGATTGCCGAATGCTTAACCATCATCGGAATACGGGCGTCTGGCGCTGAGACCCGAGGCGCGGCGACGAACGGTCCGCAACTCTCATGCATCCTTTTCCAGAGTTCCGCGTTCCCTTCTGGCAAAAGGAGACACACCCATGATCAACGAATCCGAAATCCGCGAACATGCAGACGTTGTTGGCGCAGATGGCCTTCATGTGGGCACTGTCGACCGCGTTGAAGGCGGCCGTATCAAGCTGACCCGCAACGAGAACGATCCTGGCCATCAGAGCCATCATCATTTCATCAGCCTCTCAAATGTCGAAGGCGTCGAAGGCGGTCGCGTGAAGCTCTCTGTGAAGGGGCAGGACGCAATCGAGGAAGCCGACGGCAGTTCCTTCCACTGACGGATCGAAGGCCGGGAGCGCACGTTCCGAACGCGGCGCTCCCGGCCGCCAGCATTTTGAGGAGAATCACGATGACCCAATCCGACAGAAGTCATGGCGTCGGCAAGCGCGACGAACCGGTGCGCGGCAATGCGCATGACATGCAGATCGACAAGGAAACCGGGCTTCCCGTCACAATCGCGCCGGACGGCGAGAAAGAAAACAATCCGGAAGAAGTCCAACGCGACGAGCGCCTCAAGATCGACCCCAACAGCCGCATCCCCCGGCCCGTTCAGCCGGATCTCGCCTGACCGGATTGGTCAGGCGACGTCGTCTTCGCCGGCCGGCCCACCTTCGTTCTCCAGCCGATCGATGCGAGCGGCCTCGACGGAATTGAATCTCAGACGAACGCCACGCCCGCCGTGCTTGTCATCATCGAAGAAAAGTGCCCCGAACGTCTCGAGAGCGTGACGTAGCTTGGCCCGAACCTGATCGTCTGGTTCGACAAGCTTGCGTTCGAAACCGTCGATGACTGTCTCCGAAATCCCCGACATATCGGCCAGCATGGCGCGCGAAACATCCGTCAGCGCTCGCGCGGCTCGGCACTGACCCCCCGAAAGCGGTACTGCCTCACTCGCAGACATCGACCCACTCCGCACGCGTCAGTTCGGCCATGCGCGCAGGCGCGATCCTGACCGCAGCGTTCACGCCACCGGCAGCCGGCACGACTTCGTCGAAAGGCTTTAGCGAGACATCGCAATAGATCTTGAGCGGCTTGGCGAGGCCGAAGGGGCAGACGCCACCGACCGGATGGCCGGTCTCGCGCTCCACTTCATCCAGCGGCAGCATGCGCGGCTTCGTGGTGAAATGCGCCTTGAACTTCTTGTTGTCGAGCCGGGCAGTGCCTTTGGTAGCAAGCAGAACGATCTCCTCGCCGACGCGGATCGCCAGTGTCTTGGCAATCTGGTCGGGCGCCACGCCGTGGCCGGCAGCCGCCAGTTCCACTGTGGCGGTGCTGACATCGAGTTCGAGCACTTTGATATCCGGGGCGTATGCGGAGAAGAATGCTTTGACGGATGCGACGCTCATGGGACTTGCGATAACCAATATGAGAATGGGCCAAGGGTTATCGCGTCGCGGCACGTCTGTCAAAATGGCGTGCAGGATGTGTGCGGGAGGAGGGACATCCCACGCTCATGGGCCGCAGGTCGAGCTCCGCTACGAGCCTAGAACAGCCGTTCGCTGGCCGACTGACGCTCGACATCAATGCCGAGCAACATGATCAGCGCGACCAATGTCGAAGCCACGATCAGTGTGGCGCTCAATCCGAGAACGATCATTTCTCTTCCTCATGTGACTGCATCGTCAACATAGCAATGGGAAGACATAGCGATCGAAGCTTGCGCGAGCCTGACGGCCTGAGGAGAGTGTGCAGCTTTCGATACTTCCGAAAGGCTAATGAATTCTTATATTAGGATTTATTTTTTTCTTACCAGACCTCTCCACCCGACGTTAACCTTCAAGCAAGGAATTAACCATAAAGATTAAAGTCACGCCGAAAAGGGCCGAAAACCGTCCCCAGGCATGATGCCGCATCGTCGTCCCGGTCCAATCCGGATTTCTCGAAAATGAAAGACCATCTCGGTCTTGCTCCCTCATCGCCAAGAGAGGCGGGAAAGGCGTGCAGGCTGGTTGTTCATCAATGCGCCGGCATGGGCTGCCGGCGGGCGTGGCGTAGGCGGGGTTAAGGGCTTGGAAGAAGCACCGACATCGGCAGGAAGTGACCGGCGGGAAGGCGGGAGCCTTAACGGCCGACTTCGCTTTGCTGGTCTCGACGAGCCGGCGGCCGCCCTGTTGCGCGATCATCGCAACCTGCTGCTGCCACATCTCAAGACCGCGCTGCGCGATCTTTTTCACCGTTTCCAGAGCTTCCCCGATGCGGCGCGCAATTTCGACAGCGACGCGCAACTCGAGCGGCTCCACGATCTCAACCGTTCCCACTGGGAAGTCCTCACCGACGCCCGCTTCGACGCGCTCTATGCCGAGCGTGTGAAAGTGCTCGCCGATGCAGAGCGCCGCATGGGCCTCGATCCGCGCTGGCATGTCGCGGGTCATGCGGTGATCCTCGAACATTTCCTCTCCGGCCTGATCGCCGAATTCTGGCCGAAATCCATGTTCGGCAACGCCGCCGCCAGGCAGGCAAAGCTCGCCGAACTCGTGACCGCCGTATTGCGGACTGCGCTTGTCGACCTTGAAATCGCGGTGTCGCTGCGCTTCAACGACCTTCGCCTCAGCCAGCAGCAGTCCCTCGCCGCCCTGCGTTCGACCCACGCCGACGAAACACGCCGCTGTATTTCCGTTCTCTCCGCCCGTCTTGCGGACAAGGATCTTTCCGGCCACGGGCTCGACGGGCTGCCCGAAGGCTGCGCCGAGGTCTTTGCGGACCTCGATGACGCGATCGGCGCTTTGCGATCGGCGCTTGCCGGTGCGGGCGAGAATACCACGCGGGCCGAGAACCAGGTTGGACGCATCGCGCTTTCCGCGACATCGCTTGCCGAAAGTGCTGCGACCGCCGCTCGTGAATCACGTGTGGCAACCGAGATGCTGGTAAGTATCCGCGCAAAGGCCGACCGCAGCGCGGAAGGTGCCCGCACGGCAGAACGTGCCGCGGGCAAGGCCCGGCAGGCCGCACAGGCGAGCGGTGGCGTCGTTAGCGAAGCCATATCCGCCATGTCCGACATCGAGCAGTCTGCTGAACGCATCGGCCAGATCATCGGTGTCATCGACGACATCGCCTTCCAGACCAACCTCCTGGCCCTCAATGCCGGTATTGAGGCTGCCCGGGCAGGTGAATCCGGCCGTGGTTTTGCGGTCGTGGCCCAGGAAGTCCGTGCCTTGGCCCAGCGTTCCGCTGATGCCGCACGCGAGATCAAGCAGCTTGTCACGACCACAAAATCCCAGGTCGACGGTGGCGTACAGATGGTTGCTCGTACGCAGGAAGCGATCGGCGGCATTGTCGAGCAGGTTTCGGAGATCAACGAGATGATCGTCTCCATCGTCACCGACGCCGGCGAGACAGCATCCGGCATCGGCCTGATCACGCAGAGTGTCTCGGCACTCGGCACAGATCTCGAGGCGCTTGGCGCGACGGCGGCGGAGACCCGGTCGATGTCCGGCGATCTGCACACGGTCATTCTCGAACTCGGCAAGACGATCCGCGAGTTTCGTCTGGAAAAGCGGCGTGAGGCGGCGGCCCCATCCTCCACCAAGGTTGCCACTGTGTCGGCTCCGGAACCTGAGCAGGACGATGTCTTCGGCGCGGCCTTTGCCGAACCGGTACGCCTCGCTCTCGGCGGGAGGGCGCGCGGATGATGAATGCGCGGCGGAACGGCTCGACCGAACCACGAGACACCATTCTCTGGCAGGGCGCACGGCAGGTCCTCGACCATAGCCAGCAGCGCAGGGGTCGTGATGCTTTTGCGTTCGCGATGAAGGTCAACAAGGGAACAAGAACATGAAGCGCAAGGCATCAGCCGCCAAGACACTCAGCCTGGACAATGTGCTCGATCTCAATGCGGCGGGCAGCCTGCATTCGCAACTCATGGCCGAACGCGGCAGCGATCTCACGATCGACGCCTCGGCGGTGGAGCGGGTCGGCGCATTGTGCATCCAGGTACTCATGTCGGCCGCCAAGACCTGGGAGGAGGAAAAGCACAGCCTGACATTCTCCCAAATGTCAGACGCATTGACGAAGACCATGCAGCTTGCAGGTGTGAACTACGATCACATGCTGGCAAAGGAGAGCAACTGATGAAGAAAAAAGTCCTTACGGTGGATGATTCCAGGACGATCCGGAACATGCTCCTCGTTACCCTCAACAATGCGGGTTTCGAAACCATTCAAGCGGAAGACGGTATTGAAGGCCTCGAAGTGCTTGAACAGTGCAATCCTGACGTGATCGTCACTGACATCAACATGCCGCGCCTCGACGGCTTCGGCTTTATCGAAGGCGTTCGTCGCAACGACAAGTATCGGGCGATCCCGATCCTTGTCCTGACGACCGAAAGCGATGCGGAAAAGAAGAACCGCGCACGTCAGGCGGGCGCTACCGGCTGGATCGTCAAGCCGTTCGATCCGACCAAGCTGATCGATGCCATCGAACGCGTGACTGCCTAACCGTCTAACCGGGAAGTTTCTCCTATGGATATGAACGAAATCAAAGAGATCTTTTTCCAGGAATGCGAGGAACAGCTCGCGGAACTGGAATCCGGTCTGCTCAAGATGAATGACGGCGAGACCGACTCCGAGACTGTCAACGCCGTTTTCCGGGCCGTTCATTCCATCAAGGGAGGAGCTGGCGCGTTCGGCCTCGACGATCTCGTGGCCTTTGCCCACGTGTTCGAAACGACGCTCGACTGCGTCCGCTCCAACAAGCTCGACCCCGGTCCTGATGTCATGAAGGTGATGCTGAAGTCGGCAGACGTGCTCGCCGACCTCACCAATGCCGCGCGCGATGGCGGTTCGATCGATCCGAGCCGTACCACCGGTCTGGTTCGCGATCTCGAAGCGCTCGCCCATGGTGAAAGTATCGGCGGCGGTCATGAAGCGCCGGCAAAGGCCGCTCCCAAGGCGGCGCCGGCTCCGAAGCCCGCAGCGGTCGCCCCGGTCGCCGCAGCAACTGCCAAGCCTGCAGCGACTGATGAGAGCGGCTTCCAGCCGATCCCGTTCTCCTTTGACGACTTCGGCTCCGACGAAGAGCGGGCGACGACGATTCCGACTTACGAGGTCCTCTTCAAGCCGCGCTCGGAGCTCTACACCAAGGGTAACGACGCAGCACTGTTGCTCCGCGATCTCCGTCGCGTCGGCGACATGAGCATTCATTGCGACATGTCCAGCCTGCCGAACCTCGACACGCTCGAGCCGGAAGCTGCCTATTTCTCGTGGAAGATCTGGATCAAGACCGAGAAGGGCGAAGAGGCCATCCGCCAGGTCTTCGAATTCGCTGAGTGGGATTGCGATCTGGACATCAAGCTCCTTGGAGACGGCGAAGTCGAGGAAGAAGCTCAGAAAGAAGAGCTGCCGATGCAGCCCGTTCCGTTCGACCTCGCGATGCTCGATGACGAGCCTGCAGTGTCGAACAACGATCATCTGCCTGACGTCGAAGCCGTAATGGCTGCCGTGCAGGCGCAGGAATTGGCTGCTGCATCCCAGCCATCCGAGAGACAGGCAGCTCGTGCGGAGAAGAAGGAAGCTCCCGCGGCCAAGCAGAACAGTGGCGACGCCGCCGGTGCGAACCCGACGATCCGCGTCGATCTCGACCGAGTCGACCGCCTTATCAATCTCGTCGGCGAGCTCGTCATCAACCAGGCCATGCTGGCTCAGAGCGTCATTGAGAATGACCAGAGCGGCACCCAGGGTATCAATATGGGTCTCGACGAGCTCCAGCAGCTCACCCGCGAGATCCAGGACTCGGTCATGGCCATCCGCGCCCAGCCGGTAAAGCCGGTCTTCCAGCGTATGTCGCGTATCGTCCGCGAAGTTGCCGACATGGTCGGCAAGTCCGTACGCCTGGTGACCGAAGGTGAGAACACCGAAGTCGACAAGACCGTCATCGACAAGCTCGCCGAGCCGCTGACGCACATGATTCGCAATTCGGTCGACCACGGCATCGAGTCACCGGAAAAGCGCGAGGCTCTTGGAAAGCCTGTGGAAGGCACCGTGCGCCTGACGGCGAAGCACCGGTCAGGCCGCATCGTGATCGAGCTCGCCGACGACGGCGCCGGCATCAATCGCGAGCGTGTCCGCCAGAAGGCGATCGACAACGACCTCATTCCGGCCGATTCAAATCTTTCCGACGAGGAAATCGACAACCTGATCTTCGCGCCGGGTTTCTCGACGGCTGACAAGATCACCGACGTTTCCGGCCGCGGCGTCGGCATGGACGTCGTCAAGCGCTCGATTCAGGCATTGGGCGGCCGCATTTCGATCCATTCTCGCCCGGGCCATGGCTCGACCTTCACCATGTCGCTGCCGCTCACCCTTGCGGTGCTCGACGGCATGGTCGTGACCGTCGCAAACCAGACGCTCGTCGTCCCGCTCACCGCGATCGTCGAGACGCTGCAGCCTGAGGCGGCTGCGATCCATTCCTTCGGTGCGAACCAGAAGCTGATCGCAATCCGCAATTCCTTCTGCCCACTGGTCGATGTCGGGCGCATCCTTAACTACCGCGCCAAGCCGGCCAATCCGGTCGAGGGCGTTGCCCTTCTCGTCGAATCGGAAGGTGGCGGACAACGCGCGCTGATGGTCGATGCGATTCAGGGTCAGCGTCAGGTGGTTATTAAGAGCCTTGAGGCAAACTACACCCATGTGCCGGGTATCGCCGCAGCCACCATCCTTGGTGATGGCCGCGTCGCGCTCATCCTGGATGTCGATGCGGTCGTCTCCGCCTCGCGGGGCCAGGCACTACGAATAGACAGCGCGCTGGCAGCCACGGGCTGATAGCGAGCAAGAAGAGCAAGGACAGGATCGGAACACATGTCGTTTACCGGAAAAACCCTTTCGCACGGAGGTCGGGAGCTCATCGCCTTCCGCATCGGTGATCAGGAATTTACCGTGAATGTCATGTCCGTGCGCGAGATCCGCGGCTGGACCACGGCGACCCCCATGCCGCACACACCCTCCTACATGAAGGGTGTGATCAATCTGCGCGGCGCCGTCCTGCCGATCGTTGATCTCTCACACCGTCTCGGTATGAAGCCTGCCGAGCCGACCGCCCGCCACGTCATTATCGTTGCCCAGGTTCGCGACCGGGTCGTCGGGCTGCTGGTCGATGCCGTGTCGGACATTCTGACCGTTACCGACGACGATATTCAGCCCACGCCGGAAATCGCCTCTGACGCCGAGCGATCCTTTGCGCGGGGCATCCTGGCCATGGAAGGGCGCATGATCTGCCTCATCGAACTCGAGGCGATCTTCCCGGAAACCGAAAGCGAAGCGGCATAACATGAATGTAGCCATTGACCAGCGGCGCAATCCAGACGAGGTCCTCGCAGCCGGGGAGTTCCCTCTGACGCGCAAGGATCTCGGCGAAATCGCGTCGATGATCTATTCTGATGCAGGCATTGCGCTCAACGAGTCCAAGGCGTCGCTCGTCTATTCGCGCCTGTCAAAGCACATCCGACAGCTTGGCCTGCGCAATTTCCGCGAATATTGCCAGCTTGTCGCGTCTCCCGCTGGCAGCGCCCCACGCCGGGAAATGCTGTCCTTTCTGACCACCAATTTCACGCGCTTCTTCCGCGAGAATCATCACTTCGACCATCTCAGGACCGAGGTTTTGCCGGAACTCGTCAATCGGGTAAAAGCAGGCGGTCGCGCACGAATCTGGTCCGCCGCAAGCTCCGATGGTCAGGAGCCATATTCGATCGCGCTCACCGCGCTCAGCGTCTGCCCGAACATCGCCGACTACGATTTCAAGATTCTCGCGACCGACATAGATCCCAAGATCCTCGCGGCTGCCCGTCTCGGCGCTTATGACACGGCTTCGCTCGAAAGCGTCAGCCCGCAGATGCGCAAGCAGTATTTCCAGGACGTCACGGTCGACGGAAAGCTCAAGCATCAGGTCACCGATGCGGTGAAGCGACTGATCACCTACAACGAGCTCAACTTGATGGCGGCATGGCCGTTCAAGGGCAAGTTCGACGTTATCTTCTGCCGCAACGTCGTGATCTATTTCGACGAGCCGACGCAGATGCGTATCTGGTCGCGTTTCGCCGAGCTGCTGCCCGTCGGCGGTCATCTCTATATCGGTCACTCCGAGCGCGTTTCGGGTGATGCCAAGGCCGCCTTCGACAACACCGGGATCACGACCTATCGCTTCAACGGCAAGTTCGGGGGGAAGGTCTGATGGCTCCTGCACGAGTGCTCGTTGTCGATGACTCCCCCACGATGCGGGGCATGATCACGGCTGTTCTCAATTCGGATCCCGAAGTCAATGTCATCGGCCAGTGTGGTGATGCGCTCGAGGCGCGCGCCAAGATCAAGGAACTGAACCCGGATGTCCTGACGCTCGACATCGAGATGCCGAACATGAGCGGTCTCGAATTCCTCGAAAAGATCATGACGCTCCGGCCGATGCCCGTCATCATGGTGTCGTCACTCACCCAGCGCGGTGCGGAAGCGACGATCGCCGCGCTGGAAATCGGCGCCTTTGATTGCGTCGGCAAGCCGGCCCCGGGCGATATTCGTCCGTTCCACGAGTTGATCGAAAAGGTGAAGGCGGCCGCGAAATCCGCCGCACGCTACCAGTACACGCGCAAGCCGGTCGAGCCGCCTACGCCCGTGGCCAACACCAATGCACCCCCCGACTATAAGGTGGGCCGCAAGGTGGTCGCGATCGGCTCTTCTACAGGCGGCGTCGAGGCTCTTATAGAGGTTCTTAAGAAGTTTCCGGTTAATTGCCCTCCAACGGTCATCACTCAGCACATGCCCGCGACCTTCACCAAGAGCTTCGCGGACCGGCTGAACAGACTGTGCGCGCCCCAGGTTCAGGAAGCGACCGACGGCGCGCGACTGGAGATCGGGCGAATCTATCTCGCGCCGGGGGGCGATAGTCATCTGACGGTCGCCAATGCACACGCCCCCTCCTGCCGACTGATCGACAAGTCGCCGGTCAATGGACATCGCCCATCGGTCGATGTGCTGTTCGACTCGGTGGCAGAACTCGCAGGCCGCAATGCGGTCGGCGTCATACTGACGGGCATGGGGCGCGATGGCGCTTCGGGTCTGTTGAAAATGCGGCATGCAGGCGCCCGGACAATAGGGCAAAACGAAAAAACCTGCGTTGTCTACGGAATGCCCCGCGTGGCGTTCGAGTTGGGGGCTGTAGAGACGCAGCTACCACTCGGTGGCATCGGGGAGGAGATACTGAAACTAACAGCCGCCCGAAAAGAAGGGAGCGACTAAATGTCATTAGCTGAAAAAATCAAGGTCTTGATCGTCGACGATCAGGTCACCAGCCGGCTTCTACTGAGTGATGCTCTGACGCAACTCGGGTTCAAGCAGATCACCTCTGCAGGCGATGGTCTTCAGGGGTCGCAGATCATGGCCCAGACGCCGCATCACCTGGTGATCTCTGACTTCAACATGCCGAAGATGGATGGTCTTGGCTTCCTCCAGAATGTGAGGGCCAACCCAGCGACCAAGAAGGCGGCCTTCATCATTCTGACAGCCCAGGGCGACCGGGCGCTGGTGCAGAAGGCGGCACAAATGGGTGCCAACAACGTCCTGGCGAAGCCCTTCACCATCGAAAAGATGAAGGCGGCAATCGAAGCAGTTTTTGGACCGTTGAAATGAATGTTGATGGTTTCAGGCGTATGCATGTCATACAGGGCGAGTGGAAGGTCTCCAACGACCCCACCGTCGTGCTTTCGACGGTTCTCGGCTCCTGCGTGGCGGCTTGCCTGCGCGACCCGGTAACCGGCGTCGGGGGAATGAACCACTTTCTGCTGCCTGGCTCGGTTGATGCCCTGGCGCAAGGTGGCGACGTTTCCCGCTACGGTGTGCATCTCATGGAACTGCTGATCAACGGCCTCCTGAAGCAGGGCGCGCGCCGCGACCGCCTCGAGGCCAAGATATTCGGCGGAGCCAAGACCATTGCTTCCTTCTCCAATGTCGGTCAGCAGAACGCGGATTTCGCGACCCGCTTCCTGGCCGACGAAGGCATCCAGATCGTCAGCGCGTCTACGGGAGGCGATGCCGGCCGAAAGCTCGAATTCTGGCCCGTTTCGGGCCGCGCTCGCCAATACGCACTGACTGGCGCAGAAACGCAGCGCACCGTCCAACAGGAAATCCGCCCCGTCGCCGCTCCCAAACCCGCCGAGAGTTCGATCGAATTCTTCTAACCCCAGGTGTCGTGTATGCAGTCGAGTTTTGCGTCTAAAATGGCTCCTCATGAAGAGGCGCTTCCCGACATCCTGATGCGGATCGTGGCCGAACTCCACGACGTCGCCTATCTCATCGAGCGGATCGAGCCGACCATATCGGACAGCCATAATACACCACTCGGTGTTGCCGAACGCTTGATGGTGATGCAGGGCATTGATCTCGCTGTCCAGAAGGCTCGCGGCCTCGCGGAATTCATCGACACGATCGCCGCAAGCGTTCCCGAAGAACTTCTCGTCGACGTCGCCACGGCACTCAATCTCGTGAAATTGGCCGACATGCAGAAGGCGCTTTCCGGTGGCAGTCTCCGCCACGGCCATTCGCAGCCGCTCAATCGCGCCGCCGGCGATTTCGACCTGTTCTGAACACGCCGCTCACGTCGTTCTTGCAAGGACCTCGGCACTATCCTAGCCTTTGTCCGCATGTCTTTCGGGATAGCGGGCAGGGGTTCTCAATGGCAGCGACCGTCATTCTGCTTAACGGCGCCGGCAGCGCCGGCAAGAGTTCCCTGGCGCGGGCTCTCCAGAACGTATTGTCCGAGCCTTGGCTCCACGTTGCTCTGGATTCCTTCCTTGAAATGTTCCCAGATCGGTTTCACGACGACCCTGAAGGGTTCCTCGGTCGGAACGAGATCGATGAAGACAAGCCGCAGATCGCGATCGAAATTGGCGCGGCTGGTCGACGCCTTCTCAAGGGAATGAGGCTTTCGGTAGCCGCTATGGCTGGCGCCGGCAACAATCTGATCGTTGATGATGTCATTCTTGATGGCGGATTGAGCGAATATGAAGCCCTCCTTTCCGAGATACGCTTCCTGAAGGTCGGAGTGTTTGCGCCGCTGGCCGTGCTGGAAGACCGTGAGCTAAAGAGAGGCGACCGCATGCTCGGTTTGTCGCGTTGGCAGTTTCCCCGCGTTCATGTCGGAGTGCGCTACGATCTGGAGGTCGATACGTCGCTCGCCGACCCTGTGGCCTGCGCCATCGGCATCGCCTCCCATTTTGGACTTCAGTTCAGGACCGATCGCATCGGCTGAAGATCACCTTCGCGCAAGTTTGAAGGCATAGCTTGGCGCTGAGAAATGATCTCTCGGCACGACTCTGCAACCGCGTGAGAACAGAATGAATCTGTTGAACCAGCTTACGGCAATCCTGAAAAATCTGGCTTCGTTGGGTCCCGGCCGCCTTTTGGCGCTTGGCGCTGTCGGCGTTGCGATCATCGGAATGGTGTTCTTCGGCACCTACTACGTCAACAAGCCGGGCTATGAAACGCTCTATATCGGGCTCGAGACCACCGACCTCAACCAGGTGAGCGTCGCGCTCTCGGAAGGCGGCATGGATTTCCAGGTCGGGGGCGATGGGACGTCGATCTCGGTGCCGGTCGGCATGACCAGCAAGGCGCGGCTCTTTCTTGCAGAGCGAGGGCTGCCCAGTTCCAACAATGCCGGCTACGAACTCTTCGACAAGGTCGGCTCGCTCGGCCTGACGTCGTTCATGCAGGAAGTCACCCGGGTCCGCGCTCTCGAAGGCGAAATTGCCCGCACGATCCAGGCAATCGACGGCGTCACGGCCGCGCGCGTCCACATCGTCATGGCCGACCGCGGCTCGTTCCGCCAAGCTGAACAGAAGCCGACGGCTTCGGTGATGATCCGCGCGTCGCAGACGACCGGACGCAGTGCCGCTGCCTCGATCCGTCACCTCGTCGCGTCGGCCGTTCCCGGCCTTTCGATGGACGACGTGACGATCCTCGATTCGGCCGGTCAGTTGCTCGCATCTGGCGACGATCCGACCAATTCGACTATGAACCGCGCGCTGAACATCGCGCAAAACGTCCAGATGGAACTCGAGAGCAACATCGACAAGGCGCTCGCGCCCTTCCTCGGCATGGACAATTTCCGCGCCTCGGTGACGGCGAAGCTCAATACCGACGCGCAGCAGATTCAGGAAACGGTCTACGACCCCGAATCGAAGGTTGAACGCTCCACGCGCGTCACCAAGGAAAACCAGAAGTCCGAGCAGGTCAGCGCCGACGAGGCCGCGACTGTCGAGCAGAACGTTCCGCAAGGCAACGATTCGACGACCTCTGGTCCGAAGTCGTCCGACCAGAACGACAAGAAGGAAGAGCAAACCAACTTCGAAATCAATCAGAAGACGATTGCCACTGTCCGCAACGGCTACCAGATCGACAAGCTGTCTATCGCCGTCGTCGTCAATCGAGGTCGCATCGCGAAACTCGCCGGCGAGCCCTTCGACCAGGCGAAGTATGACTCGATTGTCAACGAGATGCAGAAGCTCGTCTCTTCGGCCGTTGGCCTCGATGACAAGCGCGGCGACACGATCAACGTGACGGCCATCGACTTCCTCGAGAGCCAATTGCTCGCCGAAGCTCCGGCCGCCGATGGCTTCATGGATATCTTCATGCGCAACATGGGCAGCATGATGAATGCGCTCGCCTTCATTGTCGTCGCCTTCCTCATCGTCTTCCTCGGCTTCCGTCCGCTCATCCGCGTCATCGGCGGCCCCGAACTGGCTGCTGCAAGGATCGGAGACTCCTCGGGGGTTGTGCCTCTCGGCGAAACTGCCGGTCTCGAACTGCCCGATTTCTCGCCGCCGACCGTGGGTGGAAATGGTTCCACCCTCATGGAAGGCTTCGGTTCGGACTTCGGCTTTGACTCGACGGAGGATCTCCTCACCGCCGACGACGATGTCGGTGGTATCACCAAGCGCGTCAAGGAAGGCCCGGAACGGCGACTCTCGCGGATGGTGGATCTTTCCGAAGAACGTGCGGCAAAGATCCTTCGCAAATGGGCAGCGAACGAGAAGGCGGCTTAACAGCCGCCTTTCATTTTTGCAGAATTCATTCACCTGTTTAAGCCAGCTGCGAAATCTCATGGTAGAGAATTCAAGTGTTGACGACCTTTTGAGACGTTTCCGGATTTTTAATATTTCGTTGAACTCGACACCGAATCAGAACATCACTGAAGCAGGCGATTCGCAAACGAGGATGCGGCGCGCCAGGCGGGTTTCCGGTGACTTTGTCGCCAGTTTTGATATGTGTGGTTGCAACCGGTGATGGGCTTCGTCATGACGATCGAGGCACATCTTGGAGGGCGTTGAAGTTCCTTTAGCCAGCGATGCGGTGGGCGAGGTGTTAGGAAACAAAGCGAGTGAATTGCCAAAAGATGGAATGGTCGGGTCGATGCTGGCGCGGGGTCATCGAGTGATGACGTATGATCAGCTCTTGTCGCGCCTTTCCGATGCCATAGAGGCATTAGATATTTCAAAGGGCCTTACGGCCTTGTCTGATTACGTCGGAGCATCGGGCTATCTGCTGATGCGCCAGGATGCCAATGCCGGAACTCCGCTCGAAAACGTGATTGCTTCGGACTGGCCGTTTGATCTGGTGCGCAAGAGCGTGCCGCTCTTGGCCGATACCAACAGGGCGACGGAACTCGACAAATGTCTGTCCGTGCTGCAGCCGCAGTTCTCGATGCTGCCGGACGCGGCCGGTCTGCCCAAGGGGGCGAGCAATCAATATTGCTCGATTGCCTTCAATGTCGGACGCATTCGCTACTGCCTGATCTTGCTGTGCCCGGTGGACATGATTCTCTCACAGCAGGGACTGAGGGCGGTCGGCGTCTATACGAGCTATCTCGCCAGCCTGCTCTTCAGTGAGCAGGTGAAGACCGGCCGGGAGCTCGAACTCACGGACCGCGAACTCGAATGCCTCTACTGGATCGCCGAGGGCAAGACGAGCGACGAGATTGCCACGATCATCGGCATCTCCAAGAACACCATCAACAACTACATCACGAGCGTCATGCGAAAGACGGCCACGCGGACCCGGTCCGAGGCCATCGCCTATGCCGTTCGAAACAATCTCGTATAGGGCGCACGTGACGATGAAGGACGGGAAGGGGAAGGGGGATTCAGGTAAGCGACCGGGCCGGCAGGCCAGCCGCGCCGACTTCTTCCCAAGATTGATCGCGATGCAGCGCTTCGCGCATGCCAGGAACTTCGCCGTCTTCAAGATGAACAATTCGGGGCTGCCGGGCCGCCGGAAGCTATCCCTGATCATCGACAACTTCTCGTCCGACAGTCCGATCACGGCGACCGAGCTGATGGAGAGCTATGGTGAGGCGCTGCTTGAGCATCTCGAAATCTCGTCGCTGCCTCTGCTGTGGAACGGCACAGAGGACAACCAGACTGCCGAGATGGCCGATTTTTCAGGCTTCGTCCGCCACCTCAAGGTGCGGCATCTTCCGGTCTGTGGCGTGGCCTTTCCCATTCGCCTCGGCGGCATGGGCAATGGCTATGTCCTTTTCGCCGCAAACTATCTCGACCTTACGAGCGAAGCCGTGGTCGACCTTCATGACCGCAGCCATCAGCTGATGATGGATCTGCTCGTCCTCGATGAACGTCGTACGTCGCCGGACGATGTGCTGAGCAGCCGCGAAGTTGCCTGCCTCCAACTCGCCGGCGATGGACTTGTCAGCGAAGAAGTGGCCGAAAAACTCCGCCTCTCGGTCCACACCGTCAACGCCTATCTGGCGACCGCGACGATGAAACTGGACTCGGTCAACCGGATCCAGGCGATCGCCAAGGCGATTCGTCTCGGCTATATCGCCTGATTTTCTTTTGGGTTCAGTGGCTGCTTTCGCTACCGCGCGGCCGGTCGGATTTCACGACGAAGCGCGCTTCCGACAGCGTTTTTGCGAGGAATGCGGTATCCGTGTCGGCATCGACGGAGGGCCGGTGGAAGGTGATGTGATTGATCTCAACGCCGGCCTGGACATCCGCCAGCGAAAGCTTCGCGTAGATCGTTACGCCATCGGGCTTCAATTCGAGATCGAGCAGGATTTCGGGCTTGCTGTCCCAGTCGAGGCGGTAGTCGCCGCCGGCACCCAGTCTGACGGTGCCCGGCAGGAAATAGAGTTCCGCGGCCGAAGTGACGAGGTCGGAAATATTGCCCCACCGCTCATAGCGCAAGAGTGATACGAGATCGGCTGCGTCAATCAGTCTGAGTTCGGTTGCCACAGGGGAGAGGGCTTCCGCGACGATCTTTTCGCGTTCGGCAGAATGCGCAGTTTTTCTCATTAATTCAGGCTCGCCCGTCTGGATCTGTTCTTCGAAGAGTAGATGCGCTGGATGAGTTCAGCGACCGCCTTGTAAAACACCGGCGGAATGACACTATCCACCGAGACTTGCGCAAACATTGAGCGGGCCAGCGGCGGGTCTTCGAAGACGGGAATGCCGTTTTCCTCGGCAATCGAACGGATCTTCAGGGCGATTAGGTCAGTGCCCTTGGCGAGCACGACCGGGGCTGCGTCTTCCTCGCGCACATAGCGGAGCGCCACGGCGTAGTGAGTCGGGTTGGCGATGACCATCGTGGCGCGTGGCACCGCGGCCATCATGCGCTTGCGGGCGAGATCACGCGCGAAGGATCTCTGGCGCTGCTTCATGATGGGGTCGCCATCCATCTGCTTGCGCTCTTCCTTCACTTCCTCCTTGGTCATCTTGAGCTCGGTGAACCACTGATGATGGGTCCAGAAATAGTCGGCGACACCGACCGTGGCCGTGGCGAGGATCATGATGATCAGGATGACTTTCACGTCCGACGTGAGACGGGCGAGCAGGAAGTTCGGATCGGCGTACATCGCGTCGATCGAGGAGATGAATTCGCTGCGCAGCGCGAGCGTGACGATAACACCGACGACGAGGACCTTGAACAGCGACTTGCCGAATTCGACCAGGCCCGGCAGTCCGAAGATGCGCTGGAAGCCCTGCACGATGTTGAGTCGCGAGAATTTGGGCTCGATACGATCAAAGATCAGGCTGGGCAGGTTCTGGGAGATCGAGGCGATGATGCCGAACGACCCCATAAGTATGAAGGCCGGCACGATGATCGCCGTCGACTCCCAGCCGAGGCGCATGAAGAGCGCTAGGATGTCCTGGCCGTTCTCGAAGTGCCACTGGTCTGGCTTCTCGAACAGGTCGCGCAACGTTTCCCAGAGGTGGGCAACACCTGAGGGCAGATAAAAGAGAAGGTAGATATAGATCGCGAGCGTCGAAGCGAAGACCGGGATTTCGCGCGAAAAGGGCGTATTGCCCTTCTCGGCGGCTTCCATGAAGCGCTTTTGACTAGGTAGCTCTGTTTTACTTTCTTTGTCGGCACCGTCGGCCATGGGTCAAACTCCCTCGGTCCGATCAGGCCGCTGCCGACTCGCCCGTGTCCTTGAGCTGGATCTGGCCGGCCTGTGCCAGCCGGATTGCTTCCTGCGCAATCGAACGCCGCGCCATGGCAATCGCACGGGCGTTGACCCCCTGACCAGTGCCACCGAGGTCGGCCTCGATCATGCGGCGCTGGCGCGCGCCGATCGCCGAGAGCACACATTCGCGGAGATCCATCGCGGCTTCGCGCAGTGCCATCGTGATGACATCAGCAGAAATGTCGTTGAAGAGCTGGACGCGGCTGCGCTGCGGCATGAGCAGCAGGTCTTCGAAGAGGAAGATCTTCGGCCGTACCTTGATCGCCGCATCGCGGGAGAGCGCCTCGAGCGAATCGAGCAATGTTTCGACCTCGGTCTTGTCGAGCTGGTTCATGAGGTCGGCGACCCTGACACTGCCGACCGAATTGCGTTCCTTGTTGAGGTCGCCGATGATGTCGAGTACGCGCTTCTCGATGACCTGGGCCGCCTTGGGGCTGACTTCCTTTAGGTTGACAGTACGATTGAGGATGTCGGGGCGACGGCTTTCCGGCATCTGCATAAGCACCTTGGCGCCGGCAGAGGACGGAATCATCGTCAGGATATAGGCGATGGTTTGAGGATGCTCGTTGAGCAGATATTTCGCGACAAAGGTCGGATCGGCGCTTTCGAGCTGGTCCCAGATCGAGGTTTCCAACTGCTCGAAGGTGGCGCGGCGGCCAAGCAGGCCGTCGACCTCGTCGGGCGTCAGGCCTTCCTCGAGAATGGCCTCGATCGCCTTGGCGTTGTCCATCAGGCCAGCGCCCTCGGTGAACAGATCCTCGAACTCGGTGACCAGGTCGAGCAGTTCGTTCGGCGGGATGGTCCGGAGCGTCTGCGCAGACTGGATGATGGCCTGCAGTTCGGCCTGGGTAAAGTATTTGAGAAGCCGGCCCGCAACCCCGCGGCCCATGGCAAGGAGCACCGCCGCTGCCTTTTCAGGCTGCGACAGGGTGCTTCCCGTGTTCTCAAAACTATCGAAGTCGAACATTACGAAAACCTCCCCGGGATCATCCCGGCTGTTTCCAAGTCTGACTGTCAGGTCTTTTTGACAGCCATGACCTCGATCAGCCTAATGCCGAATCGGGTCTCATCATTTTCTAGTACAGTTATCTCACCACGGCCAATCAATCGACCGTTTACGATGAGATCAACCGGTTCACCGATCTTCCGATCGAGGGCGATCGTCGCGCCTTCGGTCAGGTTCATCAGGCTGGAAACCTGCATGCGGCTCGAACCGAGCACGATCTGGACATCGATCGGGATGTCCATGATCAGGTCGAGATTCGACGTCATGGCGCTGCCGGGCTCGGACATCGCCATGTCCGGCATGCCCAGGCTGCCGCCAAAGTCGCTGCCGCCGCCGAAGCTGGTATCGGCGCCGAAATCACCGCCGAAGGAGGAGGTGCTGTCCGTGTCAGCACCGAAGTCTCCGCCGAAGGCGTCACTGCCGTCCGCCGCGGGGAAGTCCATGCCGAAATCGCCGCCGCCCTGCTCGTCGGCCTTGAGCACGCCGCGCAGATCGTCGATAGCCTGGTCAAGCTCCAGATCGTTGCCGGGAGCGTCCTGTTCGTCGAGTTTCGCTTTTCTCGGTGCCATGATGTGAATTATTCCAGTTGTAACTTGCGCCGGGCTTTAGTTTGAAAAGAGATTGAGATTAATCAGGGCTTGGCCATCAGATCGTTCAGCAGGTCTGTCTCGCCGCCGATCGTATCCTTGACCCGAACCGTGTACCGCTCACCCGCACGACCGAACTCGCAGTCGTAGAGATCGCGGCCATTGGCGCTGACCTGGACGCTGACGTCGCCCTTCTCCAGGAAAGGGATGACATCGCCGGCCTGCAGCCTGGAGATCGCGCCGAGACGAAGCGGGGTGAGATGGATCCGAGCCTCGACGCGGACGTCGGAGCGCTTGACCTGTTCCTTGAGCAGGTCGGCCCATTCGACGGACGCCCTGGCGGCGTTGGTCGCCTTGGGTGCCTTGACCTCGGTCTTGAGCAGGTTCTTGTGCGGAACGATGACGCAGAAATGGCTGGTCAGCGCGCCAAACTCCACCTTGATTCGAACCAGCGCGGCAAACGGATCGACATAGTCGTCCGGATGCTTCGGCTTGTCTTTGACATTGTAGGGTTTGGAGAGGATCGGTTCATAATTGCCGGGTGCATTCACCGCCGACTTCAACACTGACGAGATCTTGTCGGTGATCATCGGCGCCATTTCGAGCTCGATGCTCGATGCCGCACGCGCCATCGGTTCGATGAGGCTGTCGGGATCGCCTCCGAGCAGGCACTCCACCATGGCGACAATCACCTGGGACGGGACTGCGATGGTGAAATCGGTGCACCAGTTCTTGAGCGAACCGTCGATGAGCACCATGAAGTCGTCGAGATCGCCGATCAGGTCGTCCTTCAGTCCCGTCTCGCAATATTCGTAGGCGAAGCTGAACTTGAGGTTCGTCTCGGTCTCGATGAGATCGGGAAGAAAGGCGGCAAAGACCGATCCGAGGTCGGAGCAGGTCTTGCCGATCCTGGAATTGTCGCCGAGGTCGCCGGTCAGGATCGCCAGCAGTTTCGGGTCTATTGGGAGGGTGTTGCGAGCAGTCATTGCTTCAACTTCCTTGACTTTCTATCAGGCCGCTTTCTCGCCGCCACCGCCGGGGTTCATCATTTCCTGTTCGACGGCATCGATCGATGGGCGTTCGTAGGAGGAGATCGTCTTGCGTCCATATTCCAGAGCCACCTGCGGGACCGAGCCGTTCATGTAAGCGATGAGGGTCTGCTTGACGATGACGTAGAGCCGGTTCTGCTTCGTGCGGACCGCCTTGATCATCGACGTCATCGGGTTGACGATGCAATAGGACACCAGAATACCGGTGAAGGTACCGACAAGCGCGGCGCCGATCAGGTGACCGAGAACTTCCGGCGGCTCCGTAATCGCACCCATCGCATGGATAACGCCGAGAACGGCCGCGACGATACCGATAGCCGGGAAGGCATCGCCCATCGCCTGGATGGAGTGATAGGACGTCATCTTGTCATGCGTGATCGTCTCGATTTCCTCGTCCATCAGCGCTTCAATTTCATGGCTGCGCGCATTGCCGATGATGATCAGGCGCACGTAGTCGCAGATGAAAGCCGTCAGCTCTCTGTTCTTCAGCACCGTCGGCGCAGTCTGGAAGATCGACGACTCGTCCGGATTGTCGATATGCGCTTCGATCTCGTTGCGCGACTTGGTGCGCAGGTCGCGCATCAGCGAGTAGAGCACGCCGAGCGTGTCGAGATACTGGCGCTCCTTCGGAACCTTGTTCTTGAAGGCTTCACCCAGCGCCTTGCCGGAATCCTTGATGACCTTCATCTGATTGCCGGCAATGAAGGCGCCGAAGCCGGCGCCCAGGATGACGATGAACTCATAGGGCTGCCAGAGCACGTCGATATGGCCGCCACTGGCCATGAAGCTGCCGATGATGCAGCCGAAGACGATGACCAGACCGATGATGATATTCATGAAATGGAGCCCGTGCCTGTTACGGTATCTTGGACTTCCGGGATAGAGAATCTGCCTTGCGTGAAGCTGTTCGGAAGGGCCTTTTAAGCCGAGAAATCCCGACAGGTTCGCACAAGCAAATCCTCGCAGATTCGGCCGCAGGAAAGGGTGGGAAACCGGCATTCGTGCGTTCGCTCGCGAGCGGGTTCCATCCATATAGTGCACGCTATTTCGCCGGCCATGATTGCCGGACGGGGGAAAGACCATGCAGTCGGGTCTCTATGTCGCCTTGTCGTCCCAGATCGCGCTCGATCGACGGATGACCACCATCGCCGACAACTTGGCCAATATGAACACCGTCGGCTTCCGCGCGACGCAGCTTAAGTTCGACGACGTGATGACAAATGCGGAAGGGACGAGTGTTGCGTATGTCAATGAGGGTCAGGAATACGTCTCGACCCGCAATGGTGGCCTGACTCAGACGAAGAACCCGCTCGATTTCGCCACCAAGGGCGACACCTGGTTCTCGATCGAAACGCCGTCGGGTTCCGCGATCACGCGTGACGGCCGCTTCTCCATCCTCGATACCGGCGCTCTCGTAACGCTCGAGGGCAACCCGGTCCTGGACGCGGGGGGTGGACCGATCACGCTCGACCCGGCGCTCGGCGCACCCGATCTCTCGCAGGACGGAACGCTCTATCAGAACGGCAGGCCGGTCGCATCCCTCGGCCTCTTCGAGGCGGAAATCGGTCCGAACTTCATCCGCGCCGGCAACAGCGCGATCATTCCGTCGCAGGCGCCGCAGCCGGTCGTTGACCGCGCCGGGGCAGGAGTGGTGCAGGGTTTCGTCGAGCAGGGCAATGTGAACCCGATCCAGGAAATGACGCAGCTGATCACCGTGCAACGCACCTTCGAGAATGTCACGCAGCTGATGCGCGACAGCGAGACAAGCATGTCCGATGCGATCAAGACGCTGGGCGGCGCAGGCTGACGCCGGGGGATAGATCTTGCTCGATTTCCAGGACAACGAAGGCAACAGCAAGAAGATGGCGGCGGCAGCCACCATCTTCGGCCGTTTCAGCCATCCCGAAATGCTGGTCGCACAGGGCGGTCGCGTCAAGACGATCGCAGCTGGGCACTATACGGTCACCGGCCTCTCACACCAGTTGCGGCTTGGCGAATTCGTGGCGCACCAGTCCCGGACTGGTGTTCATCTCGGCGAGGTCGTGCGGGTAGAGCCCGATATCGCCTTCGTCTGCCCGATCGAACCGGGTGAGCCCATCGGCATCGGCGACCTGATTCTTCGGCGCGGGGCGTTCCGGCTGTCGCCGGCGGAAAGCTGGTGCGGGAGGACGATCAATTCGCTCGGTGAGCCGATCGACGGGCTCGGGCCGCTCGAGAGCGGGCCTCATCGCCGCGCTATTTCGAATACGGCGCCGCCGTCCATGACGCGGCAGCGCATCACGAAGGGCTTCAAGACAGGCGTGCGCGCGATCGATATTTTCTCGCCGCTCTGCCTTGGCCAGCGCCTCGGCATTTTCGCCGGCTCTGGCGTCGGCAAGTCGACGCTGCTCTCCATGCTGGCGCGTGCCGATGCGTTTGACAAGGTCGTCATCGCGCTGGTCGGCGAGCGCGGTCGCGAAGTGCGCGAATTTATCGAGGACACGCTCGGTGAAAATCTGAAGAAGTCGGTAGCCGTGGTCGCGACGTCGGACGAAAGCCCGATGCTGCGCAAGATGGCGCCGCTCTCGGCCGTGACCATTGCCGAACATTTCCGCGACCAGGGCGATAACGTTTTGCTGATTGTCGACAGCGTCACACGGTTCGCGCATGCGATCCGTGAAGTTGCGACAGCGTCCGGGGAACCGCCGATTGCGCGCGGTTATCCCGCCTCGGTCTTTACGGAACTGCCGAAGCTGCTCGAGCGTGCTGGCCCGGGTCCGGAAGGCACCGGTTCGATCACCGCCATCATCTCCATCCTAGTCGATGGAGACAATCACAACGATCCTATCGCCGACTCGACCCGCGGTATTCTGGACGGTCATATCGTCATGGAGCGCTCGCTGGCAGAGGAGGGGCGCTATCCGCCGATTAATCCGCTCGCTTCCATCTCGCGTCTCGCCCGCAAAGCCTGGACGCCGGAGGAGGAGAAGCTGGTCGGCAGGCTGAAAGCGCTCGTCCATCGCTACGAGGAAACCAAGGATCTTCGCCTGATCGGCGGTTATCGACAGGGTTCGGATCCAGATCTCGATATCGCGGTCAAGCAGGTTCCCATCATCTACGAAATTCTCAAACAGACCCCCGGCGAGAAGCCCGCAAGAGACAGCTTCGCCGACCTCGCAACAGCGCTCAAGGCAGCCGCGCAGGCGGCGCCACAGTCCGGCGCAATGACACGGCCACGGTGATATGACCGACTTCGACGCAGACGAACCCGTTCCGCCGCTTCCGGTCCGGAAGAAGAAATTCTGGACAACGGACCGCATCATCGGCTGGTCCGGCGCCCTGATCGCGTTGGCGGCAGCCTTCTTCCCCTGGTACGTCTTTGTCAACGAGGACAAGTTCGGCCTTGAGGCCCTGAGGGCAATGGTGTCGGGCGACGCGGCGGTCCCCTCACGCAGGTCGACCTTGGATCGCGATGCCAATGGCATTGAGGAACGCAAGACCGCCCTGGCACCTCTCGAGGACAATATCGTGACCGGCACCGTTCCGGCCGTGGAAGAACCGACGACTGACACCGAGCAAGTCCTGCCGGCCCAGCCATTTCCGTCAGCACCGAGGAACTTCAAATTGCTCAAGGTAATCAAGGACCAAGCCATGATCGAGGATGGAACGGGCATCTTCGTTGTGCGCAAGGGCGACGTGCTACCGGACCGGACCAAGGTCGCCGACCTTGAGCAGCGTGATGGAAAATGGGTTCTGGTCACGGATGGCGGAGCGACCTACGTCGCTACCGAAAATTAGCTTAGTAATTGTTTTATAATGGAAATTTCTTAGGTTAAGAAAGTCTTAATCTCAGCAAGTCCCGCGCAAGATTGTCCTCGTAGGTTCAGGGTCAGTCATGACGACGGAGACAGTGATGGAATCAATCCAGCTTTTTACATTGGCGTCCCGGCAGGCCGAATGGCTCTCGACCCGGCAGACCCTCATCTCCGGCAACATCGCGAACGCGAACACGCCGGGCTTTCGCGCGAAGGACACAACCGCCTTCGACAACGTGCTGCAAAACACGCAGCTGCCTATGAAGGCGACCAATCCGCTTCACTTCACAGAGAACCCGACCGACAGCTTCGTGGTCGAATCCGAAGTCAATGAAGGCAGCGCGACGCAGCTTTCGGGCAACTCGGTCAATCTGTCCGAAGAGCTGATGAAGCAGGGTTCGATCAAGCGCGATTACGATCTCAACGCTGCGATCGTGAAATCCTTCAACAAGATGATGCTGATGACCGTGAGAAAGGGCTGATAGATGGATCCTTTGGTCGCTTCCCTCAAGATTTCTGCCTCTGGCCTCGAAGCCCAGTCTTCGCGCCTTCGGGTGGTCTCTGAAAACCTCGCCAACGCGCGCTCGACCGGCGACGTTCCCGGCGCCGATCCCTACCGCCGCAAGACGGTATCCTTCGCACAGGAACTGGATCGTGCAGCCGGCGTCGATACGGTTGAGATCAAGAAGATCGGTGTCGACAAGTCCGATTTCCGCACCGAATACGATCCGGGCAACCCCGCGGCTGATGTCAATGGCGTGGTGAAATATCCGAATGTGAACGTCCTCGTCGAAATGGCCGACATGCGTGAGGCCAATCGCTCCTACGAGGCCAACCTTCAGTCGATCCGCCAGGCGCGCGATCTCATCAACTCCACCATTGATCTTCTGAGGTCGTCATCATGATAGTTGATCCTATCAGCTCGCTCACATCGGCGCTTTCGGCAGCGACGCGCAACGCCTCGGAAACCGAAGCAACCCCGCTCATCGCCGAAACCGCGCCGACTGGCGTGAACTTCTCTGATTTCATGAATTCCGTCGGCACGAACTTCGCCGACAGTCTGAAGGCCGCCGAGACCAAGTCGATGGACGGCATGCTCGGCAAGGCCTCGACCCGCGAGGTCGTCGAGGCGGTGATGAGCGCCGACCAGACCCTGCAAACCGCCATGGCGTTTCGCGACAAGATCGTGTCGGCCTATCTAGAAATCGTCAAAATGCCAATCTGAGGACGCGTCATGAGAGCTCTTTCTATCGCAGCCACCGGCATGAACGCGCAGCAGACCAATCTCGAGGTCATCGCGAACAACATCGCCAATATCAATACGACAGGCTACAAACGCGCAAAGGCAGAGTTCTCCGACTTGATTTATCAGACGGACCGCGCGGCTGGCGTCCCAAATGTCGCCAACCAGCAGACCGTGCCCGAGGGCATCAATATCGGCCTCGGCGTCAAGACATCTGCGGTTCGCAATCTGCATACCGAAGGCGACCTCGTCGCGACAGGCAACAAGTTTGACGTCGCGATTATCGGCCGTGGCTTCTTCCAGGTTGAAGCGGCCGATGGCAGCACGGTCTACACCCGTGACGGCGCCTTCAACACCAACGAGAACGGCGAACTCGTCACCATCAATGGTGCCCGCGTGGTCCCGAACATCACCGTTCCCGTCGATACGACCGAAGTCACCATCAACCGCTCTGGGCAGGTCTTCGCCCGCATCGGCAGTGCCACGGACCTGACCGAGCTTGGTCAGATACAGACCGCCAACTTCGTCAACGAAGCCGGTCTCAAGGAACTCGGCGACAACCTGTTCCAGGAAACCGTTGCATCGGGTTCGCCCGTGGTCGGCGCCCCGGATGATCCGTCCTTTGGCTATCTCCAGCAGGGCTACCTCGAAGGCTCGAACGTCGATCCGGTGAAGGAAATCACCGAGCTCATCTCCGCACAACGTGCCTATGAGATGAACTCCAAGGTGATCACTGCTGCGGACGAAATGGCGGCCACCGTCAGCAAGAACATGTGACAGTAGAAGGCAGGCGAACATGATGTTTGGCCAGACATTTTTCATTGGCTTGAAAAGGGCGGCGCTTGCCGCACTCGTACCGGCAATGTTCGCCGTCTCGGTGGCGCGTGCCGAGACTCTCGGCTTTGCCGTTGTTCCAACGCAGATCATCTATCCGGGTGAGCAAATCGACGCCAAGCGGCTGAAGTTGGTGGAAGTCACCAATCGCAATCTCGCATTGGGCTACGCGTCTGATGTCAATCAGGTCGAAGGCCTGGTGACGACACGGACACTGCTGCCTGGCCGGACGATCATGGTTGGGGGCCTCAAACAGCCGTCAGCCGTGAAGCGGGGCGACAAGATCCTGCTCGTCTATGACAATGGCGTGCTGCGCATTACCGCCGCCGGTACTCCCTTGGCTGAGGGCGCCGTCGGCGAGCTCATCCAGGTTCGGAACACCGACACCGGGGTCATTCTCTCCGGAACGATCATGCCCGACCGATCGGTGCTGGTGGTGCAGAAATGAGAAAACTCTTCGCCTTGGTGATCGCGCTGGCGATATCGGGCATTCTTCCCGCCCAGCCGGCCCAAGCGGCGGCGATCGCCCGCATCAAGGACATTGCCTCGCTTCAGGCGGGACGTGACAACCAGCTGATCGGCTATGGTCTCGTGGTCGGTCTGCAAGGTTCGGGCGACAGCCTGCGCGCCTCGCCGTTCACCGAGCAGTCGCTGCGCGCCATGCTGCAGAATCTCGGCATTTCGACGCAGGGCGGCGAGAATCGCTCGAAGAACATCGCGGCCGTCATGGTCACGGCCAACCTGCCGCCCTTCGCAAGCCCCGGTTCGCGCATGGACGTGACCGTCAGTTCGCTCGGCGATGCGACCTCGCTGCGCGGAGGTACGCTGGTCATGACGTCGCTCACTGGGGCTGATGGTCAGATTTACGCCGTGGCGCAAGGCGCAATCATCGTCTCCGGCTTCTCCGCAACGGGTGATGCGGCTCAATTGACCCAAGGCGTCACCACCGCGGGTCGCGTGCCCAATGGCGCCATCGTCGAGCGGCCTCTGCCATCGCGTTTCAAGGATTCGGTCAATCTCGTCCTTCAACTGCGCAATCCCGATTTCTCGACCGCAGTTCGCATGCAGGATGTCATCAACGCCTATGCTGCGGGCATCTATGGCGGCCGCATCGCGGAGGTCAACGACAACCAGGAGGTCGTGATAGAGAAGCCGCGCAATGCCGATCTCGCCCGTTTGATGGCCGAGATCGAGAACCTGACGGTCGAGGCGGACTCGCCGGCGCGGGTCGTGATCAATGAGCGCACCGGCACCATCATCATCGGCGCCGACGTCCGGATCTCGCAGGTTGCGGTGTCCTATGGGACATTGACGGTGCAGGTGAGCGAAAATCCTACGGTGGTCCAGCCTTTGCCCTTCTCTGATGGCGTGACGGCGGTGCAACCATCGACCGACATCATCGCCAATCAGGAGGGCAGCAAGGTTGCGGTGCTCGCCGGTCCCAACCTCAAGACCCTCGTATCTGGCCTCAACAGCATCGGTGTGAAGCCTGATGGCATCATTGCCATCCTGCAGGGGATCAAGTCTGCCGGTGCCCTCCATGCGGAGCTCGTACTGCAATGATCAAGATGACCCGTTCGCTCAAGATGGCCATCGCTCCGGTGCTGGTCCTCTCCATCGGCTCCATCTCGGGGGCTCTGGCTCAGGAAGAACAGAAGCCGAAGCCTGCCGCGAAGACCGCGCGCGAAGAGATCAAGGCCTTCTGCGCCAACATCGCCGACTCTGCTCGCGACCAGCGCTACCTCCTGCAGAAGGAGGAACTGGTGAAGCTACAGACACAGGTCGATGACCGGATTACGCAGCTTGAGAAGAAGAAGTCCGAGTATGAGAATTGGCTGAAACAGCGCAACGAGTTCCTCAAGAAGGCCGAGTCCGGTCTCGTCGATATCTATAAGGGTATGAAGCCGGATGCGGCCGCAGGTCAGCTGGACCTGATCGATCCGAACCTGGCATCCGCCATCATCATGAAGCTCTCGCCGCGGCAATCGAGCCTGATCCTCGCAGAGATGGATCCCAAGAAGGCTGCGGCACTCACCGAGATCATCTCGGCCGCAGGCAGCCGCATCGCGCAAAGGAATCCGTCATGACATTCAAGTACGCGGCGCCCATGGCCGCCGTCGCTTTCCTTGCGGGTTGCTCGGGCCAGGCGGTGAAGGATCTCAATCGCGCGCCCGCGATGAGCCCGATCGGTTCGGGTCTCAATCTCACCAAGACCAATGAACTCGCGCTCTATCCCAAGGAGCCGCAGCAGGTCGCGACGGGCTATTCGCTCTGGAGCGACCAGAAGTCGGCGCTCTTCAAGGACGCGCGCGCGCTCAAGGTCGGCGATATCCTGACGGTCAAGATCAACATCGACGACAAGGCGACCTTCGACAATACGACCGAACGCAAACGCGAGAGTTCCTGGAGCAAGGCCTTCAACCTGTTCGGCACAGATACGCACAACGACCAGTCGCTCGATGCCACGATCAGCAATTCCTCGAAGTCCGATTCCAAGGGCGACGGTTCGATCGAGCGCAAGGAAGTGCTGGACCTGCAGCTCGCGGTCGTCGTCACCGGCGTGATGGACAATGGTAATCTTCTGATCTCGGGTTCCCAGGAAGTCCGAGTCAATCAGGAACTCCGCGTTCTGAACCTCGCCGGTATCGCCCGGCCGCAGGATGTCGATGCCGACAATAGGATTGCCTACGAAAAGATCGCCGAGGCGCGCATCTCCTATGGCGGCCGCGGCCGACTCTCCGAAATCCAGAATCCGCCGCTTGGCCAGCAGGTCATCGACGTCTTCTCACCGATCTAGGCCGGGACACGCAGATGCTCGACGAAAGCCAATCCGAAGCGCCCAAGAAGAAATCCGGCCTTGTCATGACCATCATCGGGGTCGCGGCGGTCACTGTGATCGGCGGCATCGGCGGCTGGCTCGTCGGCAACATGCTCGCACCCCAGGTCGAGCCGCCCAAGGTCGAAGCGAAGGCGGAGGAAAAGCCTGCCGAAGGTGGCAGCAAGGAAGAAGGTCTGCCGAAGCTCGCGACCGAAGAGAATGGCGTTGTCCAGCTCGAACCCATCACCACCAATCTCGCCTTTCCGACAGACCGTTGGGTGCGCCTCGAAGTGGCTCTACTCTTCAAGGATAAGCCGGACGCGAAGCTGGCGGAAACCATCCACCAGGATATCGCTGTCTATCTCAGGACCGTGTCGCTCCAGCAGATCGAAGGGCCCCGCGGCTTCCAGTATCTCAAGGAAGATCTCGAAGAGCGTGCCGACATGATCTCGGAAGGCAAGGTGTCACGCCTCATGTTCAGGACATTTCTAATCCAATGATCCGGAAACTCGCGACAACGGTGATTGCCGCCCTCGTCCTGCTGATCATCCTGCCGGGCATGGCGGGCGAGACGATGGCGCAGACGACCACGCCTGACATCCTCAATACGCCGATCACCGGCTCGGTCGCGAGCTGGATTATCCGCACGTTCGGCCTGCTCACGATTCTTTCGGTCGCGCCGGGCATCCTGATCATGGTGACCAGCTTTCCGCGGTTCATCATTGCGTTTTCGATCCTCCGGTCGGGCATGGGCCTATCGACCACGCCGTCCAACATGATCCTGACCAGTCTGGCACTGTTCATGACCTTCTTCGTCATGTCACCGACGCTCAACCGCGCCTGGACGGATGGCGTTCAGCCGCTGCTGGCAGAGCAGATCACGGAAACGCAGGCACTGGAACGCGTTGCCGTGCCGTTCCGGGAATTCATGGCGAACAATACACGTGACAAGGATCTCGCTCTCTTTGCCGATATCGCGGCCGAGCGCGGTCAGCCATCGACGACCAATGGCCAGATCGACCTGCGCGTGCTCGTTCCGGCCTTCATGATTTCGGAGATCCGCCGCGGCTTCGAAATCGGCTTCCTGATCGTGCTGCCGTTCCTCGTCATCGACCTTGTCGTGGCCACAATTACCATGGCGATGGGCATGATGATGCTGCCGCCGACGTCGATTTCACTGCCGTTCAAGATCCTTTTCTTCGTGCTGATCGACGGCTGGAACCTGCTGGTTGGAAGCCTTGTCAGGTCGTTTACCTGACGCTTCGTTAACCATCTGAATTTCCATATTGTTTTCCTTTTAATAAAGCCGTTTACGCTTCATTTCCTATGACTCCACCGACCTTGCGGAATTAAGATAAACGCAAGCATTGAAACCAATAATCGGCCTCAAGAGACGGACACGATTGCGCAGAAAGCGGGTCGTTAGGCATGAGGCCGAACCGTTATCACCGGTAAGTTTTAAACCCGGTATGTCCCTCTTGTAACGCGTATTCAGGGACACCCCCGATGACCTCTATTATGACCAACTCTTCCGCTATGGCGGCACTTAACACTCTGCGTTCGATCAACGCGGACATGGAGAAGACGCAGAACCACGTTTCGTCCGGCTATCGTGTCGCCGGCGCTGACGACAACGCCGCCTACTGGTCGATCGCCACCACGATGCGTTCGGACAACAAGGCGCTCTCGACCGTTCAGGACGCTCTCGGCTTCGCCGCCGCGAAGACAGATACAGCCTATACCGGTCTGAACTCGGCCATCGACGTCGTCACCGAAATCAAGGCCAAGCTGGTCGCAGCTCGCGAGCCGGGTGTCGACAAGACCAAGATCAACTCGGAACTGACCGAACTCAAGAACCAGCTGGTTTCGATCTCCGAATCGGCTTCGTTCTCCGGTCAGAATTGGCTCTATAACGACGACACGACCGCCAACGGCTCGGTCGAAATGGTTGGATCGTTCAACCGCGCTTCCGACAACACGGTGTCGGTCGGCATCCTGACCTTCGACACCTCGACCTCCACGCTCGTCGACACCAACGACGCTGCCCAGGGTCTTCTGACAGGCGATGTCACCGTCACCGTTCCGAACGGTACCGGCACCACATCGGCGACCTACTTCCTGGTTGATGCCGACTCCACGACCGCAGCGTCGGGCACGGAAATCGCGCTGTCGGCTGCGACCACGGACGCCGATGTCGACGGCATGATCTCGGCCGTTGAATCAATGCTCAACTCGATGACGGACTCCGCCGCCACCCTCGGCGCCGCCAACGCCCGCATCGAAATGCAGGACGCTTTCGTGGCAGACTTGATGGATGTGATTGATAAGGGCGTCGGCCGCCTCGTCGACGCCGACATGAATGAGGAGTCCACCAAGCTCAAGGCGCTGCAGACGCAGCAGCAGCTCGGCATCCAGGCACTCTCGATCGCCAACTCGAGCGCTGAAAACGTTCTCCAGCTCTTCCGCTAAACGAAGAGCGTCAAGACTTGAAAGGCCGCCCGGTCACCCGGGCGGCCTTTTCATTTGTCAATTTTCACAATTTGCATTCCGACCATGTCATAAGAAATCTGGTTAAGGCGAGCGGCGCTTCAAGCTTCTTTAACCCTAACCGTTTATCCCTATTATCCATAGAAACGTCGGGCTAACACATCGTTTTCGGTTAGCTGCATGAAGCTTTCCGCCGTTACCGGGCGCTAACCCGGAATGTCCCTTCAAGTCTTAGCGTTCAAAAAGGGGCGTATCAGTATGACAAGTATCATGACAAACAGTGCAGCCATGGCTGCGTTGAACACTCTTCGTTCGATCAACTCGGACATGGAAGAAACTCAGAGCCGCGTTTCTTCGGGTTACAAAGTCGAAACGGCTGCCGACAACGCTGCCTACTGGTCGATAGCCACCACGATGCGTTCGGACAACAAGGCGCTTGCGACCGTTCAGGACGCTCTCGCTTTCGGTGCCGCAAAGACAGATACCGCCTATACCGGTCTGAACGCGGCCATCGACGTCGTCACCGAAATCAAGGCCAAGCTGGTTGCCGCCCGCGAACCGGGTGTCGACAAGCTCAAGATCAACTCGGAACTGACCGAACTCAAGAACCAGCTGGTTTCGATCTCCGAATCCGCTGCATTCTCCGGCCAGAACTGGCTTTACAACGATGACTCCACAGCCAACGGCACTGTCGAAATGGTTGGCTCGTTCAACCGCGCTTCCGACAACACCGTGTCGGTCGGCATCCTGACTTTCGACACCTCGACCTCGACGCTGGTTGACACCAACGATGCGGCCCAGGGCCTTCTGACCGGCGACATCACCGTCACCGTTCCGGTCGGTACCGGTACGACGTCTGCGACCTACTTCCTAGTCAACGCAACCTCCACCACGGCTGCTTCCGGCACGGAAATCGCGCTGTCGGCTGCGACGACCAACGCCGACGTCGACGGCATGATCTCGGCTGTCGAGTCCATGCTCAGCTCGATGACCGACTCTGCCGCTACCCTCGGTGCCGCTAACGCCCGCATCGAGCTTCAGGACGCCTTCGTAGCCGACCTCATGGACGTGATCGACAAGGGCGTTGGCCGCCTCGTCGACGCTGACATGAATGAAGAGTCTACCAAGCTCAAGGCTCTGCAGACGCAGCAGCAGCTCGGCATCCAGGCGCTCTCGATCGCCAACTCCAACGCCGAAAACATCATCCAGCTCTTCCGCTAAGCGAAGAGGCATACCGGCTTCAGAGGCCGCCCGGATTTCCGGGCGGCCTCTTTCGTTGTGCGCCCGGGCAATCGCAATTCGGAATTTTTCGATAAGAAAGATGGTTAACGAGGAATATCTCTTCAGGTTTCTTTAACCATAAGAGTGTTTATTAGTGCTCATAGAAACGTCGGGCTAACAGATTTACCTGAGTTAGCTGGCATGAAGCTGTCCGTCGTTACCGGTTCGAATATCCCGGAATGTCCCTTCCAAATTTACCCGTTACACAAGGGGCAGTACGAACATGACGAGTATCATCACCAACACAGCCGCAATGGCGGCTCTCGACACACTCCGCTCGATCAATTCGAACATGGAGGAAACACAGAGCCACGTTTCTTCGGGCTACCGCGTCGAAACGGCCTCTGACAACGCTGCCTATTGGTCGATCGCAACCACCATGCGTTCGGACAACAAGGCGCTCTCGACCGTTCAGGACGCACTGGCTTTCGGTGCTGCAAAGACCGACACTGCTTATACCGGTCTGAATTCAGCCATCGACGTCGTCACCGAAATCAAGGCCAAGCTGGTTGCCGCCCGCGAACCGGGTGTCGACAAGCTCAAGATCAATTCGGAACTGACCGAACTCAAGAACCAGCTGATCTCCATCGCGGAATCTGCTTCGTTCTCCGGCCAGAACTGGCTCTATAACGACGACTCCACAGCCAACGGCTCCGTGGAAATGGTCGGCTCGTTCAACCGCGCTTCCGACAACACGGTGTCGGTCGGCATCCTGACCTTCGACACCTCGACCTCAACGCTGGTTGACACCAACGATGCGGCCCAGGGCCTTCTGACCGGCGACATCACCGTCACCGTTCCGGTCGGTACCGGTACGACGTCTGCGACCTACTTCCTGGTCAACGCAACCTCCACGACCGCAGCGTCGGGCACGGAAATTGCGCTGTCTGCTGCAACGACCAATACCGATGTCGATGGCATGATCTCGGCCATTGAAGTGATGCTGAGCTCGATGACCGACGCCGCCGCCGTCGTTGGTTCGACGAACATGCGCATCGAACTGCAGGAATCCTTTGTGGCCGATCTAATGGACGTGATCGACAAGGGTGTTGGCCGCCTCGTCGACGCCGACATGAATGAAGAGTCCACCAAGCTCAAGGCGCTGCAGACGCAGCAGCAGCTTGGCATCCAGGCGCTCTCGATCGCCAACTCCAATTCTGAAAACGTCCTCCAGCTCTTCCGTTAATCCACAAGAGCGAACGACTGACAAAAGAACGCCGGCTGCTTTCGCAGCCGGCGTTCTTCGCGTTTGAATGCGTATGGTTGCACGCCGTGCGATAGCCTGGCGGATCTCACGTCAGCCAGCCGCAAGCTTCAGCGCGCAGACTGACCCTGCAAACAGCTATGTCTGCCGGAAATCTGGTCTCCAGGATGAAGGCCAGGCGTGCAACTGCGGGCGCTGCCGGTTTAGATCTTGTTTATACAGCTTAATAAAGTCTTCTCCCGCGTCCCATTGTTAACCTCTGATTAACCATAGTTGTTTACACCAAGTTAACGAACGGCAGATCTTCCGCCCAGGGCAAGTGTGGTGGAGATAGCATGAAGCGAAGCTGCCGTTGCCGGTGCCCCGACTCCGGAATGGCCAGGAAACTCCCGATGGGGCAGGTTTAGTATGACCAGCATGATGACCAATGCAGCCGCAATGGCTGCTCTCCAGACATTGCGCGACATCAATGGCAAGATGGAGACGACGCAGCAGCGCATCTCCTCCGGCTACCGCGTCGAGACTGCATCCGACAACGCCGCCTATTGGTCGATCGCAACGACCATGCGTTCGGACAACAAGGCGCTTTCGACCGTCCAGGACGCTCTCGGCCTAGGCGCCGCGAAGACCGACACGGCCTATACCGGGCTTGAGACGGCCATCGACGTCATCACCGAAGTGAAAGCCAAGCTGGTCGCCGCCCGCGAACCCGGTGTCGACAAGAACAAGATCAACGAGGAACTGAAAGAGCTCAAGAATCAGCTCGGATCCATTGCGGAATCGGCCTCCTTCTCCGGCGAGAACTGGCTCTTCAACGATACCGCTTATCCGCCCACGATCGTGGAAATGGTCGGCTCCTTCAACCGCGCGTCCGATGGCACGGTCGCCGTCGAAACGCTGGAATTCGACACATCCACCTCGACGCTGATCGACATCAATGATGCAGCTCAGGGTATTCTCACCCGCGATACGGCTGTCTCCGTTCCCACTGGTACCGGTTCTACCTCGGCGACCTACTTCCTCCTCGACTCCGGCTCCGCCACTGCGGCCAGCGGTACCGAGATCACCCTCTCGATGACGACGACCGACAATGAAGTCTCCGGCATGATTTCCGCCGTCGACGCCATGCTTCAGACGCTGACCAACTCGGCAGCAACGCTCGGTTCGATCAACATGCGCATCGACATGCAGGACGACTTCGTCGCCACACTGCGAGATGTGATCGACAAGGGTATCGGCCGACTGGTCGACGCCGACATGAATGAAGAATCGACGAGGCTCAAGGCCTTGCAGACACAGCAGCAGCTCGGCATCCAGGCGCTTTCCATCGCCAATTCCAACGCCGAAAATATTCTGCAGCTCTTCAAGTAAGGGTAGCCGGGGCCAGATCGGCCCCGCACAAAAAGGGGTAATGGCGCGTCGTTCTCATACGGTGCCGCCGGAGGGGGAGGGTGGCCGCTACGGCGTGCACGGATCCCCAGGATTCCGCCGCGCCAACGGTCATCGGCGTGGATCGGGAAGATTGGGCCGCGTTATTGCCCTGGCGCGGCCCAATGCATTTCATCTTCGCACAAGATTGAACTTCTAGCGTCTCGGACAGAAATGCCGTGATCATGCGGCGGGGCACCACAAGAAGATGGCGGCGGCGATGAATGCCATGCTGACGAAGTATCTCAAGGACTTCAGCGTCCCTGAAACCACCGCACTGGTCGGGACGACCATGCTTTCGAGCCTGGCAGATTCCTCTCCGCTCGGCGACCTCGGCGATATGAACTTTCTCTCCGAACCGGAACCTCAGATCGATCTGGAAGCCGAGCGCAAGGAGGCCTTTGACGAGGGCTATGCCAAGGCGCGCGCCGAACTGGAAGAGCACTTCGCCGGCCAGTTGGTAACGATCGCCGAGGACCATCAGCATGAGGTCGTGGCCCAGGAAGAGCGCCACGATTCCGAAGTGATGCGCGTGATCCATGCTCGCTTCTTCGACATGACGGTGGCCATTTCGCAGTCCGTTGCCGACCAGACGCTGCAGGCGCTTCTGCCCATCATCGATGCTGATGTCGCGCGCCGTTCTGTCACTGCGCTCGCCGATGCAGTCCGCAAAGCGATGACGGAAGAGAAGGCTGCCGACGTGCTCGTTCGTGGTCCGATGCGGCTTTATGAGATGCTCAAGCCCAAATTCGATGAGCGCGGCATTGCCTGCCGGCATGTTGAAGCTGAGACGATCGATATTCTCGTCGAAATCAATGAAAGCGTGCTTACGACGCGTCTGTCGGTCTGGGCGCAGTCGCTTGCCGAGGTGATGGAATGAGCGAAGCGGAAAGCCACCACCACGGCAAAAACGAGATCATCATCGTCAAGCGCCACAGGGGCGATCACGATGGTCATCACGGTGGTGCGTGGAAGATTGCTTATGCCGACTTCATGACCGCCATGATGGCCTTCTTCCTCATCATGTGGCTCGTCAATGCTGCCAATGAAGAGACGAAGGCCGCCGTCGCTAGCTACTTCAATCCGATCAAGCTGACGAGCGAAGTTCCGCCCGACGAGGGCATCCAGACGCCCAAGCGCGCCAAGGACAAGAGCGAGTCCCAGGAGCAAACCAAGGATACCAAGGACGGCAAGTCGGCCGAGAAGGACAGCAATCCCGGCAAGGAAACCGAGTCCGATGCCGAGCTGGAGCAGGTCAAGTCATCAGAGGCGGACTACTTCGAAAACCCCTACGCTGTGATCGCCGAGATCGCGCAGGAGACCGAGGACAAGGCCAATATCAGCTTGCGCGGCGATGGTGGTGCCAATGACGCCGGCCCCGGAACAGGTGCCGACGGCGGCGAGGCCTTCAAGGACATATTCGACCCGGATTTCTGGACGCAACAGATCGAAATCTCCAAGACCTCGCCCGCCAATGCGAGCGATGTGCCGGCCGAGACCGCCGGCCTGCCGGGCGATGGCGAGATCATCAACGCCGACAATCCGGACTCCATGTTCAAGGGAACCGAGGACGAGGGCGACAAGAAGAGCGGCGAGCAGCCGAAGGGCGACCTGAAGGCAGGCGAGGGGCTGACCGACAAGTCCGACATCGGCGACAAGGAAAAGCAGGCCAAGGCAGACCAGGACAAGCCATCCGACAAGAAGGAAGATGGCAAGACCGATAAGTCCAAGCTCGGCAAGACCGATCACGACAAGGACGGCAAGTCGGATCAGCAAGAGCTCGGCAAGAACGAGAAGGCGCTGCTCGCCAAGTTCGACAAGGACAAAAACGGCAAGCTCGACGACGGCGAGCTCAAGGTGGCGAATGAGGCCAAGCAGGCCGCCGAATTGCAGGATGCGCTACGCAAGGCGCTCGGCAACCGCGCGGGCTATCTGGCGGAGGGCCTGATCGTTCAGCCCGCAGAAGGCGGCATGTTGATCAGCATCACCGACCAGGTGAAGACGCCGATGTTCCGCTCGGCGTCGGCCATTCCGACCAAGGAAACCGTTGCCGCGATGGAAACCATCGCCAAGCTGCTCAAGGCACGCAAGGGGAAGATCGCCATCCGCGGTCATACCGACGGCCGCCCGTACAAGTCCAAGACCTTTGACAACTGGCGGCTTTCCACCGCGCGTGCCCAGAGCGCCTATTTCATGCTGATGCGGAGCGGTATCGAGGAGGGGCGCGTGTCGCAGATCTCCGGCTTCGCTGACCATCGGCTGAAGTTCGAGAAGGATCCGCTCAACCCGGGCAACCGGCGGATCGAGATCCTGCTCCAGGCGGATGCGGGGTAACCGATGGTTACTCGCTCGCCCCGTCTGATCACTGTCGTCACCTTGTGTGTCGCGCTCGCTTTGCCGGTCGCGCCTCGCGCGGAGGACTCTTCGACCTCGGCGCCACCCTATCTGCTCGTGCGGTCGCTTCAGACGATCCAGGACAAGGTCATCGGCGGGGACATCGAGTCCCTCGAGGTGCAGCGCTATCTGCTCAATGAAATCGACCGGCGGCTGCGCACGATCGACATGGCCGTGTTCGACGATCCGCGCAATGTCGACGCGGCGCTGATTTTCGCCATGAGCGGCGGCAACCCCGAAACGCTCGATATCCTCGCCGAACGTGACGTCGAGGGCAATTTCGACAATCGCGTTACCAGCATACTGCGGCGCTACCTCGCGGGCCGCGGATCCACGGCCACGAAGCAGTTGAAGGACGTGGTGCCCGAATACCGCAACACGCGCATCGGTCCCTATCTCGAACTCATCGGCGCCAACGCGCTGATGGAGGATCAGACCGACGTGGCGCTGAAGTTCTTTGACTGGGCCCGCATCGAAGCGCCAGGCACGATCGTGGAGGAAGCGGCGCTTCGCCGTGCGCTCGCCATCACATCGCAGAAGGGCGACGCCAAGCGCGCTCTGCCCTACGCCCGGCGCTATGCGCGCCGCTTCATGAACTCTCCCTATGCCTCGCAGTTCGCCGACATCTTCGTGTCGTTGGCGATGGATCACAAGGAGGCGTTGCCGCCCCCGGAGATCAAGGCGGTGCTATCGCTCGTCGAACGCAAGCGTCAGCGCGAGATCTACCTGCGTCTTGGCCGACGCGCCGCCATCGGTGGCGACAAGGAACTGGCGGAGTTCGCTTCCCGCGAGGCACGACGATTGTCAACCAGTGAAGACAGCGGCCAACTGGCCCTGGCCGAGCTTTACTCCGGTCTCGTCAACGTACCCACGGATGGGATCGAGAAGGTTCTGCGGGAGCTTGCCGAGATTCCCGACAAGGCGCTTTCGCCCAAGGATCGTTTCCTGCGCGATGCGGCAACGGTGATTGGCGAGGAAGTATTGCGGCCGCCCAGCGAGACCAGTCTGAAGCAAGTAAGGCAGGCTATGGTCGACAAAGAATATCGGGACATGATGTCCGAACGCGTCGCGAAAGCGGTCACGGAGGCAGCCACGGAAACGCCGGTGCTGCCCGATCCTCTTCCCAATGCCGAAGACCTGCCGGTGGAAACACGGATGCAGGCCCTCGATTCCCGGATTAATCGGATTGAGGACTTCGTGAGCGCGGGCAAATCAAAACTCAAAGATATCGACGCGCTTCTTTCAACAGAAAGCAATTGACGATGATCGACCAACTTCCAACCGCCGTGCCGCAACCGGCACAATCGGCCAATTCGGCAAATCGTGACCGCAAGCAGGCTTCGGCGGAAAAGGACGACCAGGCAAACAGCTTCGAGGACATCGTCTCGAAGGCTGGCCAGCAGGAGTCACACCGTGGCAAGGGCAAGGACGGGGAGATCGATCTTCGGCCGCAGTCAGAAGCAGAATCACGACGCTCGACCGACAACCGATCCAAGACGACTTTCGAACTTTCTGCGGCGCTTCGCGGCTTCGGGACGTCGGCGCAGACGCAAGTCCAAAACCCAACGCAAGTGCAGGCTCTGACGCAAGCCCAGGCTCTAACTCAATCCCAAACGCTAACTCAAGCCCAAACTCAAGTCCAGGTTCTCAACCAAGCCCAGGCCAATGAGCATGCGCAACTGAAGATCACGGTCGAGGACATTGCCAGGGTGGCGCACAGCGTCGATCAGGCCGGCGAGCAGGCTGAGGCCCGGTTGGCCAAACTGGTCGAGAAGCTCAAGGATGCCGAACAACAGGCAGAGAAGTTGGCGAACAAGATCCAGCAGGTCTCAGGCGATGCTGACGCTGACGCCGGCCAACCTTTGACGCCGTCCGACGAACTTGGCCTCCTTCTAGGTCTCACCAAGGAAACGGACGCCAAGCACGGCAAGAAATCGTCCGATGATGATAAAGTGGAAAAGACCGATGATGATGATGAGCAGGATTCCCACGGGGACAAGCTGACCACGAACAGTGATACGTCGCGCGTGGATCACATCGCAGCAGGAGCCGATGCCAAGCTCGCCAAGGACAGCCCCGCGGCAGATGACAAGTCATCCCACAACGACGTCGTAAGACTCGTCAGTGCCAATGGCCGCGGTCGCTCGGTCGATATCGATGTGTCCACGGTCCCCGGTGACACGCAACGTGAAGCGGCCAAGCCCGCGACCACAGCGAAGGTCGATACTGCGACAGTGCTCGAAGCACGCCGCTATCTCGGCTTCACACCCGAGCCGAATGCAACGGCGCTCACAACGGCAATCAAGGCAGATCCCACTTGGACGGAAGCCCTGCATGCTGCCCAGAGTTCTGACCTCAGCACGCTCGGCAACACTGTGAGCGAGGTCAACACCCTCAAGCTCCAGATGAACCCGGAAAATCTGGGCAACATGGTGGCTACGCTGAAGCTCAAGGGCGAGGAACTCACGGTCGAACTGCGTGTGGACTCGATCGAGGCCTATCAGCAGCTCTCCGCAGATCATGACGATATCGTCAGGGGGCTGCAGGATCAGGGCTTCTCCATCGACAAGGTAACGGTGCAACTGAATGCGGCTGACAGGACCAATACGGGTGCAGATCGAGACATGGCGCGGCAGGGGCAGGCCCAGCGTGATGCAGAGGCCCAGCAGCGTGACGGACAGAGCAACCAGTCCGGTCGCAACGACGGCCAGCGCGAGCAGCCGCGCTGGACGCCGTCTGGCACGAGCGCCGATGGCACTGCTGGCGACGGCAGCTCTGATCCTGGCCGGGCCGGCAATCTCTATCTCTGACGCAACGGCGTCGCAGGGTGGCATCTGTGAGCGCGAGATCGCCGCTGCGGCCACAAAATATGGCGTCCCGGAAGGTATTCTCTATTCGGTGGGGTTGACGGAGACGGGCAAGCGCGGCTCGCTCCAGCCCTGGGCGCTCAATGTCGAGGGCAAGGCGATTTTCGCCGACTCCCGCGACGACGCGTTACAGGCGTTCGAGGACGCCCGTAGCCAGGGCGCCAAGCTCATCGATCTCGGCTGCATGCAGATCAATCACCATTATCACGGCGACCAATTTGCGGCGCCGGAGGACATGCTGAACCCCCGCCGCAATGTCGAATATGCCGCAAAATTTCTCTCGCGGCTGCATGCGAAGCATGTCACATGGACCATGGCGGTGGCTCGCTATCACGCGGGCCCGAACAACGATCCGGCACAAAAGCGGTACGTGTGCCGGGTGATTTCGAACCTCGTCGCGACGGGGTACGGAAAATGGACCGCCACGGCGTCCGAGTTCTGCGACAACCCACAGTAGACAATCGCCTTGGTTGAATCGGACTGCGCGCAAATTGGGCGGCAATGTGGCGAGTCAAGCCATGAGTCGTTTTTTGCAGGGAATTAACCATACGTTAATGTGCAAAACGGAATTTAGTGTCTGCCTCTAGGAATTGACACAATATATAGCGCAAATCGGCATTCAGTGGTTAATCTACTGTTAATTTGTATGACTGACTTCTTCGATATTTACGGCGATTCGCAGGATTCGTACTCATTGGTCATTGGAAATTCACACGATGATTCGGAGGCGGACGATGATCGTAGTGGTTGATGAGCGTACACTTGTAAAAGATGGCTACACTTCCCTATTTTTCCGTGAAGGCGTGCCTTCCACGGGATTTGATCCAGGGGAATTCGGGGAGTGGGTCTTGACGGCAGCTGACACGGATATTGATGCCGTGGAAGCGTTCCTGATCGGACAGTCCGAGCTCTCGCTCGACCTGCCGAGGGCGATCAGGGATCGGAGCCAGGCACCGGTTATCGCGGTGTCGGATTCTCCCTCTCTAGAAACGACGCTGGCATTCTTCGATTGCGGCGTGGATGACGTGGTGAGAAAGCCGGTTCATCCCAGAGAGATTCTGGCACGTGCGGCGGCAATTCGGCGCCGGCAGAAAGTCCAAAACAACTACACCGATATCGGCCAAGTCAGGGTTTTCTCGGATGGTCGGGATCCCGAGATCGCAGGGGAAGTGTTCCCGCTGCCGCGGCGCGAGCGTCGAATCCTCGAATATTTGGTGGCCAATCGTGGCCGCCGCGTTTCGAAGACCCAGATCTTCAATGCGATCTACGGCATCTTCGATGAGGATGTTGAAGAGAATGTGGTGGAAAGCCACATCTCCAAGCTTCGCAAGAAGCTCCGTAAGCGCCTCGGCTTCGACCCGATCGATTCCAAGCGCTTCCTCGGATACTGCATCGATTGGCAGTAAACGGTCGATCGGCAATCCGATCCCAGTAAGTTGACATGAATGGCGGGTTTCGCGTGATGCGGTGCCCGCCATTTCTTTTGCCCGGTGGCCGGTTGCGTGCCTGGCTGGGCAGTGGCGTCGACCGCCGAAATTATCATTTAGTTTCAGTCATATATTTTGTCTCTGCGTGAAAACCCAGGATAAGCGCATCGGTCGGGCGACCTATAAGGTTCACGCAAGCCGCGCTCCCTACTCTCCCAATGAACGACGGACACGAGGATCCGATATGAGCCTTTATGGAATGATGAGAACCGGTTCGTCCGGTATGAATGCACAAGCCAGCCGCCTGAGCACGGTTGCTGACAATATCGCAAACGCCAGCACCACCGGCTACAAGGCAGCGTCGACCGAATTTTCTTCGCTGCTGCTGCCTTCGGTGTCCGGCAACTACAACTCGGGTGCGGTGCAGACCGACGTTCGATACGGCATCAGCAATCAGGGCGCTCTGCAATACACGTCTTCGACCACAGACCTTGCCATCAACGGCAACGGCTTCTTCGTCGTCGAGGACCCGAGCGGTGTTCCCTACATGACGCGCGCCGGTTCCTTTGTGCCGAATGGCAGTGGTGAACTGGTCAATGCCGGCGGCTACAAGCTGCTGGGGTACCCCTACACCGAAGACGACCCGACGCCGGTGGTGAACGGCTATGCTGGCCTAGAGCCCGTCAAGATTGCCTCGGATGGCCTCGTCGCGACGGGTTCCACGCTGGGCACCTTTATCGCCAACCTCGATGCCAGCGCGGACGATCTCGCTGCTCCGTGGGCGGCTGTTGGCGACGACTTCACACATAAGACCTCTATCAAGGCATTCGACACCCTCGGCAACGAAGTGATCTTCGACGTCTACTTCTCGAAGACAGCCGACAATACATGGCAGATGGATGTCGCCGACCAGGAAACCGGCACGGTCGTGGCCGGCGGTATCGCCCTGACCTTTGATCCGACGAACGGTAAGTTGGACGCCGCCTCGCTGACGGCAGCCGAAGTGGCGCTGGCTGCCACCGGTCCTACCGACACGCCGCCAAACATGCTCGCGATGACTTTGGATTTCACCGGCCTGACACAGCTCAACTATGATTTCACAATCAGTGCCGAAGTCGACGGCAACGCGCCGAGCGAAGTCGAGAAGATCCAGGTCGCTGAAGACGGCATCGTCTACGCCCAATACAAGAATGGCGATCTTCTTCCGATGTATCGACTGGCTATGGCGCAGGTGCAGAGCCCCGATGAGCTTCGGGTGATTTCGGGCAATGTCTACGCCCAGAGCAATGACTCCGGCATCGTCATCTTGGGCTTCCCCGGCGCGAATGGCATGGGTTCGATCGTCTCCGGCGCTCTCGAAAACTCTACCGTCGACATCGCCGAAGAGCTGACCCGTATGATCGAGTCGCAGCGAACCTATACGGCCAACTCCAAGGTGTTCCAGACCGGTTCAGACTTGATGGACGTTCTCGTCAACCTGAAGCGATAAGTTTGAAAGATAGGCCAGCGTCATGTCATTGTCCTCGGCGATCAGCACTGCACAGTCGATCTTCTCCAACACGGGGCTGCAAGCCTCGGCGCTTTCGAAGAACATCGAAAACGCGTCCAACCCGGACTATGCGCGCCGGGTAGGAACCCTGACGGTCGACTCCAATGGTGCGCAGAAGCTCGTCATCGAGCGGACATATGACAACGGCCTGGTCAAGCAGGTCATGCATTCGACGGCGGATGCTGCAGCGCAGGAAGTGCTGCAGCAGAAGCTTCAAGGCATCAAGTCGCTGCTCGGCGGCAACGACTACGAGACCGCGCCGTCCACCTATCTCAAGACATTGCGCGACAATCTGCAAGCCTATGCCACCAAGCCCAACGAATCGACGCTAGCAGCGACGGTCGTGTCGAGCGCAAGGGATGTGGCGAATTCGCTGAACGGGATCTCCACCGAAATTCAGTCAATGCGCGGCACGATCGATCGAGAGATTTCGGATCTCATCGAGAAGCTGAACGGGTTGCTTAAGCAGTTCACCGACGTGAACGGTGCCATCAAGTCCGGCACGGCTCTCGGCAAGGATGTGAACAACGAGCTCGACATGCGCGAGCGCTATCTGAAGCAGATCTCGGAGATCGTTGGGGTCCGCTCGTTCGTCCGCGACAACAACGATATGGCGCTTTACACCACCGACGGCACCATGCTGTTCGACTCCGGTGCGCGCGAAATATCGTTCCTGCCGCAACCGGCATATGATGCGACGACCGTCGGCAATCCTGTCGTAATCGACGGCCAGGAAGTCAGCGCCGGCGAGACTGGAAATTCCACCGCCCAAGGCAAGCTGCAGGCGCTCCTGCAGATGCGCGACGACATCATCCCGACCTATCAGAACCAGCTCGACGAAACCGCACGCGGCATGGTCGAGCTCTTCCAGCAGGAAGACCAGACCGGCGGCGGTGCCAACCCGATTCCCGGTCTCTTCACCTGGACCGGCTACGCCGCCGGCGATCTCATTCCGGTGACGGGGACGCTCACTCCGGGCCTTTCTGCCGTGCTCAAGGTCAATGATACGCTCGTCAAGTCGCTGGCCGGCGATCCGACGCTGCTCCGGGACGGCGGTTATGATGTCGACGGACTTGGGCTCGTGACGGGTGACTACCTCGGCAACACGAATGATGAGGCGGGCTATTCCGATCTGCTCGACGGCTATGTCGCCGGCTTCGAGGCGGAACGGGATTTCGACCCCGATGCCATGATCGATGCCAGGACCAGCATCGGCGAATATGCGACGGGTTCGGTGGGCTGGCTGGAACAGCTGATCTCCGAAAGTGCCGCTGCCATGGAAAACAAGGATGCGCAGCTCACGCGTGTGAGCGAAGCGCTTTCCAACACCACCGGCGTCAGCCTCGATGAGGAAATGTCGCTGATGCTCGATCTCGAGCAGAGCTACAAAGCCTCAAGCAAACTGGTCGCGACCGTCGATGAGATGATCCAGGCCCTACTCGCATCTGTCGGATGATAGGCCATGAAAACCTCGTTCATATCCAACCTCGCCGTCCAGTCAGCCATGCGCTCGACGATCAACTCCGTCCAGAATGAGCTGGTCCAAGCTCAGAAGGAAGTGGTGACGGGGCAGCTCTATAATATCGGCGAAACGCTGGGCGGCACGACCACCCGCGCACTCGATCTGCGCCGCGAGCGCGATATGATGGACAATCTGATGGCGACCAACTCGGTCGTCACGCAGCGCCTGTCATCATCGCAGATGGCGCTGGAGACGATCTCGGATGCTGGCCAGACGGCGCTAAATACATATGTTGCGCTGGCTGGCTCGACCGACAGCACCCAACTCGGAACCGCTGTGCAGACGCTGACCAACGTGATCGACCAGATGGTCGACGCGGCCAATACATCGGTCAACGGCGAATATATCTTCGCCGGCATCAACACCGATGTAAAGCCGATGGGCGACTACATGACGGACGAAACCGGCGCACGGACGGCTTTCGACACGGCTTTCACCAGCTTTTTCGGATTCAATAAGGACGACCCGCAGACCGAATTCATCACGCCTGCGCAGATGCAGAGCTTCTTTGACATCGCCGTTGAGCCGATGTTCACGGGCGGGCCGGAATGGGGGACCACGTGGTCGACGGCGTCGGATACGCCGATGACCAGCCGCATCTCACGGACGGAAGTCGTGCAGAGCTCGGTGAGTATCAATCAGGACGGCTTCAAGCAGCTCGCCTACGCCACCGTCATCGGTATAGAATTGCTCAATCTTCCGATTAGCAGCGACACCCGCGCGGTCGTATCGAACAAGGCAATCGACTTCATGGGCAAGGCGATTTACGGCGTTGACAGCCAGCGAGGCTTGCTTGGCCTCTCGGAAAACCGCGTCTCTATGGCCAACGAAGTGCTGCAGGCGCAGGTCGATATCGTCAAGCTCAACCTCGACGATCTTGAGGGTGTCGACGTCTATGCTGCGTCGACCAAGATAACTGCGCTGACCAACCAGATGGAAATTTCATACAATCTGACGGCGAGGATATCTCAACTCAGCCTCGTCAATTATGTCTGACGACAATGAATCCGCCATCCGGCGGACGAAGAATAGAACGCGTAAGCCTGGGTTCAGGCAAAGGGTTTACGCTTTGAAGTATGACGGAGTGAGGGGCTGAATGTACCAGTTTTCCTATGCAGAGATCATGGCGGATGACGTCGCCGACTCCAAGGGCCGCGAAAGACAGGTCCTGGACAAGGCCATCTCCATGCTGCAGGCGGCCATTAGATCGGGACGCGAGTCCCGGGAAGCCGTCGAAGCACTTTTCTTTACGCGCCGCGTCTGGATCGCCTTCATCGACGATCTGCGCAGCCCAGAAAATCAGCTGCCCATCAATCTCAGGGCAGACCTTATATCGATCGGCATATGGGTGCTCAAGGAAGCCGAACGGATTCGCATGCGCCAATCCGATAACTTCAAGGGCATCGCCGACGTGATCACCATCATCAGGGATGGATTGAAATGAAAAGCACATTGCGTATCTCGCTGAAATCCGGCGAGCGTATCTTTATCAACGGCGCTGTCCTCCGGGTGGATCGCAAGGTGGCCATTGAGTTCCTCAATGACGTGACCTTCCTTCTGGAGAACCATGTGCTCCAGCCGGAGGGCGCGACAACGCCACTCAGGCAGCTCTATTTCATCATCCAGATGATGCTGATCAATCCGGAGGGCGCAAGCCAGTCGATGGTCATGTTCAAGAAGTCGATCGCCATGTTGCTGGCGACCTTCCAGAACGACGAAATTCTTGCCGAACTCAAGCGCATCGATGCGGTGGTGACCTCCGGTCGACCTTTCGATGCACTTAAGGCGATCCGCGGTCTCTATACGATCGAGGAACGCATCCTCAGCACGCAGGAAATCACGCCCGCCGTTCGCGAGCAGATCCGCCGGGAGATCGCACCGTGGCAGTAGACGCAGTTAGCAACGTCCAGACGACGGCAGTGTCCAACACGACGTCGGCGGCGAGCACCGACACGAAGGAAGCGACCCTCAACTACGACAGCTTCCTCAAGCTGCTGGTTGCCCAGATGAAGAACCAGGATCCGACGGATCCGATGGATGCCGGCGAACAGATGTCACAGCTCGCATCGTTCTCCTCTGTCGAGCAAGCGATCAAGACCAACAAGCATCTCGAGAGCCTGATCCAGGAAACCTCAATGTCGCAGGCCACCAGCCTGATCGGCAAGCATATTTCCAGCGCCGACGGCGCGACCAAGGGCATCGTCAAGGCGGTCGAAATCAATTCCGATGGCCTGAACGCCATACTCGAAAACGGCAAGGAAGTCCTCGTAACGACCGGCGTAACAGTTTATGCAGCATCGACGACGGACAGCGATCCTGATACAGATCCAGATACCGACACGCCCGATGACGGCGAGACCGACAGCGTTTCGGGTGAATAGCCAGACTGCTGCGTAAGGACGTCACATGAATGAGGCCGATGCGCTCGATATCTGCCAGGCGGCCATCTGGACCGTACTGGCTGCGTCGGGGCCGGCCGTGCTCTCGGCCATGGTCATCGGCGTCGCGGTGGCGTTGCTTCAGGCGCTGACCCAGGTGCAGGAAATCACGCTGACCTTCGTGCCGAAGATCCTTGCGGTTCTTGCTGCCGTCGCCATTTCGGCACCCTTCATCGGATCTCAGATTTCGATCTTTACGACGATGATCTTCTCGCGCGTCCAGAGCGGTTTCTGACATCCTCATTGCTCGCCTTTGTATTTGCAGATTTGCGGGCGGGTTTCGTCCGACCAGTCGGCGAGCGCAATCGGCCTGAAGCGCTCCCTGACCTTCGTCTCATCCTCCAGGCCCTCGCTGACTCGACCCTCGCCAGTCAGAAAGTCGATGGAACAACTGCCCATGGTGACTTCGACGTTGAGATCGGCGAGACGCGTGGACAATTCCCAAACCCGTGTGAAGCCGCCGATCACAAGCGTCCCGTCCCGGTAGACGACGGTCAGCGTCTCTTCGAGTGCCCACATCGACCTGCAGCCGGTACAGTTCGTCAGCGTTAGCGTCGCCTTCTCCCGGCTTTCGAACGCAAGAACCGTCCCCCGGATGATAGCCCTCTTGATGATATCGGGCTTCGTATCATTTCCGGCTTTCTCGCTCTTGGAACCCAGGAAGACATGGAGATCACTCGTCTCGCCATCGGGCGCTTCGACAATCGATGCGCGGTCCAGCACGCCATCTCCGTTGAGGTCTGTTGTCACATCCCATTTGACCTCACCCGCATCCTCAGCCACGCAAACACCGGCGCCGAGCGGATAGGCGACGAGGGCGAGGGCGATGACGAGGCGTCTTGGCGGAGCGAACATCAGGCATCTCCGGGGTCTTGAAGGGAGCATGATGCCGGAGCGTCGCCCCGAACGGCGGCGAAATTTCGCCTGCGGCCCTGCACCCTTCGCGCAAGTTTCAGCCGCTATCCATGAGCCTACCACGAATCCGACTCATGATGAGGCGCGCGATATATGGCTGATGTACAGTCTCCGTTGACGTCGTTGACGATCCCGAAGGTGGCGCCGAAGGGCCGCGACATCGGCTTCGCCATCGGCATCATGGTCATCCTCTCGGTCCTGTTCCTGCCGATCCCGGCGTTCCTGATCGACTTCGGTCTTGCCATCTCGATCGCCTCCTCGGTCCTCATCCTCATGGTCTCGCTGTGGATTCAGCGACCGCTCGATTTCTCGTCCTTCCCGACGATTCTCCTCATCGCCACAATGTTGCGCCTGTCGCTCAACATCGCGACGACGCGCGTGATCCTGTCTCATGGCAATGAGGGCCATGATGCGGCCGGCCAGGTCATCGCCGGCTTCGCAAACCTGGTCATGTCGGGCGATTTCGTCATTGGTCTCATCGTCTTCATGATCCTGATCGTGGTGAACTTCATCGTCATCACCAAGGGTGCGACCCGCATCGCGGAAGTCGGCGCGCGTTTCACCTTGGACGCCATTCCGGGCAAGCAGATGTCGATCGACGCCGACCTGTCGGCCGGCATGATCGACGAGAAGGAAGCGCGTCGCCGGCGCAAGGAGCTCGAGGACGAGAGCTCGTTCTTCGGTGCCATGGACGGTGCGTCGAAATTCGTTCGTGGCGATGCGGTTGCGGGCATTCTCATCACCGCCATCAACATTTTTGGCGGCATCATCATCGGCTATTTCCGCCATGGCATGGAAATCGGGGAAGCGGCCGACGTCTTCGTTCGCCTGTCGGTTGGCGACGGTATCGTATCGCAGATCCCGGCGCTCATCATCTCTCTCGCGGCAGGCTTGCTGGTGTCGCGCGGCGGCCAGACAGGCACCACCGACAAGGCGGTCGTCGACCAACTTGCAGGCTATCCCCGTGCGCTCGGCATGTCGGCCGGTCTGGTCACCTTTCTGGCCGTCATGCCCGGTCTTCCATTCCTGCCTTTTGCCACGCTTGGCGGCATACTGGCTTTTGCAAGCTGGGCGATCCCAAAGCGCCGCGCAGAGGAAGCCTTTGCGGAGCAGCAGGTCGAGGATCAACGCAAGGCAGCCGAGATAAAGCCCGACGACAAGGACTCGGTCAAGCAGGCGCTCAAGACGCCCGAGATCGAGCTGCTCCTCGGCAAGCAGGTCTCGACACGCCTGCTCGGCGCCCACCAGGAACTCGCCTTCCGTGTCGGCAAGATGCGCAAGAAATTTGCCACCCAATACGGCTTCGTGGTTCCGGAAATCCGCGTCGGGGACGATATCTCGATCCCGGACAAGGCCTACCAGATCCGCATCCACGGCACGACCGTCGCGTCCAACATGCTGCGGGTGGGCGAAGTGCTTGTCATCACAGGCGGCGGCCGCAAACCGTCGGCGCCGGGCGACGAGGTTCGCGAACCCGCTTTCGGCATGCCTGCGGTCTCGATCATCGAAACCTTCACGGAAGATCTGAAGCGCGAAGGCTTCCACCCGATCGACAACGTCTCGGTGGTGCTGACCCATCTCTCGGAAGTAATCCGCAACAATCTGCCTCAGCTCCTGTCCTATAAGGACGTGAAGATCCTGATCGATCGCCTCGATCCGGAATACAAGAAGCTGGCGGACGAGATTTGCACCACGCACATGTCCTATTCGGGTCTGCAGGCGGTGCTCAAGCTCCTTCTGGCCGAGCGCGTCTCGATCCGCAACCTGCATCTCATTCTCGAAGCGGTGGCGGAACTTGCACCGCATGTCCGCAAGACCGAGCAGATCGTCGAGCATGTCCGCGTTCGAATGGCCCAGCAGATTTGCGGCGACCTATCGGACAATGGTGCGCTGCGCGTGCTCCGGCTCGGCAACAAGTGGGACATGGTATTCCACCAGGCGATCAAGCGCGACACCAAGGGCGAGATCATCGAATTCGATATCGATCCGCGCCACCTCGAAGAGTTCTCGGAGCAGGCGACCAAGGTCGTACGCGAATATCTCGACCGCGGCCTGCCCTTCGTCCTTGTCACATCGCCCGAGACCCGATCCTATGTCCGCATGATCGTCGAGCGGCTCTTCGCAACACTGCCCGTGCTCTCGCATGTCGAGCTGGCCAAGGGCATAGAAATCAAGATCCTCGGAACGATTTCATGATCCAGGATCCGGAGGGCGTGGTTCTGGCGCTGTTTGCGGCGTTTTGCCGGATCGGCGGCTGCATCCTTGTCCTGCCTGGCTTCTCGACTGCGCGCCTCCCCACCGTCATCCGCGTACTCGTCGCACTCACGGTAACGATGGCGCTCCTGCCGATCATGTGGGACCAGATCTACCCCAAGATCAGAGGCACGACGCCTGACTATCTTTTGCTTTGCATCTTCGAGTCCCTGATCGGTGTGGTGCTCGGCATGATCGCGCGCCTTTACGCGCTCGGCCTCCAGTTTCTCGGCACCGTCGTCACGATGATGATCGGTCTCAACAGTCCGCCGGCGCCAGATATCCTTGAAGACACGGCCGAAGGTCAGATCACAAACGTCCTGACCTTCGCCGGGCTGGTGGTCCTCTTCATGCTCGACTTTCATCACCAGGTGTTCATCGCCATCGCCGACACCTACCAGGCGCTGCCACCGGGATCGGCGTTCGATCCGCAAAGGGCGCTCGTCTCGATGACGGATACGCTCGCCCAGACATTCTACGTGATGCTGAGACTGGCGAGCCCGTTCATCCTGTTCAACGTGCTCTTCAACCTTGCCATCGGCTTCATCAACAAGCTCGCGCCGATCGTACCGGTCTACTTCATCTCAGCGCCCTACATGGTCATGGGGGGCATGATTCTCTTCTACCTCGGCATCGCGTCCATGTTGTCGCTTTACGCCGATGCCTTCGGGCCAATTTTCAGGTGAGTGGTGGCTGATCTCTCGAAATCCGCGAAGCTCGGGCGCCTGGTCAAGGTCCAGCGCCATCTCGAGCATATGGCCGAGAACGAACTCGCGGCAACGACGCGGGCTCGCGCCGATCTCGCCGACGACCTCCAGGTGGTCGTTGACGCTATCGGCTCGGTCGATTCGATCCATCAGCTTTTCGCCAGCATCTATTCCAGCCAGATCAGCCGGCTCACCGCCAAGGACCAGCATCTCCAGAACGTGCAGCAGGCCCAGGAGCAGAAGATTCTGCGCGAGAAGGCCAAGGCTGACCGCCTGGCGGAGAGGGCGGAGGACGCCCGCGATGTGGAAGACGGCGAGGCGCAGGAACGGGCGATCCAGGAACTGATGGACATTCATCTCGTGCTTCGCGGCGGGTCAGAAAGCTGATTGTTCCCAATTACTTGGTGTCCGTAAGCCACGGTCAAGGTAAAGAGTTGAGGATGCCGGCCAACGAGTATTAGAGCACCCTAGGGCGACTCATAGATGGCAATTTCACCTCCCAGCGATATCGTTCTCGACGTCCTGAACAACGCCGATCCTTCCCGACTGGAAGTGGCGCAGGCCCAGCTGAAGGCTGGCCAGGCGACTGCCGAGGCGAAGCGCCTTGCCAGTACCGACGCCTCTTTCAACGCCACGCTGATGAAGGACGCGGTGTCAGACGCCCACAAGCTCAAGCATCGTCTCGACGGTGTTGAGAAGAAGGACGTTCCCGAGACCTACAGGAAGTTCGAGGCCATGGTGCTGCAGAACTTCATCAAGTCAATGCTCCCCGACAGCGACGAGGTCTACGGCAAGGGCACTTCCGGCGAGATCTGGAAGGGCATGATGGCGGAAAAGATCGCTGAAGAGGTCGCCAGGGAAGGCGGCATCGGCATTGCCGACAAGCTGTTCGACAATGAGGGCATGAAGCTGAAGGACAAGCAGGAAAAATCCGACGCCAACCGCGCGGATCGACTGCACATGGCGACCCAGTTGATCGATGAGAAGCAACTCGAGGCGCTGGACAAGCTCCTGCCGGGCGACAATTCCAGCAAGAAGCACTGACGCCGGCTGACCGGCTGAACACACAATTCCTTACGGGGACAAGAAAATGACAATGGCGGCATTTGACGAACCTCTGAAAGACATCCGGCTCCGCACGGTGCTTGGCCGGCTGGAAATGATCATCGACAACGAGAATGCGCGCATCGGCACCGACATGAAGTTCGACATCAAGGCGTCGAACGTTCACAAAAGCCGCTGCCTTTATGAGCTGACCGTGCTGTGCCGCGATGTCGGTCCGGGCGATTTTCCGCAGGGCTTCGCCACCCAGATGAAGGGCATGAAGAAGAAGCTGCAGGTCAACGCCCGAAAGCTCGAGGCGCATATCTATGCGATGCGGACCGTTGCCGACATCCTGCGCAGCGCCGTGCAGGAAAACGAGGCCGATGGCACCTATACCCAGGAACAGTTCCGCCACGGCGAGTTCTAAGCGGACGAGACCGGAGCGGCAATGCTTAAGCTGATCATCACAGGCATCTGGGTTGCGGCCGTGACGCTTGGCTCGGTCTATTTCTCTATCCAGATGTCGAAGGCGCCCGATCCGAATGCGGACGAGGCAGCGAAGAAGGCCGTCCAGGAGCTGGTGCGCGGCGAGGTCATCACCTATCCGGTGATCGCCCAGGGCCGCGTCGAGGGCTATTTCCTCGCCAAAGCATCGTTCATCGTCGACAAGACCAAGCTCGCAGAGATCATGCTCCCTATTCCGGAGCTGCTGACGGACGAACTCTATACCGAACTCGTCGGCGACAAGGTCATCCGCGTCGGCGATAACAGAAATTTCGACCTCAAGGCCTTCAAGGACCGCGTCAAGCAGGCGCTGAACCAGAAGCTTGGCTCCGAGGTCGTGCTCGATGTGGTGGTCGAACAGATTGATTATCTCACCAAGCAGGAAATCCAGGACGCGATCTCCAAGCCTGGCGCGTCGGTCAAGCATGGTGAAAAGCTCGTGAGCGAGAAAGCCCCGGAGGATATCCCGGTGGCAGACAGCAAGAGCAGCGAAAGCACGTCGCACTGACGCCCAAATCGTTAACGCGGCCCTATCGTTTCGGCCTGTGCCGGGTCATATCCCCGCCGGCACGTCGCAATCCCGAACAGCAAGTCTAAGCCATATTCCCATTCCGGTACGAGATCGTCGTGCCGGAATGGGATATCGCGCATCCCTGTCGCGACCTATGGCGGATTTCTTCCGCCCCCGAACCAAATCTTTCGGGCTCTTCAGTTGCTCAAAGCACTGATATGTAAGCACATTCTCAAGCTTGGTTAATACCTTAAAAACGGCCAGAAACTGTTTTGAATGAATGGCTTAAGCGGCATTTCAAGCGCCCTTGATATCACTTGTCACAGGGCGCGGATCCACACATCGAGAGCACGGCCAGGCTTGCTGGCACGGCGATTGCTGGTCTTCCGACGTCGAACGGGCCGTAGAGCCCGGATGTTGACGGGAGACTGGAATGAACGTCGTTTCCAACATGGCTGTGTTCAGCTCGCGGCGACCGATCTTCGGTCTGCAGGTTTGCGATTTGAACTGGTCTGAGGCCTTCACCTTCGTCAGCGCGCTTGCCGATGTTCCGATCGGCCAGACGGCGATCTCGTTTCTCAACGCGCACAATGCCAACCTGATGTTGAAGGACCCTGCCTACCGCGAGGTCCTGAGCCGTCATCTCGTTCTGCCCGATGGCGTCGGCGTCGACCTCGCGTCATTCGCTATGCACGGCCGGATGTTCCCCGCCAATCTCAATGGCACCGACTTCGTGCCGGCGCTACTGACCTATATGACGACGCCGAAGAGGATCGGCCTCGTTGGTGCCCGCCAGGATGTGCTGGACCGCGCTCGCGAGGGCTTCGCCAATCACGCGCCCTGGCATGAATTCGTTGCGATCCATGACGGCTTCTTCACCGAAGCCGAGTCATCGTCAGTTGCCGACGAGATCGCCCGTCACAAGGTGGATATTCTGCTCATTGCCATGGGCACGCCGAAGCAGGAAATGTGGATCGACCGCCATATCCGACCCGAGCATGCTCGCCTCGTTTTCGGCGTCGGCGCGCTGTTTGATTTCATGGCGGGGGAGGTGTCTCGCGCATCGCCGAAGGCGCGCACGCTGCGCGTCGAGTGGCTGCATCGCTTCAGGCTCGAGCCCAAGCGCCTCTGGCGGCGCTATTTCGTCGGCGGCCCGATCTTTGCTGCACGCATCATGGGTTATGTGCTGGGCGAGAAGCTTTCGAGCCTGCGCCGCGCACTGCGCAGTGGACCGCAGAGCCTGCCGGAAAGCTGATCTCGTAAGGCCTCTGTTAACCATTTGTTAGCCATGCTCCGAATAGTCTCAAGGTCGGTGATTTTTTTCGCCGATCCCTGTTTGCACGGCTGCGTTCCTGGCCAAGTTTCCAACATGAAACCGTTTTGCCATGCACAGCCGCCCGCTTCTCGACTATCTCGCCTATCCCGAAGAATTCTCCGAGGCGGAGTTCGTCGCGCCAGTGCCGGCGAGGCAAATTGTCGATCCGCTCGAGGCCCGGCTCAAGGACCTCGAGGCACGTCTCCGAGCCAATGACGTCGTGGCGCAGACGCCAAAGCAGGATCTCACGCTGTCGGCCCAGGTCGAGGCCATCCTCAAGCGCAGGGAAGCGTCGCCGGCCGCCACGCCGCGTCCTACGGCTCAGGCTGATTTTGCCGAACAGGCCGCTCGCCCGGCGCGAGTCGTGATCGAACCACCGCCGACAGTGCCTGTCTCGAATGACGCTCCCGTCGTGGACCAGGAATTTCTCAAATTCAGCGAGGCCGTCTATCTCATCGGGCAAGCCGCCAAGCGCTTCACCGAGCAAGCTCCGCCCCGGCACCCGCCTCAGCCCCAAGGCCAGCCCCAACCGGCGCCTCAGCACCTCGCCAGCCACCCGGCGCCTTCGACTATCGAGATCGAGGCGCTCTCCGCAGTCCTGCGCGAGACCGTCTCGGCGTTCCGCTCCGTCGCCGATGATCTCGCCGTATCGGCCGGCGAGATCCGCCATTACGCGACCCGCGAGGAGCGTATGCCACCGCGCCGTCGGCTCCAACCGGTACGCTATCGCGACGACGATGAAATCGTCGAGCTGAGGGAAAGCATAGCCGATATGCAGGATCGGCTCGACGACCTCCTTCACGCGCGCCGCCGCGGCCGCTATTGATCTTTTCCGCTCCTCCCAATAGTGAAAGTGCGCCGTCCGGAGGCGCTATATGACGGCTGCCTTTCGCGGTCCGTCACTAGGATCGCGGCCAAACTAATTCGATTGGGTGAGGAGTTCCCCTTGGCTACCATCATCAACGGCAAGGATGTTGCCGCGTCCGTTATCGACCAGATCAAGTCCGCCACGGGCGAGCTTCAGGGTTCCGCCGGCATCCAGCCTGGTCTCGCCGTCGTCCTCGTCGGAAGCGATCCGGCCAGCCAGGCCTATGTCGGCTCGAAGTCCAAGATGGCCAAGGAATGCGGCTTCAAGTCGGTCCAGCATTCGCTGCCTGAAGACACGACGCAGGAAGCGCTGATGACGCTCGTCGCCGAACTCAATGCGGATCCCTCGATCCACGGCATCCTCGTCCAGTTGCCACTGCCGAAGCATCTCGATTCCGAGCCGGTCATCCAGTCGATCCTGCCGGAAAAGGATGTCGACGGCCTGCATGTTGTCAATGCCGGCAAGCTCGCCACCGGCGACAGCGAAACGGGCCTCATCTCCTGCACCCCTGCCGGTTCGCTCATCCTCGTCCGTACGATCCGCGGCGACGATCTCTCCGGCCTCAACGCCGTGGTGATCGGCCGCTCGAACCTGTTCGGCAAGCCGATGGGCCAGTTGCTGTTGTCCAAGAACGCCACGGTCACCATGGCCCATTCCCGCTCCAGGGACCTGCCCGGAATCTGCGCCAAAGCCGACATCCTGGTCGCTGCCGTCGGCCGCCCGGAAATGGTCAAGGCCGATTGGGTCAAGCCCGGCGCCACCGTCATCGACGTCGGCATCAACCGCGTCCCCGCACCGGAGAAGGGCGAAGGCAAGACCAAGCTTGTGGGCGATTGCGACTACGCCGCGTGCGAACCTGTCGCCGGCGCCATCACACCGGTCCCCGGCGGCGTCGGCCCGATGACCATCGCCATGCTGATGGCCAACACGGTGATCGCAGCCTATCGCAAGGCCGGCAAGAAGGCGCCGAGCTTCTAAGATTTGCAGGCGACGAAATATCTACTGCCAGTCTCTGCGGCCGTCGAACACCCTCTGAATGGGGATGTCGGCGCCCGCGGTGCCGCGTCACGATACTTGCGTTTATGGAATTCTATCCCCGATCTGCAGGGTTAGTTCCTTAGTCCTTCCCATTCCGGCCGCAGTATCGACATCAGCGCCAGATCGACCCGGGTGCCATCCACCGGCATTACATACGCCTCGCGCATAACACCCTCGTGCTTGAAACCACACAGTTCATAGACATGCCGAGCCCGGTCATTGGTGATGATATGGTCGAGCCAGAAGCGATGTGCCGCGGTATTCGTAAACACCCAATCGATGATCTCGCGTAGCAGGGCAGTGCCGAAGCCCTTGCCGGGTGCGGCGACGACGAAGCGTTTGAGGGTAACGTTGCCCATCGTGTCTGACAGGCCGCGGAGGATGCCGAAGCCGCCGATTGCGCCATCCGCATTCAGGCCGACGAGATAGGCATAGTCAACGTCATCGAGTGCCTGCGCGTGGAGTTCGGTGGATGAGCGGCCGACGAATTGCTCGTAGCCGGGCTGCCGCTCGATCTCCATGATCGTGGAAATGTCGTTGAGCGTGGCACGGCGAAGGCTCATGTCTGCATCTACTCCAGAACGATTGGCCTGCCCATGACCATGAGGTCGACGGCCAAGCCATTCGGCAACTTCCCGGCTGCGGCCAGTGTGGCTTCGTGCAGAAATCCAAGATCGGTATAGAGGTGAATGGCACGCTGATTGTGTGCTGCGACGCGGAGCCAGAGCCGGGGCGAGGAGCTTAGCGACGGTGCGAGCCCGATAATCTCGCTGAGCAAGGTTCGGCCCAGGCCGTGCCCGGGGGCCCTGACGATGATCCGGTTGAGAAGCAGGCCATCTGGCTGCACATGCAGCACGGCGAATGCAAGCGCCTCGCCGCTGCCGTCATCGATGACGAAGTAATGAAAGGTCGGATCCTTGAGATGCGCCGCATGCTCTTCGGCGCTCCATTGGCCCACCAACGTTTCATATCCCGGCTGCCGCTCGATCGCCATGATATCAGGGATATCGTCGCCGGTGGCGCGCCGAAGCTCCATTTCAGCCAAGCACGCCCGCGCCCTGGTCCGCTGGGCCGGCCATCTGGCGGAAGATCGAGAACAGTTCGCGGCCCATGCCGTATTCGTTCGCTTCGAGATCGATGCTGATCGGCGTGCGGGCCTCGTAGTCGGCCTGGTCGATCACGTCTATAGTCCCCTTGACTGCATCCAGCCGCACCATGTCGCCATCGCGGATCTTGGCAATCGGGCCACCGGCGCAGGCTTCGGGGGTGACATGCATTGCCGCGGGAACCTTGCCCGAGGCGCCGGACATCCGGCCGTCGGTCAGCAGCGCCACGCGCTGGCCGCGATCCTGCAGGATGCCGAGAATGGTCGTGAGCTTGTGAAGCTCCGGCATGCCATTTGCTTTCGGCCCCTGAAAGCGTACCACCGCAACGAAATCACCCTCCAGTTCGCCATTCTTGAAAGCGTTGTTCAGAGCCAGCTGGCTATGGAACACCTTGGCCGGTGCCTCGATAATGTGACGTTCCGCTTTCACGGCCGAGATCTTGATGACACCCGTGCCGATATTGCCGGCCAGCATCTTGAGACCGCCGGTTTTCTGGAAAGGCTCTTCAATCTTGGCCAACACCTTGGGGTCGCCGCTGACTTCGGGGACCGGCATGCGAATGACGCCGCCGGTGTCGCCGAGCTTTGCCTCGACCGTGTAGGCGGCGAGGCCCTGGCCGAACACGGTGCGGACGTCGTCATGCAGCATGCCCTGCTTGAGCAGTTCCCGGATCAGGAAGCCCATGCCGCCTGCCGCATTGAAATGGTTCACGTCGGCGAGGCCGTTCGGATAGACGCGTGCGAGCAGGGGGACGACGTCGGAGAGGTCCGAAATGTCCTGCCAGGTCAGCTTGATGCCGGCAGCACGCGCCATGGCGACGAGATGCAGCGTGTGGTTCGTCGAACCACCTGTGGCGTGCAGGCCGATGACGCCGTTGACGATCGAGCGTTCGTCGATCATTTCGCCGGCCGGCGTGAATTCGTTGCCCATGGCGGTGATGGCGAGCGCGCGCTTGGCGGCTTCCCTTGTCAGGGCGTCACGCAGCGGCGTGCCGGGATTGATGAAGGAGGAGCCGGGCATATGGAAGCCCATGATCTCCATCAGCATCTGGTTGGAGTTGGCGGTGCCGTAGAAGGTGCAGGTTCCGGGGCCGTGATAGGACTTCGATTCCGCCTCGAGCAGCTCGGCGCGGCCGACCTTGCCCTCTGCGAAAAGCTGGCGCACGCGCGACTTCTCATCGTTCGGCAGACCCGAGGTCATCGGGCCGGCCGGAATGAAGACGGCGGGCAGGTGGCCGAAGGTGAGCGCCGCGATGACAAGGCCCGGCACGATCTTGTCGCAGACGCCGAGATAGACGGCTGCGTCGAACATGTTGTGCGACAGGCCGATGCCGGCGGACATCGCAATCACGTCGCGCGAGAACAGCGACAGTTCCATGCCCGGTTGGCCTTGGGTGACGCCGTCGCACATGGCCGGCACACCGCCCGCAACCTGCGCCACGCCGCCCGCCTCGCGGGCCGCTTCGCGGATCAACGCCGGATAGGTCTCATAGGGCTGATGCGCCGAGAGCATGTCGTTATAGGCGGTGATGATGCCGAGGTTGGGGACCCGGTCGCCCGCGAGCAGGTCCTTATCGGCGGGGGAACAGACGGCGAAGCCATGGGCGAGATTGCCGCAGGAGAGAACGGCGCGGTGTGCGCCACGGCTCGCCGCCTCCTTGAGACGTCCGAGATAGACCTCCCGTGTCGGCTTCGACCGCTCGACAATGCGTGCGGTAATCGCTGCTATCCGTGCATCGGCTGCCATGGTCATTCCTTTCGGCTTCTATGGCGGAGCGTTGGGAGCACTCCGCAACAGGCGCGCTCAGGGCGCCCAGAAAATCTCGGTATCGGACCCGGCAGCCGCGATGACGCGGCCGATCGGCAGCGTGCTCTCGGCCCCTTCGGCGAGCGCCTTGTCGATGACAGGCTTCTTCGCCTCGCCCTCGATATGCAGCACCAGCAGGCGCGCATCCTGAAGCGCAGAGAAGGTAAAGGTCAGCCGCGGCTCGCCGGCGCCATCAGCGCGCATGGTGAGGACACTGCGCGGCGTCCTTGGATTGAGCGCCTGTGCCAGATGGTCGCCGCCGGGGAAGAAGGAGGCCGTATGGCCGTCGCCGCCCATGCCGAGGATCACGACATCGAAAGGACGCGGCAGGCGCTTGGCGTCGCTGGTAGCCGCGAAGGCCGCATCCTCGGCATCCGCGACCGCATGATAGAGCGGCAGGAATTTCGCGACCGCCGCCTTGTCCTGCAGCAGGTTCGCGGAGACCAGCGAATGGTTGGAGCGATCGTTTTCCGGCGGCACGAAACGTTCGTCCACCAATGTGATCACTATTTTCTTCCAGTCGATGTCCTTGGCTGACAGCGCCTTGAAGAAGGCCTTCGGCGTCGAGCCGCCGGAGACGGCAATGGCCGCCTCGCCGCGCGCCGAAACGGCCTCGGCGAGGGCAGCAGCCACCTGTGTGGCAAGCGCTTCGGCGAGTTCGGCGCCATTGGCGAAGGTATTGAAACGATGTGCCATGGTCCGCCTCGTGTCTGTCTATTCGTGCCAGGTTCGGCCGTCGCGCTCAATCAGCGCGATCGACTGGCTTGGGCCCCAGGTGCCGGCGGTATAACCTTGAACCTGCTGGCGGGCTTCTTCCCAGCCCTTGAGGATCGGGTCGACCCAGCGCCATGCGGCCTCGACTTCGTCGCGGCGCATGAAGAGCGTTGCGTTCTGGCGCACGACATCCAACAGCAGCCGTTCGTAGGCATCAGGATTGCGGGCGTCGAAGGTCTGGGCAAACATCATGTCGAGCGACACTTCGCGAAGCCGCATGCCGCCCGGGCCGGGATCCTTGATCATCAGCGACTGCTTGACGCCCTCGTCGGGCTGCAGGCGCAGGATGAGCTGGTTCTGGTTGATGCGGCCGGCGGTCGAATCGAAGATTGAATGCGGGATCGGCTTGAAGGTGATGACGATCTCGGAGACGCGCTTGGCGAGCCGCTTGCCGGTGCGGATGTAAAAGGGCACGCCGGCCCAGCGCCAGTTGGCAATTTCGGCCTTGATGGCGACATAGGTCTCGGTGTTGGACACGCCACCCTCGAGCTCGTCCAGGTAGCCCTTCACCGCGCCGCTGTCGGAGGCGCCGGCGCGATACTGGCCGCGCACGGTCATCTTCTCGACATTCGAGGCATTGATCGGCTTGAGCGAGCGGAGAACCTTGAGCTTCTCGTCGCGGACCGCTTCGGCCTGCATCGAGGAGGGGGCTTCCATCGCCACAAGGCAGAGCAGCTGCAGGATGTGGTTCTGCACCATGTCGCGCAGCGCGCCAGCCTTGTCATAGTAACCCGCGCGCCCTTCAAGGCCGACGGCCTCGGCGACGGTGATCTGCACATGGTCGATATGCGACGAGTTCCACAGCGGTTCGTAGAGCGCATTGGCGAAGCGCAAAGCCATCAGGTTCTGCACCGTCTCCTTGCCGAGATAGTGGTCGATGCGGAAGATCTGCTCTTCACGGAAGGCGTTGCCGATCGTGTCGTTGAGCGACAGTGCCGAGGCGAGGTCGCGGCCGATCGGCTTTTCGACGACAATGCGGGTGTTCTTGGTGATCAGCTTGTGGTCGCGAATCTTCTGGCTGATCGGTCCGAAAATCTGCGGGCCCACTGCGAGATAGAAGGCGCGCACGCGATCTTTCCCTTCGCCGAGGATCTCATGGAGCTTGTCCCACCCCTTGTCCGACGATGCGTCGACGGCGACGTAATAGAGCAGCGCGCAGAACTTCTCGATCTGTTCCGGCGAGGCCTCGCCCGGCTTGAGGAAGGTGTTGAGGGCCTCGGTTGCGAACGCCCGGTACTGCTCATGAGACATTTCGGCGCGGGAAGCGCCGATGATCCGGGTCGGCTCGGTGAACTGTCCTGCGACAAAACGGTGATAGAGCGCCGGCAGGAGTTTCCGCTCGGCGAGGTCGCCCGTGCCGCCGAAGACGACATAGTCAAATGGCTCGACAGGAATGAACTGGCTGCTCATGACACTCTCTCTTTAGCCCCCCGAGGGCGGTTTAATCTAATCGATTTAAAAAAGCCAGTGGCCCGACGCGAAAAATAGCGGGCCAATGCCATGCGACGCAAGGTGCACTGCAACAAAAACTACTCTGGGCTCGACGTCGATGCTAGATTTTGTCCATCAAGGCATACCAGTTCAGCGCCAGGAAGAGGAGCGGCGCGCGGAAAGCGCGTCCGCCCGGGAAGGCCGGAACTTTCAACCCGCGGAACAATTCGAGCTCGGTTTCCTTACCGCTCAACAGGTCCGCATAGAGCTTGCCGCAATAGTTCGCCAGCATCACGCCGTGACCGGAATAGCCGCCGATCGTGGTGATATTGGGTGCGACCTGGCGTACAAAGGGGAAGCGCGGCATGGTAATGCCGACATAGCCGCCCCAGGCGTGAGTGAAGGGTATGTCTGCAAGCGCCGGATAGATCTCCGACACCTGATTCCGGATATGATCGGCAATCTCGTTTGGCTTCTCCGACGAATAGATTTCGCGGCCCCCAAACAAGAGGCGATTGTCCTTGGTCTTGCGGAAATAACGCACGACGAAGCGGCTGTCGGCAACCGATTCCTTGCCGGGCAGGATCGGCGGGAAATTGTCGAGCGGTGGGGTTGCGCCGATGAACGAGCCAATCGGCATGACATGCGTCGATGTCACCGGTTCGAGCGTCTCTGTATAGGCATCGGTCGCAACCAACGCCTTGTCGGCGACGATCGTCCCGCGCTCGGTCTCGATCCGGACCTTGCCGTTTTCCGCTATGATTTTCGTCGCCGCCGTTTTCTCGTGGATCCTGGCGCCGGCAGCCCGCGCCGCGCGGGCGAGCCCGACCACCAGTTTCATCGGATGGATATGGCCGGTATTCTTGTCATAGACGCCGAAATGGTAGCGCGCCGAACCGAGCCGAGTCGCGGTCTCGTCCTTCTCCATGAAATGGAGGTGAGGGTAGTTGTAGCGCTCGGCGGCAATGTCGGGATTGGCGCGGAAATATTTCTCGAACCGCTGCTTGTGCCCGACGAGCATGTGGCCCTGGACGTAGTCGATCTCGATGTCGTGCTCGGCCGCGAAATTCAGCACATAGTGCTTGGCATTCTCCGCCATGTCGAAGAGCGACTTCGAGAGCGGCAGGCCGAACTCCTCTTCATATTCCTCCGGCCACCAGCGCTGGCCCGTACCGAACTGGCCGCCATTGCGGCCTGATGCGCCGTCCCCGAAGCGATGGGCTTCGACCAGCACGACGTCGACGCCTGATTTGGCGAGATTGTAGGCCGCCTGCAGGCCGGTATAACCACCACCGACGATCGCCACGCTGGCGGTGACCGATCCATCCAGCGGCGGGTATTCGGGCCGATCGTCGATCGAATCTTCATACCAGGAAATGCCGGGGGAAATCGGGCTCTGCCATGCCATCATATGGACTCTGGGATTGTTTTCGGGAGCCGATGTCTAGCGTGAAAGCCCGTGCAGAAACAAGCCACGGTGGCCGAAATAGAAAGGGCACGGCAATCGCCGTGCCCTTCCATCGAGGCTTCCGGTCATCGCCCTCAAGCGGCTCTTAACGAGCCAGCCGTGACGTCGTCACCGAGACGGAAGCGCCCAACGAGTTCCATCAACAGATCAGCTTCATCCGCGAGCTGGCGTGTTGCGGCATTGGTCTCTTCTACCATAGCCGCGTTGCGTTGGGTCATCTGATCCATCGAGTTGACCGAGGCATTGACTTCTTGGAGCGATGTCGCCTGCTCCCGCGCAGCCGTGGCGATCAATTCCACTTCGCCGGAGAGGGAGACGATGTGGCGGGAAATCTCCATCAACGCATCGCCGGTCTCGTCGACGAAACGGGTGCCGGTCTGGACTTCCGCCGCCGATGTGGCGATCAGGCTGCCGATTTCCTTGGCCGCCGCTGCGGAGCGTTGAGCCAGTTCGCGCACTTCCTGGGCTACGACGGCAAAGCCCTTGCCCGCTTCGCCTGCCCGCGCAGCCTCGACGCCGGCATTGAGTGCGAGAAGGTTGGTCTGGAACGCGATGGAGTCGATCACGCCGATGATCTGGCCGATCTTGTCGGAGGATTCCTTGATTCTTGCCATGGCCGAGACTGCGTTCTGCACCACCTCGGCCGAATTGTCGGCCCGCTGTTTGGCGTTGAGCACGATCTTCTGGGCATTGCCGGTGCGCTCTGTCGAGTTCCGCACCGTCGCAGTGATTTCGTCGACAGCTGCTGCGGTCTGTTCAAGCGCTGCGGCCTGCTGTTCCGTACGGCGTGCGAGATCGTCCGCCGCCGAGGCCATCTGCTGGCAGTTGTCCTGGATTTCGGCAGAGGCGTTGCGGATGCCAGAAAGCGTGTCACGGAGCCCGGCAACGGACTGATTGAAATCCTGCCGCAGGCGATCGAGATTGCCGGCGAAAGGCTGGGCGATTTCGGTATCGAGTTCCCCACGGGTAAGCTGCGAGAGGCCGGCTGCGAGTGCCTCTACTGCGGTTTCCAGCTGATGGGCAGCGTCCATGCGTTCCCGTTCGTTGCGCTGCCGCTCGGCTTCGGTGGCCTCGCGATTGCGATCGGCTTCTGCCTCCATCTCGACCTTGGCGATGGCATTGCCCTTGAAGACGGAGAGCGCGCGGGCCATGTCGCCGATCTCGTCGCGGCGCATCTCGCCTGATATCGACGTGTCAAGCTTGCCGTCGGCCAGCCGGCGCATAGCGGCCGTGATCTGGCCGATCGGGCCCTTGAGCGTCATGACCAGAGCGGCGCCCGCAGCCATGGCGATCAGGATGCCGACCAGCATGGCGCCGACGGAGATCGTATTGGCCTGCTGGCGCTCGGCACCGGCGCTTTGCTTCTGGGTCTCGGCAAATTGCACAAGCAGGTTCCAGGTGCCGTCGATCTGCGTGGCTGCAGCCGCGAATTCGGCATCCTTCCTGGCGCTGATGTCCTTCAGCTTGGTCGCGCTCTCGGCGAGCTTGTCGAGGATCGGTTGCGACATCGAGGGGAGGTCGGCAAAGAACGGATCGTCCTTCACCACGCCCGACAGCCGGCTGATCTCGGTCGAATACATGTAGAGCGACTGATGGACTTTCTTGACCCGCTCTTCGTTCGGCACCGCGACGAGTTCGGCAAAGACGACACGAATCTCGTTGTTCGAGCCGACAATGGCGCGCAACTTGTTGTTGACGGTATCAGCCTTGGAAATTTCCTTATCGGCAGCGGCGAGGTTGAGAATCGACTGCCGCATCAGGTCGCCTGCGATCTGCTTGAACATCGCGGCCAGGCTGCGGAAACCATTGAGCGTGCCATTGGCCTTGTTCATGGCCGGCTCGCTCAGATCCTTGGCCTTGATTTGGGCGCTCAGCCCCTCGACCTGCTTCTGGAACTTCTTGCCATAGGGCACCTTCGCCTTCGGCAAGGCGGTCAGGACCTTGCTCACGGCCTTTTCAAGTTCCGGCGTGTACTTTTCAAAGACTTTGAACTTGTCTTCCGGCGTCAATACCTTGCCATAGTTGACGACCATTTCGTCAAGCAGTACGGCGGCGCGATCGAGTTCAAGGCCCTTGGTCAGGCCCGTCTTCTCCGCCTTTTCCTTCTTCTTGGCTTCCGAGACCAGCTTGAACGCGCGCTTGCCGACCTGGCCCTGTACGGCCAGCAGTTCCTCCGAGAGCGTGCCGACACTGGCGAGCGTTGCTTCCTGATCCTTCTGCAGGGCCCAGAGCGTCTCGATATTGCCAGAGATGGTGGCAGACTCGGTCGCCGACTGTTCGAGCAGGCTGACATCGGTCTGGCTGCGCAGGCCCTCTGTTGTGCTCTTGAGAAGATCGAGCTGGGTCGTGACGTCGCGCGCCGCCTGGTCATGGGTCTCGGTCGAAGGCTTCATCAGGAAGCCGCTCATCGAGGAGAAGACCTGCTTGAAGCCGGAGAGCGACTGCAGCACGCTGTTCGAAATCTCGATCCGGCCCTGTAGCAGCCCCGATGCATAGAGGCCGGTCAAACCGACAGCCGTAATACTAACGACAAAGGGTAGAAGCAGGACGATAACCTTCGTCTGGATCTTCACCCGTGACATGAACCCATCGATCATTGCAGCATCCCCCAACGCGCCCGGACGATCCTGATGCCCCAGTGGACCGGCTTCCTGCGAACTGACTGCGTAGCCTCGCATTTTGCTCTTAACGAGCCGCTAAAAACATGGCGCCGGGAGGCGTCGAACACTCAAAATCTCGAGTGTGTTCGCCAAAAAAATGAAGCGGACGCATGCGCCCGCTCCATATCACCCAAATACTATTGGCTTTCAGGCCGCGCGTGCCTGATGACGTGTGCCTTCGGCAGGGCCGGAAAGGCGGAAGCGGCCGACGAGATCCCTGAGCGTATCTGCCTCCTCCGCCAATTGGCGGGTAGCGGCATGGGTCTCTTCGACCATGGCGGCGTTGCGCTGGGTCATCTGATCCATCGAATTGACCGAGGAGTTGATTTCCTGGAGCGCGGTCGACTGCTCGCGCGCGGCGCCCGCGATCGTCTGGACGTGATCGGCGATCTCGACGATTTGCCCGGAAATATCGATCAGCGCATTGCCGGTCTGTTCGACAAACTGCGAACCCGTCGACACTTCCTGCGCCGAATTGGCGATCAGATCACCGATCTCCTTGGCGGCCTTGGCGGAGCGCTGGGCCAGTTCGCGCACTTCCTGCGCCACGACTGCGAAACCCTTGCCGGCTTCGCCGGCCCGCGCCGCCTCGACGCCAGCATTGAGCGCCAGGAGGTTGGTCTGAAACGCAATCCCGTCGATCACGTCGATGATCTGGCTGATCTTGTTGGAGGCTTCGCGGATGCGACTCATTGCGGAAATGGCATTCTGTACGACCGTCGAGGAGCTGTCGGCGTTCTTCTTGGCAAGGCCGACAATGCCTGAGGTCTGGTCGACTCGTGCGGAGGTCGACTTGACGGTTGCAGTGATCTGCTCGATTGCGGCCGCGGTCTCTTCGAGCGATGCCGCCTGCTGTTCGGTGCGCTTGGCCAGTTCGTCGACAGCTTCCGTCATCATCCGCGCGCCCTGGTTGATCGTGCCGGTCGTGGCGCGGATGCCGTTCAGTGTCACTGCCATGCGCTCGATCGAGGTGTTGAAATCGACACGCAGCGTCTCGAGTCGGCCGGAGAAGGCGTCGTCGATGCGGCAGGTGAGATCACCCTGGACGAGCCGGCCGAGGCCTTCCGCAAGCCGCGCCACGGCCTGATCGATCTCGGCCTCCGCCGCGTACTTCTCGTCGTCGTGGCGCCTGCGCTCAACGGCTGCGCGCTTCTCGCTCTCGCGGGCATTTTCCTCGAGTGCCGCCTTTGCCTCGACATTTGAACGGAACACTTCCAGTGCTCGTGCGATCTGGCCGAGCTCATCTGAACGCTGTTGATAGGGCACATCGACATCGGTCTTACCGGTCGAGACCGTCTCGATCGCCTTCGAGAGGGCGGCAAGAGGGCCGATGCCCTTGCGTACGGCGAAATAGCCGAGCACGCCGAAAACGATTGTGGCGCCCGCCGAGACCGCGATGGCGAGCCAGGTGAGATAGCTGTTGCGCGCATCATAGACCTCCATCGGGATGCCGATGAAGAGAAGGCCGAGATTCTGCCCCGCTGTTGTCTTGATAGGGAAATAGCCGGTCATGAAGCTCTTGCCGAAGAGCATGGCAGGGCCGAAATAGGCGTCGCCCTTTGCCAGCGCGCTCTGCGCGGGGTGATCTGCAGCGAGCTTGGTGCCGACCGAGCGACTTCCATCTTCCTTCTTCAGGTTGGTCGAAATGCGGACATAGTCGTTGCCCTGCTTTTCGAACAGCGTCGCCACACCGGCGATCGCCTGCGCGGTCTGATCGACCATGATATGGCCATCGAGTTTCGGAAGCTGATCGAGGGTCACCGACTTCAACACGTCCTTGTCCACCACGACTTTGGCCTCGTCCGTCTTGGCGCCGAACAGCACGCCGAAGCTGCGCGATGCGCTGCGGGCATCGCTCAAGGCGTCGTTCATGACAAACTGCCGAAGGCTATAGTTCATGGTGCCGGCGATGAGTGCCGCCGAAAGGATGATCAGCGTAACGGTGATCGCCACATATTGCCGGGCAACCGAGGAGCGGAAGAAACGAAGCATGTATCGGACCTGCCAATTTCGTGAGAATTCTGAAATCGACTATTCCGGCTGATTGCTTAAGATTAACTAAAATTGAATATGGCGCTCGTGGAAAAGCCGCGTAAAATCAGCGAGAAATGACGAGAGAAATGGAAAAGGCACGGAATTGGAGTTCCGTGCCTTTTCGGTCTTCGTGAAGTCACAGAATTACGCGACTCGGCGCTCGTGATGTTCGGCCTGGCTAATGCTGGTGTTGAGCTTGAACTGGTCGACCAACATCATCAGCGTATCGGCTTCCTGGGCGAGCTGGCGGGTTGCAGCGGTGGTTTCCTCGACCATCGCAGCGTTCTTCTGGGTCATATGATCCATGCCGTTGACGGATGCGTTGACCTCGGCAAGGCCGGTCGACTGGTCGCGGCTTGCCATGGCGATCATCTCCACCCGCTCCGACACCGTCAGGATCTTGCTGGAAATATCCGACAGCACCTGGCCCGTCTGCTGGACGAGGCGCGAACCGGAGGTGACCTCGGTCGTCGACTTGTCGATCAGATCCTTGATCTCCTTGGCGGCACTTGCCGAGCGCTGGGCGAGCTCACGAACTTCCTGCGCCACGACCGCGAAGCCCTTGCCGGCTTCGCCCGCGCGAGCCGCTTCGATACCGGCATTGAGTGCGAGCAGGTTGGTCTGGAAGGCGATCTCGTCGATGACGTCGATGATCTGGACGATCTTGCTCGAAGCGTCTTCGATCCGGCCCATCGCGTCGATCGCGTTCGAAACCACCTTGGAGGAGGCGTCGGCCGCATTCTTGGTCTCGGCGACGATCTGGTTGGCTTCCTGGGCGCGTTCGGCCGAGGACTTCACCGTAACGGTGATCTCTTCGACGGCCGCGGCCGTCTGTTCGAGCGATGCTGCCTGCTGCTCGGTGCGCTTGGACAGTTCGTCGGCGGAGCCCGAGAGTTCGTTGGTGTTGTGCTGGATCATCTGGGCATTGTTGCGGATCTGCGAGAGCGTGTCCTGCAGGCGCATGAGCGAGCCGTTGAAGTCGTTGCGCAGCGTTTCGAGCTTGCCGAAGAAGGGGGTCTCGATCGTCTGCGAAATGTCGCCACGCGAGAGGCGGCCGAGGCCGGCGGCCAGCGTGTTGACGGCGAAGTCGATCTGCCGGTCGACGTCGAGCTTTTCCGCATCGTTGCGAAGACGCGCTTCCTCGGCGGCAGCGCGTTCTGCCTCGCTCTGCTGTTCGATCTCGATCTTGGCGACTGCGTTCTGCTTGAAGACGCCGAGCGCGCGGGCCATTTCGCCGATTTCGTCGACGCGACCTTCACCATTGATCGCCGTGTCGAGTGCACCGTCGGCAAGGCGACGCATCGCTGCGGTGATCTGGCCGATCGGGCCCTTGAAAGTCATGACCAGGCCGATGCCGGCGAAGATCGCGATGACGATGCCAAGTACGGTCGCGCCGATCGAGATGCCGTTGGCATTCTCGCGCTCCAGGCCGGCACTCTGCTTCTGCAACTCGGCGAAGGAGGTGAGCTGCTTCCAGATCACGTCGATCTGGGCTGCGGCGTCATTGAACTGCTTGTGCCGCTCTTCGCTGGCCTTCACCATTTCGACCGACGCCTTGTCCAAGGCATCGACAGAGGGAAGCAGCTTGCTCCTGACTTCCTTGAAGAAGGGCTGATCGCCAGCCGATCCTTCGAGCATCACTATATCCTTGCGCACGATCTCGAATTCGCCGAAGAGGCGCTTGCGGTTGACTTCCGAGGGATCCTCAAGGAAACGCGCGAGTTCGATCTGGATCGAGTAGCCTGACGTCACGACCTTACGGCTGTCGGCAAGAATGCCCTCTGCCTTTACCAGCGGGGCATCGAGTTCGGCGAATTTCTGGGTGGCGTTCTTCATCTTCAGCGCAGCGGCGACGCCGAGATAGACCGAAGTCTGGCGAAAGCTCGATAGCTTGCTCGACATTTTCTGGATGCCGTCGGTCGTCTTGTCGTTGCTCGCGACCATTTTGTCGAGTTCACCAATGGCAGCGCCGAGCGACTTGGCGACAGCCTTGTTGCCCTCGGGCAGTGCCGGCGTGAGGATGCGGAGGCGCTTCTTCAGTTCGGCCAGGTTCGTCTTGACGACGGCGAACTTTTCGTCCGGCGTCTTGGCCTTCATGAAAGCATTTGAGAGGTCGGTGAGGAACTTGGCCGAAACGCTGATGCGGTCCGCCTCGCGCAGCATGCTCTTGGCCGCGCTTTCGTCGTTGCGCATCTGCTTTTGCATCTTGATCGATTCCTCGACCAACAGCATCTGTGCGGCAGTGACGATGTTGAGATTGTTGCGGATCTCCTTGTCGAGTGTCGCTTCCTTCTCATGCAGCGCCCAGAGATCACCGATGCGGGTGATGATGCCGTCCACCGACTGGGCGGCGCTTTCGAGATCCGCGCGCCCTTCGGCCGACGGCGAGAGCTGCTCGAACGTGGTGTTGAGCGTCGCGCCCTGGTCCTTGAGAAGCTGCGCGAGCTCGTCGCGCTTCTCCGGCGTCGCGTTTTCGAGGAAGCTCTTCATCGCTGCGCCGACATCGCGGAAGCCGGAGAGCGACTTCAGGACGCTGTTGGAGATTTCCATTCGCCCCTGCAGTAGACCGGAAGCATAGAGGCCGGTGACGCCGACCGCCGTGATGCTCACCACGAAGGGCAGGATGAATATGAGAACTTTCGTCTGGATCCTGAAGCGGGATAGAATCCTGTCGATATTCATGGGAGCAGCTCTCCTCCGGAACGCATCAAAATGGCGGAAAATCCAGCAGCGAAGCAATCATTGCACCCCGTCCGTCAAGCGAGTCGGAGGCCGCAGGTTGACTGATTATTGATTGCTCGTCTTAATTTTGCCTTACAACGTTCATGATCCGTCAACTTTGACGGCAACGTTGTCTGAAGCGGCGCTTAGAAGAACAGCTGATAGGCGGCAAAGAGCGAAGCGAGAATGGAGATCGCCGTTGCGGCGATGGCCGGGCGCCGGTCGATACGGGCGGCCTTGGCTCGGGCTCTGCGGGCATTATTCTGCTGCATTGAATATTCCTCTGCGCTCACATCGACCACGATGAGCGCAATATTTTAACAAAGGCTGAATTGCCCGTGACGAACAGTCGGGAGGCGCGAGAGGCGTTAATTTTGCGGACGCCCCCTCGCCATTTGCCATGGAAAAGCTATGATTGGCGCGGGAGCAACAACAACCAGGTCCATCATGGCAGCCAAAAAAGTCCGCAGCAAGATCATCCACAAGACGCCCGCGACTCCACCCAAACCCTCTCCTGTAACTTTGAACACACGTGGCGTCGCCAACTGGAAAGAAGCTGCCGAATGGCTGCGCGCTCGCGGCATTGAGGATATCGAATGCATCACGCCCGACTTGGCCGGCGTGCCGCGCGGCAAGATGATGCCGTCCTCGAAGTTTACCTCCAACACGTCTCTGGCTCTGCCGTCGGCGATCTATCGCCACACAATCTCAGGTGAATATCCCGACGAGACCGAGGAATTCCGCTACGATTCTCGCGATAGCGACATCAAGCTGGTCCCTGATCTTTCCACTCTTTCGGTCGTCCCCTGGGAGACGGATCCGACGGCGCAGGTGATCTGCGATATCGTCGACACCGACGGCAAGGCCGTGAGCTATACGCCACGCAACGTGCTCAAGCACGTCATGAGCCTCTACAAGGCACGCGGCTGGAAGCCGGTCGTCGCGCCGGAAATCGAGTTCTACCTCGTCGCCAAGAATGACGATCCCGATTATCCGCTGAAGCCGCCGACAGGCCGTTCGGGCCGATCGATCCAGGGCGGACAAGGGTATTCCATCGCCGGTATCAACGAATTCGACGAACTGATCGACGACATCTATCACTTCTCCGCCGCGCAAGGGCTGGAGATCGATACGCTGATCCATGAAGAGGGTCCGGCGCAGCTCGAGATCAACCTGCGCCACGGCGATCCGGTCGAACTCGCCGACCAGGTCTTCATGTTCAAGCGCACCATCCGCGAAGCCGCGATGGGCCATGGCATCTATGCCACCTTCATGGCCAAGCCGATGCAGGGCCAGGCAGGTTCGGCCATGCACATCCACCAGTCGGTGGTCGACATCAAGACCGGCAAGAACGTCTTCTCGAACGCGGATGGGTCCGCGTCGAAGGAGTTCTACAATTTCATCGGCGGCATGCAGGCCTTCGTACCGAAGACGCTGGTGATGATGGCGCCCTATGTGAACTCCTATCGCCGCCTGACGCCGAGCATGTCCGCCCCTGTCAACAATGCCTGGGGTCACGACAACCGCACGACGGCATTCCGCGTTCCCGTCTCCGACGCCGCCGCGCGCCGCGTCGAAAACCGCCTTCCGAGTTCGGACGCGAACCCCTATCTCGCGCTCGCGGCCTCGCTCGCCTGCGGTCTGCTCGGCATCATGAAAAACATCGAGCCGACGCCGCCTTCGGATGGCACCGCAAATGAAGGCTCAGTCGAGCTGCCGCGCGGCCTGCTGGAAGGCGTGTCGCTGCTCGAAAGCGAGCCGGCGCTCCGCGAAATCTTCGGCAACGAATTCATCGGCATGTATGCCGGCGTCAAGCGCGGCGAATTCGAGACCTTCATGCAGGTGATCAGCCCCTGGGAACGAGAATATCTGCTGCTCAATGTGTGAGCGAATGAGGAGCAATCGCTGAATGACGGCATTCATCGATTTGATTTGCAATGAGCAGGATTGACTGGGCCCGGCTTCGTGCGGGCGTGAAGGTGCTCGGTTTGACATTCACGGCCGTTGTCGTCCTAACGGCGATAGTTGCCGGCGCGTACCGCGTGGTGGATATCAATGGCAAATGCGATGCTCTGGACGAAAAGACGATAGTAGAAAATGCGGTTCTGAGGCGCCTGGCGGGAATGCGTGAATCCAATGTTCTCATGGCGGACGAGTCCGGCCAGTACAAGGACTTCCCGCTCTACCAATTTTCCGGTCCGGGAGAATATTTGAATTACTATCCGGATTGCTGCAAATATTACCCACTGAAGATCGACGAGCGACGATTAAGTACAAGCGAGATTTATATTGAGGGTAAATGCGGGTTTGTTTCGATCAGCGACAAGACGCATTATTTGGCAAATGGGAAAATGACCATACTGCCCACAGGAGGCGCTTCTACCTGGTTTGTCGATAGCGCCTACGGGATGTCTCTGCTCGGGAGGTAAATGACGGTGAAATAAGAGGGGTTGGAGCAATCTGGACCTTCCTGTTATGTCCGGCGATCGGTCTTCCGGCGATGCCAGGCGAAAACCCGGGCCCAGGGTGACTCCGTCTCGAGTTGCGGTTCGGGCCGACGCATCTGTTCGAAATGACGTCGGGACAGGTGATCGGCGAGCAGGATCGCCGTGAATATGTCGTACATGGTCGTTTCCTCGAACATTAATGGTGTCAGGATCTGTCTCGGACAGCGGGATGCGTCCGAAGGCCGGCCACGAAGTGGCGCGCGTGTTCCGACGGCAGGGAGGGTGGACGCGGGCATCGCCGCCACGCCGGAACATCCCCAATCTATGCATCAAGATTTGCTTTATCTACGTGCGAGAATGCATCATATGTTTCATCCATGAAAAAGATTGGATGGGATGCCTACGAGATTTTCATCGCCGTTGCGCGCAATGGCGGCCTGACAGGTGCCGCGCAGGTTTCAGGCTTGAGCCCCGCCACGATCGGCCGTCGCGTACTCGAGCTCGAGCAATCGATCGGCCGCACGCTCTTCGCCCGTAGCCAGACCGGCTATACCATGACCACCGAAGGGCAGATGCTCTTCGACCAGCTCAAGGACATGGAGTCCGCCGTCCGCCGCGTCGAGAGCTGGCGCATGGAATCCTCTGGCGCGGTCACGCTGCGGCTTGCTGTCGGAACCTGGAATGCGAGGCTGGTTGCCGAGAATTTCCGCGACCTCTGCAGCGAGCGGGACAATTTCCGCGTCGAGATGACGGTGACCGAGAGCCGCGCGCCGCTCGCTCATCGCGAACATGATGTCGGCCTCCGTGCTCATCCGCCCGAGGAATTGAATCTGGCATCCCGCCTGATCGGTGAGGTGGCCTATGCCGCCTATCGCGCCAAGAGCGCGTCGCACTATCTGCCCGAGCGCTGGCTTGCCGTGACCGAAGCCGATGCCATCTCGAACTATCTGCGCTGGCCGCATGAAAACCGCGCCGTCGGTATCGTCGTCACGGTGACTCGACCGCGTTCGCTGCTCGATCTCGTCAAGGCGGGTACAGGCAATGCCATCCTGCCGTGTTTCATCGGCGACATGGAGCCCGGCATCGAGCGCGCCAGCGACGAGATCCCCGAATTGCGCCACAAGCAATGGGTCGTTACCAACAATGACGACCGCGCGCGCCGCGAGATCCGCACCCTTGCGGACCGGCTGACAAAACTCTTAAAGGCACATCAGGATCTCTATGCGGGCAAGCGGCCCGTGAGGAACAACTGATCGAAAATCGGAAATCCCCGCATGGCCATCATCTGCTTCGATATCGGCGGCAGTTTCATCAAGGGCGCTGTAGCGCAGACGGCCAAGGACATCACGCCGCTCACGCCGCAGCCGACGCCCTTGGACGACTTCGACGCCTTCGTCGCGACCCTGATTGGCGTGATTAGCGATAGCGGCATCCGACCCGCGCGCATTGCCCTTTCGATCACCGGCATTATCGACCCCGACACCGGCATGGCCACCGTTGCCAACATCCCCTGCATCCATGGCCGCCCGCTTAAACGCGACCTCGAAGATATGCTCGGCCTCGATGTGCTGATCGCCAACGATGCCGATTGTTTTGCGCTGGCCGAAGCAGGCCTTGGGGCGGGCAGGGGGTATGCCATCGTGCTGGGCGTGATCCTCGGCAGCGGCGTTGGTGGCGGGCTGGTGGCGGATGGTCGGCTGGTCAATGCGGCCGGCGGCTTTGCCGGCGAATGGGGCCATGGCCCGATCCTGCCCAACTATGCCGGCGATCCGCCGGTCGCCATTCCGGCCTGGGATTGCGCCTGCGGGCAGAAACGTTGCCTCAACACGGTCGGTGGCGCCCGGGGCATGGAACGGCTGCATTTCGAGATTCATCGCGCCGAGCGTACGAGCCGCGAGATCGTCGATGCCTGGCAGGCGGGCGATGCGGATGCGAGCCGCACGATCGACATCTATATCGAACTCGTCGCCTCGCCACTCGCGCTCGCCGTCAACATATCAGGCGCCTCGATTGTGCCGGTCGGCGGAGGGCTGGCGCGGTCGGGGCCTTTGATGGAAAGACTCGATGAGGCCGTTCGTGCAAGGACGCTCCGGAAGTTCGCCAGGCCGCTCGTCGTTCCGGGCTCATTGTCGATTGAGCCGGGCTTGGCAGGTGCGGCGCTGCTCGGTCTGGGGGCTGCGGGATGAGCGGCGTTCTTCTGGAAGTCTGCGTTGACGACGTTGCCGGCCTCGCAGCCGCGGTCGAAGGCGGCGCTGACCGTATCGAGCTCTGCAGCGCGCTGGCGCTCGGTGGCCTTACGCCGTCTTTCGGGTTGATGGAGGTCGCCGGCACTTTCGATATCCCCTGCAACGCGATAATCCGTCCGCGTGCCGGCGATTTTGTCTATTTGGAAGAAGAGATCGACGTGATGCTGGCCGATATCGAGGCCGCCCGAAAAGCGGGCCTGGCGGGTATCGTGCTCGGCGCGAGCCTTCCGGATGGTCGGCTCGATCGCCTTGTCCTGCAGACGCTGGCGGAGGCTGCTGAGGGTCTCGACATGACCCTGCATCGCGCCTTCGATCTCGTGCCCGACATTGCCGAGGCCGTCGAGATCGCCGTGAAACTTGGCTTCGCGCGTATCCTGACTTCGGGCGGAGCCAGGGCGGCCATTGAAGGCCTGCCCGGATTGAAGCAGGCGGTCGATGCCGCCAAGGGGCGAATATCGATTATGCCGGGTTCCGGCGTGTCGGCCGCGAATGCCTCCGAATTCCTTGGGCTCAAAGTCAGGGAGATCCACGCCTCTTGTTCGACGCCGATTGAAGCGACAGGCGGAAGGCTGGTTGATTTCGGCTTTCAGTCCGAAGCCGCGCGTCGCACCGATGTCATGAAGGTGAGGGCACTGAAGACGGCGATTTCGACCAGATAAAAAGCCCGGGCCTCCTCCAGCCCGGGCATCAGCGCCGCAGGTAACGCGGCGGGGGAAATTGTCGAGGTCTCAGCGCCCCTGCGTTACGATCACCGGGATCATCAGATCACCCCAGTTGCCTTCATTGTGATGGCGGGCGGAGCGGATCAACTCGACCGACACGCCGGCATCGACGGCCTTCATCACGGCATGGTTGAGGCGGTGCAGGTCGTTGGCGACCATGCGGATCGCGGCCTGCTGTTCGGCGCTCATGGCGGTTGCCTGTTCTTCGGCACGTTCCTTGACGCGGGTCTGGACACTCATGGCATTTCTCCTCTTTTGAATTGGGGTTGTTGAAGTCTGGCTTCCTGAAGAAGAAGGCCCCGCCCCAAACCCCGCCCGTGGTGGGGAGGGTTCGGGAGGGGAATTCCTGCTACTCCGCCGCCGGGCGGAACTGATCGCGCTCTGTCGATTCCTTCATTGCGGTGGTCGAGGACTTGCCACCCGAGATCGCCACCGACACGGCGTCGAAATAGCCGGTGCCGACTTCGCGCTGGTGCTTGGTCGCGGTATAGCCGTTGACCTCGGCGGCGAATTCGGCCTCCTGCAGCTCCGAATAGGCGGCCATCTGCCGGTCCTTGTAGCCGCGGGCGAGTTCGAACATGCCGTAGTTCAACTGATGGAACCCCGCGAGTGTGACGAACTGGAACTTGTAGCCCATCTTGCCGAGCTCGCGCTGGTACATGGCAATCGTCGCATCGTCGAGGTTCTTCTTCCAGTTGAACGACGGCGAGCAGTTGTAGGCAAGCTTCTTGCCCGGATGCACCTTGTGCACGGCTTCCGCGAATTTCTTCGCCTGACCGAGATCCGGCTTGGAGGTTTCCATCCAGATCATGTCGCAATAGGGCGCGTAAGCAATGGCGCGAGCGATGCAGGGCTCGATGCCGTTCCTGACCTGGTAGAATCCCTCGACGGTACGGCCGGCGTCGTAATCGACGAAGGGCTGGTCGCGCTCATCGATGTCAGAGGTCAGTAGCTTTGCAGCTTCCGCGTCGGTACGGGCTATGATCAGCGTCGGCGTACCCATCACGTCGGCAGCAAGCCGGGCCGCGGTGAGGTTGCGGATATGCGCAGCCGTCGGGATCAGCACCTTGCCGCCGAGATGACCGCATTTCTTCTCCGAGGCCAACTGGTCCTCGTAGTGGACGCCGGCAGCACCAGCTTCGATGAAAGCCTTCATGATCTCGAAGGCGTTGAGCGGACCGCCGAAGCCGGCCTCCGCGTCGGCGACGATCGGCGCGAACCAGGTGTCGACCGAGAGACCCTTGCCCTCCTGCGTCTCGATCTGGTCGGCGCGCTGCAATGTCTTGTTGATGCGCTTGGCGAGTTCCGGCGCGGCATTGGCGGGGTAGAGCGACTGGTCGGGATACATGGACGACGCGGTATTGGCATCCGCCGCGACCTGCCAGCCGGAGAGATAGATCGCCTTCAGGCCCGCCCGGACCATCTGCATGGCCTGGTTGCCCGAAAGCGCGCCGAGTGCGTTGACGAAATCCTCCTCTTGAATGAGCTTCCAGAGGCGGTTCGCGCCCATTTCGGCAAGCGAATACTTGATTTCGACCGAGCCTCGCAGGCGCTTGACGTCCTCGGCTGTGTAGCTGCGCTCGATGCCGTCAAAGCGGCCCGTGGGTGCCGAGGAAACGAGGTTGTAAAAATCAGTCATAGCAAACTCCTTGTGCTAGTCTTCCGTCCCAGATCACCGCTTGGGATATGATGATCTGCTTGATCCGATGTGACGGAATTTACATTGCGCTGCGGGATGCCGCTATAGACAAGGTGAAAATCTCGGGCATAATCGAGTTAGGCTGTGCGATTGTTTACATGATGGCACTGTAAATTTGTAAATCTTGTAAAGTCGCGTGGCCGCGAATTTTGTAAAAGGAAATGACAATGGCCGAGTCCAAGATCTTCGCAGGGCCCCGCGTCCGGCGCGTGCGCAACCGGCTCGGCATCACCCAGACCACGATGGCGGACGGCCTCGGCATCTCACCTTCCTACCTCAACTTGATCGAGCGCAACCAGCGGCCGCTGACAGTGCAGCTTATCCTCAAGATGGCCTCGGCCTACAAGATCGATATAGAGGAACTCCAGGGCGAGACCGGTTCGATGGCGGGCGAACTCCGGCAGGTTTTCTCCGACCCTTTGCTCTCGGGCGAAATCCCCGCCGGCGAGGAACTGGCCGAGGTAGCGGAAATGGCGCCCAATGCTGCGCAGGGGATGGTCAAGCTCTACCGCGCCTATCGCGAACAGACCGAACGGCTCTCCGATCTTGCGGGCCTGCTCGCCCAGGCGGGACATGACCCGGCTCTATCAGGCGCACGCTTGCCGATGGACGAAGTCCGCGACCGGCTGGAAAACCGACCCAACCATTTTGCTGCGATCGACGAGGCGGCAGAGGCCTTCCATGTTCGCATTGGCTCAGGCGAGGATGTGGCGGGGGCGCTCAGGGAATGGCTGAAGAACCAGCACGGCATCGTCGTCCGCACGCTGCCTGTCCACGCCATGCCAAATCTGCGCCGTCGCTATGACCGGCACTCGATGCGACTTTTCCTCTCCGAGCGGCTCTATCCGCACGACCAGTTGCGCGAGATGGCGCAGGAAGCCTGCCAGATCGCGCTGCGCGAGGAGATATTGGCCACGGTGGATGCGCTCGCCCTGTCGTCGGTCGAGGCGCGTCGCATCGCCCGCTTCGAACTCGCCCGCTATGCAGCGCTTGCGGTGATGATTCCCTACGGCGAGTTCCTGGCCGCGGCGAAGCGGACGCGCTACGACCTCTCGATCCTCTGCGCGCGATTCAAGGTTTCGTTCGAACAGGCAGCGACGCGGCTTGCCAGTTTGGTACGCCCGGGTGTTTCCGGCATTCCGTTCTTCCTGATGGAGATCGACATCGCCGGAAACCGCATCCGCCGATGCGGGGCAGAAGGATTTCCGCTCGCCGCATTTGGCGGGCAGTGTCCCAAGCTCAATGTCTATCAAGCCTTCGCCATGCCGGGCCAGGTGCTGGTCGATACGGTCGAGATGTTGGGCGGTGGCCGTTACCTCACGCTCGCGCGCACGCTGGAAGGGCCGATCTCTGGTTTCGGCGAACGCGTCCGGCGCACCGCGTTGCTCATCGGATGCGATGCCGCGCATGCCGCCGAGACGGTTTATGGGGCAACGACCGCGGCGCCGGTTCTCGCGGGCACCGGATGCCGGCTCTGTGAGCGTCCCGGCTGCCTGGCGCGCGCCGAACCGCCGGTCACGCGGCCGCTCGGTCTTGACGAAATGGTGGCAGGCATGAGTGTCTTTGACTTCCAGTAGCCGCTGCAACTCCGGATGCTTTGTAAAAATTCGCAGATTTTTTTGTTGTCGCCCGCCGCAAACCTTCCTAATCTCTCCATGCGAGTGGGACACCGGGACATCAATAAGAAGCAGTTCCTTACCGGCAAACAGGAGAAAATTATGCGAAAACAGCTATTTGGGCTGGCTGCAGGCGTGGCCGCCGCGCTTGCCTTGGCCGGCGTTGCGACCGCGCAGGAGCGGGTGGTCAATGTCTACAACTGGTCCGACTATATCGATAATTCCATCCTCGAAGACTTCACCAAGGAAACCGGTATCAAGGTCGTCTATGACGTCTTCGATTCCAATGAAATCCTTGAAACCAAGCTGCTTGCGGGTGGCTCGGGCTATGACGTCGTGGTGCCGACCGGTCCGTTCCTGGCGCGCCAGATTCAGGCCGGTGTGTTCCAGAAGCTCGACAAATCGAAGCTGCCGAACCTCGCAAACATGTGGCCCGATGTCATGCAGCGTCTCGGCAAATACGACCCGGGCAACGAATATGCCGTCAATTACATGTGGGGCACCACCGGTATCGGCTACAATGTCGATAAGGTGAAAACCGCGCTCGGCGACGTGCCGATCGACAGCTGGGCTGTCCTCTTCGATCCCGCCAACGCGGAGAAGCTGAAGAGCTGCGGCATCAACATTCTCGACTCGCCGGACGAGACTTTCGCGATTGCCATGAATTACATCGGCAAGAATCCTGACAGCAAGGAAACGGCCGACCTTGAGGCCGGCGGCGACGTCTATATGAAGATCAGGCCGTTCGTGCGTACCTTCAATTCCTCCGCCTATATCGATGAATTGGCGAATGGCGATGCCTGCATCACCATCGGCTGGTCCGGTGACGTCCTGCAGGCCAAGAGCCGCGCCGAGGAAGCCAAGAACGGGGTCAATGTCAATTACGTGATCCCGAAGGAAGGCACCTATATGTGGTTCGACAACCTCGCGATCCCGGCGGATGCGAAGAATGTCGAGGAGGCCCATGCCTTCATCAACTACCTGATGAAGCCCGAGGTCATCGCCAAGGCATCGAATTACGTCCAGTATGCCAACGGCAACCTTGCCTCGCAGAAGTTCCTCGACGAGGCGGTGTTCAAGAATCCGTCGGTGTATCCCACCGCGGAAACCACCAAGAAACTCTTCACGATCTCGCCTTACGGGCCGCGTGAATCGCGCGTTCTGAACCGGCTCTGGACCACGATCAAGACCGGCAGCTGATGGCGGAATGACTTAGAGGGCGGCGCAAGCCGCCCTTTCTTTTTCCGGTCGCGGATTAGCCCTTGAAGGTCTTCGCCGTCGGAATAATCAACCAACGATCACACAAGATTTGCGAATGGGGCGCTGGCGAAATGGCGAAGACTCTCGGACCGGTCAAACGTAAATTCTCACCCTGGACCGATCCGGCCGCGGTGCCTTTCATACGCTTCGAGAACATCACCAAGCGCTTCGGCGATTTCGTCGCGGTCAAGAACCTGTCGCTCGACATCTACGAGAAGGAGTTCTTCTCGCTGCTCGGCCCCTCTGGTTGCGGCAAGACCACGCTGATGCGCATGCTGGCCGGCTTCGAGGAGCCCACCGAAGGCCGCATCCTGCTGCAGGGCAAGGATATTTCGGGGGTGCCGCCCTACAAGCGGCCGACCAATATGATGTTCCAGTCCTACGCGCTCTTCCCGCACATGACGGTGGAAAAGAATATCGCCTTCGGCCTCGAACAGGACAATCTGCCCAAGGCCGAGATCGACACCCGCGTCCAGGAAATGCTGAAGCTGGTCAAGCTCGAACAATTCGCCAAGCGCAAGCCGAGCCAGCTTTCCGGCGGCCAGCGCCAGCGTGTCGCGCTCGCCCGGTCGCTCGCCAAGCGCCCGAAGGTGCTGCTGCTCGACGAGCCGCTCGGCGCGCTCGACCGCAAGCTCCGCGAGGAGACCCAGTTCGAACTCATGGACATCCAGCACACGCTGGGCCTGACCTTCCTCATCGTCACTCATGACCAGGAAGAGGCGATGACGGTCTCCGACCGCATCGCGGTCATGGACAAGGGCAACCTCGTGCAGGTCGCGACGCCGGCCGAGATCTATGAGGCGCCGAATTCGCGCTACGTGGCCGACTTCATCGGCGACATCAACATTTACGAGGCCAAGGTCAGTGCCAAGGATGGCAGCCTGGTCACGCTCGATTCCGATGGCCTGCCGGTCAAGGTCGAGCAGCCGGACTGCCCGGCAATTGCGGGCAATGCCGTCGCTTTCGCAGTCCGACCTGAGAAGGTGCGCATCTCGCTCGATGCGCCGGTGACGCCAGATGCCAATGCCGCCCAGGGCGAGGTGATGGATATCGGCTATCTCGGCGACTTCTCGGTCTTCATCACCAAGCTCAAGGATGGTCGCATCATGCGGGCGGCGCAGGCCAATGTCTCGCGCCTCGTCGACCGGCCGATCACCTTCGGCGACCAGGTCTGGCTGACCTGGCCCGCCGACGCCGGCCTCGTACTGACGCGCTGAGGGACCGGCCATGGCTCATACCGCAGAAAATCATCAGAACCCCGTCAGATGGCTGATTGTCATCATTCCCTATCTCTGGCTCGGCTTCTTCTTCCTCGTTCCCTTCTTCATCGTCTTCAAGATCTCGCTTTCCGACCTTGCGATTTCGATGCCGCCCTACACCCCCGAGTTCAAGGGCTTCTCCGATCTCGGCAATTTCTTTTCCCAGCTCGATTTCGAGAACTATACCTTCCTGGGATCGGACTCGCTCTACATCAGCAGCTATTTCAATTCGCTGCGGATTGCGCTGATCTCGACCTTGCTGCTTCTTCTGATCGGCTATCCGATGGCGCTTGCCATGGCGCGCGCACCGACCACGATCCGACCTATGCTGCTTATGCTCGTGATCTTGCCTTTCTGGACCTCGTTCCTGATCCGCGTCTATGCCTGGATCGGCATCCTGAAACCCGAAGGTCTGCTGACGGTGCTGCTGCAGTCGCTCGGCATTTTCGGCCCGGACGAGCAGGTCAATATCTTCCGCACCGACTACGCCGTCTTCATCGGCATGGTCTACTCTTACCTGCCCTTCATGATCCTGCCCCTCTATGCCGCGCTGGAGAAGATGGACGGCACGCTGCTCGAAGCCGCGAGCGACCTCGGCTGCCCGCCCCGGAAGGCCTTTTGGAAGATCACATTCCCGCTGTCGCTTCCGGGCGTCATTGCCGGCTCGATGATCTGCTTCATCCCGATTACCGGCGAATTCGTCATTCCCGATCTGCTCGGCGGTGCCGATACGCTGATGATCGGAAAGACGCTGTGGACCGAATATTCCGGCAATCGAGACTGGCCGCTGGCCTCGGCCGTGGCGGTGGTGCTGCTGCTCGTGCTTGTAGTACCGATCATGATCTTCCAGAATCAGCAGCAGAAGGCGTGAGGAGAAAGCCATGAAAACTTCACGCTTCGATCCTGTCGTCCTGACACTCGGCTTTGCCTTCCTCTATATTCCGATCCTGCTTCTGATGATTTTCTCCTTCAACGCGTCCAAGCTGGTCACGGTCTGGGGCGGGTTCTCGACACACTGGTATGTGCAGATGTGGCAGAACCAGGGGCTCATGGATGCGGCCTGGATCACCATTCGTGTGGCGCTGCTGAGCGCCACCATCGCCACTGCGCTCGGGACGCTCGCCGCGCTGGCACTGACCCGTTTCATGCGGTTTCCCGGCCGCATGCTGTTTTCGGGCATGATTTATGCGCCGATCGTCATGCCGGAAGTGATAACCGGTCTCTCGATGCTGCTGCTCTTTGTCGCCATCGGCGTCGACCGAGGCTTCTGGACGGTAATGATCGCCCACACCACCTTCACCATGTGTTACGCCGCGATCGTCGTGCAATCCCGTCTGGTGACCTTCGACCGGAGCCTTGAGGAGGCTGCGCTGGATCTAGGTTGCCCGCCGGTCAAGACCTTCTTCAAGATCACGCTGCCGCTCATCCTGCCCGCTGTGATCGCTGGCTGGATGCTTGCGTTCACGCTCTCGCTCGACGATCTCGTGATCGCGAATTTCAACACCGGTCCCGGCGCCACGACGCTGCCGATCAAGATTTACAGCCAGGTACGTCTCGGCGTGACGCCCGAGATCAACGCGGCCTGCACCATCCTGATCGGCTTCGTCACTATCGCCGTGATCATCGCCTCGATCATGACCAAGCGCTCGGAAGTGCAGCGCCAGCGTGACGAGCGGGCGGCTATGGCTCAGGGGTAGCTATTCGTCGGTCGAACGTGGCGGGATGAAGAGATAGGCGCAGAACCATACCGGCAGGATCACGATCGCGCCCAACAGCACGTTGGGGATCGCCCAGGCGATGAACCGCGCCGCATGCTCCCAGGCCTCGACCGGCGTAAGCCCGATCGAGGCAAGGATGCGCTCTGCCGAAAGCCCGAATAGGTTCATCAATGCGCCCGCAATCAGCGAGGCGAGCAGCAGTTTGAACAGGCCTTTGAAGAATGGACTCACGGTCTTCCCCGGATCAGTTCCGAAGAATTTAGCGAAACTTGGTAAATAAAGGATTTTGTCGCTTGGTAGACAAAACCATCAACTGCAACTTATAGTAATTCAGGGTGGTGGATGCTGATTTGTGGCCAGGTGCACAACCGGGGAAGACGGGCTCCCCCGGCTATAGGCGAGCAGCCCTCGCTGCCCTTAGGAGTGATTGCTATGAGGTTGAAACTCATCGGCATCACGTTCGAGCTAAAAAGAAATCGGACCACTTGGAATGTAACCGTCCGATTTATCTTCGAGGCCTGAGCGAAGGAGACCGAGCGAAAGTTCGGCCTCCACTCCTTAAGATTACGCTTCGATCCTGGTTGTTGCAACCGCTGCTGCGTGTATTCGCCTAAGATTTTTTTCACCGATATCCGTTTTTTCTCCGTCTTCAATGAAAATTATCTATATTTATCAAAGGTATTTTCCGCGTGCTTTACAGCCTTCTTGCAACTTTGCGCAACCATTTCAAAATTTCCGTGCCTTTTGCGATTTTGGAGAATGGAGTTAGTCGCACTGCCGCATCTCGAACGTCCCGCGACGTAGAGCGTATTGCAGTGCAGCGAAACATTCTCTAGAAATCCCCTGTCGAATGGGGAGGCATGGATGTCAGAGCAAACGCCACTTTGGGTGCCAGGCGAGGCCCAGGTCGCATCGAGTCCGATGACGAAATTCCGCGAGTTCTGCGCGGTACGAGAAGTTATTGACCTCCCCGATCACGACGCCTTCCACGAGTGGTCGATCAAGGAACGCGGGGCCTTCTGGTCCGCGGTCTGGGACTTCTGCGGCGTGCGCGGCCAAAAGGGCGGCCGCGAGCTGATCAACGGCGACGTCATGCTCGATGCCCGTTTCTTCCCGGATGCGACGCTGAACTTCGCCGAGAACCTGCTCATCAAGCACGGCCCCAACGACGCATTGGTCTTTCGCGGCGAGGACAAGGTCAGCTACCACTGGAGCTGGGACCAGCTTCATTCCACCGTCTCGAAGCTGCAGCAGGCGTTCCGTGCCATGGGCATCGGCAAGGGCGACCGTATTTCGGCGATGATGCCGAACATGCCGGAGACCATCGCCTGCATGCTGGCAACTGCTTCGATTGGTGCCATCTGGTCGTCCTGTTCGCCGGATTTCGGCGAACAGGGCGTACTCGATCGTTTCGGCCAGATCGAGCCCAAACTTTTCATCACTTGCGACGCTTATTGGTACAATGGCAAACTGCAGGATGTCGGCGACAAGGTCCGCGCCGTAGCGCCGAAGCTCGGCTGCCCGGTCATGGTGGTCAAATATGCCGGTGATGCCGAAGCACTCGCGACCTCGCTCACGGACGGCCGTTCTTTCGATGCGGCGACTATTCCTTACGCGGCCAAGCCAGTGGAATATGAGCAACTGCCATTCAGCCACCCGCTCTACATCCTCTTCTCGTCGGGCACAACCGGTGTGCCGAAATGCATCGTCCACTCGGCCGGCGGAACCCTGCTCCAACACCTCAAGGAGCACCGCTTCCACTCCGGCGTCAGCGATGGCGACAAGCTGTTCTACTTCACCACCTGCGGCTGGATGATGTGGAACTGGCTGGCTTCGGGGCTGGCGAGCGGCGCAACGCTCTGCCTGTTCGACGGCTCGCCCTTCGCACCCACCGGAAACGTGCTGTGGGACTATGCAGCGGAGGAGAAGTTCGCGATCTTCGGCACCTCGGCCAAATATATCGACGCTGTGCGCAAGGGCGGCATCGAGCCGCTCAAGACGCATGACCTCTCCGAACTCCGCCTGATCACATCCACCGGCTCGCCGCTGTCGCCTGAGGGCTTCTCCTTCGTCTATGAGGGTATCAAGCCGGACGTGCAGCTCGCCTCGATCTCCGGCGGCACCGATATCGTCTCCTGCTTCGTGCTCGGCAACCCGGTCAAGCCGGTGTGGCGTGGCGAGATTCAGGGGCCGGGCCTCGGCCTCGCTGTCGATGTCTGGGACGATGAGGGCAAGCCGGTGCGTGGAGAGAAGGGCGAACTGGTCTGTACCAAAGCCTTCCCGTCGATGCCATCAGGTTTCTGGAACGATCCTGAAGGCGCCAAGTACAGGACTGCCTATTTCGAACGCTTCGACAATATCTGGTGCCATGGCGATTTCGCCGAATGGACCGAGCATGGCGGCCTGATCATCCATGGCCGTTCTGACGCCACACTCAATCCCGGCGGCGTCCGCATCGGGACCGCCGAGATCTACAATCAGGTCGAACAGCTCGACGAGGTCGCAGAGGCCATCTGCATCGGCCAGGATTGGGACGACGATGTCCGCGTCATCCTCTTCGTGCGTCTCGCACCTGGCCTGACGCTGGACGCCGACCTCGACAAGAAGATCAAGACCAAGATCCGCGTCGGCGCCTCGCCGCGCCACGTGCCGGCCAAGGTGATCCAGGTCGCCGACATCCCGCGCACAAAATCCGGCAAGATCGTCGAACTTGCCGTCCGCGAGGTCGTCCATGGGCGGCCGGTCAAGAACAAGGAAGCGCTGGCCAACCCTGAGGCGCTGGAGCTTTATGTGGGACTGGAAGCACTGCGGAACTAGTGTCGCAAGGCCAAGGCGGCACCCGTCACCGGATGCCGCCCGATTTCATCATTTCAGCTTGATGGCAAAATGCTTGCGGATAGGCTCGTCGATCTTCCAGGTGCCCTTGAAGCCGGGCTCGATCACGAATGCATCGCCCGGTCCGAGCACCACAGGCCCGCCGCCCTCGGCCGTGATCGTCACACGACCGTGCATCATGTGGACGAATTCATATTCGGTATAGACCGCATGATAGGTGCCCGGCGTGGCTTCCCAATAGCCCGAGATCATGCTGCCGTCCTCGGACGTGTGCAGGACCCAGGTCTTCATGGTGGGCGAGCCTTCGACGACGGTCCAGCCATCCAGGTCTGATGTATCGGGTTCGGATGACGCCGGGTCGGCGAGCTTTACAGCATAGTCCATGGTTCCTCGCAAAGTTTGGCCCGGCATGGCCGGGCTGCGGTTGAAGAAGGTGCCGGATCGGCTGGGCTCTGGAATGGCCCGTAGAAATGACACCGTAAGGATCCTCTCCGGGAGTTCTGTCCCGTTTGCGAAGTCATAGGACGGGAGCCAGTGACATTGCGCAGATCATCCTCTCCGGCCGTGCATAACTGTCTTCCATACCGCTGACCAGGATCGTCTTGCGCGTTTCGATATGGTTGTTGGACGTCGGATCGAGCAGATGCATGCGTAGCGAAGGCGGTGGATGTCGACATATCGAGGTCGTTTCGAGTCATCGTCGGGCTGCCGGAAGATGGCGACCAAGCTGAAAGCCGTCATGCTTTCCTGTCGTTTTCTGAGGCGCGCGCCTGCCTGCGTCGTGCTAGCTCTCGACAGTCCCGCCCAGCCTGATCGGCCCTTTCATGACCAACACTTCCGACTCGCCGTCGACCTCGTCGTCTGTGCCCGATGCGCGGCGCAAATGGGTGCTTCCGGTTACCATTCTCGGATCCAGTATGGGCTTCATCGATGGCTCGGTGGTCAATGTCGCGCTGCCGTCAATGCAGTCGTCGCTGTTGGGCACGCTTACGACCATGCAGTGGATCGTCAACGGCTACATGCTGATGCTGGCGAGCTTGATCCTTCTCGGCGGCTCGATCAGCGACCGCTACGGCCGCCGCCGCGGCTTCATCATCGGCCTGGTCATCTTCGCGATTGCGTCGGCAGCCTGCGGCTTTGCGCCGACCGCTGGCTGGCTGGTCGCTGGCCGCTTGCTGCAGGGCGTCGGCGCTGCACTGCTTGTTCCCGCCAGCCTCGCCATCATCGGCGCGGCCTATCCCAAGAGCGAGCGGGGCAGGGCGATCGGCACCTGGGCCGCTGCCGCCGGAATCATGACTGTGCTCGGCCCGCCGCTCGGCGGATGGCTGGTCGATTTCGTCGGCTGGCGCGCCATTTTCTTCATCAACCCGCCGATCGCAGCCATCACGCTGGTGCTCGCCGTCCAGCTGCCGCCGGACGAAATGAGCCGCAGTCACGCGAGACTTGATATCCTGGGCTCCGTGCTCGCCGTACTGGCGCTCGGTCTCCTGAGCTATGGCCTGATCACCCTGGGCGAAGGCGCTACCACCATGGGTGTCGCAGCCATCGCGCTTTCCGTGCCGGCGGCAATCATCTTTGGTGCAGTTGAGGCCCGCAAGACAGCGCCGATGTTGCCGCTCTCGCTCTTCAAGGACCGCTCCTTCCTCGGCGCCAATGTCATGACCGTGCTGCTCTACGCGGCCCTCAGCGCCGCACTGTTCTTCCTGCCCTTCCTGCTGATGCGTGTTCATGGCTACACCGCCACGCAGGCCGGATCGGCCATGCTGCCCTTCTCGATCCTCATCGGCCTGGGCTCGCGCTGGACCGGCGGCCTGTCCGACCGTATGGGGCCGCGCCCGCCGCTGGTGTTCGGCGCGCTTCTTGCCGCCGCTGGCTATGCCGTTCTGGCGATGACAGGCCACCTCTCGAATTTTTGGACCGGCTATCTCCCCGGCCTTGTCCTTCTCGGTGCTGGCATGACTGTCGCCATTCCGCCTCTGACGACCACCGTCTTCTCCTCGTCGCCCGAGGACATGAGCGGCACGGCCTCTGGCATCAACAACGCGGCCGCGCGTGGTGGCGGTCTCGTCGCCGTCGCCTCCATCGGTCTGGCCTTCGGCAGCACCAATCTCGCGACGGTAAGTCCTGAACAATTGCAGGCCGCCTACAGCCTCGTCCTATGGAGTGCGGCAGCGCTGAGTCTGGTCAGTGTCGTCTGCGCGCTAATGATGATTGCGCCGAGAGACGGAGCTCCAAGCGCTGACTAGATAGCGAGCAATTCCCTTAGCGTCGGACTTGGTCATCCTGCTATTCCTCGATTGTGATGCATGCTAGGCCTTGGGCGATTGCGATCGGAGACCTGCGGATGAGACAATTGACGGACGAAGGCCAGCGCGCCCTGAATGACATCGCCGCCCGCCATGGCGTGAGCATGGATGCCGTCCAGCACCTGCTGATGGCGGTCGCCGCCGGTGGCTCGACCCAGGCGCAGTTCAACCATCCCGAACTCGGCGGCATGGGCCAGTGGTCGCAGGGCGGCATGATCATGGTCGGCGACATGTTCAACAACGGCCTGAAGGCCCGCGTCGATGCGCTTTGCAATGAACTGGCAAACCTCGTGCGCGGCTTTGATGTCTTTCAGCCGCCACCGCAATCGCAGGGCCAGTTCCAGGGCGGCGGCGTTAGCCTGTTCGTGCCCGGCACTTTCTCGTCAGGCAACTGGTGGCCCGACGAACTGGGCCACGCCGCCTCGGTCGGCTCGCAGAACAATCTCCGTTATGCCTTCTTTCCCGAGACCCGAAGGCTGGCAATCGACCTTGGCGGGCGGATCAGGGTCTACGACACTGGGGATCACCAGATCGGCGGCTTTTCACAGCAGCAGGGCGGCGGCCAATCGTTGAGCTTCAACTCGCAATACGGGCTCGTGGATATTGCCTCGCTGGCTGAGATCACCGGGGCCGAGCCGGAAGCCGCCACACCTCACCTGCCTAAGCAGTATTTGGCAGCGGAAGAGGAACCTCAGCGGGCGCCGGCGCCGCTAACGCCGATGCAAGAAGACGATATCTTCAGCAAGATCGAGCGGCTTGCCGGCCTACACGCCAAGGGCATCCTCAGCGACGAGGAGTTCCAGGCGAAGAAGGCCGAGTTGTTGAGCAGGCTCTGAGACCAGCTACTCATGTCTTCCATATGAGGGAGCTTTCGTTGGACATCACCAGCCTCTCCGCGACTGCATTGTCCACCGCAATTCATGCGCGCCAGATCACGTGCGCGGCTGTCATGCGCGCATTCCTCGACCGTGCCGGTGAGATCAATCCTGCGATCAACGCGATCGTCAGCCTGCGTGACGCGGAGGCGTTGATGACCGAGGCCGTGGCCGCCGACCGCGAACTCGACGAAGGCCGATCCCGAGGTGTTCTCCACGGTATGCCCTTCGCGATCAAGGATCTCTCCGAGGCGAAAGGCATCCGCTGTACCTATGGCTCGCCGATCTACCGCGATTTCGTGCCTGATTTCGACGACATCCATGTCGAGCGGATTCGCGCTGCCGGCGCCGTCATCATCGGCAAGACCAATGCGCCGGAGAAGGGGCTCGGCTCGCATACCTACAACCCCGTCTTCGGCATCACCCGCAATCCTTACGACCTCTCGAAGAGCGCGGGTGGTTCGAGCGGTGGCGCGGCCGCAGCGCTCGCAGCCCGGTTGCTACCTCTGGCTGATGGCAGCGACATGATGGGCTCGCTGCGCAACCCGGCCGCCTTCAACAATGTCATCGGCTTTCGCCCGAGTTTCGGCCGCGTGCCGGCGCTCGACAACGAGCTCTATCTCGGCCAGTTGGCCGTCAACGGCCCGATGGGCCGGACGGTGGCTGATGTCGCGGCCCTTCTCGACATCCAGTCAGGCTATGACGCGCGCGATCCGATGAGCCTGCCGAAAGAGGATTTCTCAGCCGTCCGGCCCATTGATGGCCGCGGCCTCCGGATCGGTTGGCTCGGCGATTTCGATGGTTACCTGCCCTGTGAGCACGGCGTGCTCGGACTTTGCGAGGGGGCGCTGGATACCTTTCGAGCCATTGGAGCAATCGTCGAGAAGGTCGACCCCACCTTCGACATGGCTCGCCTCTGGCAGGGCTGGAAGACCCTTCGTCATTTCCTCGTCGCCAATGGCAATGCCGCCGATTATGGTGATCCGGCGAAGCGGCTACTTATGAAGCCCGAGCTTACTTGGGAAATCAAGAACGGGCAGGGGCTTTCGGCGCAGGACGTCCACGCTACTTCGATGATCCGCAGCGACTGGTACCGCCACGTTCTCGTGCTGTTCGAACGCTACGATTTCCTCATCCTGCCCTCAGCCCAGGTCTTTCCCTTCGATGCCGACCTGCACTGGCCGGCCGAGATCGCCGGCCGCAAGATGGACACCTATCATCGCTGGATGGAAGTGGTGATCGGCCCGACCATGGCCGGGCTGCCAGTTGCTGCGATGCCTGCCGGCTTCGGCAGTCAAGGCCTGCCGACTGGCATTCAGATCATCGGCCGTCCGCGCGCCGACCGCAGAGTATTGGAAATGGCGATGGCCTATGAGGACGCGACGGATTGGCTCGGCCGCATGCCGAACCTCTGATCAATGGCTCTCGCCTTCTACCTCGCCGCGCTGCCGACGAAGCAGGCAAGATCGGTCGCCGCCAGCCCGAATTCAGATCCTGTAAGCCGCATCGAAAACACCTTTCACGGACACGCCGAGTTCGTAGATATAGCCTGCCTCGGGGTCGGCCTTCAGCTCTTCGGGCGAGAGATCCTCGCCAGCCGTGGTCACCAGCAATCGGTCGGCGTTCCGGCCGATGAAGGCGGGGCAGGTGGCCTGTTTCGGCGGTAGCTTGTAGCGTTCGACGATATTGCCGCTGAGGTCGTAGTGGTGGACTTCGCCGACGCCCCAGCGCGCGTTCCAGATGGTGCCATCGGCCGCGCAGACCGAACCGTCGATGCCGCCGTCCTCACCGCGCCCGTCGTGGAAGACCTCGGGCGTGCCCGTGGGGAGCCCGGTGGCCGGATCGACGGAGACCTTCATATAGAGGTTTTCCATCGTATCGACATAGTAGCCAATCGTCCCGTCGGGCGAGAAGCAGATGCCGTTCGGGATCGAGATGCCGGGGAATACCGGCGTCACCTTGCCGCGCAGCACATGGTAGATCGTGCCGGCGCCCTTGCGGTCCGGGCCGCCGGACTTGGTCATGGTGCCGAACCAGAGCGCGCCCGACGGATGGCAGCGGCCGTCATTCGAGCGCATGTGATGCCTGTCGTTCTCGATCGGCGTCACCAGCTCGAGCGCCCCGGTGCTGACCGTTCGGACATGAAGGCCATGCTCGGAAGCGATGATTTGCCGCTCCGTGTCGATTTTCGCCAGGACGCTCGCCATGAAGGGCAGTTCGTGCCTGGTCTTCTTGCCGGTCGAGAGATTGAGTTCATGCAGTTCGCGATTGCCGATCGAGAACCACCACGCCGTATCCGTGGCGGGGTCATAGGTCGGGCCTTCGCCATGATAGGTGTTGAACGCGTCGAGCACGGTGCCGCGGAAGGGCTCAAGTTCAGTCATGTCTCAGGCTCCGAAGGCTTTGTCATAGGCTGCGATGGTCGTCCGGGCACGCCGACCGACTTCATCCGGCGACATGCCGGGTTTGTAGAGGCTGGAGCCGAGACCGAAAGCCTTGATGCCGCCCTTGGCGTAGTCGCCAAAATTTTCGTCGGACACGCCGCCGACGGCCGCGATCATCAGATCCGGCGGCAGCACGGCGCGGATGGCATTGATGCCGGAGACACCGAGCGCGCTGGCCGGGAAGAATTTGAGGCCCGTCGCACCGGTGCGGGCTGCGAGCAGCGCTTCGGTCGGCGTGAACACGCCGGGAAGCGTGACCATGCCTTTGGAGACCGCATGCGCGAGAACCGGTTGATCGACATTGGGACTGACGAAGAGCCGTCCGCCCGCCTGGTCGAGGCGATCGACATCTTCGACCGTCAGCACTGTGCCGGCGCCGATCAGCGCATCCGATGGCGCCATCTTCGCGGCGATTTCGATCGACTTGAACGGTTCGGGCGAGTTCAGCGGAATCTCGATCGCTCGCAGGCCGGCCTCGAGCAACGCCTCGATGGTCGCCGGGGTCTCCTCGGGCTTCAGGCCACGCAGGATCGCGACAAGCGGATATTTCATGGATGGAAATGGAATGCGGGTGGTCACGCGCGGGATCCTTCGTCGATTTGCCAGATATTTTGCGCGGCATGCGAGAGACCGCGACGGACGGCGTCGTCTGCGTCGATGGTGGTGGATTTGAGCCCCAGCCGGTGGAAGGCGGCTTCATACAGGCCACGCAATTTTCCGGAGGCGACGAGAATGACCGGTGTGTCCTTCGGCGCCTGCTTAAGCGCTCCGGCGAGTTCGAGGCCGATCATCATGCCGGACAGCGTTGCCTCGGCATCAGTTGGGGCAAGCGAGAACAGCAGGCCACGGGCACGGATGGAAAAAAGGCGGTTGGTCGCCAACTCGGGTTCCTTATAGGCGGCGTGGAGCGCGGCAAGAAAAGCGGGATGGCCGCCATCGAAGCCGGCCGAATCCTTCACCGCATGCTGGAGGATCGACTGCTTGGAGATGACGTCGAACAGCTCGCCGGTCATGAAGGTCGAGAATCCAAGCACCTCCTGCCGGACGATCCGCACCCACTTGGAATGCGTTCCGGGCATGGCGATCAGGCAGTCGCTGCTCTTCATGCTCTCAGCGCAGCCGAGCAACTGGGTCTCTTCGCCACGCATCACGTCGGCGGAATTGACATCGCGCTGGGCAAGCCCCGGCAGGATGCGGACATCGCGCGAAACACCGGGGACGCTGACCGCTTTGCCCGAAATATCGGAGAGTTTCGCCGGCACATCGATATAACCGGCCTCGATCCAGCCCTGCTTGGCGCCGACCATGCCGCACATGATCACAGGTGAATCGGCAGGCGCACCGACCTCCGCAAGATGCTTGTCGAGCACATTGGCAAAGCCGATGTCCCGTGCGGTCGTCATGCCTTCACGTGAACGGCTCTCGCCCAGAATCGTCCCGTCATCCCCGATCAGCCAGAGCCGGAAACTCGTCGTACCCCAATCGACGGCAACATAGTGGGCCATCTACATGCATCCCCCGTCAACGATCATCGTCTGCGCAGACACCGCGCGCGAACAGTCGGACGCCAGGTAGAGGCAGGGTCCGATCATGTCTTCGGCATAAAGCGAGAATTTCAGCGCCTGCCGGTCGAGAAACGCCGTCGCGGCCTGGTCGCTCACCCAGAGCTGCTTCTGCCGCTCGGTCAGCACCATGCCGGGCATGACCGTGTTGACCCGGATATTCTCTCGGCCGAGCCGCCCGGCCAGGCTCTTCGTCAGGCCGACAATGGCGGCTTTTGCCGTGGTATAGGCCGGGAACTCTCCCATGTTGAGAAGAAAGGCGATCGACGAGAAATTGATGATCGATCCGCCGTCGGCCTTGCGCATGAAGGGCAGGGCGGCCTGGACGACGAAGACCACGGGCCGGAGATTGATGTCGTGACTCTTCTGCCAATATTCCTCGGTCAGATCCTCGAGATCCTTGCGGTCGTCCCAGCCGGCGTTGTTGATCAGCACCTTGATGCTGCCAAAAGCTTCGCCAGCGGCCGAGACGGCCTTCTGGGTCGCCTTGACGTCGGCGAGGTCGGCGGAGAGGAAGAGCGGCTTGTGCCGAGCGCCGGCGAGTTTGTCGACAAGCGCGTCACCAGCGGATTTATCGATATCGATGAAGGCGACCTTTGCCTTCTGGGCAGAAAAACCCTTGACCAGGGCTGCACCAATTCCGGAGGCGCCGCCGGTGATCAGCACGCCTCTATCTTCTAGGTCTGGAAACATTGCACTGGGCAAGGACATGCCGGACGTAACTCCTCCCAACTGCCGCTCTATAGTCTGGATACCAGGGGCAGGAAAGCCCTTCAGACAATAAAATCATACTTTTTAATCGGGGTCGCCGACAACGCTTGGGTGGCCTCGATTGTCTCGCATTTTTCGTGGTCGGCGACATATGCTGGCGCGCAGAATTTTCGTCAAATCAACGCGCTAGCGAATCGATAGCCTATCTGACAGAACCTTCCTGGGAGTTCATCAATTATTCGGACGTAGTTGGTGCACAAAGGCGCCGGCATTCAATTCGGAAGGCGCGGTTTGGCAAATGTTTCCTGAGGCGGACCCAAAGTCCAGCTTGAAAAGTTACGTCGAAGTTTTATTCATTTATAGTTGCGAGCCAAGTAGCGGGTCACGCGGGGATCGCGGATCCATTTTGCGACAAAGGCAATGAAAAACCAAGAAGAAGGCCTGTCCGTGGAGAAGCTGGCACTGTTTAAGTCGCTCCCCACGCTTGCGACGCAGTATGACATCGTGCGCTTTCTCAGAAAGGTCGCCGAAACCTATGGTATGCGTACCTTTCTTGTTACCCGCATGCCCGCCACCACGAGCCATACGTTGCAATCCATATCGGTCATATCGTCCTGGCCGACGGAATTGATGGCGCGTTACGATCAGGCGCATTTGATGTCCGGCAGCCCGGTCCTGGCCCGTCTTCGCACCAGCATCGTTCCCTTTACGGTCGACCTTGACGAGGCAGCGGCCGCTGCGGACCGCGGTATCGAAGTTCTCGCCCTCATGAGCGCTTACAAGATGCAGCGTCTCGCCGTGTTTCCCGTCGCAGATGTCGAAGGTCAGCGCGGCGTCGTGTCTTTTTATGGCGACAGACCGATTCTCAACGAGCTGGAGATGATGGAACTGTGCATGCTCTCCATTCATGTCTTCGACCGGCTCTACCAGATCGGCCGCAGCAGCCACAAGCCGGGTGAGGGGCTCACGGACCGTGAGATCGATTGTCTCAATTGGACTGCCGCCGGCAAGACGAGCGCGGAAATCTCCGAGATCCTTGGGCTGTCCGAGCATACCGTCAACCATTACCTCAATCGCGCCACGCGCAAGCTCGACACGGTCAACCGCACCCAGGCGGTTGCGAAAGCACTGCGAACCGGCATCATCAGCTGAAGGCGGCGTGGCCGCCTCAATCATGGATTGCAGTTTCTGTATCTATCCAAGCACATAGCGTCTTTTTTCGCGTACCTACCCCAAACGGGGGATAGTCTTTTGTTTTCCCCCCGATAGCCTTACATTGATCACGGGAGTTTGCTCCGTGGCCCCTAAGATTCTGGCGGACGAACCCCACTCTGGTTCCTTCAAGAATTAGAGTCGTTCGCCGGTAAAACCCGCCCGCAGCCCTGCCGGGCGGGTTACTTTTTTAAAGCGTTGATTTTGTTCGATATATTCCGTTTCTTGACGATTGTCATGACGACAGGCTTTCTCCGCGGTCTTTGAACAGCCTGTGACCCGCGTAACGGCGCGCGGAAAAAATTCGCTCTATGTTTCTTGTCAAGTAGGCGATCAAGACGCCGCACAAATGGCCCGTCGCCGTGTTGGCGGGCCGCTCTTCGTCCAGCAACTCACGAGAAGCAAGGTGCAGGGAATCTGGCGAGTTGTCGACATTGTTCTCTTTACACTCGCGCCGCTGAACCGGCTCGAATACTTCGTCGCGCAATTGGTCACGGTGAGCCCGTTGCTGATCTGGATCGTCGTGCTGAGGGCCCATGCATTCGTCGGCTTCCCCCGCGCCGTGACGTTGCTGTTCGCGGTGGCGATAATGGCCTACAGCCTCGCCTTCGGAATCCGGCGACTCCTTGACGTCGGCGTCGACACCAAAGCCAAAGCCTTCCTCTGCATTCTCGGATACAACGCGATTTCCAATTTGCTGACTATAGGCGTCGGCAAATCGATCCTGCCTTTCATCTATGGCGTCTACTATATGGGAATGTTGCTCCTCCCTTCGGCCACACCGCGGCCGATGTGGACGCAAGATTTGCGGTGTTGAGTGGAGGGAGCCTAAGCTCGATCTCGTAGCCCGACACCAGCGCTGTTGTCCTTCCGGCTGATGAAGATCAGGTCGGCGGACTGAAGGGCGGCGAGGATAACCGTTAGATCTCTGGCGATCCGCACGTGCCTTTCGGATTCGAAATCCCGAAATGTGGATGGCGAGTCGCCTCGCGCTCCCGCCAGTTCCAACAAGGCTTGGCGCATACCGTTGATCAGGAATTGGTCGTGGGTGGTGAATCCTCACCACCCACGACTTCAACAAGCGCTATCGTCAGGGTTCAGGAGGTTTGCTGCATGCCACTCGCCAAGATGTTCAAGCAGCAAGCTTCCCCGCTCGGGTCATGGCATTGCCCGTCCCGCGATCATGCTTCAAACCTCAGGACGCCGGCTTGAGCGAGCCGATGATCTTCTGGATATCTGCACCCTGCGAGTCCTGGGCACCCTGAGTGCCCCAATAGCTCAAGGTCAGCGACTTGTCGCCGAGGACCAGAACGCCGAGGCTGATCGTGACCGGGCCATCCGCATCTTTGCCGGCCCAGGTGATTGTCGCGTAGTCAAGGCCGTTTAGCTTTGTCTGGGAACGAGCTTCCGTCGCGGCATCAACGGTAACGCCCTTCGAGGCGAAATACTTGAGCGCTTCGGTAACGGCAGTGCCAGCATCCTTCGTTTCGCTGACGTCGATGGCCAGATAGATCGAATCGTCTGGCGAGGAGGCGTCAACGCCGGTATCGGTTTCCTGCGCCTTCCAGCCGTCCGGCCAGTCGACGACGGCAACCGGCTCGTCACTCGGAAACGGCATCTCGGCCGCCGATGCGGCAGTTATCATGCAAAATGTGGCCGCAGCCGCTAGTAGAAAGCGCTTCATGGATACCTCGGTGTGTCTGTTGCGAGGCAAATCTAACGCAAATCCAGGCAGCCAGCTTGTGATAGTTATACTCCCACCAAAAATAGTCAGCCGCACCGGCTGTCGCTGCTGACAATCCTCTCGATGCGCCACGCGCGGCCTGTGTCGATAACGCCAGTTACCCTCGGCTATCCCGCAGCCCGCCGGCGGACTGTTTCTTTTGGGCGCGATTTCCAAGCTTCCACGGGCCCGGCCTCTAATCGGGATGGGAACGACTATGAACACAAGCTGAAGCCTTGATTCAGGGCAGCTTCAGCTTCGGGCTGGTAAACATGAAACCCTGTTCCCGCCGACACAGCCCCAGTCTGTGCGGCGCGATAATGCCTTTGACGAGTAAGCGACCTCGGTCGCTGAAAGGCCAGTCGTTACGGCTGGCACCAGACCCCGCTCGCTTCAGGCATTGGAAGCGGGCGGGGTTTTTCGTATCGGGCCTCGGGAAATGTTGGGCGAGCCTTGCCGAGATATCGACAGCAGCGCTCGCCGAGACTGGACACAATCTGACGAGACCGGCCGCCAAAGGCGGCCGGTTCACGCTGCGTCGGCAGCAATGTCACGATGTGTGCGAGCGGGAAAAACGCTTGCGGGCGTGAGGCTCGCATACCTGGTGAAGCCGGTCGGCATCGCCGATGCCGCTGGAATGGATGAGAAGCACCATCTTGGCGCAATCGCGTTCGTTGGCGTCATTCCGGTCAAACCACTCGGCCTGAGCCAGGGATCTGAAGACGCCCCGTACCATATTGTACTCGACAGGGCTCAATGCATTCTGCATCTGGACCTCCTATCTGACCTGATGAAGGTGAAGAATAGGCTGCAGTACTGAACCTCAGATGAACGGTTTTCGAACCGCATCTCTGTTTCATGTCCGATTGCCATATGTCTGCTCAAACTTCGAGCAATGTGCAATTTTTGGGCTGAATTCGCTCTCCATGTTTATGCTGACTTCGAGCAGTTGCAAGATTCCCGGCATTTCCCGGCTTTATTGAAACTGGCACGCTTCCTGCATGTATTCTCGCAGGTCCAGAGGGGACCGAAAACGCGGCCGCAAAGACCGCATAAGAGCCGCCGCCTTCCGCCCCCATACCTCCTCCCATGGGCCCGGAAGGCGGCGCTTTCTTTTGCTAAGCCATGATTCTTTAGGCGCGACCGTTGGCTTGCGCGCTCCACTGGCTTATCTAACCCGCAAAGAGTTGGATTTGAATCATGGCAGATATCACTAGCAAGGATGTGCTCGAGCGCCTCAGGAGCGTGCGCGGGCCCGAGATGGAAGGCAATATCGTCGATCTCGGCATGGTCTCGGATGTTTTCATCTCCGACGGCAAGGCTTATTTCTCGATCACCGTGCCGGCTGAGCGGGCAAAGGAATTGGAGCCGCTGCGCCAGGCCGCTGAGCGTGTGGTCAAGGACATGCCCGGCATGAAAGGCGCCTTCGCCGCGCTGACCGCAGACAAGCGTGCCGGCACCGGACAGGCGCCGGCCAGACCGGTTCCACCGCAATCAGGCGGCCATGGTCATGCGGGCCACAGCCACGAGGGCCATAGCCATGCCGGGCACAGCCATGCTGCACCGCCGCCACGCAAGCCGGGCATCCCAGGTGTCAAACACATCATCGCGGTCGCATCGGGCAAGGGCGGCGTCGGCAAGTCTACGACCGCGGTTAACATCGCTCTCGGGCTGAAGGACCTCGGCCTCTCCATCGGCATCCTCGATGCCGATGTCTATGGCCCTTCGATCCCACGGCTCATGGGCATTTCCGGCCGGCCGCAGCAGATCGACGGCAAGCTGATCAAGCCGATGGAAAACTTTGGCCTGCGCAACATGTCGATGGGCTATCTTGTCGACGAGGGCACGGCGATGATCTGGCGTGGCCCGATGATCCAGTCGGCGCTGCTGCAGATGCTGCGCGAGGTCGCCTGGGGCGATCTCGACGTGCTCGTCGTGGACATGCCGCCCGGCACCGGCGACGCCCAGCTCACTATGGCGCAGCAGGTGCCGCTGTCAGGCGCCGTGATCGTATCGACACCGCAGGATCTGGCACTCATCGATGCCCGGAAGGGTATCGCGATGTTCCAGAAGGTCGACGTGCCGCTGCTCGGCGTCGTTGAAAACATGAGCCATTTCATTTGCCCCAACTGCGGCATCAGCCATGATATTTTTGGCCATGGCGGCGCGCGGGCGGAAGCCGAGAAGATCGGTGTGCCATTCCTCGGCGAAGTACCGCTCGCGATGACGATCCGCGAGAATTCGGATGCGGGTACGCCGGTGACGGTGTCGGCGCCGGAAGGTCCGCATGCCCGTATCTATCGCGATATCGCCGAAAAGGTCTGGCAGCAGCTTTCGGGAGCCGCGGTGGCCGGGCGGGCGGCGCCGGCAATCGTCTTCGAGTAAGACCGATCGCCGGATTTACCGCTTTCGCTGCAGAGTGGGCAACGGGAAAGTCAAGCACCCCGCGCTCGCTGCACTGCAAGATTCTTTTCTTGATTATCGCGTGAGAATGGGCAATACCCGCGCGACCGCCGGTATTAAGCCGGCAGGCGTTGCGCATGAGATTCCTGGATGCGGAAGCGGTCGTATTGAACGGGGCGCATGATCTATTCCTCCGGAGCCGTACTTAAATGATGACCGCCTATCGGTCTAACGGCGAGGCGGTGCACCTGTCGCCGGCGACTCCGCCTGTCGCGCTTTCGCCTGATATCGTTTGGCTCGACCTCAACCAGCCCACCCGGGATGAAGAAGACTATGCCGAGCATCTAACCCGGATCGATGTGCCGACGCGCGACGATCTGCGTGATATAGAGCCGTCGAGCCGGCTGCATGCCGATGAGAACGCGATCTATCTGACGGCGTCGATCCTTTGCCGTGCCGATAGCCGGGCGCCGGTTCTGACGGATGTGGCTTTCGTGCTGACGCAGTCCTGCCTTGTCACCGTGCGCTATGACGACCCCAAGTCCTTCAAGCTGTTTGCTTTGGCTCTTTGCAAGCTGACAGGCGGAGCGACATCCTCTGTGGTCACGCTGGCAAGGCTGCTGGAGACGATCGCCGACCGCACGGCGGAAATTCTCGAGAATGCCGAAACGCGCGGTGACGCGCTGCTCGTCCGAATCTTCGGTGATAGCAGCGAAAAATCGGAGCACCGCGTGCCGAAGGATCTCGAAAAGCTGCTCGTCGAGATCAGTGCGCATCATCGCCTTGTCTCCAAGGCACGCGGCAGCCTGGCTACTCTGGCGCGCGTTCTGACCTTCCTGCAAGCGGTCGAAGTGGTGCGCCAGGATCGCGAGGTCAAGGATCTCGTCAAGTCGACCGCGCGTGACATTCAGTCTCTCTCTGAGCATGCCAACTTCCTGTCGGGCAATATCACTTTCCTGCTCGATGCGTCGCTTGGCCTGATCAATGTGGAACAGAACGCCATCATCAAGATTTTCTCGATCGCGTCGGTGGTTCTCCTGCCGCCAACTTTGGTCGCATCAATCTACGGCATGAACTTCAAGTTCATGCCCGAACTCGAGTGGTCGTTCGGTTATCCATCGTCGCTGGCGCTGATGGCGATCTCGGCGATCATTCCATTCCTATTCTTTCGTTGGAAAGGCTGGCTGTGAGCCAGGCGGCATAACATGGCAGAACAGTTCGCTTCCCATGCGGGGCCGATGTCGACGAAGAAGTTGCTCGCGCTTTCACTCGGCTCCGTTGGCGTCGTTTATGGCGATATCGGCACCAGCCCGCTCTATGCCTTCCGCGAAGCGCTCCGACCGGTGTCGCATGACGGCGTTGAACGCGGCGAGATCATCGGTCTGATTTCGCTCTTCTTCTGGGCGCTGACCATCATCGTCACCGTCAAATACGTGATCTTTCTGCTCAGGGCCGACAATGACGGCGAAGGTGGCACGCTGTCGCTTCTGTCTCTCGTGCTGAAAGGCGTTTCCGAAAAGCGCGCCGGCGTGCTTTTCGTCATCGGCATCATCGGCGCCGCGCTCTTCCTGGGCGATGCCATGATCACGCCGGCGCTCTCGGTTCTCTCGGCCGTCGAAGGTCTGAAATTCGTGGCGCCGGGAATGCATGAATTCGTCGTGCCGATTGCCGTGGTTATTCTGGTCCTGCTCTTCGCGGTTCAGAGCCGCGGCACAGGCGCGGTATCAGTCTTCTTCGGCCCGATCACCGCCTTCTGGTTCCTCGTCCTCGCCGGCATCGGCCTCTATCATATTCAGGACGATTTCAGCGTTCTGGCCGCATTCAATCCCTATTACGGCGTCTGGTTTCTGTTCAATAGCGGCTTCGTCGGCTTCATCGTGCTCGGCTCGGTCTTTCTCGCCGTCACTGGCGCAGAGGCGCTCTATGCCGACCTCGGCCATTTCGGCCGCGCGCCCATCCGGCTCGCCTGGTTTGGTCTCATATTCCCTTCCCTGGTACTGAACTATCTCGGGCAGGGGGCGCTTGTTCTGCATGACCCATCGGCGATATCGGATCCATTCTATCTCATGTTTCCCGATGCGTTTCGGCTGCCGGTCGTGATCCTCGCCACGGTGGCCACGATCATCGCAAGCCAGGCAGTGATTACAGGTGCCTTCTCGCTCGCCCGCCAGGCCATCCATCTCGGCTTCCTGCCGCGTATGGAGATCTACTTCACCTCAGAGTCGCATACCGGCCAGATCTATTTGCCCGCCGTCAACACCATCCTGCTCTTCGGAGTCATGGCACTGGTGCTGATGTTCAAGAGCTCGGAATCGCTCGCCGTTGCCTATGGCATTGCGGTAACCGGCGACATGGTCGTCTCGACCATCCTGTTTTATCACTTCGTACGATTCTTCTGGAAATGGAGCCTGCTGCGCACGCTGCTCATCGTCGCGCCCTTGCTTCTCATCGAGTCGATTTTCCTCGGCTCCAACCTCACCAAGCTGCATCATGGCGGCTATGTTCCCGTCCTGATCGCGGCCTGCTTCGTCGTCATCATGTGGACGTGGCGCCGCGGCACGCGCATTCTCTTCGAGAAGTCGCGCAAGATGCATATCCCGCTCGATGCCTTCGTGAAGTCGATCGAAAAGAAGTCCGATCACGGACCGCTCGAAGTGCCCGGCACAGCCATCTTCCTGACCTCGGATCCGAAATCGACGCCGGCCGCGCTGCTGCACAATCTCAAGCACAATCACGTTCTGCACAGCCAGAACATCATCCTCACCATCCGAACCCAGAACCGGCCGCGCGTTCCGCTCGAGGAGCGGGGCAAGATCGAACGCATGTCGGAGCACTTCCAACTGCTCGAGCTCAATTTCGGCTTCATGGAAACGCAGAACGTCTCGCAAGCACTCGCGCATCTGCGCAAGGCCGGGCTCAAGTTCGACATCATGTCGACGTCGTTTTATCTGGGTCGCCGCAAGCTGATTGCGGATGCCAATTCCGGCATGCCGGGCTGGCAGGACCGGCTGTTCATCGCACTTGCGGGCGCTGCCACCGATCCCTCGGACTACTTCCGCCTACCGGCCAATCGCGTGGTCGAACTCGGTGCGCATGTATCGGTCTGATACGGGTCTCGGTAGGATTTTGCTTATATAAGAAGCCTCGCATAAGGCTCCGCCGTTAACCTCAATCTGGAAGCGGTTGGGTGCGGAACGAATTTTCGCCATTTTGCTGGGTCAAGTCCGCGTTCGGGATGAACGCGGCGAAGCCTGCGTTCGGCGGGAAGGCACGAAATGTGCCGCTGCGGGAATATTTGGTCGGGCTAATTCAGGGGTTAACCAATCATCAAGGTTAATACATCACTATCCGTGCCACTTGTTCCTGTTTCTGAGTGGAGTGGCGTGCTTGTGTCGAAGCGTAAATCCGCGTCCCGGCGTTCCGGCTTCTTGTCGTCGAAATTTCTTGCGCCATCCCTTGTCGCTCTTGCCGGGCTGCTTTCCTTGCCGGCCGATCTCGCCGAAGCCGATATCGCGTCCCTGCTGTCTGCCAACCTGAACAAGGGTGAGAGCTGGCGCAGCTTCATGGTCGATGCGCCAGCCGGTTCGATCCACAAGGAAGAACTGGTCTTTGCCCAGCCGGACGAACAGTTGACGGCCAAGACACGCGGCTTGGTCATGCCCGATGGCGTTCTCGTTGCGCTCTCACCGAGCGAAAAGCTCGAACCCGCGACGCCGGATGAAGATCGCGTTACCCGCCACCTCAAGAAAGGCCGCATTGTCACCATCGAGCAGATACGCCCGCCGAAAGATTTTACGGCCGGCACCATTCTCGACCGCGAGGCGAGCCTGATCTCCTCCGAGATGCTCGAGGACAAGCGCACCGCTTTCGTAAAGCCGGAGATATCGGGCAAGGAAATCGACATCGCGCTTGCCTTCCACATCTTCAAGCCGAAGAAGGAAAATTACGGTGTGCCGGAGATGATCGCGAGCCTTGTGACCAACAAGGACGCCGACAGCCTCGCCACCGCCTACGCCGATCCCGAGCCTGATTATGCCGAGGTCTCGCCTTTCGATTCGATCCTGACCTCGAAGAAGCGCACGCGCTTCGTGCCGAAGATCAAGGGCGACCACCACAACTGGGCAACCAATGTCCTGCCGGCCAGCGTGTTCACGCCCAAGGAACAGCAGTGCCTGGCCGAAGCCATCTACTTCGAATCCGTGACCGAGCCACTCAAGGGCCAGGCCGCCGTCGCGCAGGTCGTGCTCAACCGCGTCCGCAACCCGACCTTCCCAAACACGGTCTGCGGCGTCGTCTATCAGAATGAAGACTGGCGTAACCGCTGCCAGTTCTCCTTCGCCTGCGACCGCATTCCGGACCGCATAAGCAACAAGACCAAGTTCAAGGTTGCCAAGGACATCGCGCTCGCCGTCACCGCCGGCAAGATCTATCTCAAGGAAGTCGGCGATTCCACGCACTACCATGCGACCTATGTCCGCCCGAACTGGGGCCGCAGCATGTATAAGGTCGGTCGCATCGGCCTGCACATCTTCTACCGTACCCGCAACGGCGGCTGGTCGTAGGGGATTCTCTGGTAACCGACATAAGCGGCGACAATGCCTGCAAAATCATTTGCCGGCTCTCCTCAACTATCCCATAAGTCTTTGAATCTCATGTGCAATTTGCGTGTGAGATTCATGGCCTATTCGCCTTGACGAAATCACGCCCTGTAACTATGTTGCACGCGGCTTGAAGGCGGGGGTCACCACCTTTCCGGGCCGATGGATTTCGGACTTTCAGGGCGGAATTTCTCGGCCGGGCATTGGCTTCAAACGGAGCGAACAATGGCGACCGACCGCGAGGACAGTCTGGAAGAGCGCCGCAATAGCCTCGGGGCGAGGCTTGAGCAGGTGAGGCAGGATGACGAGGGGACCACAAAGTCCAGTGATGTGAGCCGCAAGGGCTACTCTCAGGCTTTGAAAATATCCTCCGAATTCATTTCCGCCATCGTGGTGGGCGGCCTCCTCGGCTATCTTCTGGACTACTTCCTTCCGACGAAGCCGTGGGGGTTGATAGTGTTCGTACTCCTCGGGTTCTGTGCGGGTGTGCTCAACGTGCTGCGGACGACCGGCAAGGTCAGTTCGCCCCATCCGGTTGACCGGATCGGGATGCATAGGAATAAGGACGGGCAGTAGGTTTTCGCCTGCGGCCAAAGAATGCGAAGCGAGAGAGATCAGACGTGGCGACACCAGACAAGGTAGATCCGATCCACCAGTTCCACATCAATACGCTTGTGGAACTCGGTGATTACGACTTCACCAATTCGGGCCTCTTCATGGTTCTGACGGTGGTCGTCGCGACGCTCTTCCTGATGTGGGCCACATCGCCGAAGGCCGTCATTCCGGGCCGCATCCAGTCGATTGCCGAACTCTCCTACGAGTTTGTGGCGAAAATGCTGAAGGACTCGACCGGCCATGGCGGCATGAAGTTCTTCCCGCTTGTCTTCTCGCTTTTCATGTTCGTGCTGGTGTCTAACCTGTTCGGCATGATCCCCGGCTTCTTTACCGTGGGCTCGCAGATCATCGTCACCTTCTGCCTGGCGCTGCTCGTCATCGGCACTGTGGTGATCTACGGCATCGCCAAGCACGGCTTGCATTTCTTCGGCCTCTTCGTCCCGTCGGGCGTGCCGATGGTTCTCATCCCGCTGGTCACGCTGATCGAGGTCATCTCGTTCCTCTCGCGTCCGATCAGCCTTTCCGTCCGTCTTTTCGCCAACCTTCTGGCGGGACACATCACGCTCAAGGTCTTCGCGGGCTTTGTCTTCTCGCTCGGCATGCTCGGCCCGCTCGGCATCGCCGGCGCCGTCCTGCCGCTCTTGATGGCGGTCGGCCTGACGGGCCTCGAATTCCTGGTCGCCTTCCTGCAGGCCTATGTGTTTGCAGTCCTGACCTGCATGTATCTCAACGACGCGCTCCATCCGGGGCACTGAGTATCCACCAATTGCGGAGCGCTGGGTGAACCCGCTCCGCTGAGAGTAGCCGCAACAAACGACTTAAAGGAGTTATCAATGGACGCGGAAGCAGCAAAGTACATCGGCGCCGGTATTGCATGCCTCGGCATGGGTGGCGCAGGCATCGGCCTCGGCACGATCTTCGGCAACTACCTTGCCGGTGCGCTCCGTAACCCGTCTGCAGCCGACGGCCAGTTCGGCCGCCTGATTTTCGGCTTCGCCGTTACTGAAGCTCTGGGCATCTTCTCGCTGCTCGTAGCACTTCTGGCCCTCTTCGGCTGATCAGCCCGGGCAAGAATTGGGGTCGCGAGGCTATCAGTCTCGTGACCCGTTTTTGATACCGGCCATTTGGCCTGGAGGTTGGAATGTTTGTGACGACAGCATATGCACTGTCTGCCACGGCTGCCACGGAAGCAGCAGCGCCCGCTGAAAGCGAGACGCACAATACCGAGACGGGTGTACCGCACGCCGCTGAAGAGCATGGCGCGTTTCCGCCTTTCGACTCGACCCATTTTCCGTCCCAGATTCTCTGGCTGGCGATCACCTTCGGGGTGTTCTATTACCTCGTCGCCAAGATGATTGCGCCGCGCATCGCAGGCATCATCCAGACTCGCGAGAGCCGGATTGCCAGCGACCTGGCCGAAGCCAGCCGCATGAAAAACGAAGCTGACGCCGCCGTCGCGAAGTATGAGCAGGAGCTTTCCGAAGCCCGTGCCAAGTCTGCCGCGATCGCTACTGAGGCCCGCGACAAGGCCAAGGCAGAAGCCGACGCCGAGCGCGCCCGCATCGAAGGCGAACTCGCGTCGAAGCTCGCTGCCGCCGAGGCAAGCATTGCCGGCATCAAGCAGGCTGCCATGGCCGAAGTCTCTGGTGTTGCCGAAGATGTCGCATCCGAAATCGTATCGCAGCTCACGGGCGTTTCTGTCGGCAAGGCCGATGTGACCGCCGCGGTCAGCGCGGCCAAGGGCTGAGGAGAATCCACGATGGACGCAACTGCATGGGCCCAGCTTTGGTCTCAGGTCGCCCTGGTTCTCTTCCTCGCGTTGGTGATCTACATGGGCGCCCCGAAGATTATCGGCAAGAGCCTCGACGATCGCGCTGCGAAGATCAAGGCTGAACTCGACGCCGCGAAGAACCTCCGCGAAGAGGCTCAATCGCTGCTCGCCGAATACCAGAAGAAGCGCAAGGACGCCGAAGCGGAGGCCGAGCATATTCTCGCCGCCGCCAAGCGCGAGGCTTCCGCCATGGCCGCCGACGCCAAGGCGAAGACGGAAGAATATGTCACCCGCCGCACCGCGCTCTCCGAGCAGAAGATCAAGGCCGCTGAAACCGACGCCGTCAACGCCGTCCGCGCCGCTGCCGTCGATCTCGCCATCGCCGCTGCCGAGAGGCTGATCGCTTCGAAGGTCGACGTTGCCACCGACGCGACGCTGTTCAAGAATTCGGTCAACGAAGTGAAGAGCCGGCTGAACTGAGCCTGTTCTTCTCGACGAGTTCAAGGCTCTGCCACTGGCGGGGCCTTTTCGTTTGGCCGGCCAGCATCCAGAACGTCATCCTCGGGCTTGTCCCGAGGATTTGCGTTTTCCCTGCAGTGCCGTGAGACTCGGAGCATAAAGCTCCGTCCCGGATCCTCGGGACAAGCCCGAGGACGACGTCAGGGGAGGGGGCGCCGCACGTCTCTTCCTTCAAAGACTAGCCTGCCTGCCGCCGGCATTCGATCTCGCGATAGAAGTCCAGAACATGCGAATGCTCGGGCCAGCGCTCCTCATAGATCAGCTTGTCGAGCGACAGCTTCTCCCGCCATCCCTTCACCGCCAGTTCCGGCCGGACATAGAGTTGGTCGACATAGCCGACGCAGAGATAGGCGATGATCTCGACGCTCTCCGGCAGGCCGAGATGGCGAGAGAGCCGGTCATGGTCGAAGATCGATACCCAGCCGACGCCGACGCCCTCGGCCCGGGCGGCGAGCCAGAAATTCTGCACCGCGCAGACAGTCGAATAGAGATCCATCGCCGGATTGTGTGTGCGCCCCAGCACGAAGTCACCGCCGCGCTTGCGGTCGCAAGTAATGCAGATGTTGAGCGGTGCCTTGAGGATGCCTTCGAGCTTCAGGCTCATATATTTGAGCTTCACCTCGCCTGTCAGTTTATCCGCGGCTTCGACATTGGCCTCGTGGAAGATGCGATGCACCGCACGCCGGTTCTCCTCCTCGCGGATCAGGATGAAGTTCCAGGGCTGCATGTAGCCGACCGATGGCGCCGCGTGCGCGGCCTCCAGCAGCCGCCTCAGCAGGGCAACCGGGATCGCATCCGGCAGGAATTCATTCCGCACATCGCGGCGACTGTGGATGGCGCGATAGACGGCAGCGCGTTCGGCTTCGGAGAATGGTCCCGCTTGTGAGATTGAGCTGTTGCGCAACTCCGGACGGAAAACCGCTTCACACTTTTCCTGGAGTTGCTCCTGATGGCGCGACGGTTCGGCCTGCATGTGTACCCCCACATGGTCTGGCACTCGCCGGGCCGTCCTCGCCCTTGAAGCTATCGTGTCCGGCCGGTCTTCTGGCTTGGGTTCAACTGGCTTCGCCGCCTTCCCGGTCTCCCAGTGGCACCTGACGACTCCATCCCCCTCACAGCGTTGGGCACGCGCCGGATTGACACCGGCTTCCCGATTCTCCCGCTAGGGGCACCGGACGAGGGTGTTTGAGCAATTTTCGCACACGTTTGCAATGTGCGGCGGCGACGTCGTTTGTCGCTGCCCCTCATCCGCCTGTCGGCACCTTCTCCCCGTTTTGACGGGGAGAAGGGACCTGTGGCACCGTCGGCGTCTCTAGCGTCCCCTCGCCCCGCCTGCGGGGAGAGGGCCAGGGTGAGGGGCAATCCCATGAATTCCTTAGGAAATTGGCTTGAATGGACTGAACGTCATCCGATGAATGGCACATGGTCCATGTGCTGATATCGCGGTCCGATGCACCTCGGTCGCATAGCCGGCATGGGTCTCGAACCCATATTGCGGATAGCTGATACCGGCCGCGCACATCATCCGGTCGCGCGTTACCTTGGCCACGATCGAGGCGGCGGCGATGGAAAAGGACCGTGCATCTCCCTTGATCAGTGCCTTGGCGTGGCATGACAGGCCCGCCGGTACGTCGCGTCCGTCCACTAGCACGAAACGCGCGGTCCTGGGCAGGGATGCGACAGCGCGGCGCATGGCTTCGAGCGAAGCGCGGAGAATATTAAAGCGGTCGATCGATGTGTGGCTGAGCGAAGCGATGGAGACTTCCGCGGTTGCCAGGATCTCCTCATAGAGTTCCTCGCGCCGTGCGGCCGTCAGTTGCTTGGAATCGTTGAGCCCCTTCGGAATGCGCTTAGGATCGAGGATCACGGCGCTGGCGACCACAGGTCCGGCCAGCGGGCCGCGTCCGGCTTCATCGACGCCTGCGACCGGCATGAAGCCATCGCGCATCAGCCCCTTCTCGAAGCGGAATGTCGGGACGATTTCCTCTTCGAGCAGGGGAAGGGAACCGGATGAAGGACGTCGAGCCATGGGGGATAGTTCGCATCTCATCCGATTCCCTGCAAGTCCCGGCGCGAGGGCGGCGCACCGGGACCACGAGCATGTTGTTTCAACATGCTCGACACGATCGGGAACTGGCGGAGAACCCGATCGTGCATATTCAGCCAGGCCCGTGCGGGCAGTGGGCCAAGCCCGGCCGAAAGCGAAGGCTGCCTAGAGCAGCGAGAGCTGGACCCCATGGCCGCTGGGCGGCACGAAGAGATTCGAATTCAAAGAGATCGACCGGCGCGTCAAGCCGTACTTCTTGGCAGCGAGCTCGAAGCGCCGGGCGATCTGCCAGGCATAGGGGCCTGCGCCCTTCATACGTTTGCCGAACTCGGCATCGTAGTCCTTGCCGCCGCGCATCGAGCGGATCAGGCTCATCACATGGCGGTAGCGATCCGGGTAGTGCCTGAGCAACCAGTCGCGGAAGAGGGGGCTCACTTCGAGCGGCAGGCGGAGCAGGATATAGCTCGCCTCCTTCACGCCTGCCGCGGAGCCTGCATCGAGGATGCGTTCGAGCTCGTGGTCGTTGAGCGCCGGGATCATCGGCGAGGCGAGGATCGCCGTCGGCACACCGGCTTCGCCGAGTGCCTTGAGCGCCTCCAGTCGCCTCGACGGCGTGGAAGCACGCGGCTCCATCAGCCGGGCAAGCTTCCTGTCGAGCGTCGTCACGGAAAGTGCCACCCTCGCGAGCCCCTTCTCCGCCATTGCGGCGAGAATATCGACGTCACGCATGATCAGCGACGATTTTGTCACGATCGACACCGGATGATTGGCGGCCGCCAGCACTTCGAGGATCTGGCGCATGATCCGCCATTCCTTCTCGATCGGCTGATAGGGATCGGTATTGGTGCCGATCGCGATGGTCCGCGGCTTGTAACCCGGCTTCGACAGTTCCCGCTCCAGCAGCTTCGCCGCATCGGGCTTGGCAAAGAGCTTGGATTCGAAATCCAACCCCGCAGAGAGGCCCATATAGGCATGGGTCGGACGGGCAAAGCAGTAGATGCAGCCATGCTCGCAGCCGCGATAGGGGTTGATCGAGCGGTCGAAGGGAATGTCCGGGCTCTCGTTGCGGGTAATGATGGCGCGCGGCTTTTCGACCTGAACCTCGGTCCTGAACGGCTCCAGCGTTTCGAATGTCTGCCAGCCGTCATCGACCTGCTCGCGCTCGATCGGCTCGAAGCGGCCGGATGGGTTGAGCCCGGCACCACGGCCGCGGCGGCGGTCGATCTCGATCCGGATGCCGGATTCCTTCAGCAAACTATCGGCAATGTCGGCCGTGTTGGCAGGCGCAAAAGCGGCCTGCCGCGAGAGCGGCATGTTCATCATCGGTGTTCTCCGAGGGCGACTCTCCGCCCCGTCATGACTATTTTCCTATCGCCAAAAAGAGAACATTGCAAGAACAAATTTGCGGACTCGCATTTCCGAGAGCCTTCCACTATGGGTACGCCATGCTGACTGTTCTCTTGGAGTGCCGGGACAACGAACCCGAACTCGCCCATACGCTCGCCGTCCTCGTGTCAGGTGCGGTCGATGGTCTGGTGAGCGATGTGATCGTGCTGGACCATGGTTCGCGCGACGGTTCCGCGCGCGTAGCGGACGCGGCCGGCTGCCGTTTCATCGACAAGTGGGAGTTGAACGAAGTACTGCGCATGGCGCGCGGCGAGTGGATCATGCTGCTCGAACCCGGCGCGCGGCCTCAGGCAGGCTGGATCGAGGAAGTGCTGGAACATGCCAGCCTTTCGAAAGTGCCCGCGCGTTTCACGCCATCGAGCCGCTTCCGCCGCCCGTTCTTCAAGCGCTGGAAACGTTTCGGTGCCTTAGAGCTCGGCTTCCTGATGCCGAAGCGCCAGGCTGCTGCACTCGCCGGCCCGGGCGTGGATCTCTCGGCGCTGACCAAGGCGCCCTCGGTGCGCAGGCTGCACTCCGAGCTTATTCCCGCCTGGGTGATGCGCGAGAACCGTTGATTACGCCGCCGTGCTGACCTCGAACTGAATGCCCTGATGCTGCTGCAGGATGGCCAGCACCCGAAACAACTCGCCGGCGCTAGGGTCACCCGATAGGCTGAACATGCCGCGTAGCATGTCGGGTGTGATGCCCGCCTGGAGGCCAAGTTCCTCGAAGCCGATCGTGGCGTCGATATAGTCGAACAGCACGCTCTTCGCCGTCGGCATGTCATTGGCGAGCAGCACCTCGATCGCCTCGGTGAAGATCGCGTCGCCAAAGGCGTCGTCGGTGCGAATACGGGATTTCACCCGTTCGCGCACGCTGTCGATCGTCATCGTGGGCTGGGCGGCGGAAGCGGTCTCGGTCACGGTGGCGGTCATGTTCTTTTCGGAGTTCATCATCGGGCACGCAACCAGATATGGATACGACTGCGCCGTAATCACGGCCCAGCTATCAATTTATTTTGATAAACCCAAAGGACGGCACGGCGGCTGTTGCCGCGATGCGACGCTTTGGCGATGGATGGGTCGGTTAGCCTGAGATCTTGGAGAAATCGGCAACCGTCGCCGTCGCCGCGCGGATGGCGGCGAGGAGGGCAAGGCGATTGGCGCGAATATCGGGGTTCTCGTCATTGACGAGCACCTGGTCGAAGAAGGTGTCGACTGGGCCGCGGAGCTTGGAGAGTGCTTCCATCGCCGCGCCAAAATCCTCGCGCGCCACGGCCGAGGCCGCATCCTGCGAGGCATTGACGATGGCGGCGTGCAGGCCCTTCTCGGCGGGCAGCGTGAGCAGCGATAGATCGATCCGGTCGGCGACCTTTGTGCCCTTTTTCTCCTCGGCGGCGAGCAGCTGGGTGGCGCGGCGTGTGCCTGCCAGCAGGTTCTTGCCATCCTCGGTGTCGATGAAGGCGGCCAGTGCCTCAGCCCGGCGCACGACCATCAGCAGATCGTCAGCATCGTCGGTGAGCACGGCATCGACGATGTCGTGGCGACGGCCGGCGTCGCGGAGATAGACCTTGAGGCGGTCGTGGAAGAAGGAGAGAAGGTCGACGGAGATGCGCGTGTGCGCCTCATGAGTAGAGTCGGGATAGACGACACCTTTCCTACCAAATTCGCTCACCCGGTGCGTTTGCTCAATGTACTCAGCGTGACTTATTTTGCTTGAATCAAATTTCCCCACGCCCCATTCCGGGAACTGAGCCCACTCTGCAAATATATGGGCAGGAAGAGAAAATACTCTTCGGCTGACCATTGAAGACAGATTAAGGCGGATGTTGTTATCCAATAAGATGCGCACCACACCGAGCGCCGCTCGGCGGAGCGCATAAGGGTCCTTCGAACCAGTAGGCTTCTCGCCAATCGCCCAGAAGCCGATCAACGTATCCAGCTTGTCGGCCAGCGCTAGCGTCACCGAAACCGGATCTGTCGGCACGCGGTCCGACGGGCCGTTCGGCTTCCAATGTTCCTCGACGGCTGCCGCCACGGAGCCGTCCTCGCCCTGCAGCAGCGCATATTTTCGGCCCATCAGGCCTTGAAGTTCGGGGAATTCGCCCACGGCCTCGGTGCGCAGGTCCGCCTTGGCGAGCACGACGGCGCGGTCGACCTTGATCGGGTCGGCACCGGTCACCTTGGCGAGTTCGGCGGCCAGCGTCCGGATACGCTCGACACGCGCGCCCTGCGTGCCTAGCTTGGCATGGAAGGTCACATTGAGATGGTCGAGCTTCGCCATCCGCTGGTCGAGCGGCTTCTTGAGGTCGAGGCCGAACTTGGCGGCAGAGGCTTCGAGCTCGTGCAGGTCGGGCATATCTGCCTGGTCGCGCTTGTAGAAATGTGCCGCATCCGAGAGCCGCGCGCGCACGACCTTGCCGTTGCCGTGGACGATTTCCTTGCCGCCGTCCTTGGCCTCGATATTGGAGACGAGGATGAAGCGGTTGGAGAGCTCCTCCGTGCCCTGCTTGCGGGTGACGAAGCACTTCTGGTTGGTCTTGATGGTCAGCCGGATGATCTCGGCGGGGATCGCCAGATAGGCTTCCTCGAACGTGCCCATCAGCACATGCGGATATTCGACGAGGCCGGAGACCTCTTCGAGCAGTGCTTCGTCCTCGACGAGATCGAGACCCGAGGCAAAAGTGATGTTCTTGGCATCGGTGCGGATGATGTCCTTGCGGCGCTCGGCATCGAGCACGACCTTCGCCTTTTCGAGGCTCGAGACATAGTCCGAGAAGCGCTTGACCGTGATCGCCTCTGGCGCATGGAAACGGTGGCCGTACGTGACGTTGGACGCCGTGATGCCGTCGACCTCGAAGGGGATCTCGGATGTTTCGTCATGCTCCGTACCCCACATGCAGACGATCGACTGCAGCGGCCGCACCCATTTCAGCGCGCCTGGCCTGGCCGAGGCGGCGCCGGAGCGCATGCTTTTCGGCCAGGGGAAATTCCTGATGATGCCGGGCATCACATCGGCAATGATGTCCTCCGCCTTGCGGCCGGGCTTGACGATGATCGCGACATAGAAGTCGCCCTTCTTCGGGTCGGTGCGCGTTTCGGCCTGGTCGATCGAGGTGAGGCCTGCACCGCGGAGAAAGCCATCGATCGCCTGCTGCGGCGCGCTGACGCTGGGGCCCTTCTTCTCTTCCCGCACTTCGGCCGAATGGGCCGTCAGGCCGCGTATATCCAGCGTCAGCCGGCGCGGCGTCCAGTATTCGCGCGCGCCCTCATAGGTCAGGCCCGCCTCCACCAGCGCATCGGTCAAGAGCTTCCTGAGGTCGCCGGCAGCCTTGCGCTGCATGCTGGCTGGGATTTCCTCGGAGCGGAGTTCAAGCAGAAGATCGGGCATATCGGGTCGGGCTTTCGGTCAGGCGTGCGGGCGGCGGAAATTGCGTGCCGGACCTAGCAAGTTCTCACCGGGATGTCACGACCGAATGGCGGATTTTCGGGCTACCAGCCGCCACCGCCACCACCTCCTCCTCCGCCGCCGGATGAACCGCCGCTGGATGACGACGATGAAAAGCCCGACGACGAACTCGACGGCGGCGGGGGCAGCGAGGATGCGATCGACGTCGAGATTGTGCTCGAAACCGTCGACATGCGATTGCCGAACTGGCGGGAATCGAAATCGCGGCCGGTATACCAGCCAGGCTTGTAGTCGTAGTTCGCGTTTGCGCCCGCGGCGTCCAGCCATTGCTGGAAATGCGTCGACCATTGTTTTTCGACGCCGAGCGCCACGGCATAGGGCAGCAGTTTCTCATAATGCTGCGGCGACATTTCTGGCACGCCTGCCATGTTCATCCGGTCCTTCTCGGCAACGGTGAGGTAGAGCCTGAGACCTTCGATGCCGTCCATCAGTTCGCGGCCGAGCGGCGTGGCGGCGCCCATGAAGGTGGTGAAGAAAACCGCGCTGATAAGGATGCCGCCGCAACAGGCAAGCGCCACCTTGTCGTCGAAGGACTGGGCGACGTCGAACAATGTGATGGCGCTGACAAGGATCACCAAAGCCATCGCCAGCCAGAAGAAGGCCAGGAACATCCAGGCCATCACCTTTATGGCGGTGTTGGGGGCGGAGCGGATGACGGCGCTGAGCACGGCCGAGAAGATCGAAACGAAGACGAAGATCACGCCGGGCACGATCAGCATGCCAAGCATGTTGTCACCGAAGGTTCCGCCGAAGATGATCGCGAGATAGGCGACGATGGAGAGGATGATGCCCCAGGTGATGGCGCCGAGATTGTAGCGGTAGTATTTGCCGGTATGTTCCTTGTCGATCGAGGCGCGGAAATCGTCGCCCATCTTCTGGAACTTGCGGCCATTCATCTTGTCGATCGGCAGCACCGCGACACCCTGGACCGCCTTGAAGATCACGTCCTCACCCAGCGGCAAAGCCTTTTCCGGCTTCTTGCCCGTCGGCTTGAAGCTGACGGTGCCCTTGAGGTCGTCGAGGATCACGAGACCCTTCACTGCAAGATTGATGGCCGAGGCGGAGAAGGCGGGCCAGCCATTGCCGGTAAAGCCGCGATTGGCGATATAGTTGACCAATGCCGGGGACAGACCCATGGGAGCATCCCAACGCGGGATGACAAGGCCGTGCGAGGGATCGCGTCCGACCCGTACCCAATTCCAGGCGAAATAGAGAAGCACGATGCCGAAGGCGATGATGGCGATGATCGAGTTCATACGGTCGCTGACTTGCCACCAGAAGAGATCGTTCTGGCTCGGCGGGTCGATCACGCCCTTGGCGAGCTTGACGCCGACGGTAAGGCCTTCGCGCAGATTGAGCGGTGCGGTGGTGGCAAAGAAGACCTCGTTGCCTTCGACCAGGACGCGGGCATCCTTCTCCGTTGCGCCTGATGGCCCGGTGAAGAAGGTCGTCGCCTCGGGCTTGGCGCCTTCGGGCAGCCTGATTGTGGCGCTCGCCTCGCGGATCCAGAATTCCCAGCCGTTGCCGGTGACATTCCAAAACAGTTCGTCGAAATCCTTGCGGTAGCGAACCTGGCGGCCGGTCTCATAGGTGATCGAATAGGTATGCTCGCCACGCGGGATGAAGATGTCGGCGTCGCCGATCCAGATGCGAATGCCGCCGTCGATCGTCTCTGTCTTATAGGCCTCAGGCTGGCCGTTGCGCTCGATCCTCTCGATCGAGAAGTCGACGCGATGCAATGCGCCGTCCTCGCCGGTGAAGGTCAGCGGGAAATCGCGATAGATGCCGCGCTTGATCTTGTAGCCTTCGGCCTTGACGCGGATCGTCTCGGTCACCGTCATGCGGCCGGATTTCGTCAGGTCGATCGCGGCGTGGAAGGACTCGATGGTCTCGTCGGCCATGGCCGGAAGGGCCAGCGTGACGAAGAGCAGCAGGAACCCGATCAGTGGGCGCGCGAGTCCTGGCAGCAGGAAGGCGAGTGGCTTTGTCTTGGACATGGCTTCCGGCATCCTAATGCGGGCGTTCGATGAAATCTTTGGGGATGAGGATCGTGAACTGCAGGGAGCCGCGCGGCTGCACCGGAAGCACGGAACTGAAGACCAGCGTGCTGCCCTCAACGGTCACGCTGGTATTGTCATAGGACATTTCGGGCGTGCCGGCAGTCGCCTGGGTGCTGAGCACCTTGGTGCCATTGGGCAGCCTCACGCGTGCTTCGGCGTGCTCGATCCGCAGGGGCCACGTGCCGGTGACGTTCCATGGCAGCATATCGTTCTCGCCGGCCGGTCGAATCCTGTTATCCGTGCGATAGGTGATCCGGTAGGTGTGCTCGCCGTCAGGTAGCAACACGTCCTTCTTGCCGATATAGACCCGTCTGCCGCCGGCGAGGAAACCCGGATGATGACCTTCGGGCGCACCGTCGCGCGTCACCTCGATGATGTCGAGCATGACCGGCGTCATGCCGTCCGATGTCATGTAACCCATCGGGAAATCGCGGAAGATCCCGTGCTTGAATTCCTTGCCCTCCGAAACGATCGTAATCGTCTCGGTCACCTTGAGCTTGCCGGTGCGGGCTATCTCGATGTCGCTCCGGAAGGTCTTGACATATTCCTCGGCGCGCGCAGCGGGACCAGTCGCGGCAAGCAGTATGGCGAGAAGGAACGTCCGGAACCACATCGGTCGCGTCTCAGAATTTGACCTGCGGCAGCGCGCGGTCTGCCTCGTTGGTGATCTCGAAATACTCCTTCTTGGCAAAGCCGAAGGGATTGGCGACGAGATTGGACGGAAAACTCTCGACCTTGATGTTGAGCTCGCGCGCCGAGCCATTGTAATAGCGCCGCGCCATCTGGATCTCGCCCTCGATGCCATCGAGCGCGCGCTGCATCTCAAGGAAATTGGTGTTCGCCTTGAGATCGGGATAGGCCTCGGCGATTGCCATCACCCGGCCGAGCGCCTGGCCGAGCAGGTTTTCCGCCACGCCGCGCGTCGCGACATCGCCGGCCGGTATCGCCTGCGCCTTGTTGCGTAGCTCGATGACCCCTTCAAGCGTCGTCTTCTCATGCGCGGCATAGCCCTTCACCGTCTCGATCAGGTTGGGGATCAGGTCGGCGCGGCGCTTCAGCTGGACATCGATGCCAGACCAGGCTTCCTCCGCCATCTGCCGCGATTTCACCAGGCTGTTGTAGAGCACGACGCCGAAGAGCGCGACGGCTGCGACGACGAGCACGATCACATAAGTCATTGAGGCACTTCTCCCCTCTTCTCGATTGCCGGAAGGTAACGTTTCAGCGGCGCCAAGTCATCGGCGAAAATTTGCCCGGCTTTTCGATGCGGTCGCTCCATCGGCCCCAAATCCCAACTTCTTGCTAGGGAAAAGTTGCGATACCGCAAGAATCTGAAATTCGTATTCTGAATCAACTGCTTCGGACAAGTTCAAAACCTTGGTTCCCATGTCACTTGGGAAACTGCGAACTTGCGTCTTGCGTGTGATCATCAAGTTCAAGTTCAAGATCAACCGGCAACCTTAGAGCCACCGCCATGAAGACGACCGCAACCCTCATCAACATCTTCGCTTTCGCAGTGTTGTTCTTTGATTATGCGGTCGCCATGGAACAGGTCGCTCCGGCCGGCATGCGCCGCACCCTCCAGATCTACGCTGGCCAGCTTCCCACCGGCACATATCCCACGCTGAAGCCGGTCTGGGAAATGGGATATCGTCAGACAGATGTGGTCTGAGAATCGGGCATTGCCTGTGATATAGGCTCTCTCCGCGCCTCGCCCAAGTTCAACAAGTTCCGGTAGACTTTCAACGTGAACAGGATCATGGCGCCAAGCGCCGCGATCGTCAGCACGTCGATGACGATTCGAAAGCCGATGAGATTAACCACGTCAGAAATCTCGTCGGCACGATGAAGTAGCCTCATATAGCCGACATTCGCCAATCCGCTGATGGTCAACAGTAAGGCAGTCAATACAGCGATATGGGGCGGTGGCAGAGCTTTCCAATCCGGGTCGTCGCTCGATGCACTGGCAAGTTCGATGTAGGCATGCAACGGTTTCCAGAGCTGCATGACCGGAATGAAATGCCAGATCACGATCATTGTGGGCGAGTATTCCAACCCAGTCCGTTGCGCGAGGCGGAGCCAGCGAACCGAGCCATACACCCATGCGAGCCAGACCGCCATCACCACAAGGCCGATGATTAGGTTCGGAGTCTCAAGGCGGGCGATGAGTGCCTCTTTACTCTCGACCTCGTCCCAGAGTGTCGGGTTGTTGACAGCGTTCTCGCCGAGCAACACACGCGCGGAAAGAAAGAGATCAGTGCTCAGCCAGATGTCGAGCGCCGCGAGTGTTGTCCAACATACAGCGAGGATCCGGAAGACGATTCCGGTCCACTTCAGCACAGAGAGTTTTCCTGTCGCATCGTTCACTGCTCAACCTCCCATGCACCAAGGCAACCATTAGATGCGGTCGCTAAGATGTGCAAGGGAGCGTTTGCTCTACGCCGCGCTCCTGAAATTCACCCCACCGGCTTCCGTCATCAGGAAGGCTTCGCCACAAGCCTTGGCCAGCGTGCGGACGCGCAGGATGTAGCTCTGGCGTTCCGTCACCGAGATCACGCCGCGGGCATCGAGCAGGTTGAACACGTGGCTGGCCTTGATGCACTGGTCATAGGCCGGGAACACGCATTTGTGCAGCATCAGGTTGGCATTGTCGCCGGGCGCGCCGGCGTTGAGCAGCGCCTGGCATTCGCGCTCGGCGTCGATGAAGTGCCGATGCAGCATCTCGGTATTGGCATATTCGAAATTATGCCGCGAATATTCCTGCTCGGCCTGCAGGAAGACGTCGCCATAGCTGATCTTCTCGTCGCCCTCGCGGCCGTTGAAGTTCAGGTCATAGACATTGTCGACGCCCTGCACATACATGGCGAGGCGCTCGAGACCATAGGTCAGCTCGCCCGAAACCGGCGAGCATTCGATGCCGCAGACCTGCTGGAAATAGGTGAACTGGCTGACTTCCATGCCGTCGCACCAGCATTCCCAGCCCAGCCCCCAGGCGCCGAGCGTCGGGCTTTCCCAGTCATCCTCGACGAAGCGGACATCGTGCAACAGCGGGTCGAGGCCAATCGCCTCGAGCGAGCCGAGATAGAGCTCCTGCAGGTTCGACGGGTTCGGCTTCAGGATGACCTGATACTGATAGTAATGCTGCAGGCGGTTGGGGTTCTCGCCATAGCGACCGTCGGACGGGCGGCGCGACGGCTGCACATACGCCGCTCGCCAGGGCTTGGGGCCGAGCGCGCGCAGCGTCGTTGCCGGATGGAACGTACCGGCACCGACTTCCATGTCATAGGGCTGCAGCACCGCGCAACCCTTGTCCGCCCAGTAGTTATGGAGCGTCAGGATCAGCGCCTGGAACGAGCGCTTCGGGTTCATATGGGGCGGCAATTCGGTCATGGCGTCGGCTTTGCAGATTGATTTTCAAGTGGCCGGACAGTTGCCATGGCACGCCGTGAGCGTCAAGCGCGATGGGTTTGCCGCGAATGAAATCGCCCCTTCCGGCGTCTTGAGCGCAACACGCAACAACTGCGAGCGATAATAGTGCAGACGACGTATGTTCTCGCGGTCGCCCTTTCGGCAGCCGCATTCGTTTCGACGCTCCAAGCAGGGGTTGCCTTTGCCGACGAAGTGCTGCGACCGGGCAACGACATCAACTGCACGAACCTGACATCGCCAGGTGAGAATGCAGATCAGTTGCTCAGCCGATATGGCAGCCAGGCACGGATCGAGGAATTGGCGGACACCGAGAGTGAGCCGTTCGGCGGCGTTGCGCTCTACCCCGATGACCCGCGTCTTCGAATAGAAATCGTGCCATACGCGAACATCAGGGGGAATATCGCAGGTATCAACCTCACCCAGAAGGACAGCCGCTGGACGATCTTCGGCATGAAGATCGGCATGACCTTGGAAGAAGCGACCGCCGCCAATGGCGAGCCATTGAAGTTGACCGGCTTCTGGCAATATCCCGATGGCAGTTACTCGGTGTTCGGCGACTTCAAGCCCGGGCGGCTCGACGGCGGTTGCCGCCTGGCCGTCTCCCTCGCATCCCCTGTGGCGCTAAAGGCGGGTGATCCGCTCTACGGCCGCGACGAAATCCTTTCCAACGACCCTGATCTCATGAAACGCAGACCGACCGTGGACGGGCTCTTCATCGTCTGGGACAGGCCCATCGAGCAATAGAACGATGCGGTAGACTATTCTTCAGCTTCCTTCTTCAACCGATACTCGCCGGTCTTCGGGTCGAGCACCAGCGTGCCCTTGGCATTGTTGGCCGCCGCCTTGCGCTTGCGCTCGGTGGCCTTCGCCAGGCGTTGGGCGTCGGAGACGAATTTCTTGTAGAACATCCAGCCGATCAGCGCGATCAGCAGGACGAAGATAATCTTAGACAGGCCCACCCCGGTTCACTCCTCGCCTATAGACCTATAAGCCATAGCGGCTCCACCATGCGCGCTCCTCGGCGGTTTCGGCAATCCCTGCCGCAAAACCCGCGCCGATGCCTGCGCCTCCCTTGTGGCTCGATATGAACCGGCCGAGGAAACCGCGCGGCGCCTCGATCTTTTCGACCTCGACCTTGTCGCCGTAGCGCTTGCGCAATTCCGCCATCATATCACCGACGCCATCGATAAGTCCAAGGGCCAGCGCCGTCTCGCCGGTCCAGAAGAGCCCAGTGAAGAGATCTGGGCTGTCGGAGAGCTTTGCGCCGCGCCGTTCCTTGACCATCTCGATGAAGACGCGATGCACTTCCTGCTGCAGCGATTTGAGATGATCGATATCGCTCTGCTTCTCGGGCTGGAACGGGTCAAGCACCGATTTGTTCGTGCCGGACGTATAGACGCGCCGTTCGACGCCGATCTTCTTGAGCAGTTCAGGAAAGCCGAAGCCGCCGGAGATCACGCCGATCGAGCCGACGATCGAGGTCGGGTCGGCGATGATCTCGTCACCCGCCAGCGAAATCAGGTAACCACCAGATGCCGCAACGTCCTCGACGAAGACCAGGACCTTCTTCTCTTTCTCTCTAGCGAGGTCGCGGATGCGATGAAAGATCGCCCGCGACTGTACCGGCGAACCGCCAGGCGAATTGATCGAAATCGCCACGGCCGGAGCCGCCTTCATGCCAAACGCCTTTTCCAGGAGATCCTCGACACTTGCCACATTCAGCGCTGGGCGGAACTGGCTGCCGCCTGCCTGGATCACCCCCTGCAGCCGAACCACGGGAATAACGGTCTTCTGCTTGCGGAATTTCTTCGGGATCAGGCGCTTGAGGGAGGCGAACATCAGGTCTCCGTTCGATTGGTCTTGTTCGCAGATGTAATGGGCATTGCTCAAAAGGCAATGGCTGGCGCAGTTCTGCGGGTCTTTCCAAGTCTCGGATAGGCGGTTCGACCGTTGTTGAGGTCGTCGATGAAGGGCAGGAAGCGATGCGAGCCGTCGCCATGCATGAAGAGTGGCGCACGGATGATCAGCCGGGCACGCGAGCCCTTGATCGCCGTCGCCAGCAGTCGGATGGCGCTCTCGCCCTCCCGCGCATGCAGCATGGTGATCTCGATGCCACCGAAGCGTTTGCCGCAAGCGGCAATGATATCCGCAATTGATTCCGGCCGAGCGATCAACGACAACTGTCCGCCCGGCTTCAGGATGGCGCCCGCCGTCCTGATCCAGTCCTCGAAGAGGTTGCCTTCCATGGCATGCGCCTCGGCCTTCAACCCATCGGGCGCCCGCCGGTCGCCTGCGTCGTTGAACGGCGGGTTCATGATCACATGGTCGAAGACATCATCTAAAAGCCCCGCCGCCAGTCGTGCCTTGCCTTTCAGCGTCACATCGGCCTCAACAAGCGAGAGCCGCGGCGCAATCCTTGCATTGTCGGGATGGGCGATGCTTTTGCGGGCGTATTCCGCCATCTCGGTCGAGCGTTCGAACAGCACCACCCCGGCGTTCTCTATGCGCGAGGCCACGCTCATCCCCGCGGCCCCGGCGCCTGCACCAAGGTCGGCCACCCGCAGAGGACCCCGGCCGGCGACGAGCGCGGCCAGCAACATCGCATCCATGCCGGAGCGATGGCCGCGGCCTTTGGGCTGCACGATATAGAACCTGCCGAAATGGAAGGCGTCGACGGTCTCGGTGGCGGTCACTTACTTCAGGTCCCGAAGTTCCGCCCCAAGTCCTGCATCGATCAGGAGCCGTCGCGCCTCGTCCACTCGATCGCTATCGACGAGCAGCCGGCGCTGCAGAATACCGAGGGACCCTTCGAGTATGCTCATGCCCTGATCGGCGATCATGGCGAAGATGCCGGCGTCCTTCATCAGGCTTTCGGCGAAACTGAGCGCCACCGGGTCGTTGGTGCGCATGATTTCGATCACTTTTCACCCATTTTTCATAAAGCGGGACAATTCGCCTCTTGCTGGCAGCGCCCCCGGTTTTTATTGTCCGGCCGGAATTCAACAGGAGCCGGTCCCTTGGGCGTAGTCATACCGCTTGACGAAAGCAAAAACAAACAGGCGTCGATCAAGCCGCTTGTCGACTTGACCAGGGCGGATATGGAGCGCGTCAACCAGTTGATCCTGTCGAAGGCCGGGTCGGATGTGCAGATGATCCCTGAGATCGCCAACCACCTGATCTCCTCGGGCGGCAAGCGCCTGCGTCCGATGCTGACGATCGCTTCGGCCAGCGTGTTCGGCTACAACGGCGAACACCATGTGAAGCTCGCTGCCAGCGTCGAATTCATGCATACGGCGACGCTGCTGCACGACGACGTCGTTGACGAAAGTGATATGCGTCGCGGCAAGAAGACCGCCCGCATCCTCTGGGGCAACCAGGCAAGCGTGCTGGTCGGCGATTTCCTGCTCGGACAGGCCTTCAAGATGATGGTCGAGGTCGGCTCGCTGGAAGCGCTCGACGTTCTATCGACTGCCGCGACCGTCATCGCCGAGGGTGAGGTGCTGCAGCTGTCCGTCGCCAAGAACATGGAGACGACAGAAGACGACTATCTCCAGGTCATCAAGGCCAAGACGGCCGCGCTGTTCGCCGCCGCCGCCGAAGTCGGACCGATCGTTGCCCGCGCCAGCAAGGCCGATCGTGCGGCGCTGCGCTCCTTCGGCATGAATCTCGGCTACGCCTTCCAGATGGTCGACGACGCGCTCGACTATGGCGGCAAGGCGGCCGAGCTCGGCAAGAACACCGGCGACGATTTCCGCGAAGGAAAGATCACACTGCCTGTCATCCTTGCCTGGCGCCGCGGCACGGGCGAGGAACGCCAGTTCTGGCGTGAGGCGATCGAGAACGGCCAGAATGACGATGCCAGCCTTGAACGCGCCATGGGCCTGATCACCAAATATGGCTCGCTATCCGACACGATCGCCCGTGCCAACCACTATGGCACGATCGCCCGCGACGCGATCGAAGCGCTTCCGGCCTCGCCCTGGAAAGCGGCGCTGATGGAGGTCATCGACTTCTGCATTGGCCGGGTCAACTAAAGGGCGTATCGTCCGCCCGTGAAACACTGCAAGCAAATGTGATCGCGCTGCCACAATATCGCGGCTGTCTTGTGGCGGAATCGGATTTATGATTTCTAGAGCGCTCGATTTGCGCCCCTTCGAAAGGCTTTTAAGGATGGGACTGAAGTACAACCGCAGGCTCGTGGCCGGCTCCGCTCTTGCGTTGCTGATGACGCTGACGGGCACCGTTCGGGCTGAAGACGCGCCCGCTGCTGCGGCACCGCAAGTGACCTTCGACGCTGCATCGGTCGATACCTTTGCCGGCGCCTTCCTGGCTGCTCGAACGGCCGACAACGATTACGACTATGCGACCGCGATCGAGCTCTATCGCACGGCGTTGAAATATGACCCCGGCAATGTCGAAGTCCGCGAACGGCTGATGATCTGCCTGTTCATGAACGGCGATTTTGATCATGGCGTGGCGGAAGCGGAGCGACTGAAGGACGATCCGGCCGTCGAGCGAATCGCCACGATCGCCCGCGGCATCGAGGCGATCCGCAAGAAGGATTACACCCAGGCCAATACGCTGCTCAAATATGACGGCCCCAATGAACTCGACCGTATGGTCAACACGCTGCTCCTGGCCTGGAGCCTGCAGTCCGAAGGCAAGGGCGCCGAGGCGCTCAAGACGATCGAGAAACTGAACGGCCCCGAATGGTACGGCATCTTCAAGAATTACAGCGCCGGCCTGATCGCTGCCGCCTCGGGCGATATCGATACTGCCCGCCGCAAGCTGAGCGAAACGATTTCCAACCGCGATGAAGGTGCCTCGGCCACCGACAGCTATATGCGCGCAGTCTTTGCGCTTGCGGCGCTGGAGGCGAAAGCTGGCAACCAGCAGAAGGCGCTCGACGCCATTTCCGTCGGCGAAGAATTCGCGCCCGGCTATCTGCCGCTGCAGGCATTCCGCAAGACGATCGAAACGGGCGCCAAGCCGGATTTCCCAGTCAAATCCGCTGCCGAAGGCATGGCTTCCGTGCTCTTCTCCGTCGGCGGCGCGCTCAATCAGTCCGTCGCCAATGCGCCGGACCGCGAAAGCGCACAGGACATCGTCGCTTTCTACCTCGTGACCTCCTATGCGCTGGCCCCTTCTGCCGACGCTGCCGTCCTGCTTGGCGGCCTAGCTGAAGGCATCGACAAGCCAGAGCGAGCGATCGAGTGGTACAAGCGCGTGCCGGCGGATTCGCCGCTGCGTCGTGTGTCGGAACTGCAGCTCGGCCTCAACCTCGCCAATACGGGCAAGATCGAGGAGGCGCGCGCGCATCTCAAGGAATCGATTAAGACCGAGCCCGGAGATATCCGCGGCTATCTCGCCTATGGCAGCCTTCTGTCCGACCAGAAGGAATATGCTGAAATGGCCAAGACCTACGACAAGGCCGTCGAAATCATCGGCCCGATGCCGAGGCGCGGTGACTGGTCGATCTTCTTCCAGCGGGGGATCGCCTATGAGCGGCTGGAGAAATGGGAGCTGGCTGAGCCGAACTTCAAGAAGGCGCTGGAACTGTTCCCCGAACAGCCGCAGGTGCTGAACTATCTCGGCTATTCCTGGGTCGACATGAACATCAAGCTCGAGGAAGGCCTCGGCATGATCCGCAAGGCCGTCGATCTGCGCCCTGACGATGGCTACATCGTCGACTCGCTCGGCTGGGCCTATTTCCGCCTTGGCCGCTTCGAGGACGCGGTGAGCGAGCTCGAACGCGCGGTCGAACTGCGCGCCTCCGATGCGACCATCAACGACCATCTTGGCGATGCCTATTGGCGCACCGGCCGCAAGCTGGAGGCGATCTTCCAGTGGCGCACTGCCTTGGCAATGAAGCCCGAGGATGTTGAGATCGTCAAAATCAAGGCAAAGATCAAATCCGGCCTGCCGGAACTCGAGGTCAAGAAGGCCGAGCAGGGCGAGAAAGTGGACGGCGACACCACGCGCAGCGTCGCCATCGCCGCTGCCCTGCCGCGCACAAATCTCAAGCTCGGCGCCGAGCAACCGAAGCCAGATGTCGAGAAGACGGCCGAGGACCCCAAGGCCGAGCCCAAGCAAGTTCAGCCTGCCGTCTACACGGTCAACAAGGGCCAGTCACTCTGGAACATCGCCCGCGAGGTTCTGGGCGATGGCCAGCGCTTCCAGGAGATCATCGATCTCAACCCCGAACTCAAGCGCTTTCCCAATCGGCTGCAGCCTGGCCAGGTGCTGAAGCTGCCGGCTGCCAAGAATTGATCGACCAGCGGGGCATCGGGATTCCGACATGATCGAGGAATTCGCGCCCGCCAAGGTCAATCTGGCGCTGCATGTCACCGGCCGCCGCGCCGATGGCTATCATCTTCTCGATTCACTGGTCGTCTTTGCAGACGCGGGCGACCGGCTGACATTTTCGCAGGCCGAAGCGGACCGCCTGACAATCTCCGGCCGCTTCGCTGCGACCCTTTCGGATGATGCGGCGCCAGGTTCGGACAATCTCGTCATCCGTGCCCGCGACACGCTGCGCGACTGGGCGGTCCGTGCCGGTGCCCCGACGCCGCCGGTGCATATCCATCTCGAAAAGAACCTTCCCGTGGCATCCGGCATCGGAGGCGGTTCGGCGGACGCGGCTGCGACGCTGCGCGGCCTCAACCGCCACTGGCAATTGGGCGTGCCGCGTCCTCAACTGCTCTCGCTGGGGCTCGCGCTTGGCGCTGATGTGCCGATGTGTATCGAAAGCCGGCCGCTCGTGGCCCGCGGCATCGGCGAACGCATGGTTCTGATCGAGGATTTCCCAGAGCTCTTCCTGCTTCTCGTCAATCCGCTGGTCGGGGTCTCGACACCCGAGGTCTTTCGCCAGCTCACCAATCGCGACAATCTCGGCCTCGACCTGCCAATGGAGGGCGCACCCGTCGAACAATGGCTGGGCACCTTGGCCGCCTCGCGCAACGACCTGCAGACGACCGCCGAACGCATCGAGCCGAAAGTCACCGAAGCGCTGGAATTGTTGCGCCAGGTCGATCCGATGCTGGCGCGCATGTCGGGCTCCGGCGGAACCTGTTTCGGCGTCTACCGCACGCAGGTCAGTCTCGAGCGGGCCTCGGCCAAGCTTGAGGCAGAGCGACCTGAATGGTATCTGCAGGGCGTAACAATCTATAGGGGCTGACCCCGACCATGCCGAAATTCGACGAAATGCGTTCCTTCATTCCGGTCGGCATCGCGGTGCTTACCGTCTCCGACACGCGTACGCTTGCCGATGACAAGTCCGGCGATACGCTTGCGGCGCGCATAACGGAAGCAGGCCACAGGCTGGTCGACCGTGCGATCGTCAAGGACGACAAGGCGACGATCTACGGCACCGTTCGTGACTGGACGCTGCGCGACGACATCGACGTGGTGATCTCCACCGGTGGCACCGGCTTCACGGGCCGGGATGTGACGCCGGAAGCGCTGCAGCCGCTTTTCGAGAAGGTCATGGACGGTTTCTCGGCCATCTTCCATCGCATTTCCTACGACAAGATCGGTACCTCGACCATCCAGTCGCGTGCGACCGGCGGTGTCGCCAATGCCACCTTTATCTTCGTCCTGCCCGGCTCGCCCGGCGCCTGCAAGGATGCCTGGGATGGCATCATCAAAGACCAGCTCGACTATCGTCATATGCCCTGCAATTTCGTGGAAATCATGCCGCGGCTTGACGAACATCTAAAGCGCGGCGGCAAATGACTGCCCGCAATCCCTCAGTCCTGATCAGCGCCTGTCTGATGGGAGCGCCGGTCCGCTATGATGGCAAGGGCAAGCCGATCGATAGCGACACGTTGGTGGTACTTTCATCGCATTGCACGCTGGTCCCGCTCTGTCCCGAACTGGCGGGCGGCTTCCAAGTTCCCCGTCCGCCGGCGGAAATCGAGGGCGGCCGAGCCGGCGACGATGTGCTCGACGGTCAAGCGCGAGTGCTGGAGCTCGGTGGGCGCGATGTCACCGCGCTCTTCATCGCAGGCGCCGAAGCGGCGCTGGCATTCGCGCGCGAGCGGGACTGTCGTTATGCGCTATTGATCGACGGCAGCCCGTCTTGCGGTTCGGTCATGATCTATGATGGTGATTTTGCCGGCCGGAAACATGCGGGAAGCGGCGTGACCGCAGCATTGCTCGCGCGCCATGGCATCGAGGTCTTCACCCCGGCCCGTTCCGGCGAGTTGCTTTCGAGGCTGGTTTCTCTCAGTTCAATCTGAGTTCAAGTATGCTCGGATCGAAGATCGCGGCCTTCGGCGCGACTTCCGCCTTGACCGCTGCGCCCATATCGGCAGTGACGGCAGCCGTGGTGGACTTCTCGTCGATCATATTCGCCTCGGCGGAAACGACCGGCTGTTCGGAAACCGCAGCCGGCGCCGTTGCGACCTTGTTGGCATCATCGGGCTTTGCCTCAGCCACGACAGGCGCGTCGTCGGGCAGTGCCTTGGAAACCATCACGACAGGCGAACCACCGAGCCAGGATTCGGTGCGGTAGATCTTCTTGACGCCCGCGACTTCGCGGATCTCGATCTTCTGTGTCCCCGGGGTCAGTTCAACGACTGACAGATCGACTTTCTTCGGCTTCTTGACGCAAGACGGGCAGCTGATCTTTTCGATGCTGCGGGATGCATCCTTGCCGGTCGTGATCACATCGATTGATCCTGCCTGGGCCATTGTGGCTGAGGAAAGAAGGGCGATGACCAGGGTGTTGAGACGCATGATGCAATACTCCCGCGGGACGAACCTGCAGAGAGTATGAAAAAAGCCTTAAGATTGACTGAGGGAGCTTGGTTACGGAAAGCTTAATCCGCAACCTGCTCCCGCGCGACTGCGCGCCATCCGATGTCCTTGCGGAAGAAGCCGTTCTCCCAACGGATCTCGTCGATTGCTGCATAGACCCGGTCACGCGCTTCCGAGACTGTGGCACCCACCGCTGTGACATTCAGAACACGCCCTCCGTTTGCCAACAATGCGTCTTCCTGCATGGCTGTGCCGGCATGGAAGATGCGAAGTGCCTCGCTGTCCTCGGGCAGGGATTCGATTGCGGTGCCCTTCTGATACGAGCCGGGATAGCCTTTCGATGCCATCACGACAGTCAGTGCCGGATCGGATGTCCATTCCGCCTGGACGCCTTCGAGCTCGCCCTTGGCGGTCGCGAGCAGCAGGTCGAGAAGATCCGACTTCAGCCGCATCACCAGTACCTGGCATTCGGGATCGCCGAACCGGACATTGTATTCGATCAGTTCCGGCCCCTTCTGGGTGATCATCAATCCAGCAAAGAAGACGCCGGAGAAGGGATGGCCCATCTCCGCCATGCCGCTGATCGTCGGCTCGATGATTTCGGACATGGTGCGCGCCACCATTTCGTCGGTCATCACCGGGGCAGGGGAATAAGCGCCCATGCCGCCCGTATTCGGGCCGGTATCGCCGTCGCCGACGCGCTTGTGGTCCTGCGCCGAGGTCAGCGCCAGTGCGGATTTGCCGTCGCTCAGCACGAAGAAACTTGCCTCCTCGCCGTCGAGATAGGCCTCGACCACGACTTCCGCGCCGGCCGCGCCGAATGAGCCCGAGAAACAGTCGTCGATCGCCGCATGCGCCTCGGCTTCCGTCATCGCCACGGTGACGCCCTTGCCGGCGGCGAGCCCATCCGCCTTGACGACGATCGGCGCGCCCTGTGCCGTCACATAGGCCTTCGCGTCGGCGGCATTCGTGAAGCGCTTGTAGGCACCTGTCGGGATATTGAAGCGGGCGCAGAGGTCTTTGGTGAAACCCTTGGAGCCCTCAAGCTGGGCGGCGGCCTGCGAAGGGCCGAAAACCAGAAAGCCGGCCTCCCGCACCTTGTCGCCGACGCCGGCGACAAGCGGCGCCTCGGGCCCGAAGATCACGAATTCCACATTGCGGTCGCTGCAGAAACGGATGATCGCACCGGCATCCATCGGGTCGATATCGACGCAGAAGGCATGCTTTTCGATACCGGGATTGCCGGGCGCGACATAGAGCCTGCCGAGTGTAGCCGATTGAGCAAGTTTCCAGGCCAGCGCATGTTCGCGGCCGCCGGAGCCGATCAGGAGGACGTTCATGGCAATTCTCCCACTGTTCCAGTCGCAAGCGCATCTGCCCGCGGGAAACCCGGTTAAAGAGGGGGCGGTTCCGGGTCAAGCCATGCGGTAGCAGACGAGGTGCAATAGATATGCATTTCCGCAACGCCTGGCAGTATTTAAGTTTCTGATAACCACGTCCGGTGTTGATCCGGTAACCAAAGCCGAATAGCCTTTGCGAATTCTTCGAGGGAGTTTGTAGTGCGCATTGGCATTTTGACCGCTTTGGCCGGAGTTCTGGCCTTTTCCGCAACGCCCGCCCTGGCGGATGCCTGGTGGTCGGGCGACTGGTATGTCAAGATTGGCGGCTCGGCGTTCGTCGCGCCGCGCTACCAGGGCGACAATGCCTATCTGTTCCAGGGCAAGCCGATCTTCTCGCTCGGCAAGGCCGACCAGACTGTCCGCTTCACCTCGCGCAACGACAATCCGTCGCTCTCCCTCTACGACAGCGGTGCGGTCCGCGCCGGCATCGTCGGCAAGCTCGTCCTGCCGCGGGACAAGAGCATTTCCGACGACCTCAAGGGTCTTTCGCCGGTGAAGCTCGGCGTCGAAGCCGGTGCATTCACGGAAGTCTACCCCACTGACTGGATGCGTATCCGCGCCGAAGTCCGCCGCGGCATTCGCAGCCATGACGGTATCGTGGCCGACGTTGCGGCTGATGCCTTCACCGATGTGACCGACACGATCCGCCTCTCGGCTGGCCCGCGTGTTTCTTTCGCCACCGACGGCTACATGGATGCCTACTATGGCGTCAACGCCAAGGAGTCGGCGAAGTCCGGCCTCAAGAAATACAAGCCCGAGGGTGGCGTGCAATCTGCCGGCCTCGGCGCCGCGATCAACTGGAAGGCCACCGAGAAGGTCGACACCAGCCTTTTCGCCGAATATTCGCGGCTCCTTGGACCAGTTTCCGATTCGAGCCTGGTGCGCGAGCGCGGCGACAAGGACCAGTTCGTGATCGGCGTTTCCGCGACCTATCGCTTCGACTTCAAGATCGATTGAGGCACCCGCGGGTTGCGTCGAATCGCTGCTTGACTGGCGCGCCGGTTTGGCTACAGCCTTGGCCGTATGAGCTTCTTCTTCGACAACGGCCGGGTCATCGACGCCCCCTCGAACAACTGGGTCTACCGCGCCCTGCCGCGGGGCCTCTGGGGCTATGCCCAGCTCGCACGCTGGGACCGGCCGATCGGCTGGCAGCTCCTGATGTGGCCATGCTTCTGGTCGGCGGCCCTCGCCGCCGGAAGTGCCGCCACGATGGGTCAGTTCTCGTTCACGCGATTCGTCTGGCACCTCTTCCTGTTCTTCGCCGGCTCGGTCGCCATGCGTGGCGCCGGCTGCACCTATAATGACCTCGTCGACCACGAGATCGATATGGCCGTGGCACGGACGCGCTCGCGGCCGCTGCCGTCAGGCAGGGTGACGCGGCTTCAGGCTAAGATCTTCATGGCGCTGCAGGCGCTGGTCGGCCTCGCCGTGCTCTTGAGCTTCAACTGGTTCTCGGTCGTGCTCGGCATACTGTCGCTCGGCATCGTCGCGATCTATCCCTTCGCCAAGCGCTTCACCGATTGGCCGCAGTTCTTCCTCGGCCTCGCCTTTTCCTGGGGCGCGCTCATGGGCTGGGCCGCCGAATTCGCGAGCCTCTCCTTTGCAGCCATTATGATCTATCTCGGCTCCATCGCCTGGACGATCGGCTACGACACGATCTATGCCCACCAGGACAAGGAAGACGACACGTTAATCGGCGTGCGTTCCACAGCGCTCTATTTCGGGAAGAACACCAAGATCTGGCTGACGTTGTTCTACGGTCTGATGCTCTTGGCCTTTGCGATCGCATTTGGGGCAGGGGGCGCGGCATGGCCGGCCTGGATCGGACTGCTCGTCGCCTTCGTGCTGCTCGGATGGCAGATCCTCGTTCTCGATATCAACGATGGACCACAGTGCCTCGCGCTCTTCAAATTCAACCACGTGGTCGGCGCCGCGCTCTTCGCGGGTCTGCTTCTCGCCATCCCCTTCGCCTGAAACGAAAAAAGCCCGGCTGCGGGACAAGTTCAGCCGGGCTTTCTTCCGCCTGTTGCACTTTTGTGCCTCAGGCTGGAATTCTTGATTTGAAGATAGCCCAGGCCAGGGCGCTGGGATGTTCCCCCGGGAACAGGCGAACGTTGAGCCGATGCCCTAAAAATCAGCACTTGCGCCAGCAGTACCAGCACTGGGCGAAACCCGTGCCGATCCTCGTTCATCAGAAATCGCAAAAAGCTGTAAATTGACTTGGAAGTCGGTGTATGAAAAAGAACGCTGAAGCGTGATCTGGCTCTTGGGCGGGATAGATAAATTATGGCATTAGATACTGGATTCCTGGCTGCACTTATGAACATCCCTTATTTCAAAGAACTCGTTGAACAGAATGGCGAAGAGTGGCTCGAGTCGATCTTCGAACTGCTCGAGACGGACTCTTACGACTTTTCGCAATTCGACCCCGTCATCCCCGAGAGCGTGGCGCTTTCCATCGATGAGGCCATCCAACTCGATATCGCCGATCTCGATGTCGAGACGCCTGATCCGGTGACATCGGAGATCTCAACAGCAACTGTCGCCGCAAAGAAGATCGCTGCCAAAGACGATGATGATTCCGGAAGCAGCAACAATGCCGCACGTCAGGCTGCCGCTGCCATGGCTGCAAAGACCCCTGATGCCGCCGAGGCTTCTGACGCGACCGATGAGAAGTCCGGCAGCGGAGTGAAGTTCGACAATGCCGAGCGCGAAAACGAGCCACAGGTTGAGTACAACAGCGAAACCATTCGCCGTTACCTCTGGCAGTGGCTCGAGATGTTCAGCCCGGACAACAGCTATTCGGCCCACAAGGCTGAAGAATCGGTCGTCGTCGGCCTCAATGGCCTCTATAGCGACCTCAAGCTTACGGCTTTCGACGACAAGATCTACACCTCCAACGGCAAGACCGATGCCACCGTCAATGCTGGCGACGGTTCCGACACGCTCTACATGACCACGGGCGGTCTGAAGGCCGATCTCGGCGGCACCAGCGATTTCGGCAACTTCGGCGGCAAGGTCGTCCTTCGCCGCGTTGAAAATGTCGTCGGATCCGACGGCAATGACACGATCTTCGGTAGCGGCGGAGCCAACAAGCTGGCGGGCCGTGGTGGCAACGACAAGATCGAGGGCGGCGGCGGCGACGATACGATCACCGGCGGCGGCGGCGAGAACAACCTGAGCGGCGGAACCGGCAATGACACGATCACTGGCGGGAACGCCGCTGACGTGATCGACGGCGGTGGAGGCAGCGACAACATCAAGTCCGGCGGCGGCAGCGACAAAGTATCGGGCGGAACCGGCAACGATACGATCGATGCGGGCAGTGGTGCGGACACGATCGATGGTGGCGATGGCACAGACACGATCACCGGCGGTGACGGGGACGACGAGATTTCCGGCGGCGCGGACAACGACACGATCAAGGCTGACGCTGGCAAGGACACCGTCGATGGCGGTGCCGGCAACGACACGATCAACGGCGGCGATGACGACGACAAGATCACCGGCGGCGACGGCGACGATATCCTGAACGCCGACGCCGGCAATGACACGGTCGAAGGCGGCAAGGGCAAAGACACCATCCACGGCAATGACGGCAACGACACCCTGAAGGGTGACGATGGCGCCGACAAGCTCTTTGGCGATGCCGGCAACGACACGATTGACGGCGGCGCCGATGCCGACGAAATCAACGGTGGCGAGGGCGACGACATCCTGACCGGCGGTGACGGCGATGACACGCTTCTCGGCGGAGCCGGCAAGGACAAGATCGACGGCGGTGCGGGAGTCGACAAGATTACGGGCGGTGCAGGCGCCGATACGCTGACCGGCGGCGCCGGTGTGGACACCTATATCTACTTGAGCAAGGATGACAGCGGTACGGCCGCGGACACGTTCGATATCATCACCGACTTTGACGTCGCCAACGACAAGATCGACCTAGCGGCCGTTTTGGCGAGCGATACCTTCGATTTCATTGCCGCCGAGGGTGGCGCCTTCACCGGCACCGGTGCGGAAGTGCGCTGGGACAAGGATGGTGGCAAGACGTTCATCGAAATCGATGTCGACGGCAACGGCACGGCGGATATGAAGATTGAACTCGACGACTCGGTCGATCTCACGGCTGGGAACTTCAATCTCTGATCCTGTCTCTTCCGGAAACAAAAATGGCGCCTCATCGGGCGCCATTTTTCTTTGGTGTTGATCTTTCCGCTCAGTCGCGCGGGAAAACCTGGCGTCCGCCGATCTTCATGCTGATGCCGAGAGCGCCCATCTTGCGGCGGACGAGGAAACGCGGACGGCGGTCGGCGAAGTAGGAGTGGCGGCGGCGCGGCTTCGGCGGCTTGGCGCCGGCGGTGATCAGGTGCTCGTCGAGCTCGCGGGCAACGCCGTCGGCTTCGACCATCAGCATGGGTACGCCATAAGCTTCCGACCAGGAGCGCCAATCGGCGGCAATGTCATAGAGATCGTGCGCCACGAGCAGCGGAATGCAGAGGCTCGGATCGGTGTGGTGCAGTTCGAGCGTCACGGTCACATCGCCGTTGCCATGGTCGATGGCACGGGCGGCAACGCCCTTGAACACGCGGTAGGGGAGGGCGACCGTCAGCGGCAGGCCGCTTGCCGGCAGCGTGCGGCGCATGACGGCGCCGCGTTCATCGAGCGTGATCGACACCTTCTCATCGGTGTCTTCGATTTCGTAGCGCAGATGCTGGGGGAAGAGGCCTGGATCGAGCCTCAAAATGCTCGTCGCCCAAGCCGGTTTGTAGACAGTATTCTGCATCGATTTCGACCCTGTTTTCGCGAGAGATCATCTCTTCGGTTTTGCGGGACATTCCGTCCTCTTATGGCCTGACACTAGCCGGCCGACCTGAGATGCGGCTTAATATTCTCGGTTAAGAAAACTTTGCTTGGCCAAATGGTTAGCAATTGGAAACAAGACTGGGTTTTCGAAAGATGAACATGGAGGATCGACTTTGAATAGATTTGGGCGGAAATCGCGATTGCTCAAAGTAAGGTTCGGATAAGACATTTCTGGCAAAATGGGAGAGCAGAGGATTGAGCAAAAATGATCTCCACCTATCTCAGCTATGATCTGGTCAATCGTGACATCAAGGGAAACCTGGAGCGGATTTCAACGTCGTCGCAGGTCGAGCGCGAGCGTGCCTATTACAGTGACAAGATCGGCAGCATCACCAATCTCGACGATTTCCTTGATGACTACCGGCTCTATTCCTATGCCATGAAAGCGCATGGTCTCGAAGACATGACCTATGCCAAGGCCTTCATGAAGAAGGTGCTCGAGAGCGATCTGAGCGACGAGAATTCCTTCGCCAACAAGCTGACCGACCAGCGCTATCGCCAGTTCGCCACGGCCTTTCAGTTTTCGTCCGGCACCGCCCTGGCGCAGACGTCTCGGCAGGTGGACACCGTGATCGACAAGTTCAAAGGCACGGTCGCGGCCGAAGCGACATCGGTCGCGAGTGAGACGACCTACTACAAGTCCAATATCGGCTCGGTGACCACAGTCGATCAGCTTCTCAATAATGAGCGGCTGCGGAACTACGTCCTCAAGTCCTTCGATATGGATACGAAATACTGGAGTCGGGATCATCTCACACAGGTGTTGACCAGCGACCTCAACGATCCCGCAAGCTATGTCAACACGACGACTGCAAGCAACAAGACGGTGCTGCAGCAATTGAACGCCCATTTCAATTTCAATGCGACGGGCACGCTCGACCTGGGCGATGTGGCGCAGGATGCGGCACAGACCGACGAGGTCGTCGGCGCCTACATGTTCTATGTGCCGGACAGGATGGTTCCGGCCGAGGCGGAGGCCAACAAGGCCTATTACGAGAGCAAGATCGGCTCCATCACCAATGTCGATGATCTCGTCGACGACAGCCGGATGCTGTCCTATGTCAAGACAGCATTCGGGCTCGAGGACATCACACTCAAGAGCACGATCAAGAATATCCTGACCAGCGACCTCACCGATCCGAACAATTATGCGACAACCATGGGCGGCGAAGCCTATGAAACGTTAACGAAGGCATTTGGCTTCGCGGCGGATGGCACACTCACCGGCGCGACGGCCCAGACCGCCGCACAGACGACGCAGACATCCGCGCAGTACCTGACGCGCTATGACGACAAGCAGGAAGCTAAGGACGCCGAGCTCTTTGAATACTACAAGAACTTCATCGGCTCGATGGACAGCGTCGAGGAACTGCAGAAAACACCGAAGCTTTATGATTTCGTGCTGACCGCCTTTGGCTTCGATCCGGATGAGGTCAAGGACAAGGTCATTGCGCAGGTGCTGACCAGCGACCTCTCGGATCCGACCAGCTTTGCCAACAAGCAGAAGGACACGCGCTACCGCGACCTGGCCGCCGCCTTCAACTTCGATGCCGAGGGTCAGAAGGAAGCGCCGCAACTCGCGCAGTCGCAGCTGCTGCTGACCCAGACCGCCAAGGACTACATCATCATCAAGACGCGCTTCGGCAATGACGAAAACCGCGAGGACGCCGACAAGGAAGCAGAATACTACACAGAGACCATCCAGAACATTCAGACCGCGAAGGAATTCCTGGCGGACCGTCGCCTTGTGGATTTCGTGCTGGAAGCGAACGGCATCGACTCGGAAGACGTGACGGACGACTTCATGGGACAGGTCTTCTCATCGGATCTCGATGACCCCGAGAGCTTCGTGAACCAGCAGAGCGACCACCGCTACGCCCAGATCCTGTCCTCGTTCAATTTCGACAAGAACGGCGACATCGCGGTCAAGGATAGCGGCATCCAGGGCCGTTACGGCATGGAGATGACGGACTATCTCTATCTCCAGCAGACGCTGGAGGAGGACGTCGGCGAGGATAGCGCCGGCGCTCGCCTCGCGCTCTATTTCAAGCGCATGATGCCCGACATCAACAATCCCTACGACATTCTGGGCGACACGGCTCTGCTCGAAGTCTTCCGAACCGCGTTCAGCTTGCCGAGTGAAATATCCTCGATGGCCATTGAAAAGCAGGCAGCGCTCATCGAGAAGAATCTCGATCTCGAAGAACTGCAGAACCCTGACAAGCTCGAAAAGTTCATTAGCCGCTTTACGGCGATGTATGACCTCGCCAACGAAAGCAACAGCGATCCCACGTTGAGCCTGTTCTCCGGCAGCACCACGATCAGCGCCGACACGCTCCTTTCCATCGCCCAGCTGAAGCGCTGAACGAGCAAGCCCCGAGGGCTTGCTTTTGCGCGGCCGTCGCTATATCCGTCGAGATATAACGGAATCGGGAGATCATATCCATGAAGCGCCGGAACCTGTTGCTTTCATTCATTGCTACCGCCGCGATCACGGTCGGCACAGCGATGCCGGCTGCCGCTGCGGACCTGGTGGTTTTCGCGGCAGCCAGCATGAAGGGCTCGCTCGACAAGGTAGCCGAGGCTTTCGAAGCCGGTGGCGGATCGAAGGTTGCGATTTCCTATGCATCGAGCTCACAGCTCGCCAAGCAGATCGAGGCGGCCGCTCCGGCCGACGTCTTCGTTTCGGCCGACACCAAATGGATGGACTATCTCGTCGAGAAGGGCGCGGTGAAGAAGGAAGCCGCCGTCAATTTCCTCGGCAACAGGCTGGTGCTCGTCGCAGCCAAGGATTCGACTGTCTCTCTGAAAATCGCGAAGGACTTCCCGCTCGCCGCAACGCTCGGCAACAACCGCATTGCCATGGGCGAGCCGAAGAGCGTGCCCGCTGGCAAATACGGCCAGGAGGCGTTGAAGTTCTACGGCGTCTGGAAGGACGTCGAGTCGAAGGTCGCTGGCGCCGAAAACGTTCGCGCGGCACTCAAGCTGGTTTCTTCCGGCGAAGCGCCGCTCGGCATCGCATACGAGACCGACGCGAAGGCTGACAAGGAAGTCAAGGTGATTGATTTCTTCGGCGAGAACAGCCATTCGCCGATCGTCTATCCGGTTGCGCCGATCGAAAGCTCAAACAATGCCGACAAGGACGCGTTCGTGAAGTTCCTGCTTGGCCCGGAAGCCACCAAGATCTTCAAGGATGCGGGCTTTACGACACTCGCATCTTCGTGAATGCTTGGTAGATGAATTTCAGTGAGGAAGAGTGGACGGCCATCCGGCTGAGCATCGAGGTGGCGTCCCTTGCCGTCGCCTGGAGTCTTCCTTTCGGAATACTGGTTGCGTGGCTTCTGGCGCGCGGCCAGTTCTATGGCAAGGCACTGTTGAGCGGAATCGTCGCCTCGCCCTTGATCCTGCCGCCTGTTGTCACCGGCTATCTCCTGCTGATGGCGTTCGGTCGCAAGGGCCTGTTCGGCGGCGCGCTGGAAAGCATCGGCATCGTCTTGTCCTTCCGCTGGACAGGCGCCGCTGTCGCGGCGGCCGTAATGGGCTTTCCGCTTCTGGTGCAGGCCATCCAGCTCTCCATGGAAGCGATCGACCGCAGACTCGAACAGGCCGCCGGCACGCTCGGCGCCAACCCGCTGATGGTTTTCCTCACCGTCACCCTGCCGCTCAGCCTGCCTGGCATCATCGCCGGCATGGTGCTCTGCTTCGCCCGATCGCTGGGTGAATTCGGCGCAACGATCACCTTCGTCTCGGCCATTCCCGGGGAGACGCAGACGCTCGCTTCCGCCATCCATGCCGCGCTTCAGGACCCTGACGGCGAACCGATGGCCTACCGGCTCACACTCTTTTCCGTTATGATTTCGCTCGCAGCAATCATGCTCGCCAGTTTCGTTTCGCGCTGGGTCGCCCGGCGCATCGGAGCCGCGTCATGATCTCCGCCCGGGTCAGACATCGCCAGGGCGATTTCGTGCTGGATGCGGCCTTCGAGGCAGGCAGCGGCGTCACCGCGCTTTTCGGCCCGTCGGGTTCAGGCAAGACCTCGCTGGTGCAGATGATCGCAGGCCTGACCAAACCGAACGATGCCGTCATAACCTTCGGTGAAACGGTTTGGAACGACACCGCCAGGCGCATCTTCGTGCCACCCCATCGCCGCCGCATCGGCTATGTCTTTCAGGAAGGCCGGCTCTTTCCGCATCTCACCGCGCGTCAGAACCTGCTCTACGGCCGGTTCTTCGCCCCGCGAGGCGATCGCCAAATTTCTGAGGACGAGGTCGTCGCGCTGCTCGGGATTGAAAAGCTGCTTTCACAGCGCCCGGCAACATTGTCCGGCGGCGAAAAGCAGCGTGTCGCGATCGGCCGCGCATTGCTTTCGGCGCCGCGCCTGATCCTGATGGACGAACCGCTGTCGGCCCTCGATCGGGCACGACGCCAGGAAATCCTGCCCTATATCGAGCGCATCCGCGACGAGGTGAAAATCCCGGTCATCTATGTCAGCCATGCTCTCGACGAGGTGGCGCGGCTTGCCAGTCGCGTGGTGCTTCTCGAAGACGGCAAGGTGCGGGCGGAGGGCGAGCCGCGGGAAGTTTTTCCGGAGCTTTCCTCGGCGCAGGACGGCATCGCCCCGCAATCGATTCTCGAAGCACGAGTCGTCGGCCATGAGACGCATTTCGGTCTCAGCATGGCCGCGATCGGCGACAGTATTGTCACGCTTCAGCCTGTCGACCTTCCTGAGGGCACGTCCGTCCGCATCCGTGTCCCGGCCACGGATGTCATGATTGCGCTTGAGCGCCATGACGATCTCAGCGCGCTCAATCAGCTCGACGGCGCCATCGCCGCCCTCGAGCGGGATGGTCATCACGTGATGGTTTCCGTCGATTGCCATGGTCAGCGGCTGCTGGCGCGCATTACCTTGCTGTCGGCCGAACGGCTGGGGTTGAGGCCGGGATTGCGGGTCTATGCCCTCTTCAAGGCGGTCAGCGTGGATGGTGGCTCGGTCTATCGCGCGCCCGGCGTTTCGGGCGACGAAGCGTCCTGATCGGATCGATGGCTGGCGAGCCAGTCGAGGTCGGCCGCCAGTGTTTTCATCGTCCGCGTTTCCATGGCGCGAAAACGCTTGAGCAGTTCCTCGCCGAAGGCTGTCAGGGCTGCACCGCCGCCGCTCTTGCCACCCTGCTTCGTCTCGATCGCCGGCTCGCGAAAGAGGTGGTTCAACTCATCGACCAGCAGCCATGCACGGCGATAGGACATGTCCATCTTCGCGGCCGCCTGCCGGATCGAACCGGTTTCGCGGATCAACTCCAGCAGTTCCGCCTTGCCGTGGCTGAGCGGCACGCCGCCGGGAAAGGTAAGGCGGAGATTGAGCCTGATCGGGCTTGTCATGAGAGGCTCAGCACCTTGTCGGGATTCATGATATTGGCGGGATCGAAGGCGCGCTTGATGCGGCGCATGAGGTCGATCTCGATGGGTGAGCGGATCGCGGCGAGCTCGTCACGCTTCAATTGTCCGATGCCATGCTCCGCCGAGATCGAGCCGTTGAATTTGAGCACCAGCCCATGAACAATTTCGTTCACTTCACGCCAGCGGCCAATGAAGGCCTGCTTGTCGGCCCCGATGGGCTGAGAGATGTTGTAATGGATATTGCCATCGCCAAGATGGCCGAATGCGCAAACCCGCGCACCGGGAATGAACGCTGTCACGGCCCTTCCCGCCTGCTCCATGAAAGCAGGAATGTCCGAGACGGGCACCGAAACGTCGTGCTTGATTGAGCCGCCTTCCGGCTTCTGCGCCTCCGACATACTCTCTCGGAGATGCCACAAGGCGCGGGCCTGGGATGTCGACCCTGCGATCGTGGCGTCCTGCACCAGCCCCTGTTCCAGCGCCTGCGAGAGTAGGGACTCCATCATTCGGACGGCGCTCTCCTCGTCATCCGTCGTCGATACCTCGGCCAGCACGTACCAGGGATAAGGAGACGACAGCGGATCGCGCACGCCGGGAATGTGTCGCGTGGTGAACTCGACCCCAAGCCGCACCATCAGCTCGAAGCCGGTCAGCGCATTGCCGCAGATTTCCTGCGCCAGCTTGAAATAGGCGAGAGCATTCGCGGCACTTTCAAGTCCCGCAAAGGCGACCTGATGTCCCCGCGGCATGGGAAACAGCTTGAGAACGGCAGCGGTGATGACGCCCAGCGTCCCCTCGGCGCCGATGAAGAGATCACGCAGGTCGTAGCCGGTATTGTCCTTCTTGAGCTTCCGGAGTCCCTCCCAGATTTCGCCCGTCGGCAAGACGACTTCCAGTCCAAGGCAGAGCTGGCGCGCATTGCCATAGGCCAGCACCTGTGTTCCGCCGGCATTGGTGGAGAGATTGCCGCCGATCTGGCAGCTTCCCTGCGAGCCGAGCGACAGCGGGAAGAGGCGCCCATTCTCCTCCGCGACACGATGCACGTTGTCGAGAACGCAGCCGGCGTCCACGGTCATCGTGCCGGCCGCGAGATCGACCTCACGCACGCGGTTCATGCGCTCCAGCGACAGCAGTACATCCTCGCGGCCCTCGCGGGGCGTCTGGCCGCCGACATGGCCGGTATTGCCCGATTGCGGTACGATCGCCGTCCCGCTTTCTGTCGCGAGTTTGAGGATTTCAGACACTTCCGAGGTGCTGCCCGGCCTGAGCAGCAGCGGAGAGGCACCGTGATAAAGTCCACGCGTTTCCTTTAGCCGGGGCGCGATCGTCGCCTGATCCGTGATGGCGTTATTCGCGCCAACGATTTGCGCGAAGCGTTCGATCAGCTCAGCTTGCATCGCTCTCCTCCGGTCGCGGCGCGGCGGCCCGCGCGATACGGTCATTGATCGCCTCGCCGAGACCGCGATTGGGAATCGTCGCAAAGACAATGCCCTTCGACGGCACCTGGTCGGCCATTTTCATGATGGCAAAGAGATTAGCAGCTGCCTCGCGCAGCGAGCCCTCGGCGCTGAGGTCGAAGAGAGCGGCGGCACGCTTGGCGCCCGCAACCCGCTGATTGCCGAAGTTGATGAGCACTTCGCCCGCGCCAACCTGTTGCGCATTCAGTCGCACGGCCGCTGTCGGCGCATAATGCGAGGCAAGCATACCAGGCGCCTCGATCGTCGCCCCTGATGTCTCCAGCCTCGTCACTGGACGGCCGATCCACGCCTCGATTTCCTCGACCGCGAGCCCGCCGGGCCGCAAAAGACGAACCGCATTACCCTCGACCTTGATGATCGTGCTCTCGACCCCCACGCCGGACGACCCGCCATCGAGGATCAGTTCGATCCTGTCGCCGAGATCCGCTTGGACATGTTCCGCCGACGTTGGACTCACCTTGCCTGATGTATTTGCGCTCGGCGCCGCCAAGGGCTTGCCGAAAGCCTCGATCAATTCGCCGGCAAAGCCCATCGGCACCCGCACGCCAACCGTATCGAGGCCCGCCGTGCAGAGCGGATGGATCGCACTCTCCTCGATCAGCGGCAAGACAAGCGTCAGCGGCCCCGGCCAGAATGCCTCTGCCAACGCCCTGGAAATCGGATCGAAGCGCGCATAGCGTTCCGCCATTGCGTAGCCGGACATATGCGCAATCAACGGATTGAACCGCGGCCGCCCTTTGACCTCGTAGATCCGCGCGATCGCATCGGGATTGGTCGCGTCTGCGGCCAGTCCGTAGACCGTTTCCGTCGGCATCGCCACCGGCTGGCCATCGGCCAGAACCTGGCAGCCCCGGCTGAGTGCCAAGGCGTGGTCCTGTATGATGTCGATGATTTCAGCCATGATGGGTTCGCGATAGTGATCGCGGACTGTTATCGGTCAGAGCCGAAATTGCCAAGCCCCTTCAGAAGGCGCGTAATGTGTTGCTTGACACTTTACGGCCGTCTTCCTATCTTAAGTTATGAAGATCGGGAACGTCTTGCACAAGGGCCTACGCCGGCTGATCGTCGATGACGATACATCTGGTGTTCCGGCCGATGCCGTACCGAAGTTGAGGCGCATCGTCTCGTTCCTGCAGGATATGGAGTTCGAAGAGGAGTTGCGATCAATTCCGACCTGGAAGGCGCATCAACTGACCGGAAGCCGCAAGGGAACATGGAGCCTGTTCGTGACGCGAAACTGGCGTATCACGTTTCGCATCGACAAGACCGAGATCGAAATCATCGACCTCGACTATGAGGATTATCATTAGGAGTTGCCGATGAGTTCCATTCAGGGCATTCGTATGAAGAACCCCGTCCACCCCGGCGGATTTGTGAAGGGCGAGATCATCGAAGGTTTCGGCCTGTCCGTAACAGGTGCGGCCGAGGCGCTGGGTGTATCCCGTCCTGCACTTTCGGCGCTCCTCAACGAGCGGGCGCAACTGTCGCCTGAAATGGCGTTGCGGCTGGAAAAGGCATTCGGCGTGTCCATGGACACTCTGATGCGCATGCAGAACAGCTACGATATCGCGCAGGCCCGCAAGCGCGCCGACGAGATCGACGTTCTGCCATATTCGGTGCCAAGCGCACCCTAGCTTTATCAGATCGCCCGGATGATCTTCCGCAGGGCCTCGTGCTTCGCGCCCAGCAGCAGCACGTTCTTCAGCGCCGTCTTCGGATCATCCGTCCTGAACAGCAGCCCATTGCCGCGGATCTTGCGGTTGATCGCGAGCTTTTTGTTGTCGTCATGCTCGACGGCGACCGCGAAATACATGCGCTCAGCGCGCATGTTCACTCTTTCGAAGCGAAGGTCGTCCGCGCCGATGTCGGCGAAGAAATTGGCGATGTAGAAGGCCCATTTGACGTCGTCGAATTCGGCGAATTTCGATTTCGACGCCGTGACATGACAGTAGCCGAGATGCGGCGTGCCCGACAGCGTGCGGTGGAAGACGAGTTTTGGAAACTGGATCGACCGGTGAAAGCCGTTCAGCCGCTCATGGGTGCGGCCGCCTGCCGCGGTCAGGATCTTTCCCGTGCGCGCGGCAACTTCTTCATAGGTCAGATAACGCTTTTCTGTATCCGACCAGCTTGGGCGGTTGCGGTCAATTCGGCCCGTCCGCAGGAATTCCGACTGGATCGCCTGTTTGGGGGTCGCTACCTTGATATCTTCGACATATTGCATCTTGCTCATGGCTGTCTGTAGGTCTGTCAAAAGGGCTTGCATCACAATGACCGGTACGCAGAATAGTACTGGCCAGACGCTAGATTTCCGAGGTTTCGCGAGGCTTACCGCACTTGCGAAATCGGATCAGAAATCTTGATAGTTGAGCGCGGTCACCTCCGTCGGCCTCCGCTTGATCGAGGCACGCGCTTCTGCCGCTTTCGAGGGCAGAGTGCTGGTGCCCAGCGAGACCGAGGCAATCACGAGATGCTGCAGTTCAGGCGCGCGCTCTTCGATCAGTCCGCCCTGCGGCCAGATCGCCGCAAGCGCCTTGGCGGTCATCGGCACGGTGTTGACGTCGATGTCGCGCAACGTACCCTCGATGCGCATCGGACAGGTCTTCTCGCCGCAATTCGTCGCCGATGAAAACTGCCACAGCAGGTAGTTATTCCAGTTGCCCATCGGGAAGACGCCCTTGATCTCGGGCTTGTAGCGCGCATACCAGAGCGGCAGCCGCGACAGCACCCGATATTCCTGGCGGTTCGTGGCGATATGGCGCGCCGTGATGTGGTTGGTGTAGAGCACCGGATAGCGACCCGTCCGCGTCTTGATGTGACCGGCGAAGATCTCTGCATCTTCGAGCGACATGAATTCAGACGTATCGAGTCCCTCGAGGTCGAGGACCATCATCTCGTCTGCAGCGGGTTCGGCATAGTCGAGGAAGTGGTTGGCTTGGTCGATCGGGTTGCCGGGCCGCGCGAGGTGATAGGCACCCCACAACATGCCATGCGCCTTCGCCAGCAATCGACGGGTCTGGTAGAGTTCGCGGCTCACCGCATATTTACGCCAGATCGTTTTGCAATGTTTGGCGCTGTCGCCGCGGTGCGGCTTGCGGCAGTCATAAACCTCAGGCAGGCCATCCGAAGCCTTGGAGATGAAGCCGGCGATCCGCTTGTTGGCAACCAGCTTGTCCCACTCGATCGTGTTGAGTTCGTAGGCGTCGATGACGAGCGCCGTCGAGGTATCCTTCCACGGCTCGTCGTCGGCGGCATGGGCAGCGCCGCAGGCAAAAAGCGCGACTGCCGCTAGGGCTGATAGTACAACTCTGAACATTGCCACCGTATCCGGACGTTCTATGACGATCCTGTGGCAATATGGTTAGCAAATCCTTAATTGGCGGTGGCGCGATGTCGCAACCTGGCACCGAGATCAGACAGGGATCACTGCCGCGAGCGTTCCGAGCGCCGGAACCGTTGTGACCTGGCCGGATGCGGCGCGCCGCAGGCGACCCAGCATGGCGCGGAGCATCCGTGATGGAGTGACCAATTGGCGGCAGAATGCGATTTTGCGGACATAGGTTTCAACCTCCCACAGGGCACGCGTACCGCCTGCGAAATAGGCGATGTCGCCGTGGCAAAGCGTCCGGCTTTCACCCTGTTCGGTGGTGACGCGGACTTGGCCTTCGAGGATCACAACCGTTTCGTCATCGCCGAATGTCCACCAGAAGCTGCCCGTTGTGCAGTCCCAGATATGGGTCGAGGCGCGGCCATCGATGCTCGGCGAATGAAGCCCAGCGCGAGCGCGCGGCGCGCCTGATACGATCCAGTCGGGGTTGATCGGCGCGTCGGCGAGCACGATCTCTTCCGGCCGGCTGGCAATGAACAGCGGATTGACGTCAGGCCTGATCGCCGTCTGCGGCATGGACATGGCAGATTCCCCCTTCTCTGGAAGACGTCCTACCAGAAGGAGATTTCGGGCCGTTTACTTCGACAAGTAGAAGTTTAGCGATCGCTTTGATTATCAGGCATTTTCGGCCATGCCGCCGTCGCCGCGGAGCATGCGACTATTCTTGGGTGCTTTGATATTGCAGCGCGATTCTTCTTGCCGAGTTCAAGGCGCTTGGGCAGGATCAGCGTGCTTTCCACCACGGCGCGGAAGTGTGATGCTTAACACGCGTCGGGTGGTTGGGGGCAGGGTGGGGCCAGGCCGGCTGGCGCTTTTTTCAACAAGAGATCGATCATGACCAAAGTGTCGGGCATGCTGCTGGCGATGGCGTCGGCTTTTTTCGTCTGCGCGTCAGGCGCTTATGCGCAGGATGAATATTGTAACCAGCACGCGCAGCAAATTTGCGGCGGCAACCAGACGATCAGCCAATGCTTCGAGGATCAGGCGATGTGGCGCAACCTCGATCCGTCCTGTACCGCGACAGTGCAAACGATCATCGAGAATGAACGCGAGGCAATGCAGCAGCAGGACAACAATTACAGCGTGGTCAATCTCTATGGTCAGTCCTATGGCGGCGCGTTGCGCGAAGGTCCGGGCGCCAATTATGCCCAGGTCGGCACCGCCTATGAGGGGGATTCGGTGGAAATTATCGAGGATCCGAACGTCTGGCTTGACGGCTATAAGTGGCTGAAAGTCCGCGCGCCGCAGGGCGTGGGCTACCATTGGGGTGGCCGTATATGCATTCCGAGCGACACAGCACCCGCCGGGGTCTTCTCCAACTGCCGGTAATCCCCGGCAGTTCGGTTGCCTAAAGTATCCGGAAGCGCCGCAGCAGCCACCACGCAAAGGCGATCGAGAACAGGATGATGATCGCGGCAAATACCGTCCCTCCGTCCGTGTGGGCGAAGGGCAGGTTTTCCGTATTCATGCCGAAGAAGCCGGTCACCAGCGTCGGCGGCATGAGGAATGCGGTCAGGATCGACAGGATGTAGAGGTGCCGGTTCGTCTGGCGCGTCGCCTTTGAATCGATATCTTCGTGCAGCAGCCGGGCCCGTTCCTGCAAGGAATAGACATCGCGCTCCACAGTTTCGATCCGGTCACTCAGCTGCCGGGCGAGCTCTTGAAACTGCTCCGGCACATCCTCTTCATCGGCTGTCGTCACCCGCCGCAGCAGCGCGAGCTCGGTCCGCAAGTGACGATGCAGCTTGACGATCGTCCGGCGGGCGGGCGCGAGCCTGCGGGTTTCGTCGCGCTCGGCGTCTTCGTAGACATAGTCCTCGATCAGGTTCAGTTCGTCGTTGATCTCGTGGACGAGGGTGACGACGGTGCGCTGGAATTCGGTGACGAGGGCGGCAAGCACATCGAGCGGCCCCTTGATCCGGGCGCTCTTTTCGATGACGGCTCGGGCGCGGTCGATACTGCGCAGCGGATGCAGTCGCGTCGTGATGATCAGCCGGTCGGTTACGGCAAAATGCAGCCATCCGATCTCCGACGACATCTCGTCGAACTCCCGCTGGAAATCGACCAGCGTGCCGCAGACGACGTCGGGCGTGACATGGAGCGTCGCATGGGCGTCGCGGCTGACCAGCGCCTGCTCTGCCTCCGGTGTCATGCCGGGCAGGCCTGCGACCAGACTGGGAACCCTGATATCCGCAAGGCCGAGATGCAGCCAGACGAAGCCGTCATGGGAAGTCAGTCGATCGAGTTGAATATCGGAAGGGACCCGGCTGCAGAGACCGCTTTCGCGATCGAAGCGATGGGCCCAGACGAGGCCGGGAATGCTGGCTTGCGGTAGTTCCATCTGGCACCATCATGTGATCGCGCCAGCCTTAGGCAGCTTTTGTGACAGTTGTGTAACGGCCTATGCAGCTGATTGACGTTTACGTAAAAAGTATGTAGCCGTGAGCAGGGATCGCCCGCTGGATTCTTGGCGGCGAATGCCTATCCTGCCCGGGGATTGATGTGGAGGAATCGATGTACAAGGCACCGGTCGAAGAGATCCTGTTCACACTCAAGCACGTCGCGGGACTCGGTGATGCACTTGCCGCCGGTAAGCTTGGCGACCTGACGGAGGATGTCGTCGATGCCATCATCACCGAAGCCGGCCGCTTCGCCTCCGAGGAGGTCGCACCGCTCGGCGAGATCGGCGACAAGCAGGGCGCGCGGCTCATCGACGGCCACAAGGTGAAATCGCCGGACGGTTGGGCCGACCTCTACCGCGCCTGGGCCGAAGGTGGCTGGAATTCGCTGACTGGACCAGAGGATTTCGGCGGGCAGGGCCTGCCGCACATGCTGCTCGTCGCGACCTTCGAAATGTGGAACTCCTGCGCCATGGCCTTTGCCATAGGCCCGACACTGACGATCGGCGCGATCGAGGCGCTCAACGCCCATGCCTCCGGCGAGATCCAGCAGAAATACCTCGCCAAGATGGTATCGGGCGAGTGGATGGGCTCGATGAACCTCACCGAGCCGGGTGCCGGCTCCGATCTCGGCGTGATGAAGACCCGCGCCGAGCGCCGACCTGACGGCACCTATCGCATCTTCGGCCAGAAGATATTCATCACCTATGGCGAGCACGATTTTACCGACAACATCGTCCATCTCGTACTGGCGCGTCTGCCCGATGCGCCGCCCGGATCGAAGGGCATCTCGCTCTTCGTCGTGCCGAAATTCCTCGTCAACGACGACGGCTCGCTCGGCGCACGCAACGATGTCCATGTCCATTCGATCGAGCATAAGCTCGGCATCCATGGCTCGCCGACCTGCACCATGATCTATGGCGACGGCAAGTTCGGCAACGAGCCCGGAGCGATCGGCTGGCTGGTCGGCGAAGAGAACAAGGGCCTCGCCTGCATGTTCACGATGATGAACAATGCCCGGCTTATGGTCGGAATGCAGGGCGTGGCGATCGCTGAGGCCGCGACGCAGAAGGCCATATCCTACGCGAAGGAGCGCTTGCAGGGCCGTGCGCCCGGCTGGCAGGGTCAGGGCATGAGCCCGATCATCGAGCACCCCGATGTTGTCAGAATGCTGACGACGATGAAGGTCGTGACCCAGGGCGCGCGCGCCATCGCCTATGCCTGTGCACATGCGGTCGACATGACGGACCGCACGGAAGGCGATGAGAGGCGCTTTTGGCAGGAGCGCGCCAATCTGCTGACGCCGCTTGCCAAAAGCATTCCCACCGATGCCGGCGTCGAAGTCTCCTCGCTCGGCGTCCAGGTTCATGGCGGCATGGGCTTCATCGAGGAAACCGGCGCGGCCAGGCTCTATCGCGACGCCCGCATCGCCCCGATCTACGAAGGCACCAACGGCATCCAGGCAATCGATCTGGTCGGCCGCAAGCTGCCGCAATCCGGTGGCGCCCATATCCGTGGCTTCATTGGCGAACTCAAGGCGATCGTCGACGCGGTGCGTGGCTCGAACCGCGATGGCTTCGGCCGCACCGCGGAAAAACTCGCCGATTCGATCGCCGATCTGGAAGGAGCAACCGAATGGATGATCGCCTCCACGGGCGAGGGCCGCATGGTCGAGGCGCTGTCGGGGGCGACCGCCTATCAGCGGCTCTTCGGTCTGACGCTCACCGGCTGCTATCTCGCCAAGGGCGGCCTGGCCGAGGGGGGCGATGGCCGCGATGAAACAAGGATCGCGTTGGCGCGTTTCGCCGCCGAGAATCTGATCTCTGAAACCTCGGCACTCAAGGACCGCGTCATCAACGGCGCCGACAGCCTTGCCGCCGCCCGCCTTGCTCTCGGCTGAGGATTGCCATGACCCAGGATATCACGCTCGAACGGCCCACGACCCATCCCGGCATCCTCGTCATCCGCATGACGCGGCCGGACAAGAAGAATGCCATCACCCGCGACATGTATGGCGCGATGGCCGTGGCGCTCGGCGATGCCAATGGCGATGACACCGTTCAAGCCGTCGTGTTCTTCGGCGTGCCAGGCTGCTTTTCCTCGGGCAACGATCTCACGGATTTCTTGTCGATCGCCGAGGACACGGACGAAGCCCGGAACGTCAAGGCCTTCCTGCACCAGCTTGCCTCTTTCGAAAAGCCACTGCTGTCGGGCGTCGATGGCGTCGCCATCGGCATTGGCACGACGATGAACATGCATTGCGACATGACCTTTGCCACGCCGCGCACGGTCTTCCGCACCCCCTTTACTGACCTCGCCGTGGTGCCGGAGGCCGCATCGAGCCTGATCGTGCCGCGTCTGATGGGTCACCAGCGTGCCTTCGCCATGCTCGTCGCCGGCATCGGCTTCACTGCGGAGCAGGCGCGCGAGGCTGGCCTCATCTGGAGCGTGGTGGACGAGGAGGAGCTTGAAAAGGCGACCCTCGACGCAGCGAGCCAGATCGTCAATCGCCCGAAACAGGCGCTGAAGCTCTCCCGCCAACTCGTGCGGGGTGACAGCCTCGAAATCCTCGCCCGGATGGACGAGGAGATGAAGCTCTTCCTTGAGCGGCTGCGCTCCGACGAGGCGACCGCGCTCTACAGGTCCTTCCTCGAAAAGAAGCGCTAGGCAGCCGCCGCCAGCAGCAGATCCGCCAACTTGGCGGGCTGCGAGAGGAAGGGTGAATGGCTGGCCGATAGCCGGTGGATGTTGGTCGCGTTCCCCATGGCCTCATCGACCATGGCCACCATCAACGCCTGTCCCGCCGGCGTGATCGCCTGGTCGGCATCGCAGTGGATGTAGTGTCGCGCCACGCTGCCAAATCGCTCCTTGGTCACTCCCGACGGCACAACGGCAACCTGTGCCGGCTCGTCGCAATGCAGTGTCTTCCGGAAGGTCTCGAACTCGCCCTGACCAACATCGCCGAAGAAGGCCGCTTTGAGACGACCGACATAATCCGCATTGTCGCTCGCGACATTGATGCGCAGCGCACCGACGCCAGCCGGATCGGCCATGAAAAGCCCCGGTACCAGCGCCGCGGCCATGCTCTCATGCTGGATCATTGCGATGGCCGGCATGCCCGGAGGCAGCATGAAAGCTGTGACATAGACGGTCGCATGCAACAATTCCGGTACCGCCTCGGCCACCGGCGAAACCGTGATCCCTCCGAGCGAATGGCCGACGAGCACCACCTTGCCATTGCCTCTCGCGACAGCCGACTGCACGGCGTCTATGGCCGCGGCGGTGCGCACCGCCTGGCCGACGCCGGCATTAGGTGACGGTTCTGCGCCGAAAGCGGCCGGATCGAATGGCCGTCTGGTGAAAGATGCAGGCGATGCCGCATTGCTCCCCGACCCCGGCAGATCAATCGCCACGCTATGATGTCCGGTCGCCTCCAGCAGCGGCACGACCTTGTCCCAGCTCGCCGCCCCGTGCCAGGCGCCATGAATGAAAACGAAAGCCGGCTTGTCCTTGGACATGAATTCCTCCCCTTGATCAGATGCTCCCGGATGCGCAACATAGCGCAACTGCCGGGGGAGGGCTCTGGCTGGAGGCGAAAAGTCATGACCGCAGGCGAAACAGCCGCTGAGATCGCCAATGTCTCGACAGCTGCGATCAACGACGCGAGAAAATTCGACTTCTTCTGCGATGCGATCTGCGACGTCTATGCCGGCATCCAGCCGGTCGAGCCTGACAATATCGTGTTCAACGCTGAGTTCCGGGCGATCTCCGTCGCCGGCGGCGTCCTTGCGTCGATTGCCTCACCCGGCCACATCGCCGATCGCGGAGCGCGCGAACTCCGCCGCCGACCGGATGAGAACCTGTTTCTCAATCTCAGCGAATTCTCGGGTTACGGGGCGACCCATGCGGGGCACGACTGGCAACTCGCCGCCGGCCGTCCTTACCTGCTCGACAACGACAAGCCTTTCCACCTCGATTTCGATCCCCGCCGCCGCATGCTGCTCTATTCGCTGCGTTTCGACCGGGCGACGCTCGGCATCGACCCGGCGCCGTCCGCGCTCGCCGCCATCAACCGCGCGATCGCTACGACCGAGCTTGGCCACCATCTCGAACTCCAGATGCGGCTGATGTGCCGCTCTATGCGATCAGGCGAAATACATGTCGCCGGCATGATGAGCCGGCCGGTGATCGCGCTCCTCTCGCTTATCGGAGAAACTGTCACAACAGGCAGCGCTGACGCCGAACGCCTTGACCTCTCGACGATCAAGGCGCTCGCCCGCCAGCATCTCACGGATAGCGGCTTTGGCGTCGAGCAGCTCGCAAGGCTGTTGAATTGCAGCGCCCGCACCATCCAGTCGCGCTTTGCCGCCGACGACACGACCTTCGGCCAATGGCTGCTCGACACGCGCCTCGATCTCGCCCGCGACCGACTGACCATGCCGAATTTCGCCGGCCGGAGCATCGAGGCCGTCGCCTATGCATCGGGCTTTCGCGATGCCGCTCATTTCCATCGCGCCTTCAAGCGCCGCTTCGGCCTGCCGCCCGGGCAGGTCCGCCACTGAGCACGAGCTTTTGGTGTCCGGCGCTCAGCGCCGAAATGCTGCTCTGGTCAAACGCTGTCACCGCTCCAGCAGCGCCACCGCCTCGACATGGCTCGACCACAGGAACTGGTCGATCGGCGTGACGCTTTTCAGCTTGTAGCCGCCATCGATCAGGATGCGGAGATCACGCGCCAGTGTCGTTGGATTGCACGACACGGCCGCGATCTTCTGCACCTTGGATTTGGCAAGCTCGCGACACTGCTGCTCGGCGCCCGCCCGCGGCGGGTCGAAGCAGACGCCATCGAAATACTTGAGATCCAGCGGCAACATCGGCCGGCGGAAGAGGTCGCGCCGCTCGATGCCCACAGGCTTCAGCCCCTGCGCATGCCGCGCGGCATGATCGAGCGCGGCCAGTGCCGGCGCATCGAACTCGACGGCATGGACTGCGCTTTTCCGCGCAAGCCTGAGCGCGAAGGTGCCGATGCCGGAGAAGAGATCGACCACCCGTTTGGACCTGCCGAGATGCGCTGTCACCAGCGCCGCCATGGCCTCCTCGGCGCGAACCGTGGCCTGGGTGAAACTGCCTGGCGGCAGGACCACCGAGACGCCGCCGATGTCGAGCAGAGGCTTGTGCGGCTCGACGACGATCTCGCCGTCGATGGAAACGCGGGAAATGCCTTTCTCGCGCAGCATGATGTCGGTGGCGGCCTGGCGCTTCTTGGCGTCCGGCTTCTTCATGTCGAGCATGTTGACGTCAAGGCCCGACAGCGTCGCACCGATGGCGATGCGGAAGGGTTCGGACCCGGAGCCGAGCGCCGACACCAGCCGCCTGATCATGTCAAGACGGTCGACGATGGCGGGCGTGGAGATGGGACATTCCTCGATCGGCACGATGGTGTGGGTATCGGCCTGCAGGAAGCCTAGCGCGACGCCCTTGTCGGTCAGCCGTGCGGTCATGGTCACCCGCCGCCGCTCGCCGGGAGCGCAGGCAACGATAGGCGCGACGTCGATATCGATGCCCTGTGCTCTCAGCGCATCGATCACCAGTTGACGCTTGAAGTCCTGATAGGGCGCATCCGCCCAGTGCTGCACCGAACAACCGCCGCAGGCGCCGCCCTTGCCCTCCGGCCCAAAATGCCGACAGCGAGGCGCGACCCGCTCCGGCGATGTTTTCGACCAGGACATCGGCATGCCGTGGCTCTTGACCCGCGCCACCGCGACCTGCTCGCCCGGCAGCGTGAAAGGCACGAAGACCGGCCCCGCCGGCGTCCGCGCTATGCCGTCGCCCTCGGCGCCAACAGCCGCAATGTCCAAAGTCTCGGTGCTCATGCTTTCCTTCCGGCGAGCAGATATTCCTGGGTTCCGTCGCCGCCCGCGATGGGCGAGGGGATTACACCGAAGCTCTGCCATCCACCAAGCGAATTCAGCCAGGTCTCAAGATCGGCGGCGATTTGAGGTCCGCTCGACGGGTCCTTGAGCATGCCGCCCTTGCCGACATTCTCGCGTCCCGCTTCGAACTGAGGCTTCACCAGCATGACGACCCATGCGCCCGCTTCGGCGAGAGTCAACGCCGGCGGAAGTGCGAGTTTCAACGAGATGAAGGAGACGTCGGAGACGATGGCTTGCGTAAGTGTCGACAGGTCACCCTGAGTCAGATTCCTCGCGTTGAGTCCCTCGATATCAGTAACGCGTGGATCGTTTCGCAGCTTTTGATCGAGCTGGGCGTGCCCGACATCGAGCGCCGTGACGTGAGCCGCGCCGCGTTCGAGCAACACCTGCGTGAAGCCACCGGTCGAAGCGCCGACATCCAGGCAGAACAGGCCTTCGGGCGAGAGCCCGAAATGATCGAGCGCCGCAATCAGCTTCAGCGCCGCCCGCGAGACATAGTGCTGAGCCGGATCGTCGACCGTGATCTCGATCGCCTCGTCGACTATCTGCCCGGCCTTGACAGCTACGCCGCCGGCAACGGTCACTGTCCCTCGCTCAATCGCATCGCGCGCCCGCGACCGGCTTTCGAAGAGGCCGCGTTGGACGAGGAGCTGGTCGAGGCGTTGTTGGGGCATTGCAATTTCCGGGGCGGGGTGCAGGAATGGATGGATATGCGTTTGACCGCGCCTATATCAGACATTTCCGTTCTGAGCAGGAGATTCTCATGTCCTTCTTCCCCGGCCAAGACCCAGAACCCGGCGACCATGCTGCCGCCGATCAGGTCGAGATGCTGATCATCCCGCGCACCTCCGATATCGGCAATTTCGAGGTCCGGCGCGCATTGCCCACCGCCAAGCGCCGGCTCGTCGGGCCGTTCATCTTCTTCGACCGAATGGGGCCGGCGGTGCTGAAGGCGGGGCAGGCCGTCGATGTGCGGCCGCATCCGCATATCGGGCTCTCCACCGTCACCTATCTCTTCGACGGCGAGATGAGCCATCGCGACAGCCTCGGCACTGGCATGGTGATCCGCCCGGGCGACCTCAACCTCATGACGGCGGGCCGCGGCATCGTCCATTCCGAGCGCACGCCAGACGATCTGCGCGGCAAGGAATATGCGCTGTCCGGCCTGCAGACCTGGTTGGCACTCCCCGACAGCCATGAAGAGATGGACCCGGCCTTCCTGCATCAGGAGGTCGAGACGATGCCCGAATTTGCCGATCGCGGCTATTCGGGCCGCGTGATCATAGGCCGTTTCCAGGGCCTGACATCTCCCGTGCCGACGCCGACCGATACGCTCTATGTCGATCTCCGCATCGAGCCGAACTCGGCCTGTCCCTTCCATGCCGGCGCGGAGGAGCGTGCGGCCTATATCCTCTCCGGCTCGCTCAGCGTTTCTGGAACCCGCTATGAGGCCGACCAGCTTCTGGTGTTCCGGCCGGGGGACACGGTCGATCTCGTCACCGGCAACGAGCCCTGCCATGTCATGCTGTTCGGCGGCGAGACGATGGAATCGCAGCGCTATATCTGGTGGAACTTCGTCTCCTCCTCGAAAGAGCGCATCGAGCAGGCCAAGGAAGAATGGCGCAGCGGGAAGTTTGACATCGTGCCCGGCGATGAGGAAGAATTCATCCCGCTTCCCGCTGATTGATCCGCCCGAGGAATCCCAGCATGACCGAACTCAGCCAGTACCGCGACCCGCGCAATCCGGGCGGGCCGCTCATTCCCCGCAGCGACTGGGATGCCGCCCCCTATAACCGATGGGCGTTCCAGAATGTCCGGCAGATGGTGCCGACCGCGGAAGTCTGGCGCGGGCCCGGGCCGGCCATGCCGCTTCCCGCAGCGCCGCAGCACCTGCTGGAACTCGACTTCGAGATTGACGGCAATACGCAGTCGATCGGCCAGTTCCTCGAAGCCAGCTTCACGGACGGTTTCCTCGTGCTCAGCAAGGGTGCGGTCGTTATGGAAATCTACATGAACGGCATGCAGCGACGCACGACGCATCTGTCGCAATCGGTTGCGAAATCGATCGTCGGCACTGTCGCGGCTATCCTGAACGGTCGCGGTGAACTGGACTTCAAAGCACCTGTCACCGAATACCTGCCGGACCTTGCCAAGACTGCCTATCGCGGCGCGACGGTGCAGCAGGTCATGAATATGACATCAGGCGTCCTTTTCGACGAGACCTACACGTCGCCCGATTCTCACATCGCCAAGGTCGACCGAGCCTGCGGCTGGAAGGATCCGGTCGAGGGCTGGCCGCAGACGATGTGGCAGATGATAATGGAACTGACCGAGTCCGAAGCCGTGCATGGCGAGTCCTTCCGTTACCGCTCGATCGAGACCGATGTCATAGGCTTCATTCTTCAAAGCGTCTCGGGGCTCGCTCTGTCCGACCTCGTCAGCCGCGAGCTCTGGGCACCGATGGGCGCGGAGGAAGATGCCTATTTCACCGTAGACCGGTCGGGTTACGGCCTGGCCGACGGCGGCTTCAACGCGACACTCAGGGATTATGCTCGTTTCGGCCAGCTGATATCAAATGGCGGCACCGCCCATGGCCAGCAGATCGTGCCCTGGCGCTTCATCGAGAGCCTGCCGCACGGCGACCATGCGCTCTTCGGCAGCGATTATCGCATCGTCCTGCCCAAAGGCGCCTATCACAACCAGTTCTGGATCGAGGAGGCAGGCAAGCCGGTCGTGATGTGCCGCGGTGTCTTCGGGCAGCTGATCTATATCGACAGTGAAGCCGACTTCGTCGCGGTCAAGCTCTCGACCTGGCCGGATTTCACCAACCCCCGGCGTACGCGGACAGCGCTTGCCGCGATCCGCGCCATTCGCGCGGCCTTAGGCTAGTCGATTCAGGAAGCCAGCGACTCGCTCCCTGATGGCATCGAGGTGGGTGAAGATGGCCACATGCTCACCGTGCTGTATCGCCATCAACTCGCCCCTCGGTGCGAGGCGCGCACGGTCGCCGTGCTCGAAGGGCACGACGCGGTCGGCCATGCCATGGATGCCGAGCACCGGCACCGTAATCCTGTCGAAAGGCAGCGCAGCAATGCGCTCGAACTGCTCAATGTCGTTCAGCGTGCCCGGCAGGCGGCGGCCGAGTTCCGTGAACGGGCTTTGCTGCAGCGCCTTCAACAGCGGCCCGGCAACCGGATGGGCGAGTGTCTGCTCGCGCGGCGTCGGATCGGGGATGGCACGGCTCGCCGCCTTGATCGGGTTGCGCCGTATCCTCCAGCGCATCAGCGCCGCCAGCCAGCCGAGCCGTGCAAACCAGCGCATAACAGGCAGCCGCCGCTTCATCTGTTCCGGGAATGCGAGATGTCCCGTGCAGCAGGACACCAGGATCAGGGCCTTGCAGCGTTCGGGGTAGCGAAGCGCGAACTGGACAGCGCTCGGCCCGCCGGCCGACACTGCGGCCACCACCGCCCGCTCGATCCCGAGGGCATCCAGCAGCGTGGCATAGAGGTCCGCCTGCGCCTCGGGCGTTACGCCAGAAGCCTGCGGCGTGCCGAGATAGCCCGGACGCGAGGCAGCGATCACGCGATAGCCCGAGAGGTCAGTGAGAATGGCACGGGCGAGGATCAGGCTCTGGTCTCGTCCTCCCATGCCGCCATGCAGTGCGAGGAGCGGCTCGCCATCGCCGAGGGATACATGCTCCACAGGTCCCAGGCGCGTCTCGGTTATTTTCGCCGGCAAGGAGAGCAGGGGGTCTATCTCGGTACTCATGGTTACACCGTCATTTCGAAATGGCTTTGAACATGGGACGTTTGAAGGTGGCAATTCGAGGTCGCGGCAAATTGCAGCGGAAGGCGATGTAGAGTTTGTACTTTCGGAGCCAACGTCATAAATTGCGCGTTGTCAGATTGCAAAATGTCCGCGAAGAGTTAAGAACCGCGGGCTCAAGTCCTTCGGGTTTCCCTTGCCCGGGGCGAACAGGAAGCATCGTGAAAGAGACATCGACCACTCCTCTCCTCGACAAGGTCCATCTGCCGGAAGACCTGCGCGGGCTCGACGACAAGGACATGCCGCAGCTTGCGGCCGAACTGCGCGAGGAAATGATCGATGCGGTCTCCAAGACCGGCGGCCATCTCGGCGCCGGCCTCGGCGTCGTTGAACTGACGATCGCCATCCACAAGGTGTTCAACACGCCGCATGACCGGCTGATCTTCGATGTCGGCCACCAGTGTTATCCGCATAAGATCCTGACCGGCCGCCGGGACCGTATACGAACGCTGCGCCAGGAAGACGGACTCTCCGGCTTCACCCGCCGTGCCGAGAGCGAATACGATCCTTTCGGTGCTGCCCATTCCTCGACCTCGATCTCCGCCGGTCTCGGCATGGCTGTGGCCACCGAACTCGATGGCTCCAAGCGCAACGTCATCGCCGTCATCGGCGACGGCGCCATGTCGGGCGGCATGGCCTATGAGGCGCTCAACAATGCCGGCTCGCTCGATGCGCGACTGATCGTCATCCTCAATGACAACGATATGTCGATCGCCCCGCCGACGGGCGCGATGAGCGCCTATCTGGCGCGCCTTGCCTCCGGTCGCACCTATCTCGGCTTCCGCGAGATCGGCAAGAAATTGACAGCCTATCTCGGCAAGAACATCGACCGTGCCATCACCCGCGCTGTCGAACATGCCCGCGGTTATGTGACAGGCGGCACACTGTTCGAGGAACTCGGCTTCTACCATATCGGCCCGATTGACGGTCACTCCTTCGACCATCTGCTGCCGGTGCTGCGCAATGTCCGCGACAACGGTAACGGCCCTGTTCTGATCCATGTCGTGACCCAGAAGGGCAAGGGCTACGCGCCCGCCGAGGCTGCTGCCGACAAGTATCACGGCGTCAACAAGTTCGATGTCATCACCGGCACGCAGGCCAAGGCGAAACCGAATGCCCCGGCCTACACGTCAGTCTTCGCAGAGGCGCTGCTTGAGGAAGCCCGCCACGACGAGAAGATCATCGGCATCACGGCTGCCATGCCTGACGGTACCGGCCTCAGCAAGCTCGCGAGCGTCTTTCCCGAACGCACATTCGATGTCGGCATCGCCGAGCAGCACGCGGTAACTTTTGCCGCGGGCCTCGCGTCCCAGGGATTCAAACCCTTCGCGGCGATCTACTCCACCTTCCTCCAGCGCGCTTATGATCAGGTCGTCCACGATGTGGCAATCCAGAAGCTGCCGGTTCGCTTTCCCATCGACCGTGCCGGCTATGTCGGCGCCGACGGCCCGACCCATGCCGGCGCCTTCGACACGACCTATCTCGCGACGCTTCCAGGCTTCGTTGTAATGGCCGCGGCCGACGAGGCCGAGCTCAAGCACATGGTCCGTACCGCTGCCGCTTATGACGAAGGCCCGATCTCATTCCGCTATCCGCGCGGCGAGGGCGTCGGCGTCGAAATGCCGGCTCGCGGCTCGATCCTTGAAATCGGCAAGGGCCGCATCGTCAAGCAGGGTTCAAAGGTCGCGATCCTGTCCTTTGGCACGCGGCTTGCGGATTCGCTGCTAGCTGCAGAAGACCTCGACGCCGCAGGCCTTTCGACTACCGTTGCCGATGCCCGCTTCGCCAAGCCGCTGGACCACGACCTGATCCGCCAGCTGGCGCGGCATCACGAAGTGCTCGTCACCGTCGAGGAAGGCTCGATCGGCGGCTTCGGCAGCCATGTGCTTCATTATCTGGCCCATGAGGGCCTGCTTGACGGCCGCCTCAGGGTCCGCCCGCTCTGCATGCCGGACCTCTTCGTCGAACAGGCCAAGCCCGAAGCGATGAACGCCTTTGCCGGCATCGACCGCAAAGGCATCGTCGCCACCGTCTTCGACATGCTCGGCCAAAAGCCGATGGCGATCGGCGCGGCGGAGTAGTCAGTTACTTCGGTGGTGCTTGTCGCTGCCTTCTGCGGTCCATATGTCGTTCAGGTTATTGCCCAACCGTCTTTTCGGTGAGAGCGGGGTCCGTCCAACGCTTCTTATCGAGGGCACGGCTCAGAACGAGAAGTCCGTCCCATCGGGCTTGGCAACGACCGTCCGCGAGGACAAGCCGGTCGCCGTTGCCAAGCGAGATCCAGACGTCGGCACCGTGCTGGGTGACGACGCAACCTTTCCGGCCTATTTCAGCCGGAGCAGTTTATTGTTTCTATTGTTTCCAGGGACGGTGTCTCTCGCCGGCTTGCTCGACCTTGGCCGATGAAGCGCAATCAAGAATAGCGCGAAGCTGGCGGATGTTTCGGCAGATTCCGGATGGGTGCGGCGCTGCTCGACGCCGGCGTAATCAGGGCGCTTCAGCAGGATCGAGATAAAGGACGTCGATAGCTCGGTCCGGCGTGAAGTCGCGGAAAGTCATCTCGATGGAAGTCGGGTCGCTTTTTTTGTCCCCGGCTCCGCAAACACTGACAAGGCTCGATGGGCTGCTCTTTTCGACGATCAACCTGAATGTGCCGATGCCCGGCGACCATGCACTGGCGGCATTCAGTCTGAAGGAACTCCAGGAGGCGGTGAATGCGCTTTGGCCTTCGCGCAGTTCCTTCGCCGCCTTGATGATGGGGTCATCGACGCAATATCTCTCCTGCATCGATTTCAGGCCTGGGTCATCTGGTCCGGCGTCAGCACTGAGGCCGAATGCCACGCTGGAGCCGATGCTATTGGCATGCACTGTGGTAATGTGGACATCCTTGCCCGGCGGGAATGCGACGATCCAGGAATAGGTCGATTTCATCGTCCAGGTCGGTGCATAGACCTTCTTGCCATCATCGCTGGTCTCGCTCGGATCCTCGACGAGCAAGCCGAGGGACAGCCACTTGTCGACTATCGCTTGCGGAAGCGCCTGTACGTCCGCCTTTGCAGCCTCCGACAAAGGATTGAACGCAACTTTGCTGTCAATCAACGTAACCGTCTGGTCGAGGCCGGTCGAGTAGACCCGTTGTTGCAATTCCGGTTTGACTTCAGCGCCATCCTGGGTCGCTGTGAATCCGAGAAAATTCTTGCTGGCGGTATCGCCGGCGTCGATGTTGACATAGGGGCCCTCAACATCCGGCATCTGGAATGTCACGACCGACGATATGGTGGATTCGCTCGCGTTGCGGAAGACATAATCCACCTGAACCTGCTTTGACGAAATCCGCACCGTCGCTTCGGCGAGAGACACGAGCGTGGTCTTTGGCACCTGCAGGCTTTCGAGCACCAGCTGGGAAATGTTATCGCCGCTGTCCTCGAATGCGAGCGCGGCATGCGCCGGAAGCAGGAAAAGGGCAGCCAGAACGTATCTGTATCTCATCTTAACCTCCTTGTGCGCCTGTTGCTCGGGGTCGCCTGATTTGCGGCCCATCATTGCCACTGGGTCGGTTGGAGCAGAAGGATGTCGAGGTCTCGTTCGGGATAGAAATCCGTCGCCGTCATCTGGAAGCTTGTGGGGCCGATTTTCTTGACTCCCGTGCCGCAGAAGCTGACGAAGTTGGACTTGTCGCCCTTGTCCACCGTCAGCGTGAACTTCTTGATCGGGCCGTACCAGTTGCCGCCCGTCGTCAGAATGTAGGATATCCAGCTCTCGTAGAGGTACTTCTTGCCGTCCCGCATGTCCTGGTCCGCCTTCAGGCCGATCTTCAGGAAAGTGTCGTCGATGCAGTACTTCTTCTGGTATTCCGCATACTCGGCTTCCCGCACCTTGCCTTCCATGATGTAGGTGATGGCCACGGTGCCGCCGACGCTCGGCTTGTAGCGGTGCGACACGCTGACGTCTTTGCCGGCGGGATACGTCGTGCGCCACCAATAGGCCGATTTCAGCGTCCAGAGCGGCATAAAGGACTTCTGCATGCCCTGGCCGGCGTCATATTCCTCGACCATGATCAGTCCGCGTGCAATCAGGTCGTCGGTCACGTCCTTCGGCAGCTTGGCGAGTTGTTCGGATGTTTTTGTGCTGAGCGGCATCAGCGACACGCCTGCCTTGACCAGCACGTCGGTCATGTCGATATCCGCCACGAAGACGCGTTGCTGCAACTCTGGCTTGATCTCGACGCCGTCCTGCACGACGGTGAAATTGAGGAAGTTGTCGGCCTCGGGGTCGCCAGCGGCCATGTTCGATGCCGGGCCTCCTGTTATCGCGGGCATCGGGAAGGCGACGATGGTGTCGATTGCCTTGTCCGAGGTGTTCCGGAACACATAGTTGACCTTGACCTCGGTGGGCGAGATGAAGAGATCTTCCTCCTCCATCGAAATATCGGCGCTGCGGGTGAATGACAGTCCGCCTGTCTTGAGCACGGCGGTCGTGTCATTGGCGAGCACTGGCGACGCAGCAAGGCATGTAAGAAAGGCGACGAGAGCTGCTCGGTTCATCTTTGACCTCCTGATGGAGTCGACGCTATGGCGCAGGCACCGGGCAGTCAATGCGCCACAAATAGCAAAGCCCCGGAATGACCGGGGCTCCGTCGACTTTTATGAGGCTCTCCGAGAGGTGATGCGCTCAGAATTCTTCCCAACTCTGTGCAGCCGCACTGTTGCCCGACGCGGCCGAGGTGGGCGCCATGCGCGGGCGCGCCTGCGGGAGCTTCGCGGATGTTTCAGCTGACGGGCGAGCCATGGCGCGGGCTGTCGAGCGCAGCGCTTCGGCAGCGCTGCCGCCACCCGCAACCTTGAAGCGGTCGATCAGACCGCGCAGCCGTTCAGCCTCTGATGCCAGGGTCGCCGCAGCGGCCGTGGATTCCTCCACCATCGCAGCATTCTGCTGGGTGGTCTGATCCATGGCATTGACGGCCTGGTTGACCTCGACCAGCCCCGTGGCCTGTTCCTTGGTCGCTGTCGCGATCGCCTGCATGTGCTCGTTGATCTCGCCGATGAAGGTGCAGATCGTCTTGAGGGCAGTGCCGGTCTCGCGCACCAGCCTCACACCGCCTGTCACTTCCGTGGTCGAGTTCTGGATCAGGCCCTTGATCTCCTTGGCGGCATTGGCGGAGCGCTGGGCCAGCTCGCGGACTTCCTGCGCCACCACCGCAAAACCCTTGCCGGCCTCTCCGGCGCGGGCCGCCTCGACGCCTGCATTGAGGGCAAGCAGGTTGGTCTGGAACGCGATCTCGTCGATGACGACGATAATGTTGGAGATCTGCTGCGACGACGTTTCAATGCGGCCCATGGCGCTTTCGGCCTGGGTGACGATATCGGCGGAATGCGCTGCGCTATCGTTGGCTTGTCTCGCCACGCCGCGCGCCTCGGCCGTCCGCGTTTCCGAACTGCGAACATTGGCGGTGATCTCGTCGAGCGCAGCGGCTGTCTCTTCCAGGGCTGCGGCTTGCTGTTCGGTGCGTCGTGACAGGTCGTTGGCACCGGACGCGATTTCGCGCGTGCCATTGTCCATGCTGGAAACAGCGTCGGTGATGGCAAGCAGGGTATCGCCGAGCTGGCGGACCGAGGAATTGAAATCGTGCCGCAGCGCCTCAAACTCAGACGAAAAGGCTTCGTCGAGCTGGAAGGCGAGGTCTCCGGAGGCCAGCCGCTTCAAGCCTGCCGCCAGTCCGGCCGTCGCCTCGCGCAGCTTGCGGGCAGCATCGGCTTCGGCCTTCTCCTGCGCCGCGATGCGATCGGCTTCGGCCTGGCGCCGCGTGGCGTCGGTCTCGTCCTCCATGCGCTTGTTGGCGATGGCCGTCTGGCGAAAGAACTCGACGGCCACTGCCATCGAGCCGATTTCATCCGTGCGTCCGGCAAAAGGAATCGGCCTTTCGATCTCGCCGGAGGCAAGGGCTTTCATCGAACCGGTAATGGCAGAGATAGGTCTGCTGACTCCGAACATCACGATCCAGAGCGAAAATGCGGTAACCAGGGACGCCGACACCGAAACCGCCCAGAGAATCACGTTCCCAAGCGACTGAGCCTCCAGCGACTTGGCATATTCATTGTTGCCGACGCGAATCTGCAGGTCGATCAGAGCACTGACATCGCCGCCGAGTGGGTCGATCACGGCATAGAGTCGTTCGACGACGAAGCGATCCAGCGCCTGTTGGTCCTTGGCCTTAAGGATCCCAAGCAACGTTTTGATCTCGGGCAGCGCTTGTTCTTTCTTGCCTTGGAAGGTTACGGATAGCGCCTTCTCCTCCTCGGTCTGGTAGGTCGCGATATAGGCCGACCAGAGGGAATCGATGGTCGCCAATGCGTCCTCGATCGATGTCTCGCCCTGGCCCCAGCCAAGCCCGCCGTTGCGCACTTTGTGGGCGGTATCGACGATGTTGACCGCGTAGAGGTCGGCGATCGTCTTGAGCTGTTTTGTCGGAACCAGCCGGTCCTCGACAACAGTTTTGAGGCTCGACGAAATACTGCCGGTGATCAGGAAGGCGGAAGTGATCAGCCCTCCGATGAAAAGTGCCAGAATGGCAATGCAGGCGATAAGCCTAGTCTTGATGGACATGCGTGGTCTCCGGGGCAAATGACGGATCCCCCGGATAATCTTCTTGGATTATCAAGCTAACTGGGCGGAACTAGCTGGAAGATTGTGGAAATCCGTCCTCGCCGTAAAATTAGCGGAAATGAATTGAACAAAAATTAATCACACAATACTGATTTTGGCTTCAAGAAAGGCAGGTTTTACTACTGGAGAGCAGTAATACACCTGTATACTGCACGCATGGATGCAAGAGATCGTATTATTCCCGGTCCAAAGGCTCCGTTCCGGTCGCCTTTCCGTTGCGATCGATTCGGATCTTCTCGATGCGGGCTTCGGCGGCGTTGAGCAAGGTCTCGCAATGCTTCTTGAGCGCCTCGCCGCGCTCATAAATCTCGATCGACTGGTCGAGCGGCACGTCGCCGCGCTCGAGCCGTGCAACGATGTTCTCGAGCTCGCTTACCGCCTGCTCGAAGGAAAGCGCGGTCACGAGATTGGGCGTTTCGGCGGTCATGCGGTCATTTAACCTTTCATCAGGCGGCAGATATGCAGGCCCGCCGACTCGGCCAGCCCCTCGAGATCATAGCCGCCCTCCAATACGCTGACGACCCGGTTGCCGGCATATTTGGCCGCCACGTCCATCAGCTGGCCCGTAATCCAGTCGAAGTCGTCGCCGACGAGGTTGATCTGGGCGAGGGGGTCGCGATGATGCGCATCGAAGCCGGCAGAGATAATCACCAAGTCGGGCCGGAAATTGTGCAGCGCAGGCATCACCCGGCCGCGCACCGCGTCGCGGAAGTCGGCGCTGCCGTCATACGGGTTGAGCGGCGCGTTGACGATGTTGCCGACGCCGGTCTCGCCCTTGGCGCCGGTGCCCGGATAGAGCGGCATCTGGTGTGTCGAGCAATAGAGTACGCTCGGATCGGCCTGGAAGATATCCTGGGTCCCATTGCCATGATGCACATCGAAATCGATGATGGCGACCCGCTCGGCGCCATGGACTTTTTGCGCATGCCGTGCTGCGATCGCCACAGTGTTGAACAGGCAGAAGCCCATCACCTTGTCATGCTCGGCATGGTGCCCGGGCGGGCGGCTCGCGACGAAGACGTTGTCGGCCTTGCCCGTGAAGACATCGTCGACGCCGGCCATCGCGCCACCGATACCGGTCAGCGCGGCTTTCAGGCTCTCCGGGCTCGCGTGGGTATCGGCCTCGATCTGCCGCACGCCCTCCTCGGGCATCATCCGCATGACCTCGAACAGGAAGGATTCGGGATGCGCCAGTGTCACCGCGTCCTCATTGGCCGTCGGCGCTTCGCGGCGGCCGAGCGCTCGGAAATTCTCGTGCTCCAGCAAGGCGTTGAGCGCTCTCAACCGGTCCGGCCGTTCCGGATGACCGGGCGGAACGTGGTGTTCGAGGAAAACCGGGTGCTCGTACAGGATGGTGGCCATGACGAGACCTTAGATGCTGGCGGCGATGCGGTAAATCACATGGCCACTGTTTTCAACAGGCGCCGACCGACTGTTCCGGCACCGTACCGCTAAGACGCATTTCGCGATTGCAATATGAAATGCTTTCATGACAGAAAGACCCATCATCATTCGGACGGGGAGTATCCAGATGGCCCAGGCAGCAACCGAAATTTCAACTCTTGAAGCGCTCGCAGGCGGTTCTCTCGCCAAGAAGGCGGCGATCGTCGTTCTCGGCAGCGTTTTCCTGGCGGTCATGTCGCAGATTACCGTCTTCTTCTATCCGGTTCCTATGACGCTGCAGACGCTGGCCGTCATGCTGATCGGCGTGACCTTCGGCTTCCGCATGGCGACGGCAACTGTCGCGCTCTACCTGCTGGAAGGCTTTGTCGGCTTCCCGGTTTTCGCAGGTTTCTTCTCTGGCCCGGCTGTCTTCATCGGCGGTACCGGCGGCTACCTCTTCGGCTTCCTCGGCGCAGCCGCGCTCATGGGCTATCTTGCCGATCGTGGCGTCACCCGCGGATGGGTCGGCATGATCGCCACCCTCTTTGCCGGCGAAGTTGTCATCTTCGGCCTTGGCGTCGCTTATCTCGCCTATCTCTATGGCTTCGACAAGTCGCTCGAATACGGCTTCTACCCGTTCTGGATGGCCGATCTGCTGAAGCTTGCCATTGCAGCTGCTATGGCCAAAGGCGTGCTCAAGGGCGCTGCACGGTTTGCCCAGCTCTGACCACCCTTCCTCTGCTGGACTGAATACGATGCCCGTGCGACTGCGCGGGCATCATTTTTTATGCATCCTGACCTATCGCGGTTATGGCTACACACCGGCATTCGTCGCCAACATGACCGACATCGTCGCCGATATCGGTCGCGGCCGTCCCGTCCAACTGGCCGAGGGACCGGACGCGATATGCGGCGGCCTGACGGCCGACGACCGCCGCGCCTGCAACCATGATTGCGGCAAGGCGGAAACGATGGAACTCGATCGGCTGGCGGTCCAGGAGGTGGGGGGGCTCCTCGGCCTCGATTTCGGCAGCCCGATCGAGATCGATCGGGCCATGGTCGCAAGGCTAAGAGCCGCCTTCGCAGCGGGCTCGATCAGGGGCGCCTGCCGTCGATGTCCGTGGTCGGATTTCTGCGATCAGATCGTCGCGGAGGGTTTCGAAGAGACCAAGCTCTTCCCACCCGATGCATGACGGCAACGGCCGGTTCCAAACGAGCGGATGGCAGCAATGCAACCGGTGGAAACGCAGATGATTTTCGTCTAGTGTTTTCCTGATTTGCACTTGAGGATGGGTGGCATGCGACATAGCGATCCTGAGGGCCTATACCGCGCCCTGGGAGTTTCGCCGGCGGCCGACCCGGACGAGATCAAGAACGCCTATCGACGGTTGGCTAAGGAAACTCATCCCGACACCGCCCGTGGCAGTTCGGAATTCCAGTTCCACAAGATTTACAACGCCTACAAGATCCTCTCCGACATCGAAGCGCGTGCCCGCTACGATCGCCGCTTCACGCTGGATGATGCCGAACATTCCTGGCTCGGTATCCACCCGGTCAAATGTTCACGCTGCCATAAGGTCACTGCGCAACCCCGTGTGCTCACCTTTGACCGCATTTTTAGTTTCCTCTTCTTCTCCTTCCACCGGCCGACAGAAGGCGTTTTCTGCACCCGTTGTGCCCAGACCGCTTCGGTACGGGCCTCCTTTGCCACCGCGCTGTTCGGCTGGTGGGCCGTTCCGTTCGCTCCGTTCCTGACGCTCAGGGCGATCGCTCGCAACGCGCTGGGCGGGACGCGCGACCTCGAAACCGAGCAGGAACTCTTGTGGCAGAACAGCCGCGCTTTTGCGGCCCAGGGAAACCGCAAGCTTAGCTATGCGCTCGCGACCAAGCTGACCGATGCCGACGACAGTGAGATCGCTGAGGGCGCCCGGGAGTTCACTGAGGACATGGAGGCGCGCGGCGCAAACCCGAAGAAGATCAAGCTGAAGGACCCCTGGCGCATCAAGCCGCTTGCGGCCATGACGCACCTTACGCTCGCCGCGATATTGCCGGTCGGCATCGGGGGTGTTGCCCTTCAGGCAGTCGAGTTCGGGGAGGTCAACGAAGCGCGGACACGCGCCATCGCAACCGCCCTGCCGGCCGTCGAACCCATGACAGCATCCGTCCCTGACGATTCCGTGCCGGGAGACTCGGCACTGCGCCACTGCTGGAAGGAGCCGGAGAATGGCGAGGTTCTCTACCGTATCAATCCACGCGTCGCACCGGGCCATGAAATCGCGATTATGAACGACACCAAGGATGCGGCGATCGTGAAGGTGCGGAGCGCTTTTTCCAAGCGGCTGATCGCGGCGGTCTACATGTATCCGCATGCCAGCGCTGCACTGAACGGCATTCCGGACGGCTACTACATTGTCCAATACGCCTTTGGCTCGGTCCTCAACGAGGGATGTGTGACCTTCGCCGACACCAACAGCGCCTGGCAGTTTCCCGGGACGGAGAGCCTGCGCACAATCGCCACCGGCGACGGTCCTCAGCAACTGCAATATTCTCTCTTGAGCGATCCCGCGCCGAGTGATGCGGCCAAAGTGTCGTCAACGCTCTTCGGCCAGAACTGAGACAGTCGTGCTCTCAGGCCCATTCCAGCCGACCTTCCGAATAGACCAGCACCCGGTCCTGTGGAATATCGAGACTGGCCGCGTCCTCGCGAGCAACGCCGCCGACCAGCTTGAAAATGCAGCGGATCACGCCGCCATGGCAGACAGCGACAGTCGGCTGGTTGAGCGACTTCAGCCAGGAGCCGACGCGCCAGGAAAGGATCTCGTAGCTCTCGGCGAGATCGCCCGGCGGCAGGAAATCCCACTTCTTCTCCCGCCGCTCGCGATGGCGCGCGCGGTCGAGCGCCTTGAGTTCGCGGCCGGTATAGCCTTCCCAGTCGCCGAAGCAGATTTCCTTGAGCCGGTCATCGATGCGATAGGCGAGGGGATCGAGGCCCGCCGCAGCGCGGGCCAGTTCCATCGTCTCCCGCGCACGACCGAGCGGGCTTGCGACGAAATCGTAGCCCTCGAAACTGTCCATGAGTGTTTTCAGGCGCAGGCCGTTTTCGCGGGCCTGCTGTCGCCCGGTGTCATTGAGCGGGATATCTTTCTGGCCCTGGAGCCGCCATTCGGCGTTCCAATCGGTCTGCCCGTGACGGATGATGTAATGGGTCACGGGCATGATGTGCGGCTCAGGCGTTTCAGTCCTTGGTGACGGAGATATCCGGTGCGTCGACTGCCTTCATGCCGACGACGTGATAGCCGCTATCAGCGTGATGTGTCTCGCCTGTGACGGCACGTGAGAGATCGGACAGCATGTAGAGGCCGACATCGCCGACTTCCTCGATAGTGACGGTACGGCGCAGCGGTGCGTTATATTCGTTCCACTTGAGGATATAGCGGAAGTCGCCGATGCCGGAGGCCGCGAGCGTCTTGATCGGGCCGGCCGAAATCGCATTGACGCGAATGTTCTTCGGGCCGAGATCGACCGCAAGATATTTCACGCTCGCCTCGAGTGCTGCCTTCGCCACACCCATGACGTTGTAGTTCGGCATGACCTTCTCAGCGCCGTAATATGTCAGCGTCAGCATCGAGCCGCCATCGGTCATCAATTTCTCGGCGCGGCGTGCGACCGAGGTGAAGGAATAGACCGAAATGCGCATGGTCTTGTCGAAATTCTCGGGCGAGGTGTCGACATAGCGGCCTGTCAGTTCATCCTTGTCGGAAAAGCCGATCGCGTGGACCAGAAAATCGATCTTGCCCCAGATCTTCTCGATTTCGGCAAATGCCGCATCAATCGACGCTTCGTCGCTGACATCGCAATCGCCCGCCACGATGGCGCCGATTTCGGCCGCCAGCGGCTCGACACGCTTCTTGAGCGCTTCGCCCTGATAGGTAAACGCGATCTCGCCGCCCTGCGCATGAATCGACTTGGCGATACCCCAGGCGATCGAACGGTTGTTGGCGACGCCCATGATGATGCCGCGCTTGCCCGTCATCAATCCGGTCATGTAGCCCTCCAGAACTGAAAATCCGTTGTCGCCTATCGCACGGGCGGACAGGCGGTTCAAGCGCCGCACAAATCATCAAATGTTAGCAAAAGCAAGATTTGGTGTTGCGGCAGCGCGGTGGTGCCATCCGCTACGACCGCTTTTCAACAGGCGAATTCACACGACTGTCACAGGAAAAGACCCTCGCGCATCGAGCGCATGAGGTCGACGACCTTCTGGTCGGGACGATCCCACAGCATGACGCGGATTTCGACGATCAGGTTGCCACGGCGGCCATTGCCACGCGGCAGGCCCTTGCCCTCTATCTTGACGGTGCGGTTGGAGCCCGACCATTCCGGCACGCGGATGCGGACCGGACCGTCCGGGGTTTCCACCGTGGCATCGCAGCCGAGCACGGCATTCTCGATGTCGATTTCGTGGAAGGTGACGAGATCATAGTGATCGACGCGATACCACTTGTGCGGCTTGATGCGCAGCGTGACCAGCACGTCGCCGCGCTTCATGCCGGGCAGCTTGTGGCCATAGCCGTCCATCCGCACCGTCGTGCCGTCCATGGCATCGTCGGGCAGCGGCACGCTCAGGAGCTTGCCGTCGGGCAGCGTGATGGTCGGATTCACGCGGGTGAGCAGATCCTCGATCGTCACATGGGCGTCGACATTGTGGTCGGGCGCCTTCTCCGGCGCCGATGCCTGGCGCGTCAGGCGCTGGACCAGATAGCTGAAGAGATTGCGGGCTGGCGAAGCGCTGGCCTCGCCGTGCGCTTCCTCGGGCTCCTGGGCATAGGCTGAGCGAGCCTGTTCCTCGGCGTGGGACCGCTCATCGGCATGAGAAGCCTCCGATCGCGGGGCCTCGGATCTTTGAGCCTCGGATTTCGGGGCTTCGAATTCTGGAGCCTCCGCTTTCGGAGTTTCGGTCCTCGACGCTTCGGGTCCGGGAGCTTCGGCCCTCGGCTTCTCCCCCTTCGCCGCGCCACGTCGCTCGGCCTGCGGTGCTTCTCCGGTGCGGCTGCGATCGGAACTTCTGCGACTGCCGAACAGCTTCTCGAAAAACTGTTCATGCTGCTCCGGGGTCACGTCTGCCTCGGGTGCTTCTTCAACCGGCTCCGCTTCACTGGCCTCGGCTCTGGCGCGGGCGGCATCCGCGGCTGCCTTGATCCGCGCCTTGGCTTCCGCCTCCTCGCGCATTCTCGCTTCCGCCTCGGCTCGTGCGCGGGCCTCGGCCTCCTGGCGCGCCTTCTCGGCGCGCTTTTCCATGAAGGTCGGCTCCTTGCCGGCGCGGGCGCTGCCACTGCTTTGACCGCTGGGGCTTGCTCCATAGCCGCCGTTGAAGGAGGCGCGGTTCAGCATCTCGTCATAGCGGCGGCGCTTGTCGGGATCCTTGAGCAGGTCATAGGCGCGCCCGACTTCGGTGAAGCGGCTCTGCGCATTGGGGTCACTGCGGTTCTGGTCGGGATGCAGCTTCTTGGCCATCGACCGCCAAGCGGCCTTGATTTCCGTCTGGTCAGCCGAGCGGCTGACACCGAGAACTGCATAAGGATCGCGCATCCTGTTATCGACGGCCATGGGTCGGGCTCTGCCTGTCACGAAAGTCAGTTTCTTGAGTTATCGCAAAATTTCGTATCCGTTCGGTAAATCACGCGCGCGGCTTGCTGCCTATTCGGAAGAATGTCAGGCAAGTTCCTTGAAGGCGACGACCTGCCATTCGCCGGAACCGACCAGGCACGCCTTGCCGCCATAGTTGGAAATGCCGCGATAGGAATGGCGCGTCGTGATGAAGGTCCGGCAGACATAGGAGCCGTTGTTCTCCTCGCGGATAGACGTTATGACGCCGGCGCTGCCCGTCGTCGTATTCGCCCAGGGAATGGACACGCTCTGGTTCATGCGGCTGAGATCCGCCGACGAGACCGCATTGCGGATCGTGGCTTCATCGGAGACGGTATCGGCCGGCGCGCGATTGGATGGATTGTCGACGGAATTTGTGGTCATCTTGCTGTCGGTCGCGTCGACGCCGAAACCCATGCAGCCGGAGAGTAGCAAAGGCACAACGGCTGCCGCAGCGAATTTCGCCACGGCCGCGACAAGGCCCTTTTGGCCGCCATAAGGCTTTGATATGTGTCGCAAACTACGCCTGCAAAACTCGGGACCTAGGATAGGGCTTAATCCACATCATGAGCGGAAATGAGTTAACAACCAGTGACTTCACCCAGGAAAACGAGCCGTATTCCCTGTTCGGCACATGGTTGAAGGAAGCGGAAGCGAGCGAGCCGAACGATCCGAACGCACTCGCGCTCGCCACCGTCGATGCCGATGGCATGCCCAATGTCCGCATGGTCCTGCTTAAAGGCTTCGATAAAGACGGTTTTGTGTTCTACACAAATTATGAGAGTCGGAAGGGCGAAGAACTCCTCGGCCAGAAGAAGGCGGCGATGGTGTTCCACTGGAAGTCGCTGCGCCGCCAGGTGCGCGTCCGCGGTGATATCGAGACCGTTTCGGATGCCGAGGCCGACGCTTATTTCGAGACCCGGGCCCGCGGCAGCCGCATCGGCGCCTGGGCTTCGAAACAATCCCGTCCGCTCGAAAGCCGCTTCGCGCTCGAGAAGGCGGTCGCCGAATACACGATCAAGTTCGGCATCGGCCATATCCCCCGCCCAGCCCACTGGTCGGGCTTCCGGCTGAAGCCCGTCTCGATCGAATTCTGGGCCGACCGGCCGTTTAGGCTGCATGATCGCATGGAGTTCACGCGGGCGGAGGAGGGTTGGGAGAAGGTGCGGATGTATCCGTAGGGTGCTCCGCCCTTTCTGATCGAGGCTATAAAAGTGCAACCATGCAGATCAGCACAAGACAAAGGATCAGAACGAAAGCGGCGAGCCAGCGTTTCCATCTTCCCCAGTGCGAGGGTATCGAGAGCAGGCCGTTCAATGTTTCCAGGAAGAGGTCAAGCATCAACGCGGCTCTCAGCCGGGGCCATTACTTCATGACTTTGAACGGAATCCCGCTCGCCAGCGCCCGCACGTAACGGCCCTTCTGATAGAGGCCGTTGAACGAAATGCGCGGCAGTGCCGTCATATCACCCAGCAAATCCGCCGTCAGCACGCCCGGCCGCGTCGTGACACCGATGCGCATGCCCATGTCACGCAGGATCTGCCGCTCGCGCACTGAGACGGAGCGGGCATCGCCGTAGGTATAGGCAAAGGCATTGGCCGTCTTGCCGGTCATCGTCGAAACCGCGGCGATGGACTCCGAGATTTCACGCCGCGCTTCGCTTTCAGGCAGCCGCGCAAGTCCGCGATGACTGACCGTGTGCGCGCCATAGGAGACGAGCGGATTGGCCGCAAGTTCGCGCAGCTCGTCAGCTCGCATCGTCAGGTCACGTGTGATCGCCAGCGGATCGATGCCGTGCTTGTGGGCTTCGGTGTCGAGTTGCTCGACGGCATAAGCCTCGTCCGCCGTGCTGACAAAATCGGTGATGCGCTGGAAGGCCGCGAGCTTCTGGGGTGGCGTCGCGGTCGGCACCGGTTCCGGGCCGAGTCCGAAATCGAAATCAATCGCCGGCGCCTTGTTGAGCAGCGCCTCCAGCGTCTCCCACCAGAGCGAATGCGTCCCGTCGATAAAGCCCTTCGTGATGAAGATGGTGAAGGGCGCGCCGTGATGCGTGAAGACCGGCGCAGCTTCTGTCTTGTTGTTGCGGTTGCCGTCATCGAGCGTGAAGCAGGCGAAAGGCTGCGCCGAACTCGACGCCAGCCGATCCGGCAGCTCCGCGAGGCGGATGAAGTCGTAGCCACGCGCCTTCAGTGTCGAGAGCGCCTCATCAAGGAAAGCTGGCGTCACTTCCAGAATATCGTTGGGATGGAACGGACGCACGAACCGCGGCCGGACATGGTGCAGCGTAAAGATCGCGCCCCGGCCCCGTGCACCTCCGGAAAGCCCGAGCCCGTCGAGCATGGCAGCGACTTCGAGCCCCGTCGTGATGATGGTGCGCTTGACGGCGGGTGAGGTGAGACTCTTGATCAGGCGCAGCATATAGCGTTCCGAGTTCGCTTCATGTGAACCCGGAACCTATCAGCGGCCTCTTAACCCTTGCTGAATGTCATATTCAGCAGGTGGTCTTTATTCGACCACCTGGAGGTCGTTGATCACGCGCCTGCCGTCGGTCTCCGTGTAGAAGACCACGACTTTCACGCCCTTCTTGAGTCCATCGAAATTGAACTCTTCCGGCGCCTGGTATTTCTTGCCGTCGTCCAGCGTCAGCGTCAGCTTGTCCTCATCGACCCCTTCGATCACCGCTTCCACGTCAGCACTTTCGGCAAAAGCGCTGAGCGGGTTCAGCAATCCGGATAGGCCCAGAAAGAGAGTGAGGATGAAGCGCATGGGTGTTCCCTGGACGTTTTTCTGTGCAACGCTTGACTTGCCCATCTCTCGCTCCTGAATGTGGCGAAATTTTCTTCGAATTTAGGTTATTCCGGCCCGAAGTGTTAACAGGAATTTGCCTTTGTTCAAGCGACCGGCGGCGTCCGTGCCCGACTGTGCACCGCCTCTTTTGCACGGATTGTTCAGCGCTTTTCCGCTTCTATTTTTCGCGAGGAGGTTCTAAGAGTGCCCGCGAGAAACAACGGGGGTTGGCCGCTGGCGGCCCGGAAATAGTCGTTCATGTCGCATAATACATTCGGACATCTCTTTCGCGTCACGACCTGGGGGGAAAGCCACGGGCCGGCGCTTGGCTGTGTGGTCGACGGCTGCCCGCCCGGCATCCGTTTCACGCTCGCCGAAATCCAGCATTGGATGGACAAGCGCAAGCCTGGCCAGTCGAGCTTCGTCACCCAGCGCCGGGAGGACGATATCGTCAAGGTTCTCTCGGGCGTGATGCCCGACGAGGATGGCGAAACGCTGATCACGACCGGCACGCCGGTCTCGATGATGATCGAGAACATGGACCAGCGCTCCAAGGACTATGGCGAGATCGCCCGCCAGTATCGTCCCGGCCATGCCGACTTCACCTATGATACCAAATACGGCATCCGCGACTATCGCGGCGGCGGCCGTTCTTCGGCCCGTGAGACCGCGGCGCGTGTCGCCGCCGGCGGCCTTGCCCGCAAGGTTATATCAGGCGTCACGGTCCGTGGTGCCCTGGTGCAGATCGGCACCCACAAGATCAACCGCAAGAACTGGAACTGGGACGAGGTGGGCAACAACCCGTTCTTCGCGCCCGATCCCGAGATCGTGCCGGTCTGGGAAGAATACCTCTCCGGCGTTCGCAAGAACGGCTCCTCGGTGGGTGCTGTGATCGAAGTCATCGCTGAAGGCGTGCCCGCAGGGCTTGGCGCACCGATCTACGGCAAGCTCGACCAGGACATTGCCTCAGGGCTGATGTCGATCAACGCCGTCAAGGGCGTCGAGATCGGCAATGGCTTCGGCGCCGCCGAAATCACCGGCGAGGAGAATGCCGACCAGATGCGCATGGGCAATGACGGCAAGCCTGTCTTCCTGTCCAACCACGCTGGCGGCATTCTTGGCGGCATCTCCACGAGCCAGCCGATCATTGCCCGCTTCGCCGTCAAGCCGACCTCGTCGATCCTGACCGAACGACTGTCGATCGACGCCGACGGCAATAATGTTTCCCTCCGCACCAAGGGCAGACATGACCCCTGTGTCGGAATCCGCGCCGTTCCTGTCGGCGAGGCGATGCTTGCCTGCATCATCGCCGATCATTATCTGCGTGACAGGGGCCAGACCGGCCGGCTCGATTAATTCAGGGGTTCAAGAATATGGCTTACGACCAGAAACGCGTCGTCGATGCGATCCGTGCCTTCGAGCGCGGCGAGATCGTCGTGGTGATGGATGACGACGGGCGTGAGAACGAAGGCGACCTGATCGTGGCTGCCGTCCACTGTACGCCGGAAAAGATGGCCTTCATCGTCCGCCATACGTCAGGCATCGTCTGCGCGCCGATGCCGCGAGAGGAGGCCAAGCGCCTGAATCTCAATGCCATGGTGGCGGAAAACGACTCCGCCCACACCACTGCCTTCACCGTCTCGGTCGATTTCAAGCACGGCACGACGACCGGCATTTCCGCCGACGACCGCACGGTCACCGTCCGCAATCTCGCCAATCCCAATGCGAGCGCTTTTGATTTCGTCCGGCCCGGCCATATCTTCCCACTTGTCTCGCGCGAGGGCGGCGTTTTGATGCGCTCCGGTCATACCGAGGCAGCCGTCGATCTTTGCCGGCTCGCGAGCCTGCCGCCGATCGGCGTGATCAGCGAACTCGTCAATGATGACGGCACGGTCAAGCGCGGCCCGCAAGTCGAAGCTTTTGCCGAAGAGCACGGCCTCCAACAGGTCACCGTTGCCGACCTCATCGCCTATCGCCAGCGCAAGGAAACGCTGATCGAGCGCGTCGCTTCGTTCACCATCGACACGCCGCAGGGCAAGGCCAAGGCGCATACCTATTCCCTGCCCTGGGATCCGATGCAGCACCTCGCCGTGGTCTTCGGCGATATCCGCGACGGCGAGGACGTCCTGGTCCGCCTTCATATGGAAAGCGTCGCAGCCGACGTGTTCGGCAGCCCGCGTCCCGTTGATCGCTTTCTCGGCCGCATCGCCGAGGAAGGCCGCGGCGTGATCATCTATCTCCGCGAAGGCTCGGTCGGCGTCGGCTCCGTCGAACACAACAGGAAGATGGGCCATGGCCGCGAAGGCCATTCCGAAGCGCAGGCGCGTGAGAGTGAGTGGCTCGAAATCGGCCTGGGCGCACAGATCCTGAAGGAGCTCGGCATCGCCTCGATCCGGTTGATGTCATCCCGCGAGCGCCACTATGTCGGCCTCGAAGGCTTCGGCATCAAGATCGCGAGCACGGAGCTCATCTGATGTTCGTCCTTCACGTCGGGCCGCACAAGACAGCGACGACCTGGCTGCAGAGGAACTTCCATCACAATGCCGCCGCGCTCGAGAAAGCCGGTTGGCTCTATCCCCAGACGGGCGAACGCGTCGCGATCGCCCATCACGATCTCTCGGACAATCAGAAGGAAATTCTGGACGAGAAAGGCCGCAAGGTCGCCCAGTTCCGCAAGATCCTCGACCGGGCGGCGGAGAAGAACCTCAACATCCTTCTCTCGTCCGAAGGTTTCGACAAATGGCGCCCGAACGCGCTGGCGAGGCTCCGCGAGTTTGTCGCGCCGCATGAACTGAAGATCGTCTACACGCTGCGCGATCCCATCTCGCTCGTCTATTCGATCTGGGCGCAGAAGGTGAAGACCGGCGGCCCGAAATCCTTCCCCGAGCACTACGACGAGCAGATCCGCAAGGCCGGCAAGTCGCGCTCGCTCGACCCGCTCTCCGACATCGACAAGTTTGCCGCGATCGAGAATTCCACGCTCTCTGTCCTGCTCTACGACGAGATCCGTCGTCAGAACCGCGATATCTTCGACGTCTTCTGCGAAGATATTTTGGGCGTTGGCACGCTGCCACACGACGATGCCGGTTCCGCCAACGACCGCGAACCGCTGGAAATCACGGAGTTCATGCGGGCCATGCTGGTGCGCATGGGTCGCTGGAAGGGCGGCGAGCGCGTCAATGTCGGCCGTGTCTTCAAGCACATGCTGCTTGAGTCGACGCGGCAAGAAATCGTCGCCGCTGTCGCCGCAGTACCGCAGGCGCGGCGCGTGATGACCGTCTCGCGTGACGACGAGGCCCTCATCAGGATGGAACGCAAGCTTCTCAAGAAATATACTCCCGCCATGGTGCCGGCACCTGGCGGCAAGCTCTTCCTCGAAGGCCCGGCAAACTGCGATTATTACGACGAGACGGTGCTTGAGTCCGACCCGAAGGTGAAGGCGCTGCTCGACGACCTGACCAGGAAATTCCGCCCCGGCGGCCTCCGCATGCGGATGGCAGGTGCAGCGCGCACGGCACTTCTTGGCTGGCGACGTCTCACCAACAGGTTCCGGTGAAGCCATGTTCGTGATCCATATCGGCCCGCGCAAGACCGCCACGACCTATCTGCAGTCCAACTTCTACCGCAATAGCAAGCAGTTGCTGGCCAAGGGCTGGGTCTATCCTGTCGTCTCGCTTCGCGCCCAGAACGCGCATCATCAGGTCGTATCGTCGAAGGAAGAGGTGCTGGCGGGCGAGGGAGCGCTGTTCAAGCGGCTCAAGCGAGCCTCCGACGATGCACTCAAGAGGAACGCCAACCTGCTGATCTCCTCGGAGGGTTTTCGCAAATGGACGCCGAAGGACTTCGTCAAGCTCGGCAAGGTGCTTGGCCAGTCCGATATCATGATCGCCTATACGCTGCGCGATCCCTTCACCATGCTGATGTCGGTCTGGGGCGAAACCGTGAAGAACGGCCGCACGCGCTCCTTCCCGGACTATGCCGCCAAGCAACTCAGGGACCCGGCCAAATCCGAGGCGCTCAATCCTCTCGCAGAGCTCGGCCCGATCCTCGATCATCCCAAGCTGCGTCTCGCAGTCCTTGACTATGAGGCGGTACGGGCTGCCAACCAGGATATCTATACCGCTTTCTGCCGCGACATTCTCGGGCTGGACGGCATGGAGCCATCCCGCGACAAGCCGAAGAATTTTTCCTTCCCGATCGAACTCACCGACTATCTCCGTGCGCTTTCGGCAAAGGTCGAGCACGATCCGAAGAAAAGCGACATGATGTTCTCGCGGCTCTTCACCGCCTGCCATGAACCTGAGGACATCGAGCGGATCGTCGCTGTGATGAAGACGGCGGGCGCGGACTTCCAGCAGGTCGTCAAACTCGATCGCGATGCTGCCTGGTATTCCGAATTGCAGGCCGATCTGGTCGCCCGGCTCGGTCCGCGCCTCCATCCGCTGCCCTCGGATGGCCGCCTGTTCGGCAGCGAGGCGATCCACGCGAAGACCTACGACATGGACCGGCTTGCGATGCAGCCGGGAATCGCCGAACTTCTCGAGGATTCGGCGAATAGATTGAAGGCGGGCCGCGTTCCCTGGACGAAATCGCCGGTCATGCGGACCTGGCGATACATTCAAAGGACCTTGGGCTTCTAGGAGAGCAGGCGGGCATGTGGGATTTCTCGATCGGGCGTACCCTCGGGCTTCTGGCGCAGACCTATCCCTTCATCCTCCTCCGCATGCTGGTCTATTTCGGCATCACCTTCGCCTATATCGTTGCGACCGGTGGAGGGGCGGCGATCGGCTATGGCGTCGGCCATGTCAGCGACGATCCGACGGCTTTCACCGTCTGGGGCGCCGTGATCGGCATCGGCGTGGTCTCGATCGCCGTCTACTGGATCCGCGAATATATCCTCTATGTCCTCAAGGCCGGTCATATCGCCGTCATGGTCGAGCTGATGCAGGGCAAGCCTTTGCCGCAAGGGCAGGGGCAGATCTCACACGCCCGCCAGGTCGTCACCGCCCGCTTCGGCGAGGCCAATGTGCTCTTCGTGCTCGACCAACTGATCAAGGGCGTCATCCGCGCCATCACCGGCCTTGTTGGCGGCGTCGCCATGATCCTGCCGATCCCCGGGCTCCAGGGGCTGTTGAGCTTCTTCAACACGATCATTCGGATGTCGCTGACCTATGTCGATGAGATCATCCTCGGCTACAACATCAAGGTCGGCGCGACCAATCCCTGGGAAACCTCCCGCCACGCCCTGGTGCTCTACGCCCAGAACGGCAAGCGCATGGTCAAGAACGCGATCTGGCTGACGCTGATGCTCTATGTGCTGGCCATCGTTATCTTCCTCGTCATGCTCGCGCCGATGGCGGCGCTGTTCTACATCATGCCTGGCCATATCGCCGGCTGGTCCTTTGTCGCCGCCATCGTCTGCGCCTGGGCCTTCAAGGCTGCGGTGCTGGAGCCTTTCGCGATCGCGGCTTTGATAGCGGTCTACTTCGAGGTCATCGAGGGCCAGGTGCCGAACCCGGAATGGGACCGCAAGCTGACCGAGGTTTCAGGAAAATTCCGGGAGCTGAAGGACAAGGCTGTGGCGGCGATGACGCCGGGGGGCGCGGTGGTGTAGTTCACCCCTCACCAAGCGCGTCTATGCATTTGACGACGTCTCATGTAGACTTGCTATCCTCTCCCACAAGGGGAGAGGTAAGTTGGCGGCACCGGCTCGCCACACGTGAAGGCCGAGAGCGTGGCACCCTACCTCTCCCCTTGTGGGAGAGGGTGAGGAACGATCCGCGAAGCGGAGCAATCGATCCAGTGAATCGATTGCAGTGACGAACAAAGCCGCGAGAAGCGAATGGCCGAAGTTGGTGAGGGGTAAATCCCCTCGCCATAGCTCAGCCCTTAAACCGCCCCTCGGTCGTCAGCGCCCGATAGGTGCTCCGCATTTCGCCACGATCCGTATAGCAACCCCGCAGATACCGATCGCCTTCGGTCGCCGAATAGGCCGCCCGGCCGTGGACGATGCGATGATTGTCGAAGACGATGCATTCCGTCGCCTCGAGGCGGAAACGCATCAGATACTTGTCCGATTGCAGCATGCGCCCGAAGCGGCAGAAGGCAGGGTAGAAGCGATCGAGGAATCCCTGATCGAGGTCGGAAATGTCGAACATGTGCTGGCTGATTGTCACGCCCGAGACTTCGCCATGCTGGTCGAGCTCGATCACCCGCTGGCGCGAGCGCATGTCGTAATGGTCGTGCTCGCAGTAATAGGCGACGTCGGTCTCCGTCAGAATCCTGAAATCCTCAGGGAATTCCTTGCGAAGATCGTTGGCCACGGCCACGCCGTCGAGAAAGAGGTTGGCGCCGCCCGAGACCGAATTTGCCCGGCAATGCAGGAACTGGATGCCCGGCGCCACGTCCTCGGCCGGCGTGTCGGTGTGCATTTCCAGCGCCTTGGCCGTATAGGCGAGGTTGGTCGGCTTGATATGCGTCCGCACGTCGAAATATTCGCCGAAGAAGGTCGGGCGGATATGGCCGATCAGCCGCGCGAGATCGTCGAGGCCCTGGTTGGAATCCGGCATTTCGGTGATGATGGCGACGCCTTCCACCAGCATCGCCTCGACCCACTTTGCCACCAGCACCTTGTCCTTCAGCAGTTCCGGCTGGGGGAAACGGGCGATTGCAGGGTAATGATCGGAATACCAGGCGCGGCGCGGCAGGTCTGCCGGATCGGGACGTGGCGTGCCCCTGCTGTATTTTGCCAGGAAGGCAAGCGCATGCCGGGTCACATGGCCGGTGCCGGCCCATTCGATTGTCAGCGCACCATCGGCAATCTCGACACGCCCCGGGCGCGGCGCCTCAACTTCGTGGAAAATGTCGAAGGTCCGCTCGCGCGTCTGGCTGTCGAACGAGGTCGGGCAATTGTCGCGCAGCCAGTAATAGTTGAAGTAGGCCGTGGTGCCGTCGAGCAGCGGCACGTCCATGCCGTTTTCCCTGAGCCTGATGCTCTGCGTGAGGCTGATGTCCATTTTTTGATCCTGCGATGACTAATATTTATGCGATTGGCTCTTGGCGAGATTCGACCGCCTGATGCGCTGAGATTAGTGGCTTCGCAGCTTTCCATGAAGGCTGGAAACACTTATAGTAAGATAACTCATGGATTATATTGATGCCACCAGCCCTGCCGCCGCTCCGCCTCTTGACAGTCTTTGAAGCCGTCATCCGCTGTGGCAGCGTCCAGCGTGCGGCGGCGGAACTGAATGTCACGCAGCCAGCCGTCAGTCAGTCGCTGCGGCAGCTCGAAGAGCATGTCGGCACACGCCTCCTCGACCGCTCGACGCGACCGGCGATGCGAACGGAAGCCGGCCGTATTCTCGAAAGCGCGGTGACGGAGGGTCTTGGCCGCATCGCCGACGCCATCGACCATATCGGCCGTATGCAGGCAAACGAGGAATCGAAGACGATCGCCTGCTCTGTCGGTGTCGCCACCTACTGGCTGATGCCGCGCCTTGCCCGCTTCTCCGCCGAGCATCCGCTGGCGTCAGTCAACGTCATGACCACCCAGCAAGGCGCGCCGCGGCTCAATCCGGCGGTCGATCTGGCAATCCGCTATGGCGATGGCAAGTGGACGGATGGCATGGTGGAAAAGCTGTTTGACGAGCGCGTCGTGCCGGTCTGCAGCGCCGCCTATCGCGATCGGATGGCAGTGGAGGGCGTCACCCTGGATCGCACGTCGCTGCTGCACGTCAATGCCGACGACCCTGCCTGGATCGGCTGGCCGATCTATCTCAAGAGCCTGAGACTATCGGAAAGCCGGGCGCCGAGCCGCCGCTTCACCAATTATGTGCAGGCAACACAGGCCGCGCTCGACGGGCAGGGCGTGATGCTGGGCTGGGAGTCGATCACTGGGGACCTGGTTCGCGACGGACGCTTGGTCGAGCTTGACACGATCCCGCTCGTGCCCTCAGACGCTTTCTACCTGGTATCAACGACGGCCATCGTCGAACGGCCAGCCGCGCGATTGCTTGGCGACTGGCTGCTCGGCCGAATGTGAGCGTCAGGCCCTTGTGCCGCCGACGGTCACGTCGTTCATGCGAAGATGCGGCTGGCCGACGCCGACGGGCACCCACTGGCCGCCCTTGCCGCAATTGCCGATGCCGGTATCGAGCTTGGTGTCGTTGCCGATCATGGTGATCCGCTTCATCGCATCCGGCCCGTTGCCGATCAGCATGGCGCCCTTGACCGGTCGGCCGATCTTGCCGTTCTCGATCATATAGGCCTCGGTGCAGGAGAAGACGAATTTGCCGGAGGTGATATCGACCTGGCCGCCGCCGAAAGACACGGCATAGAGACCCTTCTTGACCGAGGAAATGATCTCTTCGGGCGTCTTATCGCCCGACAGCATGTAGGTGTTGGTCATGCGGGGCATCGGCACATGGGCATAGGATTGCCGGCGACCGTTGCCTGTCGGCTTCATGCCCATCAGCCGCGCATTCTGCCGATCCTGCATGTAGCCGACCAGCTTGCCGTTCTCGATTAGCACATTGTAGCCCGCGGCCGTGCCCTCGTCGTCGATGGTGAGCGAGCCGCGCAATCCATCAATCGTGCCATCGTCGACGACAGTGACACCAGGTGCCGCCACCATCTCGCCCATCAGGCCCGCGAATGCAGAGGTCTTCTTTCGATTGAAGTCGCCTTCCAGACCATGGCCCACCGCCTCATGCAGCATCACGCCCGGCCAGCCGTTGCCGAGCACGACATCCATCGTACCCGCCGGGGCATCATCGGCGGAGAGATTGACCAGCGCCTGCCGCAGCGCCTCGTCCGCGCCGTGCTTCCAGCTTTCCTCGGTGAGAATTTCGGAGAACGCCCTGCGGCCGCCGAAACCGTAGGAGCCGGTTTCCTGTTTCGAGCCTTCACCGGTCACGACGGAGAAGTTGATGCGTGTCATCGGCCGGACGTCCCGCATCCTGCTGCCGTCGGCGCGGATGATCTCGATCGTCTCCCAGGAGGCGGCGATGGACGCCGTGACCTGCCGCACTTTGGAATCGGCCGCACGGAGATAGCTGTCGATCTCGGTCAGCAGCGCGACCTTTTCCTCGAAGCTCGGCGCGCCGATCGGATTTTCATCGCCATAGCGCTTGGAATTGGTACGGGCAGGGGCGGCGGCATAGCTGCCGGAATAACCGCGGGTGACGGCGGTCACCGCTTCGCCGGCACGCTTCAGCGCGCCCTCGGACATTTCACCGGAATGGGCATAGCCGACGGCTTCGCCAGCCACCGCGCGCAGGCCAAAACCCTGGTCGGTATTGAAGCTGCCGCCCTTGAGGCGGCCATTGTCGAAGGTCAGCGATTCCGACTGCGAATATTCGAGATAGAGCTCGCCGTCATCGGCGCCCTGGAGCGTATCGGAAACGAAGGACTCGACCGCCGCTTCGCTGATGTCGAAATTGGAAAGAAGGTCGGTTTTCAAGGCGATCGTCCTGATTTGTTTGATACCATGTATGCCCGCGGAGGGGGCGAGGCAAGTGCATCGCCTCTTGCGTCGGGCGGGCGGCGGTAATACCTTATGGAAAACAGGTATTACCGGAGCAAGTTATGGCAACGACGGTGACTGCAAAGGGCCAGGTAACAATTCCGAAGGCTGTGCGCGAGTTTCTCGGGATCGGACCTGGGAGCAAGGTGGATTTCAAGCGGGCGGCGGATGGCAGCATCGTCCTGGTAGCGGCTAACGATGCTAAGCCTCGGAACCCATTTGAGCGATTTCTTGGACACGCTCGAGGCGGGCTTACTTCCGACGAGATCATGGCCATGACCCGCGGGGAAGAATGATTCTCGTCGACAGCAATATTCTTCTCGACGTCATAAAGGACGACCCTGTTTGGGCGAGATGGTCCATGTCGAGACTGCAGAGCGCGTTGCTGGAAGGCCCGCTTGCGATCAATCCAGTGATTTACTCCGAACTGGCCGTCGGATATCCGACAATCGAGGATTTGGAGGAGTTCATCGCCGGAACAAGTCTGAAAATGATCGAAATCCCGAGGCCTGGATTGTTTCTCGCAGGCCAGGCGTTCTCAGCATATCGTCGTGCCGGTGGAACTCGTACAGGGGTTCTGCCAGACTTTTTCATCGGTGCACACGCCGCAGCCCTAGGAATTCCTGTCCTTACTCGCGACGTAGGGCGGTATAGGACATATTTCCCTGGCGTCGAACTTATCTCGCCCACGGACTTCGACTAGTCAGGGCAGCGCCTCATACCCCTCGCGGAAGCCGTTGAGGTCCACGGGGATGCCGACGCCTTCCTCAGGTGACTGGAAGACGATGAAGGTGGCAGTCTTGCCGGCGAGCAGCACTTTCAGCGTCTGCTCGTCATCCTTCACCTTGGTGTCGTCGAGCACGACTTCCGAATAGCAGCCGTCGGAGAAGCAGCGCACGAAATAGGCCTTGCCGATATCGTTGCCATCGACATTGAGGCCGAGGCCGTTCGGAAGCAGCACGCCGAGCGGTGCGAGCACGCGCAGGATCGTCGCCTTGCGATCGGCTGTCTTGAGAATCACGACGGAAAGGCCGACCTCGGGCCGGTCGTCGGCGATCACGTTCTGCATCAGTGCGCATTGTTCGCCATTGGCGCCCGCCGGCGTATCGCAGACGATCGACCAGGCGCCGTGGTTGGACTTCACCACGCCGGGCTGCTGTGCCTTCTGCTCCGTCTGGGTTTGTGCGGAAGCCGGGAGGCTTACGGCCGAGACGACGAGGGTTGCGGCGACTGCACGCAAAAGACTACGAAAAACCATCAAAACCTCGGCTTCGAATCATCGACCGCTATCATAGTTGCGGCATGGCACCGCGCCAGCGGCATTTTCGGTCCGCCACGCTGCTCCCACATCATTCTGGCCATGGGGCCTTGCGCCGCCCTGACCGTGCAGGTCTCTGTCCACACTCTGCTTGAATAGCAGCAGTGAGGCAAAAACGCGGCAACTCGTTGACTGCAAAGTGGAATTAGCGCTGGCCTCGGGCTCGCCGGTAAAGTAGAGTCGAAGGGCTTGAAATTGCGCAAAAATGCCGCATGAAACCGAAGCGCAGCCTGTTGCGGCTGGCGGCAAACTATGGTTTTAAGAGGGCCTTATTGCAGGGATTCTGCGTGTTAGGTTTGACCCTGATCAAACACTTGGGGAGAATATTCGTGAACAACAAAGCTCTTGCGGCGCTGGCCATCTGTTCGGGCCTTCTGTCTGCGACAAGCGCTCTCGCCGACCAGCCGTATCCGTGGCAGCTCGATCTTCAGGCGGCCGCAACGAGCCTGGCGGAAGAAGCGCGCTGGTTCAACCACTATACGCTGTGGTTCATTGTTCCGATTACGCTGCTCGTGCTTGCCCTTCTTGTGATCGTTGCCATCCGCTTCCGCAAGTCGGCCAATCCGGTTCCGTCCAAGACCAGCCACAACACGCTGATCGAGATCATCTGGACGGTCGGCCCGGTCGTCATCCTGCTGTTTTTCGCGGTTCCCTCGTTCCAGATCCTGACGAACCAGCTCACCCAGCCGGAGAAGCCGGACATTACGATGAAGGCCATCGCCACGCAGTGGAAGTGGTCCTACGAATATACGTCGGTTGAGAATGGCCCGGCCTTCGACTCGCTGATCCTGGAAGACAAGGATCGCGCCGGCCTCGGCAAGGAAGACAAGGCCAAGTATCCGCGCCTGCTTGCCGTCGACAACGAGATGGTGCTGCCGGTCGGCAAGGTCGTCCGTCTCATCGTCACCGCCGATCCGGAAGACGTCATCCACGCCTTTGCCATGCAGTCCTTCGGCGTCAAGATCGACGCAGTGCCGGGCCGCATGAACGAGACCTGGTTCAAGCCGGACCGCGAAGGTCTCTATTACGGCCAGTGTTCGGAATTGTGCGGCAAGGACCATGCGTTCATGCCGATCGCCATCCGTGTGGTTTCTGAAGACAAGTACAAGGCCTGGCTCACAGCCGCGGCGACCGACGTGACCGGCGCCAACAAGGCCCTGATGGCCGCCGTCGATGGTCCCAAGACCGTCGATGTCGCTGGCAATTGATACTCTAAGGAAAGCGACCACAATGGCTGGACATTCCTCCCCCGACTTTCATGGCGTGCACGATGCTCACGACGAGCATCATCATCACAAGCCCGGTTTCGCTGCGCGTTGGCTCTTTTCGACCAACCACAAGGACATCGGCACCCTCTACCTTATCTTCGCGATCTTCGCGGGCGTCGTCGGCGGCTTCTTGTCGCTGATGATGCGCATGGAGCTCCAGGAGCCCGGCATCCAGATCTTCCACGGTCTGGCCCAGATGGTCTATGGTCTCGAGGAAGGTGCTGCGCTCGACGCCGGCAAGAACATGTTCAACGTGTTCACCACCGCGCATGCGCTGATCATGATCTTCTTCATGGTCATGCCGGCGCTGATCGGCGGTTTCGCCAACTGGATGGTGCCGATCATGATCGGCGCGCCTGACATGGCCTTCCCGCGGATGAACAACATCTCGTTCTGGCTCATCCCGCCTGCCTTTATGCTGCTGCTGCTTTCGATGTTCACCCCCGGCATGGCCGGCGGTTTCGGCGTCGGCGGCGGCTGGACGCTCTATCCGCCACTATCGACCACCGGCTCGCAGGGTGCGTCGGTCGATCTGGCGATCCTCTCGATCCATATCGCCGGCGCGTCGTCGATCCTCGGTGCGATCAACTTCATCACCACGATCCTCAACATGCGCGCCCCCGGCATGACCATCCACAAGATGCCGCTTTTCGCCTGGTCCGTGCTGATCACCGCCTTCCTGCTGCTGCTGTCGCTGCCGGTGCTTGCTGGTGCCATCACCATGCTGCTGACCGACCGCAACTTCGGCACGACCTTCTTCTCGCCATCGGGCGGTGGCGACCCGATCCTGTTCCAGCATCTGTTCTGGTTCTTCGGTCACCCTGAAGTCTACATCCTGATCCTGCCGGGCTTCGGCATCATCAGCCACATCGTCTCGACCTTCTCGAAGAAGCCGGTTTTCGGCTATCTCGGCATGGCCTATGCGATGGCGGCAATCGGCGGCGTCGGCTTCATCGTCTGGGCGCACCACATGTACACGGTCGGCATGTCGCTGCAGGCGCAGCGCTACTTCGTGTTCGCCACCATGGTCATCGCCGTTCCGACGGGCGTGAAGATCTTCTCGTGGATCGCCACCATGTGGGGCGGCTCGCTTGATTTCCGCACGCCGATGCTCTGGGCGATCGGCTTCATCTTCCTGTTCACCGTGGGCGGCGTCACCGGCGTCCAGCTCGCCAATGCCGGCCTCGACCGCGTGCTGCACGACACCTATTTCGTCGTCGCGCATTTCCACTACGTGCTCTCGCTCGGCGCCGTCTTTGCCATCTTCGCGGCCTGGTACTACTGGTTCCCGAAGATGAGCGGCTACATGTACAACGAGTTCCTCGGCAAGCTGCATTTCTGGATCATGTTCGTCGGCGTGAACCTGGTCTTCTTCCCGCAGCATTTCCTCGGCCTCGCCGGCATGCCGCGCCGCTATGTCGACTATCCGGATGCCTTTGCCGGGTGGAACTACGTGTCCTCGATCGGCTCCTACATCTCGATGGTCGGCGTGCTGGTGTTCTTCGTCGGCATCGTCGAAGCCTTCATGAAGAAGCGCGTCGCGGGCGACAATCCGTGGGGCGAGGGTGCCGATACACTCGAATGGCAGCTCTCTTCTCCGCCGCCCTACCACCAGTGGGAACAGCTTCCGCGCATCAAGTAAGCGCTGAAAACCGGAAACCGCCTTCGGGCGGTTTCTCCCTTGAGACGAGAGTGCTGATTTCATGGCCTTGATTGAAAGCGAAGCAAACGTGGCGGTGACCGAGCCGGTCCGGATCTCGGAAGCGACGTTCCGCGACTATTTCGAACTGCTCAAGCCGCGCGTGATGTCGCTCGTCATCTTCACGGCTTTTGCGGGCATGGTCGTGGCCCCCGGCCATATCCACCCCGTGATCGGCTTCATCGCGATCCTCTGCATTGCCGTCGGCGCGGGCGCGTCCGGCGCGCTCAACATGTGGTATGACGCCGACATCGACGCGGTGATGACCCGCACGTCGAGCCGTCCCATCCCGTCGGGTCGCATCCTGCCCGGCGAGGCGCTCGCCTTCGGCATCACGCTTTCGGGCTTCTCGGTCGTCGTTCTCGGCCTCGCTGTCAATGCGCTGGCGGCCGGCCTGCTCGCCTTCACCATCTTCTTCTATGCCGTCATCTACACGATGTGGCTCAAGCGCTGGACGCCGCAGAATATCGTCATCGGCGGCGCCGCTGGCGCCTTCCCACCGATGATCGGCTGGGCCGCCGTTACCGGTGGCGTGTCGATCGAAAGCATCACGCTCTTCCTGATCACCTTCCTCTGGACGCCGGCCCACTTCTGGGCGCTCGCTCTGTTCAAGATGCGCGACTACGCTGCCGTCGGCGTGCCGATGCTGCCGAATGTCTCGGGCGAGAAGGTCACCAAGGACCAGATCCTGATCTATGCCGTGCTGACCGCTGCCGCGGGTGTCGCGCCGGCCTTTCTCGGTTTCGCCTCGCTCGCCTATGGCGTCGTCGCCGGTATTCTCGGCGCTGCCTTCATCTGGTTCTCGGTGCTCTGTCGCCGGATGCCGGACGGAGACGCCAGTATGGTGCCGGCCAAGAAGCTCTTCGCATTCTCGATGCTTTATCTCTTCGCGGTGTTCTCCTCTCTTATTGTCGACCACTACGCTGTTCTCGCGTGGTCCGGCATGAAGGGAGGCCTCTGATATGGTCGAAAAGATCGATCTGACCGACGCCCAGCGCAAGTCGCGCCGCAATCGCAACGTCGCGATCGCTGTCGCGCTTGGTGCGCTCGTGGTTCTTTTCTACGCCGTAACGATCATCAAGATGGTTCCGGGAGCAACGCATTGAGCACCCCGGCCACGCATGCTGCCAAGAACGACCGGCGCAACGCGAGCGTCATGGTCGCGTGCGGCGTGTTTGTTGCCGCCATGCTCGGCATGGCCTTTGCCGCGGTGCCGCTCTACGACATGTTCTGCCGCGTGACGGGTTACAACGGCACGACCATGCGCGTCGAACAGGCCTCGTCGGTGATCCTCGACAAGAAGATCCGTGTCGAGCTCGACACCAATATGGCGTCCGAACTGAGCTGGGACTTCAAGGCAATCGATCGCTTCGTCGAGCCGAAGATCGGTGAGACGGTGCAGGTCAATTTCCGCATCGCCAATCCATTCAACGAGACGCAGGCCGGCCGGGCCGTGTTCAACGTCACGCCGATGGCCGCTGGGGCCTATTTCAACAAGCTCGAATGCTTCTGCTTCACTGATCTCACGCTCAAGCCCGGCGAGACGAGGGACATGCCTGTCGTCTTCTTCGTCGATCCTGACATCGTGAACCAGCCGGAGACGAAGGATCTCAAAGTCATCACGCTGTCCTATACCTTTTATCCGAGTGACAAGCCCAAGCCTGTCTCGGTAATCAAGGCGGACGGCAAGTCAAAGAATCTGTAGTTCGGCTGGGCGGCCGGGGGTCGCGCAGCGGAGTTAATAGCCGGGGATGAGACATGGCCAGTGCTGAAGGCAAACAACACGACTATCACATTATCGATCCGAGCCCGTGGCCGATCCTGAGCTCGATCGGGGCTTTCGTGCTCATGTTCGGCGCGGTGTGCTACATGCGCTGGCTGCAGGGTGCCGAGTTCATGCTCTTCGGCGCCGATCTGGCCGCGGTCTTCAAGTTCTGGCTCTTTGCCATCGGCCTGATCATCACGCTCTACTCCATGGGTGCATGGTGGGCGGACACGATCAAGGAGGGCAATGAAGGCCATCATACCCGGGTGGTCTCGCTGCACCTCCGCTACGGCATGATCATGTTCATCGCCTCTGAGGTCATGTTCTTCGTCGCCTGGTTCTGGGCCTTCTTCGACGCCAGCCTCTATTCGAGCGAAGCCATCCAGGCCAGCCGCGTCGAATTTCTCGGTGGCCAGTGGCCGCCGAAGGGTCTCGAAGTCCTCGATCCCTGGCACCTGCCGCTCTATAACACCATCATTCTGCTCCTGTCCGGGACGACCGTGACCTGGGCGCACCACGCACTGCTGCACAATGATCGCAAGGCCGTGGTCCAGGGCCTGGTGCTCACGGTTGCGCTCGGCGTGCTCTTCAGCGCCGTGCAGGCCTACGAGTACATTCACGCTCCCTTCGGCTTCAAGGACTCGATCTACGGCGCGACCTTCTTCATGGCGACCGGTTTCCACGGTTTCCACGTCTTGGTCGGCACGATCTTCCTCACGGTCTGCCTGATCCGCGCGGCCACCGGCGGCTTCACGCCCGAAAGGCATTTCGGCTTCGAGGCAGCTGCCTGGTACTGGCACTTCGTCGACGTCGTCTGGCTGTTCCTGTTTTTCTCCATCTATATCTGGGGTGGCTGGGGTGCGCCGCTCGCCCATGGCTAAGCCTGGACAGGCATGAAATACATGCGGGCGGCCGAGATCGGGCCGCCCGTTTCATTTTGGATTCAGGAGTGTGACATGGACGAGATTCACGGCGAGGACAGCGCCAAGGGTGGCCGCTACACAACAGGCGAGCAGGGCCAGGAAGCGATTATGACCTTCTCGCGCGCATCCCCGCGCCTGATCATCATCGACCACACAGAGGTTCCCGACATCTATCGCGGCCAGGGCGTCGGCGCCAAGCTTGCCGCCCATGCCGTCGAGGAAGCCCGCAAGGGCGGCTGGAAGATCATCCCGCTCTGCCCCTTCTTCAAGTCGCAGGTCGAGCGGCATCCGGACTGGAACGACGTGATCAGCCGCTGATGTCGCATTTCCTTCCGAGAAGGGATCGGCTAACAGTGATTCATGACCGAAGCACCTGACAGCGAAGACAAAGCCCTCTTCTCCCCCGTAGATCCTGTTCGCGCAGGCCTCACCTGCACTTGTCCGCGTTGCGGCCAGGGCAAGCTGTTCGACGGGCTGATCAAGGTGCGGCCCCAATGCCGCAGTTGCGGGCTCGATTATTCCTTCGCCGATGCCGGAGACGGTCCGTCGGTCTTCGTCATCCTGATCATCGGCTTCGTCGTGGTCGGCCTCGCGCTCTGGACGGAGGTCAACTACAATCCTCCGATCTGGCTGCATTTCCTTCTCTGGATCCCGCTCACCATCGGCCTCTGCCTCTGGCTGCTTCGCGTGCTCAAGGCGTTGCTGATCGCTCTGCAGTATCGCAACAATGCCCGTCAGGGCGAGATCGACCGTGGCTGAACTCGGCCGCCGTGCCGGTCCTGGTCTCATTGTCGCGATCGGCGTCGTGCTCGTCATCCTGCTGTCGCTCGGCACATGGCAGCTCTACCGGCTGCAGTGGAAAGAGCACCTGCTCGCGGAGATCGAGGCGCGCCGTCATGCGCCGCCGGCCACGCTGGCCGAGGTCGAGGAAAAGGCGAAGGCCGGAACCGACGTCGACTATCTTCCGGTGACGGTATCCGGGTCGTTCGAACATGCGCACGAGCAATATTTCTTCGCCACCAACGAGGGCGACGTCGGCTACCACGTCTACACCCCGCTCGTTCTCGCCGACGGGCGGATCGTCTTCGTCAATCGCGGCTTCGTTCCCGAGGCGCTGAAGGACCCGGCCAGGCGCACCCAAGGACAGACCGTCGGCACGGCGACCATGACCGGCCTCGCCCGCGCCAGGCTCGATGCCAAGCCCTCCTGGGCCGTGCCGGACAACGAGCCGGCCAAACAGCTCTATTTCTGGAAGGACCTCGACGCGATGGCCGCCAATGTGGCCGTGCCGCAAGGCAAGCTCGTGCCCTTCTTCGTCGATGCCGACGCCACCCCCAATCAGGGCGGCTGGCCCAGAGGCGGCGTCACCCAGCTCGACCTGCCAAACAATCATCTGAGCTACGCCTTCACTTGGTATGGGCTGGCCGCCGTTCTGCTGGTGGTTTCCGTGCTGGCATTCCGCCGGAAGGCGCGATAGAGAAAGCCAGTATCAGGGACTCCTCTCATGCAGTATCCGGCTATGTACCTGCTGTCCGACATTCTCGTGCTCGTCGTCGCGGCACAGCACGTCTTCTTCCTGGTGCTGGAGATGTTCCTCTGGACCAAGCCGCTTGGCCTCAAGACTTTCCATAATACGCCCGAGAAGGCCGAAATCACGCGAGTTCTCGCTGCCAATCAGGGCCTCTACAATGGCTTCCTTGCCGCCGGGCTGGTCTGGGCCGTCTCGGTCTGGAGCGAGCTCTTCTCCTTTGACATCAAGATGTTCTTCCTCGGCTGCGTCATCGTTGCGGCGCTCTATGGCGGTTACTCCGTTTCCCGCCGCATTCTCATCATACAGGGCTTGCCGGCACTGATCGCGCTCGCCCTCACAATCGCCTTCGCCAATCCCTATCTGGAGGTCACGGACTGCTGCAAGCCGGCGCCCGCGACCGCCACCACGACGACCCAATAAGGCCGACATGACTGTTGCTCCCCTCACCATCCGCCTCTGTGGCCCGCGCGGCTTCTGCGCCGGCGTCGACCGCGCCATCCAGATCGTCGTGCTGGCGCTCAAGGCCTATGGCGCGCCGGTCTATGTCCGCCACGAGATTGTGCATAACCGCTATGTGGTCGAGGGGCTCGAGGCCAAGGGTGCGATCTTCGTCGAAGAACTCGACGAGATCCCCGAGGAGCATCGCGCCCAGCCGGTCGTGTTCTCCGCCCATGGCGTGCCAAAGTCGGTTCCTGCGGACGCCAGAGCGCGCAACCTTTTCTATCTCGACGCGACCTGCCCGTTGGTTTCCAAGGTCCATAAGCAGGCGCTTCGTCACCAGCGCCTCGGCCGCCATGTGATCCTCATCGGCCACGAGGGGCATCCCGAGGTGATCGGCACGATGGGCCAACTGCCTGAAGGCGCCGTGTCGCTGGTTGATACCGTCGCCGATGCCGAGCGCTACACGCCGCCGGACCCCGATAACCTCGGCTATGTCACCCAGACCACGCTGTCCGTCGAGGACAGCGAAGGTGTGATCGCCAAGCTCAAGGAACGATTCCCGAAGCTACACGACCCCGCGGCCGAATCGATCTGCTACGCCACCACCAATCGCCAGGAGGCGGTGAAACTCGCCGCCCCCGGCACCGACCTGTTCCTCATCGTCGGCGCGCCGAACTCCTCCAATTCCAAACGCCTCGTTGAAGTCGCGCTCAAGGCCGGCGCCCGGCAAGCGTTGCTGGTTCAGCGCGCCGACGAGATCGACTGGGATGTTGTTGGCCCGCTCCGGACCGTAGGCCTCTCGGCCGGGGCCTCGGCACCGGAGGTAATCGTCAACGAGATCATTGATGCCTTCCGCGCGCGCTACGATACGACCGTCGAACTCGCCGAAATGGCCGAGGAAAACGAGCATTTCCCGGTTAATCGGGAACTTCGCCGGATTGAGTTGACGCATGAGGACATGGCCTGGGTAAATGGGTGAGCCACGGACCCGCATAGCGGGAGCGATCGATCTGGTGGATCGATTGCAGCGGCGAGCGCCCGGAGCCATGCGAAGCGCCGGGAGAGGGAGAGGCAAAGAAGCTGCCCTCTTGTCGCTAAGCTCAGGGGGTGCACCAGCCCATCCCAAATCCGCCTCTGCCCCGGTGGAAATCGTCGCAAACGGTTGCGATGAAAACGCTTCTGACATAGCAGGATTGGAGCGCTGCGCCGCTCGGGACAGCATCAAAGGGAATCCGTTCGTTGGCAGTCTATACCGATATCACCGAAGACGAACTCGGACGCTTCCTTGGTGACTATGACGCGGGCTCGCTGATGTCCTACAAGGGCATCGCCGAGGGCGTGGAGAACTCGAATTTCCTGCTCCATACCGACAAGGCGCCCTATATCCTCACGCTCTACGAGAAGCGCGTCGACCCGGCCGATCTGCCGTTCTTCCTTGGTCTGATGCAGCATCTCGCCGACCGCGGCCTGTCCTGCCCGCTGCCCGTGGCGCGGAAGGATGGACAATTGCTCGGCGAACTCGCCGGCCGGCCGGGCGCCCTGATTTCCTTCCTTGAAGGCATGTGGCTGAGAAAGCCTGCTGCCCATCACTGCCGCCAGGTCGGCGAGGCACTGGCCCGCATGCACATCGCCGGCCAGGGTTTCGAGATCACCCGAAAGAACGCACTCTCCGTCGCCGGCTGGCGGCCGCTCTGGGACAAGTCCGAGGCCCGGGCCGACGAGGTCGAGACGGGACTGAAGGGCGAAATCTCGGCCGAACTCGATTATCTTGAAAGCCACTGGCCGACCGACCTGCCATCTGGCGTCATCCATGCCGATCTCTTCCCCGACAATGTCTTCTTCCTCGACGACAAGCTTTCGGGTCTGATCGACTTCTATTTTGCCTGCAACGATTTCCTCGCTTACGACCTCTCGGTCTGCCTCAATGCCTGGTGCTTCGAGAAGGACTGGTCCTACAACATCACCAAGGGCATGGCCCTGATCGAGGGCTACCAGTCGGTGCGACCGCTCTCCGCCGCCGAGGCCGAAGCCCTGCCGCTCCTCTGCCGCGGCTCGGCATTGCGATTCTTCCTCACCCGCCTCTACGACTGGATCATGACACCGCCGGGCGCAATGGTGACGAAGAAGGACCCCAAGGAATATCTCCGCAAGCTGCGCTTCCACCAGAATGTGCTGGATGTCGCCGAATACGGCCTCGATAAGGTGACGGCATGAAGCAAGTCGATGTCTTCACGGACGGCGCCTGCTCGGGCAATCCGGGACCGGGCGGCTGGGGCGCCATTCTGCGCTATGGCGACACGGTGAAAGAGTTGAATGGCGGTGAAGCCAACACCACCAACAACCGCATGGAGCTTATGGCCGCGATCTCCGCTCTTCAGGCGCTGAAGGCCCCTTGCGAAGTCGACCTCTACACCGACAGCGTCTACGTCAAGGATGGCATCACCAAGTGGATCCACGGCTGGAAGAAGAACGGTTGGAAAACCGCTGACAAGAAGCCGGTCAAGAATGTCGAACTCTGGCAGGCGCTGGAAGAAGCCCAGCACCGCCACAAGGTGGTTCTCCATTGGGTCAAGGGTCATGCTGGTCATCCTGAAAACGAGCGCGCGGACGAGCTCGCTCGCGAGGGCATGGCGCCGTTCAAGAAGCGGTTCTAGATCGACCAGGATGCCTGTCGACAAATCCATCTGACATCGCCTTGTCATCTGCCTGTCATGCACATGCGCAAATACCTCCTAAACAACACGGAGGACTTTCCATGACGAGACACTTTTCAATTGCGGCGGCAGTCGCGGCTCTCTTGGCTTCGACTGCCGCATTTGCCCAGGCCGAGCAGGTGTTCAACCGCGTGGCCTCCTTCGCGGTCGCGTCCAACACGCCTGCTGATGTTGACGCCAAGTCGGTAACATCAGCTGAAATCATCGCGGCGACCGAAGATGGCAATACGCTCGTCTACACGTCGAGCCCGCTCAAGGCGATCGGACTGATCGATATCACCGACGCCCATGCGCCGAAGGCGCTCGGCTCGGTCATGCTCGACGGCGAGCCGACCTCGGTCGCCGTCCTCGGCGGCAAGGCGCTCGTCGCCGTCAATACCGGCAAGGACAAGCTGCATCCGACCGGCAATCTTGAGACCGTCGATCTCGCCTCCAAGAAAGTCGAGGCCTCCTGCGATCTCGGCGGCCAGCCCGACTCGATCGCTGTCTCCAAGGACAAGACCATTGCCGTCATCGCGATCGAGAACGAGCGTGACGAAGATGTCAACGACGGCGTGATCCCGCAGATGCCGGCCGGCGACCTCGTGATCGTGCCGCTCAAGGACGGCGCTGCCGATTGCGCAGCGATCAAGCATGTCGTGCTTACGGGTATTGCCGGCGTCGCCGCGGACGATCCGGAGCCGGAATTCGTTGCCATCAATGCGAAGAACGAGATCGCGCTGACGCTGCAGGAAAACAACGAGATCGTCATCATCGACGGCAATACCGGCACGGTGAAGACCCATTTCTCTGCCGGCAAGACCGACCTCGAAGGCATCGACGCCTCCACAGACGGCAAGCTCGATTTCTCCGAGAAGAAAGAGGGCGTGTTGCGTGAGCCCGATGCCGTGAAGTGGCTGGACGACAGCCGCATCGTCGTTGCCAATGAAGGCGACTACGAAGGCGGTTCGCGCAGCTTCACCATCTTCGATTCGACCGGCAAGGTTCTCTACGAATCCGGCGCTTCGCTCGAACTCGCGGTTGCCCGCCTCGGCCACTTCCCCGAGAAGCGCGCCAAGCCCAAGGGCATTGAGCCGGAAGGCCTGGAAGCTTTCGAGATCGACGGCCAGAAATATTTCGCCGTTCTCGCCGAGCGGGCCTCGGTCGTCGCCGTCTACAAGGATACCGGCGGTGAGCCTGTTCTTATGCAGATCCTGCCGTCGGGCATCTCGCCGGAAGGCGCGGTCGCCATTCCGTCGCGCAAGCTGCTCGCCACCGCCAACGAAGTCGACCTCGTCGAGGATGGCCTCGCCCGTTCGCATGTCATGATCTATGAGATGGCAGAAGGCACGCCGGCTTATCCGCAGCTCGTCTCGGAAGACAAGGACGGCGCGGTCATCGGCTGGGGCGCTCTGTCCGGCCTCGCTGCCGTTCCGGAAAAGCCCGGCCAGCTCTATGCCGTGTCCGACTCGGTCTATGGCGGCCAGCCCGCGATCTTCACGATCGATGCGACACGCTCACCGGCTGTCATCACCGACAAGCTTCTCATCAAGCGTGACGGTGCCAACGCCCAGAAGCTCGATGTCGAAGGCATCGCGACTGATGGCGAAGGCGGTTTCTGGCTGGCTTCGGAAGGCAATTCCGACAAGCTGGTCCCGCATGGCCTCTACCACGTCGACAAGAAGGGCAAGATCAAGGAAGAGATCGCACTTCCGCCTGAACTGCTCGCTGGCGAGACCCGCTTCGGCTTCGAAGGCATCGCCGTCGACGGCACGGGCGACAACACCGTTCTTTGGATGGCTGTTCAGCGCGAGTGGAAGGACGATCCGAAGGGCACCGTCAAGCTCGTCTCCTACAAACCGTCGTCCAAGGAATGGGGCGCCGTTCGCTACCCGCTCGAAGCGGCCGCCGAAGGCTGGGTCGGCCTCTCCGAGATCGCATTCCATGACGGTTTCGCTTACATCATCGAGCGCGACAACCAGATCGGCGATGCGGCCAAGCTCAAGAAGCTCTACCGCGTTGCCTTGTCCACGCTGAAGCCGGCCAAGCTCGGTGGCGAACTGCCGCTCGTCAAGAAGGAAGAAGTCCATGACTTCATCCCGGACCTCAAGGCGCTCAACGGCTACGTCGTCGACAAGCTTGAAGGCTTCGCCTTCGACGCCTCGGGCAAGGCCTATGCCGTGACCGACAATGATGGCGTCGATGACTCCTCGGGCGAGACGCTGTTCTTCCCGGTCGACGTCAAGGGTACCAACTGAGCTTCGAACACGGTGGACCGGCTATCTGGCCGGTCCGCCATCCGCATTGCCATTTGCGCCGCCGCGCGCTAGAGCGATCCGGAACAGGGACGCTCATGACGGCAAATTCGACGAGAACGGCAATCTGGTTGCGCATCTTCTGCGCCGCGCTGCTGCTGTCGCTCGGCTTCGCGCACAAGCCGGTCTATGCTGCGCCCGCGTTCAATCCCGCCAGCAGCTATTACGCTCTGCCCGATGGCAGTTTTGCTGATCTCTGCGGTGATACCGATCAGGGCAAGCCGGGTAAATCCAGGCTCGGCTGCGAAGCCTGCCGACTCGCCTCCAATGTCCTGCTGCCGGCGCCGCCGGCGGACCATGCGTCTGCAGCACAGGATTTCCGCGGCATCGAATTCTCGCTCCGCACGGCTTTCCTCTGCAGCGCCCTTCCGCGACCCGGCTCACCCGTTCGCGGCCCACCTTCGCTCATCGCTTGAACCCGTGGCGCAGGCCTGCGCCGGACCAATCGAATTCGAAGGAAGACATCCATGACCATGTTCACCCGCGTCCTCACGACGCTTCTCGCCGTCGCTTTTTCCGCAACGCTGGCACTCGCCCACGGCTACAAGCTGGGCAATCTCGAAATCAAGCACCCCTGGGCCAAGGCAACGCTTGCCGGCCAGCCTGTCGCCGGCGGTTTCATGAAGATCACCAACACTGGCACCGAGCCCGACCGCCTCCTGAAGGTGACCTCCACCGTTTCGGACATGATCCAGGTCCATGAGATGAAGGTGGAGGATGGCGTCATGAAGATGGGCGAGATCCCCGATGGTCTCGAAATCGCGCCGGGTGCGACCGTCGAGCTCAAGCCGGGCGGCCTGCATGTCATGTTCATGGGCATCAAGGCGCCCTTCAAGGAAGGCGAGACCGTGAAGGCGACGCTGACCTTCGAAAAGGCCGGCGCCATCGACGTCGAGTTCAAGGTCGACGCCGCCAAGCCGGGCGATGACGCCCATAAGCATCACCAGACGCAGTGACTATGGCGGCGAGTGCCCGGGCAACGGCCCGGGAGCTCGCCCTATTCTCAATGTCACAGTCTCAAAGTTGCCCCAATAGTGTCGCTGCACCCGAAACCTCGGCCTGGCCGGGGACGGTCTCCAGATTGAGCTGGGTCACGTTGCCGTCTTCGATCAGCATCGAATAGCGCTTGGAGCGGATGCCCATGCCGCCGGCCGACATGTCATTTTCGAGGCCCAGCGCCTTGGTGAGGACGGCCGAGCCATCGGCGAAGAAGCGGATCTTGCCTTCGCCGCCCGAATGCTTTGCCCAGGCCTGCATGACATGATGGTCGTTGACCGCGATGACGACGATCTCGTCGACGCCCTTGGCATAGAAGCTGTCGCGGTTTTCCAGGAAGCCCGGCAGATGATTCATCGAGCAGGTGGGTGTGAAGGCGCCGGGCACGGCGAAGAGCACGATCTTCCGGCCCTTGAGGAAGGCAGAGAGATCGATGTCGGACACGCCGTCGGCGGTCTTCTCCTTGAGAGTTGCTGCAGGAATGGTGTCGCCGATCGCAATCGTCATACTATGTCTCCAATGTGAGTGGTTGTGGTTGTCGGATATTCCTGGGCGCTAGTCGAGGGCCAGCGTGGTCTCGATGGCGCGTTTGCCCGACTTGACGAGCAGGGTGATCTGGTGAGGCTCGCCGGTCTGTTCGATCTGCTTGACGGGGACGATGACCTTGGCATTGCGGCCCTCGACCGTGACCGTCGGGTCCTTGCCGAGATCGACGCCGCGGGATGCCGCAGCCACGACTTCGACGCCGGTCGCATCGGGTATCAGGACATCGGCAACGAGCGATTTGCCGTCCGCCGATTTCTTCAGGCTTCGGACGGCGAAGTCGGCTCGCGGTTTCTCGGGCATTTCCGACTGCGCCATCATCAATGCGGAAAATTCCTCGCCCTCGGGAATAGTGGGATCAAGCGACAGTTTGAATTCGGCCATGAAGGGCAGGCAGACCGCTTCGCAGATGCCGATCAGCGCCTTGAGGTCGATCGCCGCCGGTGCAGTCTCATTGGGTTTTTCGAATTCGATGACCAGGCTTACCGGGCGATGGTAGCCGATGAAGCGGCCAGCCTCGTCCTGGCCGATCTCCGGAACCGGGTAGGAAATCGACTTCAGTGTAAGATTCGTTGAGCCGGAAAAGTCGAGTTCCGGCGCCATGCCGGCCGCGCCCGGATTGCGCCAATAGGTCTTCCAGCCGGCTTTTGGTTCGATCTGGACCAGTGCGGTGACAATTCCATTGCGTGGCTGGGAGAGGGCGACGAGCCGCATGCGGCCACCCTCGGAGGTCGCCCAGGGCGCCATGGCGGCATGCGCCGAGAGCGGGACGAGCGCGAGAAAAGCGAGAAAAATTGCGAGGATAGCGCGGACGAAAGGCATGAGGCGGGCAATTCCGGTGGCAGCGATCGAAGTGAATTCTTGCGGTCGCAATTGGGCTTTAGTACGAAATTTTCGCGCCATGCGCATCTTCGTCCTTTTCATTTCACCGCGAATTGATAGGCTGCGCGCATGGTTGATCTGCAGACATTGAAGTGCAAGGGCGAGCGTGGCTTCCTTGACGGTCAGTTCCTGATCGCCATGCCGGGGATGGCCGACAGCAATTTTTCGCGCGCCGTGATCTATATCTGCGCCCATTCCGCCGAAGGCGCCATGGGCTTCATCATCAATCAGCCGCAGCAGCTGAGCTTCGTCGATATCCTCCAGCATCTGAAGATCGTCGGCGACGAGGATGCAATTCTCCTGCCCGACGAGACGCGTGATTTCCCGATCCAGAAGGGTGGCCCGGTCGAATCCGGCCGCGGCTTCGTGCTGCATACGGACGACTATCTCACACAATCCTCGATTCCCGTCAGCGACGAGATCTGCCTGACCGCCACCGTCGACATCATCCGCGCCATGTCGCGGGGCAGGGGCCCGAAAAAGGCCTCGCTGCTGCTCGGCTATGCCGGCTGGGGCGCCGGCCAGATCGAAAACGAAATCGCCAACAATGGCTGGCTGTCCTGCCCGGCCGACGAGAACCTGATCTTCGATCATGGTCTCGACAACAAGTATGAGCGCGCCCTGGCGCTGATGGGCATTCATCCGGCAATGCTTTCGATGCAGGCGGGGCATGGGTGAGGAACGGTCGGCGTGAGCGCAGCCGAGCCCGTTGATGCAGACATCGAAACAACCCCTCACCAAGTGTGCCCAAGTGCTCAGCTTTACTTCGCATGGGCTTACTATCCCCTCCAACAAGGGGAGAGGTAGGGCGCCGCAAGCTCGGCCTTCCCTTGTCGCGAGGCGGAACCGCGACTTTACCTCTCCCCTTGTGGGAGAGGATAGCATGCCCGTATGAGCCGCAGGCGAAGGCTTGGGCGCGCTTGGTGAGGGGTAAATCTCTTGCACTTTCATCCAGACATACCTCCTCGTTCACGCCAGCCTTCCTGCCCCGTGGTTTGACCATGCACGTCTCCCGATTCCCCCGCTTTCGCAAAGGATGTCGGCCGGGGCACGAAACCGTGCCACGTTAGTAATGACTGCCTCGCGGCAGCCGATAAGGCCCGTTTCCGTGCCCCGTTCGGTGGTTTTTCCCGCGCAACTCCGGTCCTTCTGCGTCACCGGATGCCTTGGGTACGCAGACGCTTGTTCAGCCTCCACGCCCGCGATGTGAGACCCGCCATCCATCGCTGGCATGTCGGGCTTGCGGGACCATCAACCCGCCTGGCATCCGATGCCTCCTATGCCTCACAGGCACGCCGGCACCTTTTTCAGCACCGAGGAGGACCATTTTCTGCGACGGGCCCGGGCATGGAGCTTTGCGTCGTCTCTCCACACCAGGCACCGGCCCCGCCTCGACGCATCGCCATGCGTGGTAGCCGATACGGGACTGAGTGATTCTCGCATGGCTTCGAACCCCGTGGAAAATCGAGGTTAGTGGATTGTTTTTGCTGGTGAATGCGCGGAAATTTTGGGAGAATTTATCACCCCTCACCAAGAGCGTCCAGAACTCGACTTCGTCTCGTTCGGACTTGCTATCCTCTCCCACAAGGGGAGAGGTAGACTCGCGGCAACGCCTCGCCACGTGCGAAGGCCGCGCATGTGGCACCCCTACCTCTCCCCTTGGCCGGAGTTGGTGAGGGGTAATCTGTCTAGGACCAGGATGCCGGCAGGCCCATCAAAACCGCTGCGGCGCTGCCGGCTTGTTGCCGACAATCTCGTCGATCCGGGCCATGACATCGGGTGTCAGCTTGGCCTTGCCGTCCAGCGCCGCGAGGTTGTCCTCGAGCTGGGACAGGCGAGAGGCGCCGAGGATGACGGTCGATACGTTGCGGTTGGCGAGGCACCAGAGCAGGGCGAGGTGAGTCATCGACAGGCCGATTTCCTCGGCGAGCGCCGTCAATTCGCGAACCTGTGCGAGTTGGTCGCGGCCGGCTTCGCTCGACCACTTCTCCTTGAGCCATTCATAGCCCGGCAGGTTGAGGCGGCTGTCGTTGGGGGTGCCGTTGTTGTATTTGCCGGTCAGGATGCCCGATGCCAGCGGCGACCAGATCGTCGTGCCGAGACCGATCAGGTCGTAGAGGGGCAGGTAGTCGGCTTCGACCTTCTGGCGCTCGAAGATATTATACTGCGGCTGTTCCATGGTCGGCGGCGTCAGTCCGTGCTGGCGGGCCACGGCATAGGCCTCGGTCAGCTGCTGGGCAGACCATTCCGACGTGCCCCAATAGAGCACCTTGCCCTGGGTGACGAGATTGTGCATGGCGCGCACCGTCTCCTCGATCGGCGTATCGATATCCGGCCGATGGCAGAAATAGAGGTCGAGATAATCGACCTGCAGGCGCTTGAGCGCGGCGTGCGCCGCATCGGTGACATGCTTGTTCGACAGGCCGCGCTGCGTCGGCTTCGAACCACCCCAGAAGACCTTGCTTGAGACGACGAAGCTGTCGCGGCTCCAGCCGAGCGTCCTGAGCGCCTGGCCCATGACAATCTCGGAATTGCCGCTCTCATAGCCCTCTGCATTGTCGAAGAAGTTGATGCCGCTGTCATAGGCATGCGCCATCAGGGAGACGGCGTCGCCGCCGTCGACTTGCTTGCCGAAGGTGACCCAGGAGCCGAACGAGAACTCGCTGACCTTGAGGCCGGATTTTCCAAGACGACGATATTCCATGGGGATTCCTCTTGCGATGCGGCGTTGGGATAGGAGAGCGCCTTCTACCGGAAGTCTGCTCTCAGGCCAACAGCCGCATCGCTCATCACCCCAATTACGCGAGGTGATCGACACGGTCGCCGATCTCTTGCCAAATCGAGCAGCGGCCAAGAGCGAGCAGCGAATCGTTCATGAGCGATCTCGGATGTTTAAGTTTTCGAGAACAGGATTTCATATTGCAGTGCATAAAAGACGTAAGACGGAAAATTATTCCGAATCCACGATCATTGTAATTGACAATTTTGGTAGATAATATAGTCTTCACCCTACGCCGTCGAAGCGGCGATGCTGAAACCGGAAAGGAGATTGCGATGGAACTGTGCGCAAGCATGCCGTCTCCCCGTATGATCGGTGCCAAGCGTGGTTGTCGCGAGCGAATGTGACGCAGACATGCGTGCCTTCCCCCACTGACAACAAGGAGTCCGGCGCGTCCGGAAACAGCCATGCTCAAGCAGGTCGTCGAATATGCCGGCATCCCGGTCGGGGTTCTCGTGCCCCGGGATGATTCATTCACCTTCCTCGCCGTGAAATTCCATGTCATGGGCCTTGATGGCCGGCGATTTTCGTCGCTTGCCGATGCCCGCAATGCGATCCACGCGCATGTCGCGCGCGCCGGAATGTTGGCGGCTTAGGCAGCAGCGCTGGTTCGGCGTCAGCTGCTGACGCTGCTGCAGCGTTTGCCGTTCCACGGCGCGGTGGCCGAGGCGGTATCGCCCCACTTGCCCTGGAATTCGGAGAAATCCGGCGTGAATGTCAGGACCAGTCTGCCGTAGCCATATTTGTCGCGCCAGATGAAGAGACGGGTCAGGTCGTTGCCATCGCCATCGTCGCCGGCTTCCGCCAGCATGCCCTCGGCCGGTTGGCCAAGATCGTCAAAGACATAGGAACCGGTGATCGTGCCGTTGCTGACGTTGCGGACGAAGCGGGTCTCCACCTCCGACGCCACGCCGGACGACAGGAGTTCGCCGCAATATTTGCCGACCGGGTCACGCGCATGAGCGGCAGATGCCGAGGCCGCGAGGATTGACGCGGCAGTGAGCAGGGTGAATTTCCGGGCGAGAGTGGCCGTGCGCATCATGGACCTCCGAGTCGGCTGATATCGAATGGTCAGGGTACGTTTCAGTGAGCCACCGCATTCAGTACCTGCCTGCTTTTGCTGCCGAGCGTCGCGATTGGCGATCCATCGCTTGCGTTCCTATCTAAGGGTCTGGTTTATGATTCTGGCATCAATGAACGCTTGGCCAGGGCGCAGGACGGAGATCGACATTGAGCGTTGCCTTCATGAAGGAAGAGAGTGCCGAAACAGCTTCGGAAACCCAGCTTCCCGACCGTGAGATATCACCGCATCCGAACCTTGTGACGGAAACGGGTCTGAAGGCGCTGGAGCAACAGCTTCTTGAGGCGCGCGACGCCTATGAGGCGACCAATGCGATCGAGGATGTCAACGAGCGGCGGCGGCAGGCGGCGATCCCGCTCCGGGACGCGCGCTATTTCGCCCAGCGGGTCAGCACGGCCCAGTTGATGCCGAGCCCGACCTCCTTCGAGGTGGTTGCCTTCGGCAGCACGGTGACGTTCGAGCGCGACGACGGGCGGGTGCAGACCTACCGGATCGTCGGCGAGGACGAGGCCGATCCGAAGGCCGGATCAATCTCCTTCGTGTCGCCGGTGGCGCGCGGGTTGATGGGCAAGGCCGTCGGGGATGTGATCAGCGTCGGCGACCAGGAGCTGGAGATTACCGCGATCGGGTAGTGCCGAAGGCGCGTTGCCGAAATGACGGATCAGGACGCTTATCCGCGCTTGAGCAGCGGGAAGCGTTCCCTCAACAATCGCTGCACCGAATCCGAGCCGATCGGCGGGCCGAAATAGAAGCTCTGGCCGTACTGGCAGCCCATCTCGCCGAGCTTGATCGCGTCTTCCTCGCTCTCGATGCCTTCGGCGACGAGTGACATGCCGAGTTCATTGGCCATGGAGACGATGGATCGGAGCAGCACGTCGCGCTTTTCCGAGGGGTCGCGGATCAGCGCCTTGTCGATCTTGATCGTATCGAAGGGAAACCGGGTGATGTAGCCGAGCGACGAGAAGCCGGTGCCGAAATCGTCGATGGCGAGGCTGACGCCGGCTTCGCGCAGTTTCTCCAGCACGAGGCGCGATTGCTCCGGGTTCTCCATCACGATGGTTTCGGTCAGTTCCAGCTTCAGCCGCTCCGGCGGGCAATCGGCATGAGCGAGCGCCCGGCGCACGTCGTCGGCCAAATTGGAATTGATCAACTGCGTGCTCGACACATTGACCGACATGAAAAATGGAATATCGCCCATCTGCGCGAGCCAGATTGAGAGATCCGCCGTGGCGCGCTCGATGGCGAACATGCCGAGCTCGGAGATGAAATTCGAACTTTCCGCGATCGGGATGAACTCGCCCGGTGGGATATTGCCGCGGCGCGGGTGGTCCCAGCGCATCAGCGCCTCGAAGCCGGCGATCTCGGCATCATCAAGCCGCACGATCGGCTGGTAGACCATCGAGATTTCCTTGCGCTCAAGCGCGCGGCGGAGGTCGCTTTCGAGCTGCAGACGGTCGGAGACGGCCATGCGGAACGAGGGCTGGAACGGCTCGACGCGGTCGCCGCCCGACTTCTTGGCGCGATACATGGCGAGTTCCGCGTCGTTGAGCAGGCCCTCGGCATTCACGCTCGGATCGGTCCAGGAGACAATGCCGATCGAGGCCGTCAGCACGAATTCGTCATTGGCGAAATTGATCGGCACTGAGATCGCCTTGGCGACGGCATCGGCAAAATCGGCGACACGGCCGGGGTCGGTTTCGGAGGTCAGGATGATGCCGAATTCGTCGCCGGCAAGGCGGCCGAGCGTATCCTGCGGCTTGAGCAGGCGGCGCAGGCGACGGGTCAGCGCGATCAGGATATTGTCGCCAGCTGCAATACCAAGAGAGTCGTTGACCTGCTTGTAGCGGTCGATATCGATGGTCATCACCGTCGGCCGCATCCTCTCGTCGGCTCCGGCTAGCGCCAGCATGGCCTGCAGGCGGTCGAGGAAGAGCTGGCGGTTGGGCAGGCCGGTGAGATTGTCGCTCAGGGCGTCGTTGAGCAGGCGATTGATGATGTTCTTTTGCTCGGTCACGTCGGCGACGATGCCGACGCAGCGGCTGATCTCGCCATTGCCCGCCAGCACCGGCCGGGCGCGGATCGAGAGCCAGTGATACTGGCCATCCTCGGCGCGCAGGCGGAAATCGTGGGACAGCCGGCCGCGCTTCTGGGCGAGGAGAATGTCGAGCGTGGCACGGAATCGGTCGCGATCATCGGGATGAAGCCGCGGCAGCCAGTTGCGCGCCGGGCCATGCAGCGCGCCAGGCACGGCGCCGAGCTTCAGCGCAATATCGGGGATGGTGGTGACGCGGTCGCGGGCCACATCCCAATCCCAGATCGTATCGCCGGAGCCGGTCAACGCCAGCGACTGGCGTTCGAGGTCGGAGAACAGACCCTGCTGATAGGCACCGCCGGCAAAGGCGTGCTGCATGACCGTGAAGCCGATCAACAGCACGATCAGCACCAGGCCGAAGGCCAGCGCCGGCTGGACGATATCATTGTCGAGCTGACCGCTGATGGCGAGCCAGGCCGCCAGCATCCAGGCGATGATGACGAGCCAGGACGGGATCAGCAGGATCGCACGATCGTAGCGGTTGAAGCCGAGGAAGACGATCAGCACGATGCCGACCAGCGCCGTCAGCGCAAACGACATGCGCGCGATGCCGGAGGCGATCGATGGGTCGTAGATCGCCACGCCGAACAACGTGCCGAGGCCCAGCACCCAGGCAAGCGTCGCATAGGCAAGATTGGCATGCCAGCGGCTGAGATTGAGATAGGTGAACAGGAAGATGACGAGGCCCGAGGCGAGCGCCACTTCCGCACCCGATCGCCATATCTGCTCGTCGAGCGCATTGCGGCCGAAGAGCTGCTCGAGAAAGCCGAAATCGACGCAGACATAGGCAAGAACGGCCCAGGCGAGCGCGGCCGTGGCAGGCAGCATCGAGGTGCCCTTGATGACGAAGAGATTGGTCAGGAACACCGCCAACAGGCCGGCAATGCCGAGCACGATGCCGCGATAGAGCGTGAATGCGTTGACCGTGTCCTTGTAGGCCTCTGGCTCCCAGAGATAGAGCTGTGGCAGCTGCGGCGAGGTGATCTCGGCCACGAAGGTGATGACGGCGCCCGGGTTCAGCGTGATCGAGAAGACGTCGGCGTCGTTGGACGGTTCGCGGTCGAGCGCAAAACCTTCGCTCGGCGTGATCGAGATGATGCGGTCGGAGCCGAGGTCGGGCCAGAACAGTTTTGAGTTCACCAGCCGGTAATGCGGTGCGACGATCAACCGTTCGAGCTGCTCGTCGGAGACATTGGCAAGTGCGAAGACCGCCCAGTCGCCGGCATGGCTCTCGGAGCTCGCCCGCACCTCGATGCGGCGGACGATTCCGTCGGTGCCGGCGGCGGTCGAGACCTGGAAAGCTTCACCCTGATTGGAATGGATCTCGATCACCTTGGTGAGGTCGAGCGCCTTGTCTTCCCGCGAGATTTTCACCGCTTCGAGTGCCATCGCCTGGATCGGCAGAAGCGACAGCACGAGAAAAAGCAGCATGCCCAGGCATGCGCCAACCCGGCCCCGGCCGGAGGCTTGCTGCTCCCTCGAATAAGACATCAGATGACTGGCTTCCCGCTCTTGTTCTGATTACTGGAAATCAGGGCAAAGAGCAGGTGATCGCGCCACTCCCCCCGGATCTTCAAATATTCTTTCATATAGCCTTCACGCTGAAATCCGGCTTTTTCAAGCAGTCGGATGGAACGGTCGTTTTCCGGAATACAGGCTGCCTCGATCCGGTGCAAGGCAAGTTGGCCGAAGATGTAGTCGATCGCAAGCTGGAGCCCTGCGGTCATATGTCCCTGTCCGGCATAGCGCTCACCCATCCAGTAACCGACCATGCAGGATTGCGCCGCGCCGCGGCGGATGTGGCCGATGGTGAGCCCGCCGACGAGTTCGTGATCCCTGCGGGAGAAGAGGAAAAGCGGGACGGCGACACCCGAGGCGAATTCCTGGGCTGAGCGGATGACGCGAGCGCGGAAATTGGCCTCCGTGAGCGCGTCCGGCTCCCAGCTCGGTTCCCATTTTTCGAGGAAGCTGCGGCTGTCGCTTCTGAGCCTGTGCCAGGCCTTGTAGTCGGCATTGCGCGGGAGGCGAAGATAATGGTCCCGGCCTGAAGCCTCCTCCGGCGCACCGGGCTTGGCCAAGAAACCGAAGACTGATCTTGCCATACCTGCCGCCTGGATGCCGTCTTATTCGGCTGCCGTCTTGTGCCCCGCAGTCGCGCTGCCATTGAGGAGCTGGGATATCTCGTCCATCGAGGCGAGCTCGTCAACCGGTCCGATGGCCGAAAGCGTGGGCGTCGTGTTGAAGAACAGACGGCCCGAGAGATCGGTCAGGCGTTGGGTGGTAATGCCCGACAGTCGCTCCATCAGTTCGGTATTCGAGATCGGACGGCCGTAAAGCATCATCTGGCGGGCGATCTGGCCGGCACGGGCGGCCGGGCTTTCCTGACCCATCAGGAGCTGGGCGCGGATCTGCGCGCGGGCACGATCGATCTCGGACTGATGGATTGCCTCGGACGACTTCCTCAACTCGTCGATGATGACGGGCATCAGTTCGGGCAGGTTCTCGCCGCCGGTCGCGGCATGGATGCCGAAGATGCCGGTATCGGAGAAGCCCCAGTGGAAGGCATAGACCGAGTAGCAGAGGCCGCGGAACTCGCGCACTTCCTGGAAGAGGCGCGACGACATGCCGCCGCCGAGCACATTGGCGAGGATCTGCGAGCAATAGAAATCGCGGGCGTGATAGGCTTTGCCCTCGAAGCCGAGCAGGACCTGGGCGTCCATGAGATCGCGCGCCTCGCGGATGCTGCCGCCGATATAGCGCGCCGGCTCGATAATCTGCGGCACGGAGGACTGGGTGGGGAGGCCCGAGAAGCGCTTCTCGACCTCGGTCACGAACTCGTCATGCTTCACAGCACCGGCAGCGACGACATACATGCGCTCGCAGAGATAGTTGCGTGCGAGGTAGCGCCGGATCTGGTTGGGCTCGAAGCCCATCACCGATTCCGGCGTGCCGAGAATGGCGCGGCCGATCGTCTGATGGGAAAAGGCGGTCTCGGAGAACTTGTCGAAGACGACGTCGTCAGGCGTGTCGTTGGCTGCGCCAATTTCCTGCAGGATGACGCTCTTTTCGCGCTCCAGTTCGTCTTCCTCGAAGGCGGACTCGATCAGGATATCTGCGAGAATGTCGACCGCGAGCGGGACATCATCGCGAAGCACGCGGGCGTAATAGGATGTGGATTCGGTAGACGTGGCGGCATTGACTTCGCCGCCGACATTCTCGATCTGCTCGGCGATGTCGCGCGCCGAGCGGCGGGCCGTGCCCTTGAAGGCCATATGCTCAAGAAGATGGGCGATACCATGCTCATCCTCAGCTTCGTTGCGTGAACCCGACTTGACCCAGACGCCGAGAGCGACGCTCTCCAGATGCGGCATGGTTTCAGTGACGACGGTAAGCCCCGAGGGGAGCCTGGTTACTTCAACATTCATCGCTTCTAAAACGGCGCCGCGTCAGTTCCCGATCCGGGCACGCTGGGCGATGAACTCTTCCACCGTCTTAATGTCCGCATCCAGCACTTCGAAGCGCTCCTCCCTTTGCATCAGTCCGTCCAGCCACGATGGCAAGGCTGGATCAATACCGCAAGCGGTTTTTACTGCCAAGGGGAATTTTGCCGGGTGCGCGGTGGCCAAAGTGACCATCGGAGCGTTGGATTTCTCGAACTTTTTCGCGGTGAAGATGCCGACGGCGGTGTGCGGATCGAGCAGGTATCCGGTCTCGGCGAGCGTGTCCTTGATGGTCTTGGCGACCTGTTTTTCACTGACGCGGCCGGCGCGGAAGTCCTTGGCAATGGCCTTCATCGCATGCCTTTCGATCTCGAAGGCGCCCGACTGCTTGAGGCCGTCCATGGCGGCACGGACCTTCTGCGGATCGCGGTCATAGGCTTCGAACAGCAGGCGTTCGAAGTTCGACGAGATCTGAATATCCATCGACGGCGAGGTCGTCGCCTTGACACCCTTCATCTCGTAGCGGCCGGTCTTCAGCGTCCGGGTCATGATATCGTTTTCGTTGGTGGCGACCACCAGCTTACCAACAGGCAGGCCCATGCGCTTGGCTGCATAGCCGGCAAAGATATCGCCGAAATTACCTGTCGGCACCGTAAAGGAGACTTTGCGGTCGGGGCCGCCGAGCGAGATCGCGGCCGTGAAATAATAGACGATCTGGGCCATGATGCGCGCCCAGTTGATCGAGTTCACGCCGGCAAGCTGCATCCTGTCGCGGAAGCCGTGGTCATTGAACATCGCTTTGACGAGGTTCTGGCAATCGTCGAAAGTGCCTCTGACAGCGATGGCATTGACATTGCCATGCGTGGTCGTGGTCATCTGCCGCTGCTGGACCGGCGAGACCTTCTCATGCGGGAACAGGATGAAGATGTCGGTGCGTTCACGGCCGCCGAAGGCATCGATCGCGGCGCCGCCGGTGTCGCCCGAGGTCGCGCCGACGATGGTCGCGCGTTCGCCACGGGCGGCGAGCGCATGGTCCATGAGCCGCGCGAGCAGCTGCATCGCCACATCCTTGAAGGCGAGCGTCGTGCCGTGGAAAAGTTCGAGGATGAAGGAATTCGCGCCGCTCTGCACCAGCGGCGCAACGGCCGGATGCTTGAAGGTCGCGTAAGCCGCATCGATCATCTGCTTGAGATCGGCCTCGCCCACATCCTTGCCGGCGAAAGGCGTGAGCACCGCGAGCGCGATCTCCTGGTAGCTCTTGCCACGAAGGGCCCGGATCTCCTTCTTGGAGAAATGTGGCCATTCCTTCGGCACATAAAGACCGCCGTCGCGGGCGAGCCCGGTCAGCAATGCGTCGGAGAAGCTCAGTTCCGGGGCTTCGCCCCGCGTCGAAACATAGCGCACGTCGTATCCTCGAAAAAGCTCGTGTCCGTCGCCGCATGTTCTAGCAACAACCCGCGTCATGGCCTGTCCGGATTGCGTCCGGAAAGCCGGGGTTTTTGGCTTGAATAATTGTGCGGCTCAGTCGATTTTTTGTTTCGCGGCTGATATAGACCGATCTCCTTGGCCATGAAAAGGCCTGAAATAGCGACTGATTGCTGAAGCCGGGACTGGTTTCGGCCTAGACGATGGGGTGGCGTAGACGTGTCTGGCAGTGTTGTGAAGAAGATAGTCGCGCTCGGGCTCCTGGCTGCGCTGGCCGCCTGCAGTTCCACTGACACCAGCGGCCTGTTCACCAGTGTCAGCAAAAAGAAAGAGAGCGATACCGCCGGCAACGATCCCAATATCGTCGTCATGCAGGGCGCCTGCCCGCAGGTCTATCTGCGCGAGGGCACTGCGGTCTATCGCGAATATGTCCGCGGCGTGAAGAAGGACGTGCAGGGCCTTGCCGATCCCAACAAGCTGGTGATCCAGGCAACGCTCGACGCCACGACCCGCCAGTGCCACAGGACGGCCGAGGGCCTCGTCGTCACCGTCGTCGTCCGTGGCCGTGTCATCACGGGGCCGTCCGGCAAGGATGGAACCTACACGCTGCCGCTCCGGGTCGCGGCGACCGACGGCGACGCCACGCTCTATTCCGAATTGACGAAATTCCAGGTCACGGTCCCGGCTGGCCAGGGCAGCACCCAATTCACCTTCACCAAGGACAATGTGGTGCTGGCCAATATCGGCACGATGACCCGGCTCTATGCTGGGATCGACGAGGGTCCGTATAATACGAAGTGAGGGGTGGCACCCCGCGGCTGTGGGACTGACCCCTCACCAACTTCGGCCAACGGTTCGCTTTGCTCACCGGGCCTTCGTATCCTCTCCCACAAGGGGAGAGGTAACCGCGGCAGAGCTTCGCCTCAACCGGGGCAGAGCGTTCGGCACCCTACCTCTCCCCTTGTGGGAGAGGATAGCAAGCCCGCATGAGACCAGAGGTCGAATGCCTGGGCGCGCTTGGTGAGGGGTAAATCCCAATTACACCAGCTCGTTAAAGCTCTTCAGCGCTTCGACCATCTGCGGAAGTTCCACCATGCGCGCGATCACCGTTTCGGCGCCGGCGTCGATCAGCCGGTCGGCATGGGTGGGATAGGTGTGGCTGCCGCCCGTGAAGCCGATCACCCGCATCCCGGCCGCGCGGGCCGCATGCACGCCATGCACCGAATCCTCGATGACCAGGCAGCGCGAAGGATCGGCGTCGAACTGCTTGGCGCCATGGATATAGATGTCGGGGCGCGGCTTTGTCCGGTCGGGACCGAGATCCTTGGCGGAATAGATATGGCCTTCGAAGAACGGCTTGAGGCCGACCTTGGTCAGCATCAGGTCGAGCCGCGGCGTCGAGGAATTCGAGCAGATGCAGCGCTGCTCGCGCAGCTTCGACAGTGCGAAGGGCACGCCTTCGATCATCTTGACGCGGCGGGCCAAAGCTGCGTCGAGCAGCTTCTCCGACTTGTCGAGAAGCTGGGCCGAGATCGGAATGTCGGCCTCCTGCTCGATCGTCAGCAGGATGCTCTTCCAGTCCATGCCGGCGAACCGGATGCACATGTCTTCCGCGGTGATATCGAAGCCGGAATCGCGCAGCAGCTTCGATTCCACTTCGGCGGCGATGATCTCGGAATCGACGAGCACGCCGTCGCAATCGAAAAGGATCAGGTCAAAACCAGGCATCTATCTTCGTTCTCGTGGGGAAATGGGATCTCCCGGCTGGGTACACGATAACAGCCCTGGTGACAATGCGGTCGGGGAGAGGCGTGTTGAGCTGCTGCCCCGAGTGACAGCGGAAATTGTAGAATTCAGGCCGCTGTCACTCCCACGAGCGCGCCAGCCGGGATGCCCCAGGCGCGGCTAATCTTGCGGATCTGGTCGAGATTGATTTCCCGTCGACCATTGAGAAGGTCCGCCGCACGGGATTTTGAACCGACGATCTCGACGAGATCGGCGCGGCTGTAGTTATTGGCGACCATCACCGACTTCAACACATCGACCGGAGCCGCGCGTGGGATTTCATAGTGCCGTGATTCATATTGCTCGATGAGCAGCACCAATGCGTCGAAATGCCCGGCCTCGGGCGTGCCGGCGGCGGGTTCTTTCTCGAAGTACGGCCGCACGGCTTTCAATGCCGCTCGATATTCTTCTTCGCTCTGTAACGTCCGGAGGACAGAAAGATCAAGCATTGGGCTTCCTACAGGTCTGCAACGTTTATCCGATCATATTCCGCGTGGGTTCCGACGAAGAGAACGAAGACGCGTTTCGTTCTAAAGCCGATCAGGCCCACGAGGCGATACTTGTTGCCGCCTATGTCGAACACGACCTTCCCATCGGCCACGTAATCAGCAGAGTTGAAGGTCTTCTTGAGTTCGGCGAAATCTTTCCAGTTCGCATCCGAGGCGGTCGTATACCACTCCATCATCGCTGCCTTTGCCGAACTCCGAGGAGCGCCGGCTGGCTGCCGATCCCAGAATTCCACCAGGGCCGATTTGGCGATTACATGCATTCACTCTCAAATAGCATGTTCCCAATCTGGAAACAAGATTCGCTAAGCAACCTTCAGCATGATCTTGCCGATATGGTCGCTCGATTCCATCAGTCGGTGCGCGTCGACGACCTCCTCGAAATCGAACATCTTGTAGATGACCGGCGCGACCTTGCCAGCCTCCATGAGCGGCCAGACTCGCTCCCGCAGTTGGTCGCGGATTTCCTGCTTTTCGGCGGCGGAGCGCGGCCGCATGGTCGAGCCCATGAGGTGCAGGCGCTTGACCATGATCGGCGCGAGATTGGCCTTTTCCGCGATGGCTCCGCCGAGGAGGGAGATGATCGAAAGCCGGCCGTCCTTCGCCAGGGACGCGAGGTTCTTCTCAAAATAGGCGGCGGCGATCATGTCGAGGATCACGTCGACGCCGCCCTTGGTCTCAGTCTTAATGACGGCGGCGAAATCTTCGGTCTTGTAGTTGATGGCCCTGGCGGCGCCGAGCTTGCGGCAGGCTTCGGCCTTCTCCTCATTGCCGACGGTGGTGAAGACCGTCGCGCCGATCGCCTTGGCGAGCTGGATCGCGGTCGTGCCGATGCCGCTGGAGCCGCCGTGGATCAGCACTGTCTCGCCGGCTTTCAGGCCGGCCATCATGAAAAGATTGGCCCAGACGGTGAAGAAGGTCTCGGGCAGGGCTGCGGCGCGGATCGCATCATAGTCCTTCGGCCAGGGCAGGGTCTGGGTAGCGGGCACGGTGCAATATTCGGCATAGCCGCCGCCATTGGCGAGCGCGCAGACCTTGTCGCCGATGGAGAAACCCTGTGCGCCCTCGCCGACGGCCACCACTTCGCCGGCGACTTCGAGGCCGAGAATCGGGCTCGCGCCTGGCGGTGGCGGATAGCTGCCCGAGCGCTGGGCGACATCCGGGCGATTGACGCCTGATGCCTCGACGCGGATCAGGAGATCACCCGGCCTTACCTCGGGCAGAGGCCCGGTCGCGAGCGTCATGGCCTCGGGACCGCCCGGTTGCGGCAGATCGATGAAACGCATTTCTGAGGGAAGGGCCATGGCAGTCTCCGGATTGCATGTTCGGAGAGATAGGCCGGTTCAGCGACGAATGAAAGCCTGCGGGATCATCAGGCGACAGCGGCAAGAGCGTCGCCGAAGCGGGTGACGCTCAACCCCGCGGTGCTCTTCTTGGCGAGTGCCTTCACATGGGCGATTTCGCTGCTGATGCGGTCGATATCGCTGACGACGACGCCCGCAGGCAGTTCCATCACGCCGATCGAGCAGCGCATCAGCGGGATCTTCGCTTCGACACCGTCACGGCGATGGCCGAGGATGTAG